>JALNXY010000023.1 GCA_023230105.1 Verrucomicrobiota bacterium
GAGAAGTGGATTTAATTTTCTTGAAAAACTACACCCGTTTTGATAACCTGGCCCGAGTGCGTCAAGAAGATGTACCTTAGTACTTACCCATGAGAAATAGGATTAGAATTTGTGCCGTGATTGCCGCTCTTTTGCTTTGCAGCAGTCAACCAGGAATCGCTCAGGAACCCACGGGCACAGTTCAAAAAATCCTCATCACACATGTGGGGCCACAGTCGGTCAATGACGACTACATCCTGTCAAATATCCGTATTAAACCCGGAGATGCTTACCTCCGGACTGCGGTTAATGACAGCATCAAAAACCTCTACTCGACAGGCTATTTTTACAATATACGCGTAGGCGAAGAGGATCAGGGCGTAGGCGATGTGGCTCTCACTTTTTATGTACAGGCCAAGCCGACAATTACGGACATTCAGTTTATCGGCAACGAGCACTATACACGGCGCACACTCCTCAAGAAGCTCTCTTCAAAGGTCGGACAACCGTTGGATGAGCACAAGCTCTTCAAAGACAAGCAGGATATTCTCAAGAAATATCAGCGCAACGGCCGCCAAAAAACCACCGTTGAATATACGACAAACGTAGATGAAAAAGCGGGCAGAGCAAGCGTCGTCTTTGAAATCGTAGAAGCACCCAAGATTAAGATCAAGGATGTGGTTTTTGAAAATGCTGAGGTATTTAAACAGAGAAAACTCAGAAAGACTGTAAAAACTCGGAGATTTTGGTTCCTCTCCTTTGTGACCGGGAGCGGCACTCTCAAGGATGACCAGTTGGTTGAAGACCGTGAAAAACTGATTGATCTCTACCATAACGCCGGTTATCTGGACTTCAAAATCAATGATGTAACATCTGAAACTGTCAGCGATAAGCGAATGGTGGTTCACTTCGACTTGGACGAGGGGAAGATGTACCGGGTGGGTCAAGTCTCCTTTGAGGGAAACACCCTCTTCAGTTCGGATGAAATATTGAGGGGAGTTTATACGGAAGGGAAGCTCAAACGCCCTACCATGCTGAGCGGAGAAGTCTTTTCACCTAAGGGACTATCTGCCGATGTGGACGCTATTCAGGATTTTTATGGTTCGCGTGGATATATTGATGCCTCTATTGTTGCGGTAAAAATTCCCAACGTGGAGAATTCTACGATGGATGTTGTCTATCGGATTGATGAATTCAGTAAATCCTATGTTGAGAAGATCGAAATCCGGGGTAACACCAAGACCAAAGATAAAGTGATCCGTCGTGAGCTGGCTATTACTCCGGGTGAAACGTTCGACATGACTCGCGTCAATTTGAGCAAAAGGCGTTTGGAGGGTCTTCAGTATTTCTCGAAAGTAGATCCTCAGCCTGAGCCAACAGATATTCCGGATCAAAAGAACCTGATATTAAATATTGAAGAACAGGATACAGCTAACTTTATGATCGGTGCCGGCTTCAGCACTGTGGATAACCTTTTTGGTTATGCTGAAGTTTCACAGAGTAACTTTGATTTGTTTAAGCCTCCTTACTTCATGGGCGGTGGTCAGAAAATGCGCCTGCGTGCCACTCTGGGAACCGAGCGGCAAGATTATATCCTTTCCTTTGTAGAACCTTGGCTCTTCGGTCGCAAGCTAACGCTGAGCACGGATTTCTACTGGCGCCAGATCAACTACTACTCAGATGAATTCGAAGAGGAAATCCTGGGCGGTAAGGTCGGGCTGACCCGCACTCTTTGGAATGATTATTGGACCGGGGGGTTGGCTTATTCTCTCGAAAACGTGGATATTAAGAATGTGACCGATAAGGCACCCTATGTAATCCGGCAGGATAAAGGGGCAAATCTGATATCCAAAATTATGCCCTCTATCGCCTATGACACACGCAACTCGACCATGCTCCCGAATAAAGGCCAGCGTTCCGAATTTATGCCTCAAATTGCCGGGGGACCTCTAGGCGGTGATTTTAGTTTTTATAAGCTGGAGCTGCGCACTGCTTGGTATTTCAAAGGATTTGGAGAGGGAGATGTTTTGGAAGTTATCGGCAGAGTCGGAACCATGGATACATACAACGATTCCAACCACGTTCCCTTCTATGAAAAATACTATTTAGGCGGAGCTTATGACATGCGCGGCTATAAATACCGCCATTTAGGCCCTTTGATTGATGGGGAACCCGTCGGAGGTCAAACCTATGTTTTCGGAAGCCTGGAGTACTCTGTGCCCATTGTCGAAGAATATCTGCGTGTAGCTGCTTTTTACGACATTGGCTGGGTTAATCCCGACGCATATGATTTTGATCCAAGCCATCGAGAAGACCCCGTTTACGGAAAACTGGGTTGGGCTGATAATATCGGCTTGGGCGTTCGCCTGAATATCCCCATGCTGGGCCCCCTCCGCTTCGATTACGGCATTCCCATTAATGGGAAAAATGAGAGCGGTAGCGGACGTTTTAATTTCAGCGCCGGCTATACACGTGAATTCTAAAATACTTTAACACCAGATCTCTCTGTTATGAAAAAGTTAATTCTAACCAGTTTGGCCTGTCTGATATTTGCATTCAGCACCCAGGCCCAATCCCAAAAAATAGCGACGATTGATGTTCGCAAAGTTTTGGAGAACTACTATCTGACTTGGCAGGAAGACGCTGCCTATCAGCAGGAAAATCAGCGGCTCGTGCAAGAAGCTGCTGAAGCACACAAGCTTTATGAAGCTGCAGACAAAAAATTTACAGAAATCCTGAACAGCACTAAGGCCAAGGATTTGCCTCCTGAAGTCCTTAGTAAAAACGAGCAAGAAGCAGCAAAGGCTTTTGAAGAGCGCAAAAAGCTTGAAAGCGCTTTGGCCAGCTTTCGGGAAAATGCGATTAAAAATCTAGCTGCCAGAAAAAAACGGACTCAGCAGGATATCCTCAAGAAAGTGAATGAGACAATAGCCAAACAGGCTCAAAAGGAAGGATATACTCTAGTTTTAAACACCTCTATAGATGCCTCCAATCCTTATCGGGCTGTCATATTTGACTCAGGCAAGCACGATATCAGTGATGAAATACTCCTTCAATTAAACGCCACTAAACCCGAAAAGCTGGCAAAGCCCGAAAGCTTGCTTCTTTTCAATTAGTTGCTGATCGCTAGTTTCATCTTTCCAACAAAAAACCCGCTGTTGTCAGCGGGTTTTTTGTTACCATCTATATGATGGAAATTGAAGGAAGAATCTTACTCTTCTGAGTAATTTTCTTTTTCACTTCCACCTTTGATTTCGCGCTCACGCTCAGCCATTGCAGCTTTCCGGGAAAGGCGAACACGACCTCTTTCATCTACACCCACGCACTTAACTGGGAAGGTATCTCCGACCTTGACAATATCTTCCACCTGTTTAACGCGGAAGTTTGCCAATTCGCTGATGTGAACAAGGCCTTCTTTGCCCGGGAGCACCTCTACAAAGCAACCGAATTCTTTAATAGAAACCACCTTGCCTCTATAGATTTCGCCCACTTTAATCTCAGCAGAAAGAGCTTCCACTGCAGCTCTGGCAATCAGCATTCCCTCTTCGTTATTGCCATAAATGCGGACAGTGCCATCATCTTCAATATTGATTTCACAGCCCGACTCATCACAAAGCGCTTTGATGTTTTTGCCACCGGGGCCGATTAAAGCACCGATCTTGTCTTCCGGAATCCTCAAGGAAACAATACGGGGAGCATACTTGCTGATATTCTCTCTCGGAGCAGGGATACATTCCGCCATTTGTTTGAGGATTGAGATTCTGGCCGTGCGAGTTTTCTCCAAGGCTTCCGCTATAATATCCAGAGATACACCGCGGAGCTTAAGATCCAACTGGAAACCGGTGATTCCCTTTTCAGTACCGGCAATCTTGCAATCCATATCACCAAAAGCATCTTCCCAGCCCATGATATCTGTCATTACAACATGGCGTTTGAGATTGCCATGTTCATCATTGTCGGTGCAAAGGCCCGCACTGATACCGGCGACAGGACGAATAATGGGAACTCCCGCATCCATGAGGGCCAGAGTTCCGGCACAAACAGTCGCCATAGAGCTGGACCCATTCGATTCAAGAATCTCCGTCGAAATACGGATAGCGTAGGGATAATCAGTCAGAGGCAGCATGGGCTCAATTGAGCGTTCTGCTAAAGCCCCATGTCCGATTTCACGGCGTCCAGGTCCCATAATGCGACCTGTTTCACCAACGGAAAAGTTCGGAAAATTATAGTGAAGTAGAAATTGTTTTTGGTTCGTTCCTCCCGTGTAGGCGTCAAACTCCTGAGCATCTTCCATGGAACCCAATGTCGCCATAGAAAGAGCCTGAGTCTCACCACGCGTGAAAATCGAAGAACCATGAGAACGAGGCAAAATACCTACGCTCATTGAAAGAGGCCTGACCTCATCCAGTTTGCGTCCGTCCATACGCTGGCCTTTATCTAAAAGCAGGCTGCGAACGGTCGAGGACTGCATTTCGTAGAACAGATTGCTCAACAGAGCTTTTTTGATTACATCTACCCCGAACTTAGCGGTCAGTTTTTCCGCAACTTCAGTCTTAATAGCGCTCACTGCTGCTTCGCGATCCAGTTTTCCGACAATCGTCAGAGCCGGCATCAGGCGATCGCCCACGATATTCTTTGCTTCAGCAATAATTTCAGCAGGAATTTCAGGTACTTGAAATACTCTTTTAGCTTTGCCTGCCGCCTTTACGAGCTCACGCTGAGCAGCAATCATAGGCTGAATAGCTGCCTGGGCAAACTGCATTGCCGCATTAAAGTCTTCCTCACTGATCTCATCGGCTGTGCCTTCAAACATGACCACATTGTCACTGTCGCCCACATAAATGAGGTCCAGATCGCTCTCTTCCATTTGAGAGTGCGTCGGATTGACTACAAATTGACCATTCACACGGCCAAGACGCAAAGCACCCAGAGGCCCGCCCCAGGGAATATCGCTGATCGTCAGAGCTGCAGAAGCACCCAAAACAGCTAACACGTCCGGGTCATACTCCCCATCAGCGCTGATGACGATGCATTGGACCTGTGTCTCGTTGAGCCAACCATCAGGGAACTGAGGGCGTAAGGGCCGATCAATGAATCGGCTTGTTAAAATCTCTTTTTCGGTGGGGCGTCCTTCTCTTCTAAAATATCCTCCGGGGAACTTGCCCGCCGCTGCCGCCTTTTCGCGATAATCAACCGTTAAAGGGAAAAAATCCAAATCTTCTTTGGGTTTGCTTGCTGCAACAGTTGCCACCAAAACGATGGTTTCTCCTTGCTGCACTGTGACTGAGCCGGCTGCCTGCCGTGCCCATATGCCGGTTTGAATCGTGATCTGGCTGCTGCCAGCCGGCGCTATTACTTTATGTACCATACTCTTCTTATCTTTCTTACTTCCTACAATGTCTTTAAACTCTTAAAATGACATCCTTAAGACAAAAACCCACCGTCAAACATAATCCGCTTGATTCGGTGGGTATTCATTATTACTTATCCTGAGAATAGAATAGCAGCGCTCAGTACCTTATACGGCGCTGCATCAACACGCATCTGGAAGTCCACTTGAACCTCCAAACCGTTCTCGCCTGGAAGGATTACCTTCTCAGTTTCAGTTTCTTTGTTATTGCCACATATCGGTCCGCATCCTTTTCATGGAGGTAATCCAGAAGTTTGCGTCTCCGGCTCACCATCATAATCAGACCCCTACGTGAACTATGATCTTTCTTATTCTTCTGCAGATGTTCAGTCAGAGCGCTGATACGCTTCGACAAAAGTGCAACCTGCACATCTGCTGACCCAGTGTCACGTTCATGAATACGAAACTCTTCTATATTTTTGGCTTTTTCCTTAGAATCCATATCTTAGCCGCTTGTCTTCTCTTCGTTCTTCTTCCTACGATTATTCCAAACAATTGAAAAACCCTAGCTGTCTCTCAACTGCCCCGCTACTCTAAACATTTTTTAGTACTTGTAAAGAAATTAATATGGCCCAATTCAATACGGGTTCCAAGCATAGAACCGCAGGCCATAGCTCCATCTCTTTTTAACAAAACCAATCAGTGCTGGAAGCAGGCAGGCCAGGAATCAAATTCCATAACCCTCGGAAATGGTAGCAGAAAACTGATTAATAGAAAGACAAACTCTTCACAAAAACACGACTACCCCACTTTTTTCTCCAGAGGATGCTTAGCCCCCCATCTGGAAGTCTAATTCGCCTGATATAAACCGAGCAGCAAAGGGATTTTTTATAAAAGGTTTGATCTAACGAGCTACGGAAGGCCTGATTTAGCTTTGGAGGGAATTCTTATAAAAATGGTGGGTCGGCAGGGATTTGAACCCTGGACCAACGGCTTAAAAGGCCGCTGCTCTACCGCTGAGCTACCAACCCAATTGGAAGGTAAAAACAGACTGCTCTATTTCTACGTTAAGCACGCTTTGCAGAAGCAAGCGCGGGTGTTAAGGTAAACAGACTTGGACTAAAGTGCAAGAAGTTTTATTCTTTCTCTGCTTTTTCCCGGCAAATGCCGGACTGGCAAAGAGAATTTAAAAGGCTGAAGAGCGGACTGTTAAGACAATGGGACATCAAGATACATATAAAGAAAACGAAGTTTACGCGGAGTTTCTGGCGAACTGGGATATTCATTTCTATTCCAAATATATCGATGCTTTGGCCTGCGCTACACCTCTAAAAAATCATACTGTTCTCGCTCCGGATTCCCGTATCCTGGATGTCGGTTGCGGCGTCGGGCAAGTCGTCTTAAAGCTAAAAGAGCGTGGATATTCGGCTCACGGCGTGGATGTTTCCCTGGCCAATATAGCGCGCGCTTCTTCACACTCCCCGGAGTGCGTTATCTATGATGGTCGGCATCTTCCTTTCGAGAATGAATTTTTCGACTCAGCTGGTGCCCTCAATGTACTGGAGCATGTGGAGGAGCCAGAAAATTTCTTGAAGGAATTAGTCCGGGTAATTCGTCCCGGGGGGCGTCTTGTGATTTCCTCTCCCAATTTTTTACGCGTGCTTGGGTTTAAGGATTATCATCCCAGAATGAGAGGAATTGCGAATAAAATGCGTAATTGGAAGTCGCTATCCAAGATTCGAAGGGAGATCAAAACGAATCCTGATTGTGTCCGCTTTGAGCGAATGCCCCCTATTGTTAAGGAAGTCTTTAGCCCCGACGATGATGCCATTATCGTGACCAATCCGCTCCAAATGAAATTTTTCCTGGAACGCTACGGATGCCGGGTTGAATCCATTGTTTGCACAGATCGGTACGTACACCCTCTTTTGGATTTGTGCCTGAACCTGACTCCCCTGCGCTATCTGATGTTTAATAGCTTTATCGTGGCAACCAAAAAAATTTCAGCTTAATCCAAAGCAACGGCCCTACCCTGCTGGATAGATTCTAAGGCCGCAAAAGTAAGGCGCATCGCCTGCCGGGACTCCTCATAAGGCAAGGGGTGAGGAGATTCCGCTTTCAAAAAACTTAACCAGGAAGCCATCTGCTCAGCGTGTCCCTTGGATTGAGCCTTCATCGTTTGGCATTTGCGTTTGCGATAAACCTGCAGCTTCTGGTAGTTATCCAGCTCTCCTACGAATCCTGAACCAAACACGGTCAGTCTCTCCTTGGGATAAGAACTATCCCCTTCAGCAGAATAGATCAACTGCCCACTGGAGCCATCGGCAAACTCTATATGAGCCGTTATGCTATCAGGAAATGGCAAAGCACCTTCCAGAGGCCAAGCTGTTTGAGCAAACACGCGAACCGGCCTACTGGAAAAAAGCCAGCAGAAGTAATCAAAAAAGTGACAAGCCTCCCCGAGAACACGTCCCCCGCTTTCTGTAAAGTTGGCATACCAATGCTTGGGGTCCAACTTGCCGGCCATCACCCGATAGACTGCGCTTTTGGGTCCCGGAGCGGATGAGACGACTTCTTTGAGTTTCACTGATAGCGGCGCAAAGCGACGGTTGAAACCGACCTGAATCGTACCGCCCTTATCAGCCCCCATCATGGCGTCAATCTGCACCAGCTCTTCACGAGTGAGACAAAGCGGTTTTTCGATAAAAACGTGTATGCCGGCATCCAATGCCCGGAGAGCAAGAGGTGCGTGCAGGTGGTGGCGTGTAGCAATAACAATCGCAGCGTTATTATTCTGCTTTAGAGCCTCCCCTACCTCTGTAGAGGCGACCTGAAATCCGAATTTATTTTTAACATGGTTCGCACTCAGGGCTGTTTGGTTCACAATCACACCAAAAGGAATTTTCCCGCGCAAATGAGGCAGCAACATCGTGCGTGCAAAATTTCCGGCTCCGATGACATGAAGCTGCGAAACCGGTGCGCTTAACTTAACGCGATCTTTCTGCTTTTCCATCCGGCCTATTTTGGCCGTTGCATTCTCTAAAATACTCGCAGATGCGCCAGCATACTCCAGGACAACCCCCACTTCTTTGGATTCCGGTTTAAGCAGCTCCTGATAAACGCTCAGAGAATCTTCAAACCTCACTCGATGGGTCGTGATCGCTTCCAGATTCAGTTTCCCCGCAGCCATCAAAGCCAAGCAGGCATCCAGATTTCTCTGCTCCGTCCAGCGCACATAACCGATGGGATAATCGCTTCCGCCCCACTCGTAAGAGGGATCATAGCGCCCCGGCCCATACGAACGTGAATAGCGAACATCAATCTCCTTCTCGTAATAAGTCTTCCAGGAAAGGTCTGTCTTGGTGTTGCCAACAATTACCAGCCGCCCTCTGTCACGCATGATTTCGACTGCCTGCTCAATCGGCCTATTACTTTGGGTCCCCGTACAAAGGTAAACCTTGTCTACACCGTTGCCAAAAGTCCAGGAGCGAACCTCATTAACCAGATCACCCGTGCTGACAAATCGCTCTGCCCCAACTTCGGTTGAAAACTTTTCCTTAGACTTCACCAGGTCCACCGCCATCACCCGCACCCCATTAGCGTGCAGTAATGCCGTCAAGAGTAATCCAATCAGCCCTTGCCCCATCACAAGCACCTGCTCACCCAGTTTTGCATCTCCCTGCCGAAGTGCTTGCATGGCGATGCTAAGAACCGTCGAATAAGCTGCCATCCAGTTTGGGACATTTTCAGGAATTTTTGCCATGAGGAGATCGGGCATTGCAATAAATTCTGCATGGTTGGCACACTCAGCCCCCGCACAAGCCACCCGGTCCCCCACTCTCAATCGCGTATTGCCCTCATCCACCGCGACAATAACCCCGGCCGCGCTATAGCCTAAAGGCGTGGGCGACTCCATTCGGTTGCGAACTTTTTGTAACGCACTCTTCCAGCCCAAATTCCGAATGCTCTCGATGACTTTTCTAACCTGGTCAGGTCTGGCCATAGCTTTCTGCAGCAAATTCATTTTTGCCTGCTCGACCTTCATCTTCTCGGTTCCGATACTGATTACCGAGTGGCTTACCTGCACCAAGGCACCCCCAGGAGGCGGCACGGGAACGGGCACTTCCTGTATTTCCAATCGCCCGTCCTGATATTGCGCTAGTTGCTTCATGATAAAAAACAGCAGTTAAGAGGCTGCATCCTTTTCTTGAGGTTCTCGGGAAGAACTCGGCGAAGGCAGCGCTTCTTCACGAACCGACTCATCCTTACCAACTTCCCAATTCAAAATTTTCTCAAAACAAAGCGTCTTTAAATTCCAAAGCCACCAGACACAAACAGCCATCGGAAATAAGACCCCAAGGACAAAAAACCATTGAAAGTGCGGTTGATAATAAGCGCAGTAATAAAGCAGATTTTTGAACCTTATGGCACCAACCATAACCATGCAGTACAGCGTGAAACCAGCCATGCAGGACAGTAAAATCGCACTGTTTAGGAGCATGAAGAGGGCAGCTTCAGCCCTCAAAGCCGGGGGCCCCAGAAATGCAGCCAGACGATAAATCACACGCGATAAAACCATCAAAGAATAGAGTGATGTTAGGATCAGTATAAAAACCATCGCGGCAAAGTAAAGCAAAGCCGGCTCTTGAGAAAACCAATAAAAAAAAGGCGAAAGCCCGCCTATGGCAATAAAGATGACCAATAGCTCATCCAGATTTTTGGTGAGCTTACTTGAATCAAGCTGAGAGGCTCGCACCAAATTGATTCCATAAACAATACAGACGGCCGCAGCGGTAGCCGGAAGAGCTCCGATCAAATCCCAATGGTTTGAAAAAAAAATCTTCCACTCGCTGGTAAAGAGGGTCTGAACAGCAAAAATCAAGTAAAGTGGCACACTCCAGAGCAGAACCGAAAGCCCGCGGTAAAGTTCAGCCAGGCGAGCTAAAAGCTCATCGGGTGAACCGGCGATTATCTTTTGTTCTTCTGCCATCATTCTACGGGGCAAATGAGAGATATGTATACTCTTTGAGCCCCTTTTCGTATTCATCCAGAAGACGCATTGCTTCTGAAGGTTTCATTAAATCATTACGAATAGCGCGGTCAATTTGCTGCTTCATTCTCCGCTTTAACTCCCGCTCATCATACTGAACCTCTGCGAGAGATTCCCGGATACTGCTACCTTCAATCACCTCTTCCACATAGTAACCGCTGGGCTCATCTGGGTCCAAAAAGACATGAATCTCGTTGACCCTACCAAATAAGTTATGCAGGTCACCCATAATATCCTGGTAAGCGCCCATCATAAAAATGCCCAGGTAGTAGGGTTCATTTCCCGATTCACCGTAAATGAGCCGATGCAGGGGCAGTGTCTGACGAAAATCCTTCAGATCTATAAAGCAATCCACCTGGCCATCAGAATCACAGGTGATGTCGCTCAGTATAGCCTCCCGGCTAAGCTCTTCATTCAGGCGATGAATCGGCATAATCGGGAAAAGCTGGTCTAAAGCCCAATTATCGGGAAGTGATTGAAAAACGGATAAGTTGCAGAGATACTGATCGCTCATGGAGACTTTGAGAGCCCGAATCTCTTCCGGGATATATCTCTGCTTCTGAAAAATCTCCACAACCTGGGCACTTACCTGCCAAAAAAGCTGCTCAATCATCGCCTTATTTTTGAGGTCCATCATTCCCAGCATAAACAGATCCTGAGCATCTTCTTTGTATCTCAGCGCATCGTGGTAGGCCTCCAGGGGGTTCATTTCACCCACTTCATCGTAGAGACGCAAAAGCTCTTTAACAAGCTGATGGTGCGATTCATCCGGTTTTATTTCTTTCCACCTGCGAGCCATTTCTATGGAGCCAAGCACGTCCGTCAAAAGCAAACTATGATGCGCAACCACGCTGCGGCCGCTTTCACTCACAATGGTTGGGCATGAAACTCCTTCGGCTTTGCAAATTTCCATCAAGTAAAAAACCAGATTGTTCGCATATTCCTGCATCGTGTAGTTGATGGAACTATCATAGGAGGTGCTGCTCCCGTCATAATCCACGCCTAAACCACCACCCACATCGAAATATTCCACCTGGAATCCCATTTGGCGAAGTTTGCAATAAAAGCGGGCTCCTTCCTGAACGGCTCTCTTAATCGGAAGAATATCTGAAATCTGAGAACCAACGTGAAAGTGAGTCAGCTTAAGGCAATGACTCAACCCATTCTGAATCAGGAGCTCTGCCGCTGCCATCAATTCGGGTGTATTCAAACCGAACTTGGCTTTCTCGCCTCCACTATCGGCCCATTTTCCGGTCCCTTTGCTGGTCAAACGAAGGCGGATGCCCAGCTGCGGTTCAACCCCCAACCGTTTGGAAATAGCCAGGATTTGCTTTAGCTCTTCGAATTTTTCGACAACGAGGATGACTTTTTTACCCAGTTTCAGCCCCAGAATTGCCATGCGAATATAAAGGGTATCTTTGTACCCGTTACAAATCAGAAGTCGTGTGGTAGAGTCCTGCATGGCAAGCGCTGCCATCAATTCGGGCTTACTCCCCACTTCCAAACCGTACTGGAACTCTTCTCCCGCATCCAGTATCTCCTCAATCACTTCCCTGAGCTGATTGACCTTTGCGGGAAACACTCCCTGATACACACCAGGATAACCACAGTCCGCTATCGCGCTTTGAAAGGCCTTATTCAGAGCTTTAACACGATGCCTTAGAATATCCTGAAATCGTACGAGCAAAGGAAACTTTAAATTTCTAGATTGAGCTTCTGCTACAATATCAAGTAGATCAATGGAGGCTCCCTCTTCATGCAAAGGCTTGACTATGACATTGCCCTGATCGCTAATATCAAAATAATTTTGCCCCCATCCGTCTATATTATAAACGTGTCTCGCACGCTGTAAGTTTTTGCTGGTGCGGACACTTTGGGGATTCTCCTGATCTTTGCCGGATTCACCGGCTGCAACAGATTCCATTTTGCTCATATCGCCGTGAGTCTTAATACCATCCTCACACTAAATAGCAAGAAAGATTATATCGGTTTTTCGGTGATAAAAATTTTAAAACGGTCTCTGCCTCTTCACCTGTGTCCCTGAGAACTTATAGGATTGAAAATAAGCTGGCGCAAAAGAACAACACTCTCTTCAACAATTCATTTTAACACCATTAAACAAAGTGAATAATGGCTTATCACCGTTCCAAGCCAAGTTTACAAACCAGCCTTCGACGACAACCTCATCAACTTTCCCAGATACGATAGACAGGCTTTCAGGAACCTGTCGTGGTCTCCATCCACCCTGCAGGCGCGCAACAAGATAAGACGGGCGTACAACAGGATGAAACAGGCGTGCTCAAACTGGCAGGGTTAAAAAGCTTCCAAATCAGATAACCGCCCGAGAGATTTTTGACATTGAATCCATGCTGCCTCAAGATGCGTTCAGCAACATATCCGCGAGTACCCGCTTGGCAAAAAACTACAATCTCTCTTTCTTTAGGCAACTCGGTTAAGCGTTCCCGCAGCGTCCCTAGAGAAATATTAACCGATCCGGGAATGGTGCCCAAATTAAACTCAGCCCCCTCACGGACATCCAATAAAAAGCTTCCCTCAGGAATGGAATCAGCATGAACAATCTTCGATGTGCCGTTGAGTACATTTTCGGCAATCATTCCTGCCATGTTCACTGGGTCTTTAGCGGAATTGTATGGCGGTGCGTAGGATAGCTCCAAATATCCCAGTTCAGACGCTGTCATCCCGTTACGCATAGCAGTCGCGATCACATCTATTCGCTTATCCACTCCTTTTACACCAACGATCTGAGCTCCTAAAATTTTCCCATCGGGTGCGAAAATCAGCTTAAAATTCAGGAGCGTGCCTCCGGGGTAGTAGGAGGCGTTGCTATTAGGACAGAGATAAATTTTTTCATAAGCAACAGACCTCTGTTTCAGGCGGGCCTCAGTTAAACCAACCATTCCGACGGTTAATTTGCCGGCCTTGAGAATGGAAGCCCCTATGCTGCCCCAATATTTGGTTTGAGCTCCCATGATGTTATCCGCCACTAAACGCCCCTGCTTGTTCGCAGGGCCCGCCAAGGGGATAGCTATTCTACCGCCTAAAATCGGATTTCGCACCTCCACGGCATCCCCGGCAGCAAAGATATCTGGGTCTGAAGTTCTTAAATATTCATCGGTAACAATGTGGCCATGAGTACCCAGCTCCAAACCCGCACTCCGAGCCAGATCCGAATTCGGTTTTACCCCGGCACAGAGGATGGCAAAATCACACTTGATCTGTTTCCCGTTATCCAAGACGACTCCAAGGTGGGATTCATTCGTTATAAACTTCTTTACCACCCTTTCAAACTCAAAGCGGATGCCGCTGGACTCCAGCTCCTTTGCCAAGGGAACAGCCATCTCTCGATCGACCGTTGAAAGAACATGATTACTCCTTTGGACAACAGTCACCTCCAAACCTTTTTCCCGAAGATTTTCGGCAGTCTCCAATCCCACGAAGCCAGCTCCAACGAGTGCCACACGTTTAGCTCCAGCGGTGATATGAAACAGCGCCTGGTCCATGTCGGCCAACGTCCAGAGATGCGTTACGCGAGGACTTTCTATCCCTGGAATCTGTAGAGGGACGGGAGATGACCCCGTGGCCAAGACCAACTTATCATAGCTTTCTATGTAAGTTTCTCCCCCTCTCATACGAACGGTCACATTCTTGGCAGTTCGATCAATCGATACAACCTCGCTTTCAATACGCACCTGAACATTAAACTGTCTCTTAAACCTCTCAGGTGTAACCACCAAGAGCGACTTCCGCTGTGGAATAACTCCCCCTAAGTGATAGGGAAGACCACAATTCGCATAAGAAACGTGGCTTCCTTTTTCAAGCAGGATAATTTCAGCTGCTTCATCGAGCCTTCTCAACCTGGCAGCAGCACTTGCGCCGGCTGCCACACCACCAATGATTACTACTTTCATCGACAAAACGGATCAGGAGCAGATTAAGCGGTTTCAGTTTTTTCAATAATATCTAAAACCTCCTGAGAAGATTGAGCATTCAGAAGACTCTGCCTGAAACGGTCATCCCTCGACATACGGCCTAACCTGGCAAGAATTTGAAGGTGAGTACTGACAGAGGGTGCTATGACCAGAAAAAACAACTTGGCCGGAACTGAATCGACAGCCCCATAAGCAACTCCTTTCTCATGCCGTCCGAAGACAACAACCGGAGTTTTCACCAAACCTACTAAGGCATTGCGGCAATGAGGGAAAGCCACACCATCACCCACACCCGTACTGCAAAGTTTTTCACGTTCCCTAAGTGCATCCAGGAGCTTGGCGGCCGCACCTGGTATATCCTTAATTTCCTCAATAAGAGCAACAAGCTCCTTTAAAACCTCTTCGGCACCTTCAGCATGAAGATGAAGAGATATTCTCTTCTCATTCATGCTCCCTCTCACTGTCAAACCCTGTTTCGGATCCATTCCCAGTATACTACCAGATTTTGGACAAAAATCCAGTCAGAGCTTTAATAACCTGTTGCTAACCGGATAAATTTTTCATTTCCATGTGATTCACGCAAAAATCAAATCGTTCATGGTTTGCAAAAGTTCTACCCTTTATGCACAATATGACCGGATATGTGTAAGAGTATCTATCTGACGACTGCAATCGATTACGTGAACGGCCAACCTCATTTGGGCCATGCTTATGAGAAAGTTCTCACCGATGTCCTGGCAAGGTTTCATCGCACCCAGGGTGCTGATGTTTTTTTTCTGACAGGGGCGGACGAGCACGGCCAAAAAGTTCAACAAGCGGCTCTTGCACAGAATAAATCCCCTCAAGAATACTGCGATGAATTGGCAATTTCCTGGAGCAATTTCATTGAAAAACTGGGCATATCCCACAATGACTACATCCGTACGACTCAGGCCCGACACAGTAAGGTCGTAACGACAATTCTCAGCAAGCTTTATAAAGAGGGGCATTTTTACAAGGAATCCTACAAAGGTTTTTACTCCACAAAAGAAGAGACCTTTTTGACTGAAAAAGACCGACTCCCGGATGGCTCTTTCGCGCCGATGTGGGGCGAGGTTCAGGAACTCATTGAGGATAACTATTACTTTAAGTTGGGCGTTCACCAGCAATGGTTGATTGATTACATTGAGTCTCACCCGGATTTTATCTATCCCGAGTACCGTAAAAATGAAGTATTGGGTTTTCTCAAAAACGAAAAACTCGGAGATCTTTGTATCAGCCGCCCCAAAGCTCGTCTCTCATGGGGGATTCCCCTGCCCTTTGACCCGGAATACGTTACTTACGTTTGGTTTGATGCCCTGGTGAATTACTTCACTATTGCAGCTGCCTACGGGGATACGCAAGTGCTGAGCAGCATCGGTCTCACCAAAGAAGATTTCCCTGAAACGGCTCAACAGGAGCGGCAGTTATGGCCAGCGGATTTCCATGTTATCGGCAAAGATATCGTTAAGTTCCACGCTGTTTACTGGCCCATCATGCTTAAGGCAATCGGAGCCCCACTTCCCAAGAAGCTCGCCGTGCACGGCTGGTGGCAGAAAGATAACCAGAAAATGAGCAAAAGCACAGGCAACGTGGTTGAACCTATAGCCGTGATTGAGGAATGGGGACTGGACGCCTTTCGCTACTATGTTCTGCGTGAATTGGAAGTTGGCCCGGATGGTAACTGGACAGATGCTGGTTTTGCATCCCGCTATCAGGCGGAACTGGCTAACGGTTTGGGAAATCTGATCAATCGCTCTATTTCAATGTTGGGCCGCTATCGGAATGGGGTTGTTCCTGCGCGGCATGATGAATTGAAAACGGATGCTGAAAACTCCTGTGCTGCGGCCTTTAAATGCTATTCTGAAATAAAAATTCAGGGTGCTCTCATTCGCATCTGGGAACTCATCAACCGGGCTAATCAATATGTGGATCAAACCGCTCCATTCAAATTGGCAAAACAGCCTGAACAGGCAGCCCGTCTGGACGAAGTGCTTTATAATTTGGTGGAAGTCTGCAGAATCCTCGCCGTTTTACTTTGGCCAGTGCTTCCAAAGACTTCAGAAAAAATTTACTCACAACTCGGACTTCATGATTCTCCTGATCAATGGTCATCATGCCAATGGGGCGGCTTGCAGCCGGGACATGTCGTTGGAAAACCCGAACCTCTTTTTCCCAGACGTGATCTGAATAAGTAAAAATGGGAATCTCCAAGAGAGAAAGTAAAAATCAAAAGCGCTACCATCCATTAAAAGGGGCTCACTGTTTTTTTTTCAATTGGGTGGTAGTGTTCCTTTGCCTTTTTTCCGGCTCCCATCTTTTTGCAGATCTAACCCCGTATTTTGAAAAAAAGCTCCCTGTTCAAACGCTGGCTTTAGTAGTTATCCCCGACTGTCAAGCACTGCAGGGAACAGCTCTTAAAACACCCCTGGGTAAACTTTGGAATCATCCACAGTTCAAGCCCCTGCGGGATGAGATTCAATCCCAGTGGGGCATAGCGTCCTTGTTTCAAACTAATTCCGAGCTTGCCTTTTTAAACGTCCCCGCACTGCAAAAGAAAGTCACTTCGGCTTTTCTGGCCCTCGTCACTGAACCTCAGTTTACTAACACATTTCTTCCCGAGCTCAAAGCCTCGCCAGTGCTGGGATTTGACATGGGAACAGAAACTGCGACACTCACGAACCTGCTTCACACCATGGCGTCGAGTGAAATCTTTTCATCACACCTCAAGCTGGAATCTTTCGAACAAACACAATTGATTGGAATACCGCTTTCTGCCCAACATTCAAAAGCTTTTTCGAAATTTCTGGATTTTTTCCCCGCCTCCTTTAAACCTGATCAGGACACCCCTGTCACCATATGGATTACTGCGGTAGATTCCTATCTTTTAGTTGAACTGAACGCACCGCAGGCCTCCAGACTTATCCTTCAAGCAACACGAGACCAGGTGCCTCATCTCTCTGAGCACCCGGAATGGGCGAAACATAAATACCATTTTCCCGATGCGGTTTTCTGGGGATGGGCTCATTTGAGCCCCATTATTCAGAAATGGGTTGAAAACGAATTGGCTGAAAATAGTAAAATTTCTCAAGCCGCCGGGAATGAAAGCGAAAATCCTTCTCCAGAGGCAACAGAGCAACCCATTGCAGAAAAAGAGATGCTCCTGCCCACGGTCGTCGGAAAGTTAGGCCTGGAATCCTTTCTTTCCGGAAGTGTTGCCGTTTTAGATACTCCTGCCGGCGTTTGCACGGATTATTTTATTTCTTCTCCGGAAGCCTCCCGGCAAGGTATAGCCAAAATTATTTCTCTGGAACCGGGCGATTGCTCGCCTCCGGAGTTTGTCACAAGGGATGTCTTGAGCTTTTCCAGAACACGCCTCAACTTCACTTCAGCCTGGGATGCGATTGAGAAAATGGTCGATGAGATTATGCCCGACGTAAGAGACCTTTTAACGGAAGCCCTTTTGCCCAGCATTTTGGAGGCAGACCCGAATTTTAAATTCAAAGAAAATTTTATAATGCCTCTGGGCAATGATGTTACAATCTGCCAAAGGCTCGGAGCTAATGGTGAAAAAGAGGCGATTCGTTTCATACAAGTGGCTGATGGTAAGAATTACATCCAGACTGTTAAAAAACTGATTTCGATTCTCGCGCCCATCCCCACCATTGAAAAAGAGGTAGCTAATTATGAAATCACTTCAATTCCTTTGCCCGATTTGGAACTAAGCGCCTCTGATTTCAAAACCAATTATTGTCACCTGGCCTTTAAGGATGGGGTGTTTGCTTTCAGCACTGAATATAAGCTGGTTGAAGATTTTTTAACTCCTTCAGAAAAAAAGGAAAAATTATCTTCGCTTCCTCGATTGGAATCCGCTGCGCAATCAATTGGGGTTCTTTCTGCCGGTTTTTTTGAGTATACCGACAGTAAGCTCGTTGCCGGCAACTACTATAAAAAGCTCAAAAGTTTTTTGGCTCAGGACCAAACAAATACATTTTTGGTTCCTGTTTTTACCTTCCTGGCGCAGGATGTTAATGTGAATTTCGGGTTTTTAAAAAACAAGGTATCCCCATCTCTCTTGCCCGAATTTGACTCTTTTGCAAATTGCTTTGATTTCTCTCTGAGCGCGTTCCAAAGTACACCTGAAGGATTCACTTTGAGAACGATACTACCGGCCGCTCTCGAAAATAAGGCGCCTGATTCTCCTGTTGAGCCACCTGCGCCAGCCACTCCCCCTGAACAAATTGAGCCACCAAAAGAGCCTGTTAAAACGGAAACTGAGCCAACTCAGCCCGTCACCCCGCAAATCCATGAGCCGGAGCTGATGGACCCTCTGCCGGCTGGACCAGACCCCACGGAACCTTTGCCGCCCTAGATAATCCCTTTATATTATGAGGTTGTTTTATAACATTCTATTTCTGATTTTTTTCGTTGTCTCCTTACCCTATTACTTTTGGCGTCTTTGGCGGCGCGGCAACTGGCAGCGCGGTCTTTCTCAACGTTTTGGTTACTACCCGCCCCTATTTTTATCTGGTGAAAGAAAACGCTTACTCTGGTTCCATGCGGTGAGTGTGGGTGAGGTAAACCTCTGCGTGCAGCTGATTCAACAGTTCGCCCGCGAGCGTCCTCAATTTCAAATTGTAGCCAGCACAACCACTACGACAGGAATGGCAGAGCTCACCAAAAAACTTCCTGAAGAAATTATCAAAATATACTATCCCATTGATTGGAATAAGGCCGTCAAAAAAGCACTGGACACCTTTCAACCTGAAGCGATCGTCCTAATTGAAGCAGAGATTTGGCCCAATTTCCTTTGGGAGGCCCAGCGGCGCCATATTCCTCTTTTCCTTTTTAATGCCCGCCTTTCCAAACGTTCTTTTGGCCGCTACCGGAAAGCCAGCTTTATTTTTCGAGATATATTTTCCGGATTCACAGCCATTGGCGTTCAAGACGAAACCGATCGTGAGCGCCTGATCGCTCTTGGAGCCTCTCCTCAAAACATTACTCTTACAGGTAATCTGAAGTTTGATGGTGCTCCACTTTCGTTGGATGAGAAGCTTGATGTTCCCCAGATGCTTAATCTTCTGGGCGTTCCTTCCGATGCACCCATACTGGTAGCCGGCAGCACTCATGCCGGAGAAGAAGTTCTTTTGGCAGAAATGGCTCTTCGCTTGAAAGCGCAATTTCCAAATTTTTTCCTGATCCTGGTTCCACGCCATTTCGAACGTTGTAAAGCGCTGATCCCGGAGTTAAAAGCTACCGGCATCCGGTTTGTCTTGCGGACCGATATTCCCCAATCTCTTCCATCACATGGTGGAGGGATTGACTGTCTGCTTGTTAATACCACCGGCGAACTCCGTTATTTTTATGGAGCAGCCACTCTCTGCTTTATTGGCAAAAGCCTCACGGCAAAGGGCGGACAAAACCCGATTGAACCGGCAGCTTTAGCCAAGCCCGTTCTGTTTGGACCTAACATGCAAAATTTCTCCTCAATCGTTGAGAGCTTCCTCTCTCATGATGCGGCTCTTCAAGTGCCGGACACCAACAAGCTTGAGCAGCAGATTGTTTCGCTTCTTTCCAATTCGAATCGTCGCAATATGCTGGGGGCTCATGCTCGTGAAGTCGTTCTGAAAAATCAGGGCGGCGTAAAGCGGTCCTTACAGATTCTCTGTTCGCATATTAAGTCCGAATAGTCTATGCGGGATTCAATTCACCTTCGAGGTGTCCGCCATCATAACCTCAAAAACGTGGATGTTGATATCCCCATCGGGAAGCTGACTGTTTTCAC
This sequence comes from Verrucomicrobiota bacterium, assembly GCA_023230105.1. Lineage (GTDB taxonomy): Bacteria > Verrucomicrobiota > Verrucomicrobiia > Limisphaerales > UBA1412 > UBA1412. The sequence goes on from JALNXY010000023.1 coordinate 20,133, forward strand.
CGGCGTGAGCGGCTCAGGAAAAAGCACCCTGGCTTTTGATGTTCTTTATGCAGAGGGTCAGCGCCGTTATATTGAGACCTTTTCTCCTTATGCACGGCAGTTTTTTGATCGGATGGATAAACCGCAGGCTGATCGAATCGAGAATATCCTCCCGGCTATTGCTATTGAGCAGAAAAACTCAATCAAGACCAGTCGATCTACTGTAGGCACTTTGACTGAAATAGCCGATTACCTGAAAGTGCTCTGGCCTCATGTATCGGTCCCTTTTTGCCCTCAGTGCGGGAAAGAAATTAGCCCCTTTCCCGCTCATTGTATCTGGGAAGCCTTCAAGAAAGCTTCTCCTCAAACCGAAGTTTGTCTCATTGTTTTCACCGTTCAACTATCAGAAAAAATTTCTTCCCGGGAATCCCTTTCCTGGATTCAGGGGCTGGGATATGGCCGCGCTTTGATTGAAGGGAAAGTAACGCGTCTGGAAGAGATCGAAGAAAATCATCCTTTTCCGGAGCTCTTTATCATTCAGGATCGGGTTCATTGTTCTCCAAAATTCCAAAAACGTTTTACCGATAGTTGCGAGCAAGCTTACAAATATGGGCATGGACAACTTCTCGTCCTGGATGCCGCCAATCCTGACCTTTCTCTGGCCCATTCCTTTTCGAATAAAACCGAATGTATAGACTGTCACGTCACTTTGCCTAAACCAACTCCGGGTCTCTTCAGCTATAATCATCCATTGGGTGCCTGCCCCGTTTGCCATGGCTTTGGCAGAACGATTGGAATTGATATGAACCTGGTTATACCCGACACTTCTAGGACACTCAGAGAAGGCGCGGTTAAACCTTGGCAGAGCGGAGTCTCTAAAGAATGTCAACTGGACTTGCTGCGAATGGCACCGAAGGCGAAAATTCCGCTGGACGTTCCATTCAAGTCTCTAACCCCTAAACAACAGCAATGGGTCATTGAGGGCGACCCGCTTTATGAGAAAGATGAAAACCACACCTGGCCCAAAACCTGGTACGGAATCAACGGTTTTTTCAAATGGTTGGAGAGTAATACCTACAAAATGCACATTCGCGTTTTCCTTTCGCGCTATCGTTCCTACCGGGAATGCAAGGCATGCAGGGGAAGCCGCTTTATTCCGGAATCACTCTCTTTCAAAGTTCCCAATCCGTTAAAGGATAATAGAGAATCCGTAACACTTTCTCAGTTTTACGATTTGGAGCTGAGTGATGCCTACAACTTTATTCAGGCTTTACAGGAGCGCCATAAGTTTAAAGGTCCCGTTGAGTACGCCCTGAAGGAAGTTCAAAATCGGCTCTCCTATCTCAACGAAATTGGCTTGGGCTACCTAACCTTGAACCGTCAAACGCGAAGCCTATCCGGAGGGGAAACCGAACGTGTCAACCTCACCAGCTGTTTAGGCAATCGCCTGGTGAATACTCTCTACATTTTGGATGAGCCCAGCGTCGGTCTACATCCGAGAGACACAGAAAGACTGATCAACACCATCAAACAATTGCGGGACATCGGAAACACCGTGGTAACCGTGGAGCATGAAATGATGGTCATAGAAGCGGCGGATCATATAATCGATTTAGGCCCCCAGGCAGGTGCACGCGGCGGCCAGATTGTCTTTCAGGGAAGCTATCAGAACTTTATTGATTCCAAAAAATCCCGGACCGCCGGGTATGTCAGCGGAAGATTGATTATCCCGCTTTCCACATCTCAAAAAAGCCGTCCTAAACATTTTCTGAAAATTCGTAAAGCATGCGCAAATAATCTGAATGGGCTCGATATAGACATCCCCCTGGAGCGTTTTGTATGCATCAGCGGAGTGAGCGGTTCGGGTAAAAGCACTCTGCTTAAAAGCATCATCCATCCCGGTGTCCAACAAGTCCTGGATTCGAACCATCAGGTCCATTCGTTAAATATCGATTCGGAAAATCCAGCTACGGCTTCTGCAATTCAATTCCCCGCAAAACTCATTACGAATCTCTTCCTTGTGGACCAATCGCCTATTGGAAAAACGCCCCGGTCCAGCCCGACCATGTACGTTGGCGCTTTTGACGATCTGCGGCAGTTTTTTATTTGGAAACTGAAAGCCGGCGGAGTCGAAAGCTTTTCACCGGGACATTTCAGCTATAACTCCAAGCTGGGTCAGTGCCCTCGATGCCGAGGTCTGGGATTTGAAGAAATTGAGATGCAGTTTCTCAGCGACGTTTACACGCGCTGTCCCGAATGCAATGGGACTCGCTTTAATGCCAAAGCCCAGGAGGCCGTCATAGAGGTAAAAAATCCCCTTAAAACTGATGAATCTCTTTCACTGAACATTGTTGATTTTTTGGCCCTGACGGTTGATGAGACAATTTCTGTTCTGAACCAATTTCCTGAGTGTAAATATGCGCAAAAAGCTTCTGCCAAACTCAGTCTCATTCAGCAAACCGGTTTGGGATACATCACCCTGGGCCAGCCGCTCAACACCCTCTCCGGAGGCGAGTGCCAGCGACTCAAACTGGCCGCTCGTATCGCAGAATCCTGCACCGCCTCCCGGAGCGGCAAAGAGCAGCCTTTCCTTTTTTTATTCGATGAACCCAGCACAGGCCTTCACTTTGATGATATTGTCGTTCTATTGAAGCTCTTCAACAATCTGGTTAAAGCTGATCACTCCGTAATCGTCATTGAGCACAATCTGGATATTATCAAGTGCGCTGATTGGCTGATCGATATGGGGCCTGAAGGGGGATTCAAGGGCGGACAAATCATCGCGCAGGGACCTCCTCAAGAAGTTGCCTCCAACAATTTCATCCACACGTGCCGCTTTTTAAAAAAATACTGTTTTTGAACATCCCCATTGATCTTTCTTGACTTTTTAAGCCAGATTATTCAAATAGGAGTGTATGGAAGAGAGTAAAAAGGCATCCTGGCAACAACGCCTTCTAGTGGGCGGGAACATCAAGTTTACTTTGCTGCGCATTGCCGGCCTTGTTGTTTTTGTTTTTCTACTAATTAAATATGTGATGATCCCCGTTCGATGCGAGGGGCTCAGCATGGAACCGAATTATCCAGATCGGTCCATCCATCTGGTTTATAAATTGGCCTATTGGCATTCCAGCCCCCAGCGCGGAGACGTCATTGCCATCAAAATTGGAGAGGCACAAAAAATATTACTCATGAAGCGTGTGATTGGCCTACCCGGTGAAAAAATCTCCATTAGCGATGGTGTGGTTCATATCAACGGTGAACCTCTTGAGGAACCATGGGTACAAAAAAAACGTCTCCCCTGGAATCGTAAGGAGGTCGAGCTCAAACCTGATGAGTACCTGGTCATTGGGGATAACCGCTCTATGCCCATGCAGATGCACGAGTTCGGAGAAGTAAGCATAAAACGGATTCAAGGAAAAATCATCAAATGAAAAAATGGCTTCCCAAACTTTTAAAACTCTGCGTGCTTGCCCTGATTGTCTGGTTTGCATGGGGGTACTTTTTCCCGTCGGAGACCCAGCGTATTTGCAAGCGCTTAAACTCATTTTCCAGGGCTGTTTCTTTTGCCAGTGGAAGCTCTCTTGTGATTCGCATGGCAAAAGCAGAGGGGTCTCGTGATTACTTCGCCACCAACGTTGTCGTCACCCTGGATGGTGTCCACACACAAGCCGAATCCATTACCGGTCGTGCTGAGGTAATGAATATAATCTCCTTAGCCCACACTTATCTTCAAGAGCTGGATCTGAAATTTGAGGACCCGATTGTTAAAGTGAGCCCCGATAAAACTCGAGCAACCATGGATGTCATCGGAAGAATTATAATTGATGAAAGCCGCCGCGACAGGATACACCAGCTTCTTCGGATGAAATGGATAAAAACCAACGATAAATGGAGAATTGAGCGCGTGGAAACACTCAAAATGTTAGGACGTGAAACAGGAACGGATTTCGGTTCAGCCTTTAATGAGCAATAAAAAAATCCCCTGGTTCGTCAGTGGAGATGTGGATGGATTCTTCGGTCTCTTCACAGATAATCTTCTCCAACTTATGCTGATTATGGTGCTTTGCACCACAGTCTGCGGTTTTGATTCCAAGCTACTCAATGGTCAGGTCATGACCGGGGCAGCAATTTCCTTGATATTCGGCAATCTTTTTTATGCCTGGCAGGCACGTAAACTGGCTATTAAAACAGGAAACCCGGCAATCACCGCTCTGCCCTACGGCATCAACACCACGACTGTCGTTGCCTTTATTTTCCTGATTATGGGGCCGGTTTATCAGAAAACCGGAGACCCCATTCTGGCTTGGAAAACTGGTGTATTTGCCTGTCTTATCAGCGGAATCTTGGAGATTATAGGCGCATACTGCTGTGATTGGTTGAGAAAAAATGCGCCTCGGGCCGCACTTCTTTCAGCCTTGGCCGGAGTCGCCATTTCTTTCATCGCAATGGGTTTTGTCTTTCAGATATTCGCCAGTCCCATAATAGCAATAGCGCCTGCCTTTCTCCTGATTGCCGTCTACGGCGCGAAAATCAATTTTCCCGGCCGTATTCCCGGGGGAATGATTGCCGTCCTGATGGGGACTCTAGCGGCCTGGGTATCACGCTGGATGGGATATGATTTATTTGTTCCGCTGGCAGAACCTTGGGAACCCAAGCTTTACCCGCCCATCCCTGTATGCGGTGATCTTTTCGCCTTCATTCTTTCAGGTGATGGGTGGCAATACTTTGCAGTCATTATCCCCATGGCAATCTTCAGCGTGGTCGGTTCACTGGAAAATCTGGAAAGCGCTGACGCAGGAGGAGACCATTTTCCAACCCGCTCCAGCCTGCTGGTAAACGGATTGGGAACCATGGCCGCCGCACTCTTCGGCTCTCCTTTCCCCACGACGATTTATATTGGGCACCCCGGATGGAAGCAAATGGGCGCACGCCACGGATATTCAGTTTTAAACGGGGTAATCGTGACTCTCCTCGTTTTTATCGGAGGCATTACCCTTATTCTCAAAGTTGTCCCTCTGGAGGCGCTTTTGGGAATCCTCCTCTGGATCGGGCTCATTATGACCGCTCAAGCTTTTCAAGCCAGTCCGCCTCGCCATTCCATGGCGGTGAGTATAGGGCTCATTCCCTGTATAGCCGCATGGGTACTCCTTGAAATTGAAACCGCTTTACAAAAAGCCGGCACAACGCTCTTTGATGTGGCTCCTAAATTTGGCGACAGCCTTTACATTTACGGCCTTATCGCTCTGAGTCAGGGCTTCATCCTCACAGGGATTCTACTGTCTGCAATTTGCGTTTTTTGTATTGAGCGCCAATTCCTCAAAGCCGCAGTCTGGTGTGCCGTTGCCGCTCTATTATCCTATTTCGGGATTATCCATGCCTTCACATTGACCGAGCGTGGAATAGAAAGTCTCTACACCTTGAATGCCGCACCCCAATTCGTCATTGCTTACGGATTTACCGCTTTACTCTTTGTGGGGCTTCGATTCTTTTCAAAAAGGGAAAACTCTTTTTCAAAAAAAGATATCTCGTAATCTCAAATAATCGGCTTTTTAACAGTGAGCAAAATGAGTTTTTTCTTCCTCCCCCCACTGATTTCTGCAAGGATAAATTCTCCCTAAACTGGGAAAAACTTCAACCTCGCTCTGTTCAATCATCCCCGGTTCGATCGTTATTTCCCAATATAATGAGGATATTAAGCGTGTTATAAAGATTTCTCCCGATAGAAATCCGTGAAAATCCTTGTAAAATATGGGTACAAATGGCGTCACCCTAAGCCTGGGCACCGCATTGTGTTGTCGTGTTGCGTAAAAAACGCACCCAGAGAGTCAAGGAATATCGAAAGACAGGATCATCGTATTTTTTATTTTAATACAGCTTCTTTTCAGACTTTTTCTCACGTTTCTGTTTTTTGAATTGACCTGCCGGCGACACTCAGCTATGGATAAGGGGCTTTATGTTTAGAACATTAAGACAGCATAAAACTTGGTTGTGGGGCATCCTCATCATTGTGGTGATCATCTCCTTTGTTATTTTCTTCTCGCCCGATGTAAATCGGAACCCTGAAGCTGGACCAGCCACTGTGGGTCGAATGGATGGTAAGCCTGTTGACAGAGACACATTCATGGCCGCTCATATCGAGGCAGACCTACTTTATTTCCTGAATAACGGCCAGAGGCCTCAGGAAGGCCGTGGTGGCTGGGATGGAGAAAACGAGGCTAAGCAGCGCCTCATCCTTAAGGATCGTGCTGCCAAGGCCGGTATTAAAGTGAGCTCCGAAGCCGCTACTATCTGGCTTCAAAGCCTACCTATTTTTAAGGATAAAACGGGTAATTATTCCCCGGCCCTCTACGAGCGCTTCGTCACAACTCTCCTCAACCCCGCCGGTTACAGCAAATATATGCTTGAAGAGCTCGCCAAAAGCGAAATGGCTATCAAGCAGCTCATCACTACTGTGGGGTTGCCGGGAGCAATGGTCTCCCCCCGTTATGCGACTACTTCGCTCCAAGCTCAGAAAGAAATTTATGTGGCTGAGCTGGCCACCTTCCCTCTTTCAAACTTTCTGGCTTCGTTGGAAAATATAGCTGAGGCTGATCTCCAGCAACACTACACCAACCGGATGTCCTCCTATCGAATTCCGGAAAAAATGCAGGTTCATTATATTGAGTTTCCAGCCACGAATTATTTTGATGCCGGGATGGCTCTTTTTACCCAAAAAGAAAAGGTATCCGCGGCTGAGTTTGCTGATAAGATTTATAAGGATAATGATCCTGAGCTCTACGTTGATGAGGAAGGGAACACCCTTTCTGAAGCGGCCGCAAAGGAGAAAATAATCACAGAAATTCATAAAGCATATTCTTTGCGTGCGGCTCGTGCTGCCGCTGCTGAGTTTATTAACACCTACTTTGCCGCAGAAAAGTTTTCCGAGCAGGATTATATGGACGCGGCCAAAGCCAAAGGATTAACTCCCAAGCTCAGCGAGTCGTTCTCAAGAACCGATGGCAAGCCCGAAGCATTGGATTTCCCTGCCACGTTTGCACAAGCAGCATGGAACCTCTCTTCAACCAATGCGGTAATTCCTCCGGTTGTTGGACAGACCAATGTCTATGCAATCTGCTTTGCAGGCAAGATTGAATCAAAAACTCCTGAATATTCTGAGGTAGCCGATAAAGTTTTGGAGGATTATAAAAAGGCCGAAGCAGTGAAGGCATGCAATGCTGCAGCCCGGGCTTTTGCGACAAGTGTGACGAACCTGCTGGCTACAGGCAAAAGCTTCCAGGAAGCCGCTACCGAATCCAAGGCTCAGTTCACGGCCATTCCTGAATTTACCGCCGATGCTAAGGATGTGGATATCGAACTCCCGGCTCAGTGGTGGCAGATCAAGAATGCCGTTTCATTCAAGACAGCACCTGCTGTCTGCTCACCTATTATCCCGGCTTCGCCTCTTTCCACGAATGCCGCGGCAGCCGTTGTTTATTTGAAGGAACGCAAACCTGCCGATCCTGCTGTTGTGGAAGCCAAACTGGCAAACTATACCAAGGGTCTACTCGCTGACAACCTCCAAAGCGTTTTCACCGAGTGGTTCATGCAGGAATATGATAAAGCCAACTTTGAGACGGCCAGGGATATTGAAAAGAAGAAACAGGAAGCTCAGGAACAGGCAGCTCGCGAAGCAGAAGCTCAAGCAAGCGCCTCAACCAATCAGTGGACTCCTGCATCTGGCACAACGAACGCGCCCGCAAAGCCGATTATCACTCCTCCTGCGGCGCCATCTACTAATTAATCAGAATTTTATTTAATGGGCGACATCATCAAACTATCGTCGCCGGCAACGAAGGAAAGCGAAATTCGCTCTCACTATTGGGAAATCCCCGTTCTTTTTGAGGATGGGGATTTACTCATAATAGATAAGCCTTCAAATCTGCTGGCCGTTCAAAATTATTCCCCTGTAGAAGCACTCAATATTCAAAGTCTCTTTGCTAGAGATATTGAGCGTAAGGCCACTTGGGTCTCATCCCGCGAAGGCCTGACTGCTTTAAACTGCCTTTACCCCTTAGATGCAGATACCAGCGGCGTTCTCATTTTTACCAAGACGCAAAAAGCTCAAGAATGTCTAAAAAACCTCTTGGGTAGCGAAAAGGAGTTCCGCACATATCACGCCTTGGTGCATGGGAAACCACTCAAGGATGAATTCACTATCCAGGCCGGATTGATCCCCCACCCCAGACGATCTGACTTGATGAAAGTCGATGTGAAAAGAGGAAAAAAGAGTATCACCCGCTTTAAAATTTTAGAAAGCTATAGCGGTTACACTCTGCTCGAATGTTACCCTGTCACGGAGCGATACCTCCAAATCCGGGCTCACCTTCGCTATATCAAATGCCCTGCCGTATGTGACTCTTTCTACTATGGCAGGCCTCTTTACCTCTCCTCACTTAAGCCTAAGTATCGACCCAACACCAAGCGTGAAGAGCGCCCCCTCATGGGCCGCGCAGCATTGCACTGCTCTCGAGTTGAAATTCCTCATCCCGGAAGCTCTCCTTCTATTGTTATTGAGTCGCCATTACCCAAAGATTTCAAGGTTTCCATTAAAATGCTCAAGCAATATGGAGTCAAACGCTGGGAGCATTAACTGACTCCTCTCTGAATTTTGCCGTGCCGGATATTCTCTTAGTCGCGATCAATGCTAAATATATTCACTCCAGCATAGGGCAACGGAGCCTTCTGGCCAATTCGGGAGAACTGAAAACTCGAGCCAAATTGGTCGAGTTTGATATTCGCAGACGCGCGTCTGAGGTTGCTGAGCAGATTCTCAAATATCATCCCAAAATTCTCGCATTTGGAGTCTATATTTGGAACGTGGAGTTGGTCACTGAGGTCGTCCAGCTCGTTAAAAGAATAAGACCTGAAATAACTCTTCTTCTGGGTGGGCCGGAGGTCAGTTTTCACGCGGACCATCCAACCGTATCACAATTCGCCGACTATATCCTCTGCGGAGAATCAGAAATATCTTTTCCAAAAATATGCAGGCAAATACTCTCCGGCAGCTCCCCCGAGAATAAAGTTATTTTTGAGGAGAAGCCTCTTCTGGACACCCTGGAGCTTCCATACGATCTTTATACGGATGCTGACATTCTCAATCGCATTCTTTATATCGAGAGTTCTCGAGGTTGTCCCTTCGGCTGTGAATTTTGCCTCTCCTCCCTGGATAAAAGAGTGCGCTTTTTCAATCGGAAGAAACTCTTTTCTGCATTGGAAACCCTCCTGAATCGCGGAGCTACTCAGTTTAAGTTCACTGACCGCACTTTTAATATCAATACCCCGTATGCATGCGAGCTTTTGCAGTTTTTCCTGGATCGTCTGAGGCCCGGTCTCTTCCTACATTTTGAGATGGTGCCCCATTTACTTCCTGAAGATCTAAAAAAACTTCTGGTACAATTTCCTTCGGGCGGGGTCCAGTTAGAGATCGGCATTCAAACATTAAACCCAGAGGTTTCTCTCCGCATCTCACGCACTCATATCGCTGAAAGTTCGGTTCAAAATCAATCACAGGACAAGGACTCGAAAATCGCTCTGAAGAAAAAAGAAATCCTGCTTGCGGAAAAAAATATTCGCTGGATTCGCGAAAACACGGGAGTCCACGTCCACGCGGATTTGATTGTCGGGCTGCCCGGCGAAGACGTGGAAAGCTTTGCCCGAGGATTTGACACCTTGCTTTCGTGGAATCCCCAGGAAATACAGGTGGGTATTTTAAAGCGTCTACGCGGGGCTCCCATTGACCGTCATACAGAAGAATGGGGGATGGTTTACTCTCCTCTGCCTCCCTATGATGTTCTCAAAACCAGCCATATCTCCTATGAGGAAATATGTGATCTGAAGCGATTGGCCCGATTCTGGGATTTGATTCAAAACAGCGGGCGCTTCATACAAAGCTCCTCACTTATCTGGCAATCCCAGGCCTCTGCATTTGCCGGTTTCATGGAATGCTCCCGCTGGCTCTTCGAGAAATTAAATCGGCAGAGTGAAATTGCTCTACCACGGTTGGCCCGATTGCTTGAAGAATTTCTGGTTACCGTTCGAGGGCTCGCCTCCGAGACCGTCCATAATCTTATTGAGAGCGACCTCACCCATTCATCGGCAAAACAAAAAACTTCGACTCATACCAGCCGCCAAAACCGCAGGATATAAAGTCGAAGCGAAGAGGTTTATGCTAAACGAGAAAACCTATTTCTCCAGCTTTTCAGAATTGATATACCAGGAACCATCCGGGTTCACTGTCCTAAAGAAGCAGGATTTATAATACTCGTGGCAGGCGGCGCCTGTCTGGTTGACCTTAACCAAAAGCGTGTCGCCATCACAATCGAAAGAAAGCGATACAACCTTTTGGAAGTGCCCGCTGGTCTGGCCTTTGACCCAATACTCCTTGCGGGACCGGCTCCAGAAAACGGTATGGCCCTCCTTAATTGTTCTTTCAACAGATTCTTTATTCATCCAGGCCATCATCAAAACCTGCCCATTTTGAGCATCTTGCACTATCGCTGGTATGAGGCCATCTGCATTGAATTTTAATAAGTCAATAAAACCCATCCCGCAAAAGATAAACACTTCACCTTCCGTTGTAAAGAGACTTAAACCCGGCGGCGGAGAAGATTGTCTTTGCTTTCCACACCCATTTTTGGTCAAATCGTCCGCGTATGAAGTTACAATCAATTTTATTATTGGGGGCTTGCCTCAGCCTCCAGGCTATGACTGAGGCACCTGTGGATTCGTTTTTGGGAGATTGGAAAGGTTCAGTAAAGCTGGGTTCCAGCGAGAAAGAGGTTACCCTCTGCATGATCCCTCTGGGGAACGATCGCTATGAAGCTCGTTTCTTTGAGGAATTAGGCAAACAGGATCAACCTCTATTCTTCATCACCGGAACGATCAAAGGAGACTCAGACAAGGCAGAAATCAAATTCCTGGACAACGATGCTTTCAGCCTGGATAAAGTCCAAAAAGCTGTCTCCGGCGGAGTTGTTCTGGATGCCAATCTTTGGTCCGGAACCATCTCTAAAGGTAATCTCAGTGGAGTCATCGCTGGCAAACAGGAAGGCTCCTTTACGTTCAAAAAAACAACCCGCACCTCTCCGACTATTGGACTTAAGCCGCCGGAAGGCGCCGTTGTTCTGTTTGACGGAACGGAGAAAAGCAAAGAAAACTTTGTAGAACACGGCAATAATCAACCTATCCGCTGGGAAATCAAAGAAGGCGGAGCACTCGAAGTCAACGGAGGCAACATCATTCCTAAAAAAGGATTTGGAGATTGCACCCTGCATTTGGAGTTTCGCTCTCCTTTTTACCCAGACCGTTTCGGCCAAGCCCGCGGCAATAGCGGTGTCTACATTAACGGATCCTATGAGCTGCAAGTATTAGACAGTTACGGCTTGCCCGGTTGGGATAATGAATGCGGTGGAATTTACCAGATCAGCCGTCCATCAGTGAATGCCTGTTTCCCTCCAATGCAGTGGCAGACGTATGACATTGATTTCACAATGGCCCGTTTCGATGCGGAAGGCAAGAAAGTCAAGAATGGCCGTGTGACCATTAAACATAACGGCATCGCCATCCATCAGGACCTGGAACTGTCCAAAGCTACACCAGGAGCTATTAACCCTTCCGAACGCGATTTAGTCGGGATTCTCTTGCAGGATCATGGAGATAAAGTTCAGTTCAGAAATATATGGGTACTGGAGAAATAACTCTCTAGTTTGATATTCTCCTATTTTAACAAGGACGCCTGAAGGCGTCCTTTTTTTATTCCTCGTTCGGAATCTCTTTTTCCTTTATCAAGCTGATCTCTTCCCACGCTTTAATTCGGAAAAAAGAATTCGTCGTATTTAAAGGCAAGGGAGAGCCGATAAGGGGATGAAGCCTGGCTTGTGAATCCCCCAGAAAGGAGGTTTTTTCAGCCATGGTTATTTCGCGCCCCACCAAGAACCCAACCACTCTCACCTCATTGGTTACGATCACGTCCGTTGCTGGAGCATAAATTCGGGCGCAAAAAGAGTCGTTCGGCGTTCCCTGCAAAACCAATCGTGGGACAGGTTCTGCATCTAACGCTCCTCCCCAGACGGTAAGACGATTCCAGTTTTTTTCGACCGTCGCAAAAGCTTTCGTTCCCAGCGTAAGATTCCCGATTGGGAAGAGAACCATCTGAGCCCCCTCTTCCATCGTAATTGGCTGCTCTGTCAGAGCATATTCTGCGGGAAGCCGCAAGTTGATCACAGCTCCACTCTTTAAAATGAAAGGATACGGTTCGGGAGCAGTAATTTTATAATCTCCCGCCGCTTCAAACTGGTAGGCCATGATCGGAGCCTCCTTCGTTCCGATATTCACCAAAGGAGCATCAGCAGAACTGGCTTCTTCAGGAGCTTTCCGTGGCGGAAATGGAGCCCAGTTCAATCTCGTAACCAAATAGTTTGTTTCATAGCTCTGTTTCTCATTAGCCAAAAATTCGGACGAACCTATCACAAGGATATTTTCTTTGACGCCTTCGTTGCTGTTCGTCTCCCCATCACCCTCTTCATGAGGAACGTCCAAACCCAGGGGAGGGAGCGGGCCGTTGATCAAGTAGTGTCCCTGAATAACGTTGCTGCCCAAAAAAACATCCTGATTGGGGTAGGCCATAGAAAGCGCCGTCATTAAGAGATTCGTTTTTCCACCCGTATCCAGCTGGTTGGTGCCGGAAAGCTTCACCCCTCCCAAGAAATTAAATCGTCGTATAGTGATGAGTTCACCCTGCAAAAAGTTGGTCGAGATATTGTCTTGTTCCACGACCTCAATTCTAATGAGCCTCAAAAGGGGATGCTCTTTCTGACCGGCAAAATTGATTCCTAAAGAATAGATCTCAGACTCCTCTTCAGAAAGAGAGTGGAAACCCGATACGTAAAACAAATCCCCGTCACCAAGCTCCTCCGGTTGGGCTAATATTTTGAGTTTATCATTTGTGGGGAACCCCCAGTCCGAATAGCGTCCATCATTGGTAACCCAACGTTTCTCCAACTTTTCCTTGATCGTAGCATCTTCCAATGAGGTCGGCTCAACCTTGGCGGAAACCAAATACTGCAGAGCCTCATTAGCTCCGGATTCGGCCGCTGTCAGAGCAAAACGGGACAGCATCAGAGACCTTTCGACTTGGGACTCTCGAACCGTCAACGAGATAAAAAAGAAGAGAGTCCCCGTTGTTAGAATTAAAATCGAAAGGACAAAGATGAGAGCAAAGCCCCGGCAACTGGAAACAGGTTGAACGTTTTTCGAATTCAAGTTACTTCATTTCAAGCTCAGGACACCATTGAAATATCCAATGGATTCGGCCACTCCCGGCAGAACATCATTCATATCTTTTGTATACTCCAAGCTGCACACCCCGGAATACCCCACTTCCTGCAAAGTATCAAAAAGCTCTTTGAAGTTAATAATACCTCTTCCGCCCTCGACACAATGCCCTGACTTTTCAGCTTTATCCACATCCCAGATGTGCATGTCATAAATACGGGAGCTATACTTCTTGATGTCTTCTATGAGATTAATCCCCAGCCGCACAGTGTGCCCGATATCGTGGCAAATGCCGATTCTTTCATCCAGACCTTTGACATGCTCCCATACATCTGCCGCGTGAGGGAAAATAGCGATATCGGGCCCGTGTATATGAATAGCTACTTTGAAATCATATTCTTTGACCTTTTTTTCAACTAAGGGCAGGAGTTCGTAATTGGGAACTGCAATCACCAGCTTTACCCCAACCTTCTTCGCATACTGGAAAGCGTTAGTGACCTCGGCTTCATTGCGCATATAGATTGGCCCCACACCATATGGGGTGATGTTGCGCGACTTAAATTTGGCGAGCACTTCCTGGATTTTTTCATCGCTGGCATTGATGGGAAGATGGAAATCCTTGAGAGACATCTGACGCACATTCACTCGATGCATCATTTCCAAAGATTTATCCAGATCATATCGTACAAACGTATAGCCGGCACAACCCAGCTTGAAAGAACGATTATTCGCCTTCGTTTCGCTTACTGAACTCGTTTGAGCAGATGCACCCAACACTCCCATTGCTGCCAATCCTAAACCGGCAGACTTCAAAAAACCACGTCTATTCATAATACAAAATACAACGCACCCATTCTATCCTGATTCGTCAAAAAGACAAGGTTGCAGATACTGTAAGCTGCTTGAGCGATACTTCCCTTTATTGCGCAGCAATGACGAATCAGACGCAAAAATAGGGCCTCTTTCTAACGTCTCGAATAATGAAGCTAAAAACTAGTTGCATTTTCCTGCTTCTTTGGCAGAATAGGGGTCCTGCCGGGCGAGAGGCCCAAGGTAGGTTGGTTTTTATTTTGATTTAGATATGTCATTGCATAATAGTTTAAAGAGTGCTTCTTCTTTGGGCGCAAAACGGAATGTTCTCAAGCGCCAAGAGCGCGTTGAAGTTTTGAAAAAACGCAAAGAGTGGCGTGAAGGCGATCGGGTTTTTAATCTGAAAAAGACGAAATTCGTGGCATAATTTTATGCAGCGTTTCGGCTGCTGATGCTCAGTTTTTGGGAATCGTCTCTTCTCCTTTGAAGGATGGTTCCCGTTTTATTTTTTATCGTGGATAATCCCAAAATTCGTCTCCAGAAGTATCTGTCTGAGACAGGAGTTTGCTCTCGCAGGGCAAGCGAGCAGTTGATATTGGAGGGGAAGGTGTTCGTTAATGGGACCCGCGTGACTGAGCTCGGCACAAAAGTTACCCCGGATGTCGATCGGGTGCTTGTGGAAGGGCACGTTGTTAAAGCACGCAGAAAAATTTATCTGGCCCTTTACAAGCCGCGCAACGTGGTCTGCACCCGCAGTGATCCTCAAGGGCGCCCAACAGTTATGGATTTCATCCCTCCTGAGATGAGCCACGTATATCCTGTTGGCCGACTGGACTACGACTCTGAAGGACTTATCCTTCTAACCAGTGATGGAGAGTTTTGTAATCGCATCACGCATCCCTCCAAGGGGATTGATAAAATTTACTATGTAGAGGTGAAGGGAGCAATCTCCAGAGAGACCATCTCCCAAATGCTTAATGGAGTTCACCACCAGGGTGATTTTTTAAAAGCATCGGCTGTTGACGTGCTAAAAACAAACAACACTCGGACCTGTATGGCCATCACCCTACGCGAAGGGAAAAACCGGGAAATCCGCCGCATCCTCGACTGCTTGCAACTCATCGTTTTGGTGTTGAGGCGAGAACAAGTTGGCCCTGTGAAATTAGACAAAATGACTTTAGGCAAGTGGCGGTTATTGACAAAAACTGAAATACAGCTTTTACTAGGCATATGAGTGCGATGAAATATTTCTTAATCTTATCCCTGGCAGTTCTAGGACAATGGACTGCATCTGCAGATATGGGTGCGATTGTGAAAGGAGACCGTGTAAACGTCCGCAAGGCTCCCTCCATCACTGCAGAGATTGTTGAGCAAGTCGAAAAAGATACCTTGCTGATTGCAGTGGAAAGGCACGAAATCACGCCCTCCCACAAAGATGAACCCATTTCCTGGATTAAAGTTCGACTGACCTCCACGAACGCTTGGGTAAAAAGTTCCTATCTGAATGATAAGGACCAGGTCCAGGCTGATCAGCTCAACTTGCGTGACGGTCCTGGAACAAGTCATAAAAAAATCGGCCAAATCAATCGGGGTGAGACCGTCAAGCGGTTGGAAACACAAGGTGACTGGACGAAAGTTATGGCCACTGATTCCTACGGCTTTATAGCTGAATCCTTTGTCACTTTGACTGATAAAATGCCTGCTGATGATGCCGGAATTAAAACGGATGAATCCGCCAAACCGGAGCAACCCAAGACAGAGGATAAAGTTGAAACTCCTGTCGCATCCACAGTCCAGGTCACCCCGGCAAAAGCTCCTCCGGTTGTTCGGGTGGAACCCGAGCCGCAAGCTCTAGAAGAAGTGATAGAGCCCGCTGAAGAGATCGTGGTTGCCGTGCCACAGCCGGTTGAAATCACTACCCCTCCGCCTGCTAAAGAGCCTGCACCTCCTACAGCCGTTGCTCCGACAATTGTCGCCCCGGTTGTAACCATGCCGGTCTCTCCTGTTGAAGCAAAGCAGCCTGAGGTACAGCAGCCGGAACCTGCCCCCGAATCTGTAGTCACTCCTCTTACAACAGCGGACTCCATGGAGAGAATCGTGCTCAGAGAGGGCGTTGTGCGTCCTACTGGCAGTCTTGCGGCTCCCAGTCCTTATGGTCTTTACAGCATTCAGAACAATCGGTTGATTAACTATCTTTATGTCACCAATAGCGACATTGCTTTGAAGAAATATTCAGGGAAGAAGGTTCATGTCAGAGGTCCTGAATCTATTGATTCTCGCTGGAGAAATCATCCCCTTCTCACTGTGAGAACCATTGAGCTGCTCAATCGCAGGTAATAACACAAATGGACAACCTCATAGACGGCAAGCTCATTGCGGCAACGTTACAGACTGAAACGGAACGGGAAGTCCAGGAACTTCTGGCTCAAGGAATCTTGCCGTCGGTCGCATTTGTAAGAGTTGGTGAAGACCCTGCATCGAAGGTTTATGTAGGGATGAAGGAAAAAACGGCAGCCAAGCTTGGTATTCAATCCAGGCTTTATATCCTGCCTGAGGACACCTCCGAAAGGGCACTCCTGGATCTCATAAACGATCTTAATAACGACCCCTCTCTGCACGGGATTTTGGTGCAAGCCCCCCTACCCTCGCACATTCGTCAGGCAAAAATATTCGAGACCGTCTCTCCCTCTAAAGATGTAGATGGATTCCACCCAATTAATGTTGGAAAGTTGATGCTGGGCGATAACGATGGTTTTGTGCCCTGTACTCCAGGCGGCATTCACGAGCTTATTAAGAGGTATAAGATTGAAACTCGCGGTGCACACGTCGTTATTTTAGGCAGAGGCAATATCGTCGGAAAGCCGATGGCTTCCATACTGGTCCAGAAAGCTCCCTATGCAGATGCGACGGTCACGGTTTGCCACTCTCACACCCGAAACATCGGCGAGCTTTGTCGCTCAGCAGATATCCTTATTGCAGCGCTGGGTGTACCTGAGTTTGTCAAGGCTGACATGGTTAAACCCAATGCCATTGTGTTTGATGTCGGCGTGAACCGTATTGCTGATCCCTCCTCACCTAAAGGTTCTCGTCTGGTCGGCGATGTAGACTTCAAAGCCGTGCAACCCATTGCCGGGAAAATCACTCCAAATCCCGGAGGTGTAGGGCCCATGACAATTGCCATTTTGATGAAGAACACAGTTCGTGCTGCCCGAATGGCTGCGGGAAGTGTTTCTAAACAAGATAAAACCCATTAACTAAAAATCATTATAGAAAAATATGAATGCATCCCGTATTTTACCCGACTTGCAGGCTTCTCTTCTTTGTGAAGATGTGCGCGTAGAGTCTTCCGGTAATTTTATTATCGTTGGCGTTATTTCGGAAGTTCGGGTTCCCCAACTTCCGATTGCAGCCTATAAACTTTGTGTCTTCAATCGCTGGACAGCCGGAATCGGTGAATTTAACCAGGAAGTACGTCTAGTCGCTCCGGACGGCTCGACTGTATTACGCAAAAGCGCCTTCAAGTTTGCGTTACAAAACCCCGCCCAGAATACCACTAATGTTTCTGTGTTCGGTCAGGTAGAGTTTAAAGAGCAAGGGACCTATACCATTGAAGTGTTGATTGATGAAGTGATGAAGCTCCGCGTGCCGGTACCCGTTATCCTGGTGCAGCAAAAACAACAACCGCCTAAAGGAGCACAGCCTCCGGCTCAATAAGATTTCTCTTTTAAGGACGAGTAATATATAGAAAACGGTATTTAAGATCAAAACGGCTTCCCAGTCTGACTAGGAAGCCGTTTTTATGTAAAAAAAACGGTGTCCCCCTCATGAGAAACACCGCTATCAAATAAACTACATCTGAGCCCAATACATCTCGAATAGAGAAAGTTGAGCCTCTTTTGTAATATTTGTGAACGCCAGAGATACTTGAAAACCCTGGTGTTTGTTGCCCGTACAGCCGACCACAACGCCGTTAAAAAGGATTGTTTTATTGGATTCCGAGCCTTGCACCCGCAAGTGCATTTCTGTGTAGAGACACACTTCTTTTTCAGAGTGAAACTCTATTCCCCCTTCGCGCACTCGATAAGATCCTTGCAGTAGCATCTGGGATTCAACATCCTCTTCAGAACTGCTTGCGCTGGAAGGAAAAAATGATTTATCTAGTCTAGCCACAGCAATCTATGAGTGATAGACAACATAGTCCATCAAACACTATAGAAGGAAAGGTAGCACAATTATTTTTGTACGTCAAACGGTGGGGTATAAAAACCTGATGGTAGATCAACTTTAAACATTATCCGGGTGCGCTTCACTCAATGGTGACATTGCCCGCAGCTTGGATACAATCGGAGGCAGGTGCTTCAAAACATAATCAACATCTTCTTCCCGATTGTACCGACTGAGGCTGAAGCGAACACTTCCCCTGGCCTGCATGGCGGAAAGCCCCATAGCACTCAAAACATGAGAAGCATCCATTGATCCTGTTGTACAGGCAGAGCCGCTGGAGACACAAATACCCAATTGGTCGAACATCATGATAATTGCCTCTGCTTCAATAAAATCAAAAGCAATGTTGGTGGTATTGGGCATACGCAAGCTCTTGTGCCCATTAAGCCGGGTATTCGGAACGGTCGAAAGAATACCCTCTTCCAAGCGATCTCTCAGAGCTCTCACGCGCGTATTTTCATCTGAAAACAAAGAAAGACTCATCTCAGCAGCCTTACCAAAGCCGATAATATAAGGCACATTTTCAGTCCCCCCGCGGCGCTTACGCTCCTGATGCCCCCCGATAATGAGGGGTTTAAATGGAGTTCTATGCTTAACGTAAAGCATTCCAATCCCTTTGGGAGCATGGAGTTTATGTGCTGAAAGAGAAAGGAAGTCCACATTCATCTCTTTCACGTTTATTTTAAGCTTACCCGGAGCCTGAACCGCATCGGTATGAAACAACACCTTGACCTTCTTGCATATCTTCCCAACTTCCTCTATAGGAAAGATAACGCCGGTTTCGTTATTGGCATACATGAGCGAAACCAAGGCAGTATCAGGACGGAGCGCCTGAGCAACTTGGGCTGGGTCCAGAGTGCCATCAGACTTTACCGGCAAATAGGTTACTTCGTATCCTTTTTGCTGCAGGTAGGCGGCATGGCTCATAATCGCCGAATGCTCCACAGCACTCGTGATTATATGCCGCTTGCCCGTCGTTTCCAACGCGCTGAAGATTGCTGTGTTGTCGCTCTCCGTTCCACAACTCGTAAAAATAATCTCCCGGGAATCTGCCCCAACCAAGGCAGCAATTTTTTGCCGGGCCTCATCTATGGCTTTGCCCAAATGATGCCCAAAAAAATAGGCACTGGAGGGATTACCCCATTCACTCTGTAAAAAGGGCTGCATTGCCTCAACAACCTCGGAAGCAACGGCTGTAGTGGCATTATTATCGAAATAGTATATCTTTCTGTCCATAGTCAATTTACTTTTTAAGAGTTTGCTTCTTCACCGTTAATCAAAAGTTCCGCTTTTCCCAGCTGCTCCGTATTGCCTAAAACCAGTAAATGATCCCCTTCTTCAAGAATTTCCTCCCCTCGAGGGCTTACAATCATGGACTTGTTTCTTTCAATGGAAATCACGGTTGCACCGCTTTTATTTCTGATATCAATATCCCGTATCGTTTTACCTACACCCAATCCGTTTTCAAGAACGGTGATCATTCGAGTATCATTCAATAAAACACTTCGGTTGCTTTCTGATATTTCCTTTTTAGCGGAAGGGCTACTTTCGCGCGTCAAAATCGTTTCTATTTCTATCTCTGCTTTTTGATAAACTCTTGCGAATTGGTTGCGTAAAAAGAATCCGATGACACCTGCAATAAAGGCCAAAATATAGATCACACCCCATTGAGACGCGGGCATAATGATCAAAATAAGCATTGCCAGGTAAGCACTCAGAACAAAAAAACCAAACAGCTTAATGACTCGCTCGATCCTTATCTGCAAGTGTTTAAGGTTTTCAGGCAAGCGCTCTCTTGAGATTAAATGTGCAAGGGCAGCATGATTCTGCTGAGTAATTAAAAGGAAAGGAACACAAAAAACAAAAGCCAACAACCAGGCTATGTTTTGAAAAAGGGGTTGAGCAATACTATAATTGCTAAGATAGTTTGTTATGCCGTGATTCGAAACAGCCGCTATGATCAATACCGCCGTCACGATAGTAAGATTGACCATATTCTTAATTAGGAATTTACGGGCTAATTCCGTTGAAATATCACGCTGGCTAGGGCCTCGTTGTTGATACCACCCTGAATAAACGCCGATCGTTTGCATGATCGACCTTGGAATCAATCTGTTGACAACCCGAAGGATTCCTTCCGAACGATTGAAAATAAAAGGAGTGACCATCATTGTCGAAATGGCAACCGTAACACCAATGGGGTAAAGCCATGCATCGAGAACGCCCAAACTAAGGCCCAAGGCTAAGATAATAAAACTCACCTCACCCACATTGCTCATTCCCAAGCCCACTTTCAAGGAGGTGGGGAAAGAGTTTCCTGTAGTCAATGCACCCAAGGTACAAGCGAGAGTTTTGAAGATAATTACCGTGAAGAACAAAACGACTATTTCCACCCAATATTCGAGAAGAGCGTGAGGATCAATCATCGTGCCGATCACCACGAAAAAGATTCCCGAAAACATATCTTTAATCGGCTGAATCGCTCTTTCTACTTTGTGGATAATGTGGGTCTCAGCAATCAAAGCCCCCATGATAAAGGCTCCCAATGCCGTGCTATAGCCCAACCTTTCTGCAAGGAGAGCCATTCCGAAACAGAGCCCCAGGGACACGATTAAAATCAATTCTGTTTTACCTGAGCGCTCCACATAATTCATCAGGCGTGGCACCAAAAGAAGGCCAAAGATTAACGCCAGCACAAAAAACAACCCCAACCGGCCCAAAGTGCCTGTGAGCTCACTCATGGCAAAAGAACCAGTCATGGCGATACTGGCCAAAATCGCCATAAGCGAAATACACACGATGTCTTCTACTACCGTGATGCCGATTATGATTCCAGAAAAGCGCTCTTTGAGCATTTTCAAATCAGCCAATGTCTTGGAAATAACCATGGTAGAGGATGTTGCAAGAATCGCCCCCATGAAAAGACAATCCATAAACTTCCAACCGAAAAGCCTTCCCACGATACAACCCGTAGCAAACATCATGACAATCTCCGATATTGCTGCAATCGTCGAAGACATTCCAACCTGACGTATTCGGCGAACATTGAACTCCAAACCTAAAGAAAACAGGAGCAGAACAATCGCTATTTCCGACATGGACTCCAGGTTTTCTTTATGTTTCAAACCCAATCCTAATATGGAAGGAGTATGGGGGCCCAATAAAAAGCCTGTAGCTATATATCCCAGAATAACAGGTTGTCTAAAGCGGTGAAACACGAGCATCGCTATACTGGCCACAAGCATTACCAGCGCGAAATCCGTAATGAAAGAAATATTTGACTCCATCTTATAAGCCTGCGAGATTAAAAACAGATTCTTCCCAAATTGCAAGAAGGGAAAGAGTTCTCCCTCCGGCGGTATGTAAAAAAATACTCAAGGTATCCAAATCAAATCAGCTGTATTGCTTTTACCTTTTTTCGCTTCATAATCCCAATACTCACTGGATCTGTGCCGCTTAACATGACCATCGAGAAAAAGAATATTCGCACCGCCTCCATGAATATTGGTGTGGATAAAATTCCAATAGCCTACGGCCGGTAAATTTTTGGAATCAAAAAGCCAAACCGTTTTGCTCGGGTTTTTTAGAGATGTATACAAAATGGGGGCATTTTCTGCTCCGGTCTTGTTCACGTATTCATTCAAGCAATAATGGAAAAGATTATTACCGTTACTCCGTCGAGGATTGGAAGGGCAAAACCAGGCAAGTGACCGATCAATGCGCTCCTCAGTATTGGTCCTCCAAGGCATTTCCCGGTATGGTTTGAGGTTTAAGTAAGGAGGCAAGTCTACGTACCAGCCCCCATTAATAGAGGTTCCATTGGGAGCTCCATCTTTTGGGAGATAGTCTTCATGGTCCGCCACGTAAAATTGCGTCGCCATCCCCCATTGACGAAGTTTGTCAGCGCATACGATCTGATGTGCTTTGCTTTTTGCTTTAAAAATAGCTGATAAGAGCATCGCCATCAAAATTGCAATAATTGTGATGACGACCAAAAGCTCTATGAGGGTAAATCCAAGTCTTCTGCTTGAAAACACGGATGCGCTTTTTGGGAAAGGACCACCGAAAAACACAACCCTGCATGAAACTTTCATCTTAAATGGTATCTTTTATCACTGAATCAGCATTGCATCTCCATAACTAAAAAACCGATATCTTTCCTCCACCGCCTGTCGGTAAGCCGCAAGAATGCGCTCTCGCCCCTGCAGGCTTCCGGGAGCCGCAAAAGCACTCACCAACATCAAAAGAGTGGAACGTGGAAAATGAAAATTCGTTAGCAAGGCATCGGAAACATAAAAAGGAGAGGGTGGATAAATAAAGAGCCTCGTCCGGGAAACCATCCCTTGAAGATGATGTGTGCCGCCCATCTGACGGGCAACACTTTCTATAACCCGCATGGATGTGGTACCGACGGGTATCACCCGACGCCCTTCACTTTTAGCCTTATTAATAGCGGAGGCAGTCTCCCGGCTTAGAATAAAAGGCTCTTCATGCATGGGATGATCAGCCAGATTTTCGCTTTTCACAGGGGCAAAGGTGCCAGGGCCCACGTGAAGTGTCACGCATGCAGTCTCTATTTTCTTTTCCCTTAAACGATTTAAAAGCTCCAGGGTAAAATGCAAACCCGCTGTAGGCGCTGCAACTGAACCCGAATGACGGGCAAAAACTGTCTGATAGCGCTCAATATCCTCGTTTTTAGGAGCCCGCTCAATATAAGGTGGAAGAGGAACAGCTCCCAAATCTACAAGCCGATCCCGTATATCATAAGGCTGCCCTGCCCTCTCAAATAAAACATGATAGTCTCCGCTTTGCGGTTCTTTTTTAACGACAGTGGCCGTGATGTCCGATCTTTCATGAGTCGCATTCTCTAAAAGCGTCAGGGGATCGCCGCGAGCCGCTTCTTTCCCGGACCGTATCATCGCCTTCCAGGAAAAAGGAGTAAGCATCTCCAGAAGGAGAATTTCAAACTTTTTCCCACTATCCCTTTGAGCAAAGAGGCGCGCAGGAATGACTTGAGTATCATTTAAGATAAGCAAATCTCCTTCACGCAAGAGCTCCGGCAGGTTTAAAAAAAATCGGTGCTCTACGGAGCCATCCTGTCTATTGAAAACCATCAGACGCGAATCACTGCGATGCGGCGCCGGATACTGAGCGATCAGCTCCTGCGGCAAGTCGTAATTAAAATCTGAGGCCTTTAAGGGTAGAGAGGAAATCTCTCCGGCTATAGAAGACATATAACTCCTTTAATTCTCTTCATCCACTTCCAGATCAATTTCCAGCGTTGTCCGGCTATCGGTAAGATTATCATAGATCGTCATCTTTTTGAGCTGCCAAACACCTTCCACCTTTTTGAAACTTTGTACTTCAAATTCTTTAAGCCTCTTATTGAATTCATTGTAGGATTGAGCCATCACTATGCCGTCGGATTCATTATCCACCCAGGAAACCACCCTCGCATACATCGTTCCCGTCCTTGCTTCCGGAGCGCTTTGAATCACCCGGCAGGGACGCCCCTTGCGCATTTCCCGTTTGAGAAACAATTGATCGGACCAGCCTAAAAACTCCAAGCCCAGGTCACAGAACCAAAAATCGGTCCCGGCAAATGAGACAGCAGATTCTTCTCCGGGCTGAATATTGTTCATTTTCCATTCGGTTTCCTTTTCAGACTTCCTACTCAAGACATATTCATTAGGGCGGTTAATATAAGAGCGAATCAACAAACGCTCTTGCCCTCCCTCAGGCATCGTGGCCTCGTAAACGCTCTCCCAGGAATCTTCGCTGAGCGGCCTTACTTCAAAACGAACCGGAACGCTTCGCATTTTAGTTTTTGGGGCCCGAACTTTTAACACTCCCTGGCTCTCAATTTTTTTGACAGGCACACGGCTTCGGATAATCTCCACGATTTCCTGCGCATCTTTAGGTATTTCCTTTTTTCGCTCCATAATGGATTGGGCATGCACCGTGACAGAAAACAAAACGGATAGAAGGCCGAGCAAACACAGTCTTAAAGCTAAATTATTAATATTTTTCATAAAATCGAACAAAGGCGAATTATATAATTCTACTCCGATAGAGCATACTTTATTGCATCGGAAGCGTGTTGGAAAAAGCTCGCTTTCACCCGCCTTTTTAAGGCAGCAGGCAAATCACGCCAATCACTTTCATTGGCTTTGGGCAGGAGCACCTCATTAATACCAAATCTACCCGCAGCCAAAGCTTTTTCACGCACCCCGGAGATGGGCAGCAAAAAGCCGCGCAACGAAACCTCTCCGGACATGGAAAGCGAAGGACGAACCTTTTTGCCTGAGAAAAGAGAGGCCATGGCTACGGCAAAAGTCAGTCCGGCACTGGGACCATCCTTGGGCACGGAGCCTGCGGGTAGGTGAACATGGATGTCATAAGAATGGAAATGACTCATATCCAAATTCAATCGAGACTCTTCTGACCGCAAAAAACTCAGCGCAATACGAATGCTCTCCCTCAACAACTCGCCAAGGTTACCTGTCAAAATGATCTGTCCGCTCCCCGTCATCCGCGTTACTTCAACGGGAATCACTTCTCCTCCCTGGGGCGTATACGCCAACCCCATTGCAAAGCCCGCCGTTCCACCCAACTCCCAAGGATTATTGAAACGTATGGGCGTCCCCAATAATTCTTCAACATCTTTCGCAGTGAGAATGACCGGAGTTTTTTCATCTAGTGTTGAGGTAACTGATTCCTGCATTTTCCGGCGGATAATCTTTCGAAATAATGCCGCAATCTGCCGCTCCATCCCCCTCACCCCTCCTTCATATGTGTAGGACTGAATCAACATTCGAAGTGCAGGTTCCTGGAAATCGATTAATCCCTCCGGCAGTCCATGACGTTTGAGCATATCCGGAACCGTGTGGCGAAGAGCTATATTGTACTTTTCACAAAAGGTATAACCGGGTATTTCTATGATTTCCATTCGGTCTCGCAGGGCCGGATGAATCGGGTCCAACCAATTGGCCGTAGTGATAAAAAGCACCTGGGACAAATCAAAAGGAACTTCTAAATACGAATCGGTAAAAGAGACATTTTGGCGAGGGTCCAAAATTTCTAATAGTGCTGATGCAGTCTCTCCGCCCATGCCCCCCGATCCCATTTTATCGATTTCATCAAAGAGGATCACGGGATTGCGCGTTCCCAGACGGCGTAAATTTTGAATGATTCTTCCGGGCTGTGCACTCACATAGGTGCGTCGATGCCCCCGTATTTCCGCGACATCGCGAGCACCACCCAAAGCTATTCGGCAAAACTTTCTACCCAAAGCCTCAGCCACACTTTGTCCTAACGAAGTTTTACCAACTCCGGGGGGGCCCACCAGACAGAGAATCGGAGTACTCGCCACCCCTTTGAGTTTCATCACCGCCAAGTATTCCAAAAGGCGCTCTTTTATTTCGTCAAGGCCGTAGTGATTACGATTGAGCAAACGTTTGGCAGCCGATAAATTCAATCTGTTCGCATCTTCCTGGTTCCAGGGAAGGTTTACCAGCCAATCCAGGTAATTGCGGATGCCTGCATATTCAGGAGATGAAAAAGGAATCGCCTCCAATCGGTTTATTTCGTGAAGAGCAACCTGCAAGGCCTCATTGGAAAGACGGTTTTTCTTAATCAGCCCTTTCAAACGGGTCACTTCAGCATTACCCTCATCTCCCAACTCCTTGTGGATGGCTCTTAACTGCTCGCGCAAATAGTTCTCTCTCTGCATTTTTGAAAGACTCACACTGGTGTCTTTCAAAATTTTTGCGCCTAACTGGGCCGATTGTATCTCGCGGTTTAACTTCTGGATAAGAAGACGTACCCTGGCTTCAACCACATTCTTGGAAAGAAGCTGCTGTTTCTCCTGCAACGGAATTGGTAAAGCAAATGAGACAAGGTTGGAAAGCAGACCCGGATCTGTCGTATTTTGAGATGCAATCTTAATATCTTCGGGCACCCCCGGGGATACCTTGGCATATTCCAAAACAAGCTGTCCCAGTCTTTCGCTCAGTGCCTGATATTCAGGGCTTCTTTTAAAAGTTTCCTCTAGAATATCCTCCAAATAAGTAACTTCAGCAACCGGATAGTCAGGATTCCCCCTGATAAACCGGGTAATCTCAAAGCATTGAATTCCCTCTACAAGAATTCTCAGCTGACTTCTCTCGGTGCTGACCATCCGTTGAATTCGAGCCAAACACCCCTGTTTGTAAAGGTCTTTTGCCAGCGGATTGCCTACAACCGGTTTGCGCAGCAAGATAACCCCCATATAGCCGTTATCATTGATTACCTCATCCACCAACCGAACCTGAAGAGGGTCATCAATCAAAAGCGGAACAACCATGCCCGGGAAAAGAACGCAGTCTGACAAAGAAAGAATACGCAACTGTCTGGGCAAAGAAGGTGCCTTAAGAGGCTGAACGACCGCAGGGACGTCACCCTTCCTTACAACGTTGATATCCACTTTTTTCTTCATCTTAATATGGATTCCATTCTGCGCCCCTTCGGGCAACGCAACTCATTTTAAATTACAAGGATACAAAAATAAATGAAAAAGGTTTTTCTCGTATCAAACGTTTTAACTTTCATGGCCCTTAAATTTACGATGAGGTGCAGCCAATCGTCTGTAAATCCACTCGGAAAAAGGTGACAAAATAAATTCAACGTACTTATAAAAAAAGGAATAAATTATTCTCAAACGCACGACTGACAGGAACATGACCAGTGAGGTTTTCCCGAGAACAACCTTAGTTCCGATCTTGTCTGTCCACTCAGTCGGTATCTCCAATATGGTAAAATTCTTTTTCTTCAACGCATAAAGCAAATTAATGTCAAATGCCATATCCGCCAAGGTAAGCTGATTTAAGACCGCCTCAATTGCGCCCCTTCGAATCAGTTTTGCCCCGCATTGAGTATCCTTGATATTCATCCAGAATAGACTCTGCACCAAGGCATGGAAGCAGCGGCTGGCAAACCGTCTGCGGCTCCCCTGCGGTTGGTGTATGACTGATTCCGGCAGCCAACGTGATCCGATGATACAGCCTGCCCCATCGCGATGCTTGATCAAGTCGTGAAAAGCCGGAGGCTGCGTTGCCCCATCTGCATCGACATATCCGATATAATCGGCCTCGTGAAAATAGTGTAACCCCTCAATCAGGGCACCTCCTTTACCGATCGGCTCCTCATAGTTCAAGTAACGGATTTCCGGATGCTCTTTCTGCGCCGCCTGCACGACACCCAAGGTGTTATCCTCGCAGCCATTCAGTACAACGACAATACTGAACTCGCCCGCATAGCGCTCCTTGAAATACTTCGCATATTCCACCAATACGGGACCAATCCGATCCTCTTCATTGTAAGCGGGGATCAGCAGTAAAACACTTGGGCTTTCGGTCTGCACGCCCATTTCAATAAGCCCCATCATCCGATTATTCTACTCGCAAATTTACGAGCCCATGCGGCGGGACTTTCATTTTTCGGCTCAATTTCTTTATGGGTTTTTCACTCAAATCAGTTAAATAAATTTTCTCGGATTTCTTTCCATCCGCCATCCGGAGAATCTGCTCTGTCTCGGCCATATTTTGCAAACGATAAATCAAAGCCTGCCCATCCTCACTG
>JALNXY010000065.1 GCA_023230105.1 Verrucomicrobiota bacterium
GAAACCAAAAATGACGATGTCCCTTTGTGGGGCTATATGAACCGCGCCCCCGAAGGACTCAGCCTTCCGGATCTCGACGCTCAGCCGGCTCCTGCTCCCGAGCGTAAGAAAGAGACCGAGTAGGGGAGTGTTCGCCGGAGTTTGAAACCCATTGCCGCTTTCACCCCTTGAAACAGAGCCTTTCCTCGTTTTACGAAGAAACCCGGAGCGCCCGGAAGATCGTAGTCGTAGACTTCGGCTTCCTGGGCGATACCGTTCATTTGATTCCTTCGCTCCGGGTTCTGCGCCAGAATTATCCTCAGGCAGAGCTCCATGTGGTGACGACTCCCGTGGGTGCCGAGATTCTGAAGATGACTCCCTGCGTGGACCGTGCCTGGCCCTACAGGTTGACGCATCCCAGTCCGCCCTGGCATGAAAGTCTGGGGCTCGTCCGTCAGTTGAGAGCCCAGCGTTTTGATGCGCTCTTCAACTTCAGCGGGGCCGACCGGACGGTCTATCTCTCCGCGGCTTTGGGTGTTCGCCGGAAAATCTCGCAAACGCCTACGCGCTGGCATTTCTATAATCCGCTCCTGAGCCGCTACTGGGCTCCGAGGATTAAAGAGCACGGGACGATCCCTATTTATCAGGAGCGCCTGGAGATGCTCCGCAATGCCGGTCTGGAGATTTCGGAGCCGCGCTTTGAATTGACCATTAGCCCGGAGCTGTTGCAGGAAGTGAATCAATGGATTCACCCCGGGGCCGTTCATCTCTCTCCCAATACGAGCACGCCGATGAAGGAGTGGCCTGTCCGCCGATGGGTAGGGCTGGTGAAGCTTTTTGCCCGGAAGTATCCGCAGGCGAAGATGCTCCTCTCCACACCGCTGGAGCCGCGGCAGTTTGATCGTGCCGAGGAGATTGTGGAAGGCGCCGATTGCCGCCAGCTCAGGCTCCTGCCGCCCGGGCTCGGCATCCCGCAGTTCTCGGCCATCATCAGCCGCTGCAAGCTCCATCTGGGGTGTGATTCGGGCCCCCTGCATCTGGCCTGGGCCCTGGATATCCCTTCGCTCTCCCTTTGCCGCAATTATAAGGAATTGAAATCCTGGATTCCGCAGGGCTCCAAACACAAAGCCATCCTGGTCGAATGCTCCTGCATCGGCAAAAAACATCCCGAATGCGCCTCTCAGAATGAGTCGGCCTGCCTGGCCAAAATCACCGAAGAAGAGGTCTTCGCCAAATTCTCGGCGATGTTTGAGCGAGGCTGCTAAAAACCAAAAGACACAGAGATAAAGCTCTCTCTGTGTCTCTTGAATTTTTTTAGATCGCTCTGTGTCTCCCTTTAATCGGAAGCTCTCTCGGCAATCATCTGCCTGATCTGGGCCAGAACTTCTTCGACCGGTTTGACACCCTGATCGCCTTTACCGTGACGGCGGACGGCTACAGAGTTAGCGTCCTGCTCCTTCTGTCCCACGACGAACATCGTGTGCACCTTGTCGACTTCGGCATTGCGGATTTTGCCGCCGATCTTGTCTCCGCTCGTATCCACGGAAACCCGGATTCCGTCCGCGCGCATTCTCTTGCGCAGTGCTTCGCAATACTCCATCTGTTCGTTGCCGATAGGCAGGATGCGAACCTGATCCGGAGCCAGCCAGAGCGGGAAGTTCCCGGCGTAGTGCTCGATCAGGAAGCCGATGAAGCGCTCATGCGTTCCCAGGGGTGCCCGGTGGATGCAGAGCGGCGTGGCTTCCGTATTCTCGCGTGTCCGGTAAACCAATCCGAACCGCCCGGGGACCGCGAAATCAACCTGATTGGTCGCCAGCGTAAACTCCCGGCCGATAGCGCTCCAGACCTGTACGTCAATCTTTGGGCCGTAAAAAGCCGCCTCGTTGGGTATCTCCACGTAATCAATGCCCGAATCCTTGAGCACGTTGCGGACTCGGTCCTCGGTCTCTTTCCAGAGCTCGGGTTCATCGACAAATTTGTGCCCCAGCTCTTTAGGATCATGCGTGCTGAAGCGCATCAGATATTTCTTGATGCCGAAAATCTTGAAGTACTTCATGTACATTTCATTGACCGCCTGGAATTCGGAAGCGAATTGCTCGGGGGTGCAGTAGATATGCGCGTCATTCATCTGGAGGGAACGCACGCGCATCAGCCCGAAGAGCTCTCCGCTCTGTTCGTAGCGGTAGCAGCAGCCATACTCCGATAAACGCAAGGGGAGTTCGCGGTAGCTGCGCGGATAGGAGGCGAAGATTTTATGATGATGCGGGCAGTTCATCGCCTTAAGGTAATAGCGTTCCATCTTTTCGGTGCCGTCATTGAGAGTCTCCTTCATCTCCAGCGGCGGGAACATGCTCTCGGCGTAGTAGGGGAGGTGGCCGCTCTTTTTGTACATGCTTTCTTTGGCCAGATGCGGGGTTCTGACCCGCTCATAACCGGCCTGGAACTCGGTCTCCATCGCCAGCTTTTCAAGCTCAGTTACCAGAATGCCTCCCTTGGGCAGCCACAGAGGAAGACCCGGGCCGACATCTTCATCGAAAGCGAATAGGCGCATCTCCTTACCGATTTTACGGTGATCGCGACGCTTGGCCTCTTCCTGCATCTTGAGCCATTCTTCCAGCTCGGTCTTGTTCGCGAAAGCCGTCCCGTAAAGCCTCTGAAGCTGAGGGTTGGTCTCTTTGCCGCGATAGTAGGCCGCCGCTACCCGCAGCAGCTTATAGGCCTTGACGTTGCCAGTGCGCATCACGTGAGGACCGGCGCAAAGATCCAGGAAATCCCCGATCGTATAGGTCGAGATTTCTTCCCCTTCGGGAATATCCGCCAGACGCTCGATTTTGAATTTCTGACCGGAGGTCTCCAGAATGCTGCGGACCTCTTCGCGGCTCTTTACCTCTTTCTGGAAAACCAGGTTTTCTTTGATAATCCGCTTCATCTCCTCCTCAATCCGGGGGAAATCCTCCGGGCTGAGACGATGCTCCGGGATATCAAAATCATAATAGAATCCCTCACTGGTGGAGGGTCCGATATCCAGCTGGCTTCCGGGCCAGATCCGCATAACTGCTGCGGCCATGATGTGTGCACAGGAGTGCCGGATTCGCTCCAGATCGCTCGCACGATTGCGATCTTCCAACGTTTTACGTGCGACTGAATGCTCTTCAGCCATAATCTTTCTTTCTTGCACGCCGGCGATGCAACCTCCATGTCCAGTCCCAAAAACGGATTGGGTGGATAA
>JALNXY010000066.1 GCA_023230105.1 Verrucomicrobiota bacterium
GCGAAATATAAGAAATTTTTAGTCCACTTGCTAGCATAAAATTTCCGGTAAATTTAATATCATCTCCATTAATCAATTTTAGGATACTAGACTTACCACTCCCATTTTTTCCGATAATGGCAACTCTGCGGGCTTGATACTCCGCCGGTGTGATTTTATCTTGGGAGTACTCTTGTAATAAGCTCTCAAGTTGTAACTTCTTACTAATTGCAACGTTATCATCCCTTGCCATTAAAAGACCTATTTCCTGGTCATTCGACTCGGGTGTTGCAACCGTTGAACAGGCACTCGATAAACCACCCAGCAGCGCCATGCACACAATAGTAACATTCCTTTTCTTCATAATTTTTTTGCGTTCTCTCCCTTGTGTAGTGTTATCACAGGAGAGCGAACATACCCATCATACAATCATGGAATTTCTACCGTCAAGAGAAATTTTTTCCAGTGTCGTATATCAATCAAAAGTGGAATGGTTTCAGGATTTCAGACGTAAATCGGCGGCGCACTCCACATGCTGTGTCTGGGAGAACATATCCATCGGCTGGATCTGGCGCAGCTCGTAGAGGCCCTCGGCACAGAGGTTCTTCAGGTCGCGGGCCAGAGTCGCCGGGTGGCAGGAGACGTAGAGAATCTGCCGGGGACGAATTTCGCGCAAAAGGGTGAGGATGCTCGGATGGCAACCGCGGCGAGGCGGGTCCAGGATGACGCAGGATTCGCCGGCCGGGTAGCGGTTGATGTACTCGGGCAAGACTTCCTCGGCCGAGCCGACGACGAATTCACCTTTGGTGACGCCGTGGCGCTCGGCATTGACGCGGGCCGAGTTGATGGCCTGCTTATCGACTTCGATTCCGACGAAGGATTCGACTTGAGCGGCCAGCTCGATGCCGAGGAAACCGACCCCGCAATAGATATCGTAGAGATAACGCACGCCGCTATCTGCCAGGCAATCCTTGAGGGCCCCGATCATCCCCGGGAGCATGTGGAAATTATTCTGGAAGAAGGAGTCCTTGCCGACCTGCCAGTTCTCGGGCTCTTTGCGCAGGACGACTTTGAGGCCGCCGCGCGGAGGCGGGTTCTGGCGGACATGGGTGATGAGGCGGTTGATCTCCGGCTCCACGATGGCGCACTCCTCGATATCGACCACGAGGCCGCAATCGTGCTCGATGAAGCCGATATGGAGACCCTGGATATGCTTATTCCACTGGCTGCGGATCATGATCCGGTTGCGGTAATTCCAGGGACTGGGGTTGGGCATAACGGGGAGAATCTTGCTCTCGGCAAAGCCGCCCAGGCGGTTAAAGATATCGCTGATCTGCTTGTGCTTATATTTGAGCTGGGCCTCGTACTGGATATGCTGATACTGGCAGCCGCCGCAGACGCCGTAATATTTGCAGCGGGGCTTCTCGCGCTCGGGCGAGACCTCCAGCACTTTGAGGAGCTTTGCCCGCGCGTACTGGCGCTTGACCTCGGTGACCTGGGCCGTGATTTTTTCGCCCGGAATCGTAAAGGGAACGAAGATGACGAAATTCTCCACCCGGCAGACGCCCTCGCCGCCAAAGGCCAGGTCGCAGACTTCCAGGGTCAGTTCATCGCCGACATTGATGCCGCCGGTAGGTACCGTGGCGGTTTCAGGCAGGGGTATATTGGCCCGCACAGAGGCCGGTGTCAGATGTTTACTCACAATAGATTCAAATTATATTCGCTCAGTTACTCGACAAATTGGGCCAGCGATGGCGGCACAGGCCGATAGTTCGGGTTCGAGGGTTCACTGCTCCAGCGGCCGATATCGGCACCGAGCTTGCGCAGTTTGACGTCCATTTTCTCGTAGCCGCGGTCCAGATGGTAAATGCGGGAGATAATGGTCGTGCTTTTGGCGACCATGCCGGCGATGACCAGCGCGGCCGATGCCCGCAGATCGCTCGACATGACGTGCGCGCCCTGCAGCTCAAAACCGCCTTCGACAATCGCGCTCACGCCCTCAAGCTCGATATGCGCTCCCAGTCGGCCCAACTCCGGGACGTGCATGAAACGGGATTCAAAAATCCGCTCCGTGATGATGCTGATGCCGCGGGCCTGGGTCATGAGCGCCATGAGCTGCGCCTGCGCATCGGTCGGGAAGCCCGGGTAAGGCTGCGTGGCGATCGAGACCGGCCTGAGCTCGCCCTTCCTCTTTATAGTAACCTCTTTACCCGAAACCGTACAGGAAACATTCGCCTGCCGCAATTGGTGGAGGATGGCCTGAATATGGTTCGGTTCGCTGTTGAGGAGCGTCACTTCGCCGTCAGTGGCCGCGGCCGCGATGGCATAGGTCGCCGCCTCAATCCGGTCGGGGATCACCGTATGCTCGGCACCGTGGAGCTTCTCCACGCCGCGAATCCGGATGGTCGGGCTGCCGGCGCCTTTGATATCGGCGCCCATCTTGATGAGGAAATCGGCCAGGTCCTTGACTTCGGGTTCGCAGGCCGCGTATTCGATCACCGTCTGACCCTTGGCCAGGACCGCCGCCATCATCACGTTAGCCGTCCCGAGAACCGTGGAGCCGTTGCGGCCGCCCATGAAGATGCTGCATCCCTCCAATTGGGGAGCCTTGGCAATTACGTAACCCTCTTTGAGATCAATCTGGGCGCCCAGAGATTTGAAGCCCCAGAGATGCAGGTTGATAGGCCGGGCGCCGATCACGCATCCGCCGGGCATCGAAACTTTGGCCTCATGCAGGCGCCCCAGGAGCGGGCCCATGATGCAGACCGAGCCGCGCATCTTGCGGATAATATCATAATCGCCAAAGGGATTGATCGATTTGGCCTGTACCGTAATGGTGCCCGATTCGAGTTCCACCTCCGCGCCAAGGGTTTGCAGGATTTTGGCCATGTGCTTGACATCGCTCAAATCCGGTATTCCCCGAATCACGCATCTTTCGTCCGTTAGTAAAGTCGCCGCCAGAATCGGCAGCACCGCATTCTTGGAACCGCTAATCCTGACCTCACCCTTGAGCGGATTGCCGCCCTTAATCTCCAGATAATCCATCGCCCCTCAAGAATGGGAATTTCGGGCGGACTTTTCCAACAAAAAAGTGATCTAGTTATTCACAACCGCTTTTCGCTTGCCCAGGTGGCGCAGTTTTTCAAAGTAGAGGTAGATCACCGGCGTGATGTAGAGCGTGATGACCTGGCTCACCATGAGTCCGCCGGCCACCGAAAGTCCCA
>JALNXY010000041.1 GCA_023230105.1 Verrucomicrobiota bacterium
CATCAACGTGGATCGCATGGTCAGTGCCTTCAAGGCTGCCAGACGTGCCGGACGCATTTTCGCCGTGGATATTTATTCGGCACTGATTCTCTGGATTATGAATAAAAGGTACGGGCGCATAATCCCAATCAATGAATGGGAAGAGTTCAAGGTCATTTTCCGCCGTGATCTCACCGGGCACCAAGAACATATTCTCCTCGCAAATCAGAAGCGACTGGGACTGGGTGGATTTGTTAAAACGCTTTCCGGAGACGGCATTGTTCTGCCCGAAACAATCGCCGAGAACCCGAGCCAATACCTGATTAAATTCAACAGGCGCGATGAGCTCATAGAGAAAATCGGCATTGGGAAATACTCCTACATTTACTCCATGTGGAGCGGCTACATGTCCCCTCGATACGACCAGCAGGGGCGCTTCCAAACACTAAAAGAGTCGCCCAACGTCCGCTTCCACTTCATCCACACCAGCGGCCACGCCACCTGGGACGAACTCTGCTGGTTCATCAATAACGTCGCCCCCAAGAAACTCATCCCCTTCCACACCAACTACCCCGAAGGCTTTAGGGATAAATACCCAGACGCTATTATCGGCGAGAGAGAGATTGAAGTGTAAGTTAATTCAATAGAAATTTTAAATCAAATAATTCCCTTCTATTTCGTCTTCCAATTTTATACGAATTGGGAGTTCTGGAGGGGGAAGAATGAAAACTTGTACCTCCAATTTTTGCGCAAGAGCCCTTAACTTCTCTCCAAGGTTATCATCAGCCATAATTTGATCTGCAGGGTTACTCCCTTTAAATAATAAAATCGCTGTTTTTAAAGAAATTTCTACATTTTTAATTAATTCAAAATTATAATAATCTCTTAATACTCTTGGATATTCTGTTTTAATCCTTTCTAGATCAATCATTTTTCTATATGTCGCAATCTCTAATATAGCTCTCAATGCTTGCTCACGTGATTTTATAGATTTAGTCTCAACAATATAAAAACAGTTTTTTTCTTTATTAAATGTAAGGAGATCAATTTTCCCACGACCACCATCCTGCTGTTGGTTCAATGGAACTTGAAAATCAACTGGCATACCTAGTTCCCCAAGATTGAAATTACCAAAAACTATCCGTTTAACAGTGGTTTCTTCTCTGGGATTTTCTAAATTTATTTTCACTTTTCCATTTAGGTGGTCCTCTTGAAAATAGATTTTATCTCTTATTGGTATAATTTCTCCGAAAATATTATTATTATTATTTAATTTTTTTAACAGTTGTTCCGCACAAACCTCCGAATAATATTTATCTTTGTCACTTGTTTTACCAGAATAGTTAATAACATCAGAATTATATAGAAATTCAAATGAATTTATTGCTTCTTCTAACATATCTATAGTGTCTTTTTCAGTGTATGCCATAATTTATCCTTTCCTTTAACTTGTGTTCTCTAACATTTTTGGTTTAGAAAGCCCGATCTACGGGGGCTGCACACGCAGATGCCCGCTATAAACAAAGCTTTTACTTCGGGTAATATCAATTTTGCGGACCCGAACCATCTATCTGTATCATTTTGTGAAAGGCAAGCGCAACCTCTTTTTCCAAAAACAGCGATTTATTTTTAAAAAAAGGAAGATCGAGAGGTGCTGAAAAGAAAAATGACTCGCTCCGGGGCAATCTCAGCCGAAACGAGTTATTGTATGTGAACGGAATTCCTTTTTAATTCCCGAGGCGGGAAGAGAGCGGGAAAACTTGAAGGGTTGCGAAAGAGCGTTTAAAATTTTCGCAGGTCGTAGAAAAAAATGATCATCTCAACTTTAGAAGACAGCGCGCGGGCCGAGGCATTTCACCCGGCATTCAAAAAGCTTTTCAGCTACGTCAAAGCCACGGACTTCAGCCAAAAAGAACCGGGCCGCATCGAGCTCGACGGAGATAACCTCTTTATCAACTACATGGATGTCGAAGGCGAGCCGCCAGAGAAGCGTCCGCTGGAAGTTCACCGCAAATATATCGACGTTCATGTCCTCCTCTCGGGCAAGGAACGGATCGGCTGGCTGGCACCCTCCGAGCTCAAGAATAAGACGCAGGATTTCAGCAAGGATTGCGACATGGCCCTCTACTCCGATACACCGAGCCTCTTCATCGACCTCCTGCCGGGTCAGTTCGCCATCATCTACCCCGAAGACCCCCATGCGCCGATCATCGGTGAGGGGAAAATCCGCAAACTGATCGCAAAGATCAAAATCTGATGGAGACCTCCACTTTTCCGATTGTTCTGGTCGGTGCCGGGAATCTGGCGACAAATCTGGGCTGCGCTCTGAGCCGGGCCGGGTTCCCGATTCTGCAGGTCTATAGCCGCAGCCAAGAATCGGCCTCCGCACTGGCCGGGCGGCTCGGCTGCGAGGCAACGACAAATCCGGAAAAGTTGACCGCCGATGCTGAGCTCTATATCGTCGCTCTGAAAGACTCGGCTCTGGAGACGCTCCTGCCCGAAATGCTCCGGGGCCGCGAAGAGCGCTTCTGGGTCCACACCGCCGGAAGCATTCCGCTCAATATCTGGGAGCGAGTCCCGGGCGTGAAGCGCTATGGCGTTTTATACCCGATGCAGACCTTCAGCAAAGCGCGGCTGGTCGATTTCCGCTCCATTCCGATTCTGCTCGAGGCCAACGCACCGGCCCAAATGAACCTGCTCAAAGAAGTCGCTTCCACGCTTTCGGATAATGTCCGGGAAGTTTCCAGTCGGCAGCGCCGGGCGATTCACATGGCCGCAGTTTTCGCCTGCAATTTCACCAATCACTGCTACGCCCTGGCCGAGAAGCTCCTGGCCGCCGAGGGTCTGCCCTTCGAGATATTGCTGCCCTTGATTGATGAAACCGCCCGCAAAGTGCACACTCTTCCGCCGAAGGAGGCCCAGACCGGACCGGCTATCCGCTATGATGAAAACGTGATTCAGAAGCATCTCGATGCCTTGAGTGCCGAGCCCAAGATGCAGACTCTTTACCGCCTCTTGAGCCAAAGCATTCATGAAGCGGCCCGTGAGAAATTAAAGGGGAAAAAATAGATTAGAATCCCGAGCCCCGGCAGATGTGTCCTCTGACAGGGCCATTGTGTAACCTCCCTCACTGAGCGAGGTTTGTTGGTGGTTG
The DNA here is from genome assembly GCA_023230105.1 of Verrucomicrobiota bacterium. GTDB lineage: Bacteria > Verrucomicrobiota > Verrucomicrobiia > Limisphaerales > UBA1412 > UBA1412. Next base: position 3,134 of record JALNXY010000041.1, read on the forward strand.
ATTTGTTGTGTATTGCACGGAATTATCGGAGACACTCGGGCCAAAACGTTTATAAATTGTCTCCAATTCCTTGGCGATCTTTTCCCTCCATTTTAAGAGACGCTCGTATTCTTGGCTACCCTCTGGTTCCTCGTTCAGGTGAGCACACATTTTCATCCAATCAGCAGCCAATTCCGCTTTCCGCCTCTCGAACGGATCAATGACCACACTGCCGGGCGAAACAATATTCTGAAGCAATTTCATTTCTGTTTCTATTTCACCCCGCTGTACCTGCATTGTCACAATTTCAACATCGACAAAATTAGGACCAAGCCCACCAATTTTAGCAATTCTATCATCTATCCGCTCGCTGATCTCTTTCCATTTCTGTGCCAACTCAGCCAGTTTGGCCTCAATGGCCTCATTTTGAGGTGCCTTCAGCGGACGATTCAGCGCATTGGGGCCGAAGTAGAAATCCATCCGATCCAATTCCGCTTCGATCTGTTTTCTCTCCATTTCTGCGTTCTTTTTGAGGTCAGGATCAACATTCCTGTCATCTATTGCTTCACAGCATTCTTTCCATCGTTTAGCCAAGGCTTCACGACGGTCGTCAAAGAGTCCCGTAATCGAGGGGGAAAGAACCTGCTGCGCTCCGCTGCCGGGGGTGGTAGTGCCCTTGAACACGTATTTATCAACGGGCTGAGTAACCGTTTCCACTCGCTTTTGAACACTGACCATGGAAGAGTTTGCGGGCGCTTTTTGTCTTTCTTTTCCCGCTTGGTTGAGAGAAATAAGACTGCGCACCTGGTTTGCCTCTGCCTCCAGAATCTCATCCTGTTTTTCTATATAGCTGCGAGCGGTGCCAATTCCGAAGCGCTCCGGCCTGTCTGGATTCAGATTCATCCACAGCATCTCTTCATTCGCTCCATCATATCCATAGAGTGTCACTTGGGCCAATGAACCCGAACGCATCCACTCCATTTCCAAGAGCGTATAGAAGTGAGCCAAGCTGTTGATTCTCTGGGCTGCGTTACGTTCCTCGAATAACGTTGCCGGCAGCAGATTCCCATCCTTATCTCTACTCGGCTGAATATCACTCGGCAGCGTCACGTCCACCAGGGCCGCATAGCTGGAAAGTCCCGCCTTGGCGGCCAGCGTATCGGCATCCAATTTACCAATCACTAAACCGCTCTTATCATCATTTTGCCAAACATTATAAAAGCGAGCAGCCTGAGTGCTTTCGGGAGACTTAATATATCCGGTGTAAAATGCAGGATATGTTTGAGCATCCGGCACAAACTTGGAACGGATTCCAATATCCGGCACATTCATCGGAAGGCGTCCCCACCAGAAATCCAAATCATCTTTGCCTTGATAATCGGGGTCTTGAGCTCTCCAATTCAGGGCTTGATAGATCGGATTGTTAAATATCCGAAACACGGGCGCTTTCAATGTAATAATTTTCCCATTCCGCACAACGATAAACTGAGCATAATCATTTTGCTCCGGCATCGGTGTTGGCGGGGGGCCCCAGGCACTCACGAAAGCCGGTGTTTTCAGTGTTTTTTGGGTACGTTCATCGTCCACATTGGAACCCATATCATAGAGCAAAATATCCCGCAAATGAGGTGGAGTAGTTACCCATTGACCACGGGCTTTCAGAATAATATCACCCGCCCGGAAAGGATTGGTCAAAAGCTGTTCTTTGAATGATTCACCAGCATTTTGTCTCGGTCTAGAACGATTCGATTCGACTTTGACCATTTTTTCGGGCACGCATTCAGTCACCTGTACGCCAATTCCCCGAGGAAGCTGAAATTGTTCATAGAGCGAATCAGGTGCTGCCGTGACCGTAATTTCCAGTGAAAGCTCAGGTATTTTCAGTGTCGCGCCCGTTGGTGGCTGATCCATTTGGCGTAACACATTTAAATCCGAGGTCAGCAAATTCAGTTCATCCATTGCTTTCTGCGGCATCCTGTTGATGGGTAACAAAGAAAACTGGATATCAGCTCGATTTGTTTCAACCGCATCCTTCGGGAAATTGAGGCTCATTCCGTAATAATTCCTAAGAGTCTGCCCACTGCTCATTATGCCTATTATGCCTGACCTCGCAACAAAGGCTTCGTCGGGAATTCCGCTTATCTTGGGAAAACCGCCTGCCTTTTCTTCAAACATGCCCGGCTTAGGTGAATTAAGAGCATTATTAAGGGACGTCTCTATTCCCAATTGCTCCTGATAACTGGATAGAAGATAACGGTCGTCCCAAATTCCAGGAATAAAACTTATACTTTTATAATTACCTAATTCATCCGGCAATTTCTCGCCCAAAATTTGCATACGCTCAACAAGACGCTCTCCCTCTAAAAGATCTTTCAGGTACGGCAGATAAATACCTGCTTTGTATGGAACGATAAAAGTCTTCTCCGCACCTTGAGCAGCATTATATACCGCCACAAAGAGATTCAACGCATTGGTCTCTACTCCCCGTCGCTGCATATCCTGAATCACCGCCGGAACATCCACGGCTGCATACAAAAGGTTCGTTTTTGTTGCTTGAATCGCCTCCCTTGCAATGGTGGGTAAACCATAGGATGAATTTCCTTGCATAGTTTTCCGCCCTTCTTCCAACAGATTTGCATACTTGGCATAAGATGCTTTTTGCTCCGAATAGAGAGCCATACATGTTGGATCCGGATTGGCATGCAGTTTCCCTACGGCAACGAAGAGATTGCGACCATTGAGTTCTTCTTTAGCTGCCTGCATTCGTTCCACAACCTTATCAATATCGATCACCTTCAACTCCCTGGCGATGGTTTCCATATCAGGTTGGATCACCGGATTCTTAGCTTCATTGAGGAGCTTGCGATACTTCGCCAGCATTTGCCACCCCCCTTCATCAAGTCGAATCAGATATTTAGCTTCTTTGGAAGCCTTCAGCAATTCAGAATAGATATTCGCCGCATTCGTCTGAATACCCTCTTTCTGCATTTGCGCAATGACCTGGTCTATATCGGCCACATATTCCACGGCTGCCGCCGCCGCATTTGTTGAAACTGCAGCAGTTTCATCAGCCCGGCTTGTGGTACTCACCAAAGCGGCTACCGCCAGAACCAGGATCACTAACCCTAAACAGGTGCGTAACATTTTTTGATTTAATTTTTTCATTCTATTTCTATGTTGTTAAAGTTTTATCGTCTCATTTTGTTTCGTTCTAGCTCTCCAGCATTGCGGGAGCAATTTCGCCGCGGGATTGAGTAATTTCCAAAACTTTTCCGCCCTCGCGGCTCAGTGCAATTTGCTTATCCACCCAGATTTCTTGCAGCACACGGATTATCTGTCCGTTCGACATTCTGGCTAAGCCCAAATCATTCGTCGCCACCCAATAGCTTTTTTCTGAAATGGGCTGGTAGTCGCGTGCTTCTTCCTCCGAGAGCTTGCATTTCCACTCCACTTTCCGAATATGCTTTTCATAATCGGCACTCAATTGAAATTCCCTGGGTGCGCTCAGGGCCAGGTCTTGTGCCAATTCGCGAATCTTCCAAGGCTCCATCACACTTTCTGCCCCCATGAAGACTAACGTCTGGGGCGCTTCATTGGTAGAAAGCATAGTCAAGGTGTACACCTCGGCAATGGCCTTGCTCCTGGCCGACACAAACTGGGCTTTTCGTAAAACAGGCATCTCTTCCTGCTCTTCCTGCAATTGCCGCTGAGCCTCGGCAGGTTCAACGTTGACGGGGATCTGGGGCGTCACCTCCTCTATCTGTGCAACGGTAGCCACAGATGGTTTTTCGATAGAGGCGTTATGTACACTCCAGAACACCAGAGTAATCGCTGCCGCAATCCCCAATGGGATTCCCATTTTCAGCCACAAACGTTGACAACTCCCCTGCTCTGCGGATGCCTTTTCCAAAGAAGAGATCGCATAAATCTTTTGCAGGTACTCAGGACGAGCCTGGGGAATCTCCACCCCCTTCAGCATCTGCTCAAAATTTTCCAAATCATCTTTTCTTTGCTTACTCATAATTTCTTTGTTCCTCAAAAATGTTCCATTAATTTGCGAAGTTTCTCCAAAGCATACCGATAGCGGGAAGCCACCGTGCTCTTGCTGCACTCAGTCACCTCGGCAATCTCGGCGAAACTCATACCCGACCAAACGTTCAGCACTACTACCTCTGATTCTTTATCAGAAAGCGTTTTGAGCGCGGCTTCTAACTCCTTGTGCCGTTCACTCAAAATCATCCCCCCTTGCGCACCATCGAACACACCCTCCGATTCCTCTCCGCCATGAATACCTTCGCCGAACTCCTCCCGTTGCATACGCCGCCTGCGGCTGCGTATCAGGTCAATCGAACGGGTACGAATCGTCGTATAAACATGGGGTAACTCGGGAATGCAACCCGGATTTCTCCGCCAAAGCTCAGACAGTGCTTCCTGAACAATATCCTCAGCATCAAGGGAATGATGAATCTGTTGGCGAGCGTACAGCAGAAAACGGCCGATATTCTCACCGACCCACTCTCGCCAAGCCAAACCAGCTTCACTATTCGCATTTTCATTGCTCACGTTTAGATCATTATCAAGGAACCACTTGATTCTTCACCTTTCATTGCGTCACTGAAAGCGTATCGTATCTAAGAAATTTAACAAAATCTAGATTTATTCATATCTGGAATATCCACATTTTTTTGAGGGGGAGAAATTAAAGGGGAAATAATAGATTGGATTTCCAAGCGTTAGCGGATGTGACAGCGGAGGGGGTTATGGGGGGTAAGACATGGCTTGTCTTACCCAGGGATCTTCAAAGCGTAAAAGCTTCTAAGCTCTTCAGATAAACCTATTCCAGGCGGGTGCCCGGGAGAGAGCGGTGGCCGGCGAGGAATTGACGGGTTGTAAGGCGGTTTTTGCCTTCGCGCTGCAGGCTGTGGATTTTCAGGATACCGTCCCCGCAGGCGATATGGAGCTCGTCGCCCTCAGCCTTGAGAATCGTTCCCGGAGGTGCTTGCGGAGTTTGGCAGATTGCTTCGGCTTCCCAGATTTTGAGGAGGATTTTCTTGTCCCCCTCGGGCAGGTAAGTGAACGCTCCGGGCCAGGGTGTCAGGGCACGAATCCGGCAAGAGAGAGCGCGAACCGGACGGGTCCAATCCAGGTGCCCATCTTCTTTACAAATCTTGCGCGCATAGAAATGCTCGCCTTCAGGCTGAGCCACGGGGGTGATGCGTCCGGCCAGGTAATCGGGCAGTGTCGACACGAGCAGCTCTGCACCCAGTTCAGCCAGGCGGTCATGGAGGCTCTGGAAATTATCCTCGGGGCGAATGGGCGTCGTGACGGTTGAAATCACATCGCCGGTATCCAGTCCGGCATCCATCTTCATCAAGGCGACTCCGGTCTCGGGGCAGTCATCACAAATCGCCCACTGAATGGGGGCCGCACCCCGATAACGCGGCAAAAGTGAGGTATGTATATTGACGCAGCCCAGGCGCGGAATATCCAGGAGAGCCTGGGGAAGAATCTGCCCATACGCCACGACGATAATGAGGTCGGGCGCATGCCGTGCAATCCACTCCAGCGACTCTGGCTCGCGTGCCCGGCGCGGTTGGAAGCATTCGATGCCGAACTCCTCAGCGACGAGCTTCACCGGTGTGGGCTGAAGCTGCAAATTTCTCCCTTTGGGTTTATCGGGCTGGGAAATCACGCCCGTGACTTTCCAGAGCCCTTTGCACGCAGCTGAAGAAGCGACGACGAGCCTGCGCAGGCAATGCGCCGCCAGATCCGGGGTTCCCATAAAAATGAGGGAGGCTGCTTCAGGATTCGTTTTCAATACGTCCACCTTTTCCTTCTTTCAGTTCTTATTCAGGTTGAATCTCCTCCTGCAAATTATCTTTGCGGGTGAGCCAGCCGATGCGTTTGAGGAGAATCATCAATGCCGGGAGAATCGTGAGCGCCGCGATCATGCACATCAGAGTCCCCACGCCCATAACGAAGCCCAGGCTCTGGATTCCCTGATGGCGCCCAAGCATGAGGCTGCCGAAGCCGGCTATGGTCGTCATAGCCGAGATAATTACCGCAAGGCCCGTACTGTTGGCCAGCACCATCGGTTTACCCTCTTCGAGATAGCGGTTCAATATCTGGATTCCGCCCGAAATGCCGACACCCACAGTCATCGGCACCGACATGATATTGGCCGGGTTAAAGGGAATGGAGAAAATCACCATGCAGCCGACCAGCCAGCACATCCCGACGGCGACAGGGACCAAGGCCAGCAGCACGTAAGTGGGATTGCGAAATCTCAGGTAGAGGAGAATCAGAATCGCACCCAGCGAATACCAGGCCGCCTCCACGTAACTGTTCTTGAGCAGCGTCGTGTATTCATAGAGCTGGACGGGCGAGCCGGTCACCTCGGAATAGACCGAGCGTAACTCCCGAACGAACTCCTCCTGATTGTCGCGCTGCCAGACATCTTTCTTGGGGAAAACCTCCAGCGCATAGACGCCGTTCTTGCTCACGAAGCGGTTCAGGAGCGGCTTGGGCAAATCCTCAGGACGCAGCGGGCCGCTGTTATCCTGATCCCGCAGCGATTGGAAGGTCTCCGAAATATCTTTGAAAAATGAATACTGATAGTAGCCCAGCTTGCGGGAAACCTCTTCGTTGTCATAACGCAAGAAGCAGAGCCGCAAATCGACAATTCTTTCCGAGAGCTTCTCCAGAGTCCCCAGGAGCTCCTTCTCTTCCGGGTTGTCCTTCACCTCGCCGATGGCGAAGCTCACATACCCCTGCAAACGCACAAGCTGCTGGTCCAGCCGGGTGACATCCACCTTGTTGAGCTCAGGCGGCAGTATCTGAAGCGGCTCGGCAATCTCCTTGATGCGGCCGATTCGCTCCAGTTTTTCGCTCACATGATCGTCTTCCATGAACTGAGCCGCAGACTGGACGTGGCTGACGCTGGGGAGCTTCTCCATCTCTTTTTGCAGCCGCAGCGCCTCCTTGGAATCCTTGGCCATGACGACCCCATAAATAACCGAGTGAGTGGCGGCATCGATCAATCGACGTTCCAGAACCACCGCCGGCAGGTCGCGCGACTGCATGTTGAGCAGGTTGTAATCAAAATAGGCTCTGGGAAATGCGAAAAAGACGGATGCAGCCGTCGCCAGCAGGCCAAGCCCGAAAAGCGTCTTGGGGAATTTGAACCAAAGCCGGTCAATCTCCTGGCGGAAACGGGGGGGCTTTTTCTCAACGTGTTTTTTGCGTTTCCAGCGGGCCCCTTTGAGGAGCAGAATCGGCAAGATCGTCATCATCGGCACGAGGCAGATGATGAGTCCGCCGCCGCTAATAATCCCCATTTCTTTCACTCCCTGGAATTTGCCCAGCCCCATCGCCAGGAACGCACCTGCCGTGGCGATTCCTCCGGTGAAAATCCCGAGCCCCGTATTGACCAGAGAAATATGAATCGCCTTGGAGGGTTGCCGCCCTTTGCCCAGCTCTTCCTCAAAGCGGCTGACCAGGTGGACGCCGAAATCGATTCCCAGACCGATCAGCATCGGCAGGAAAGTAATGGTGAGGAGATTCAGGCGGCCGATGGCCAGCGTGGTCCAGCCCATCGTGAAAATCAGACCCAGAAGCAGGCAGAACGTAGCCACAACGGGCCGATGCCACTCCCGGTATCCATAGCAGAAGATGAAGAGGCAGAGAATGAGCGAGACGATGCTCGAGAGAGTCGTATCTTTCTGGCTTTGCTGCATCTCGTCAAACTCCAGAATCGGTTCGCCCGTGATGCCGACATTTACGCCCCCAACCAGCATTTTGACATCCTCGACCAGATACCGCAGGCGGCTCACGGCCTCAGGAGCCAATTCACTCGAAACGACGTGCAGATTGACCAGGTACATTTTCCCGTTGTCGAACGTGATATACTGCTGCCGCTCGGCCTCTTCTCCGCTTCCGAAGAGCGTTGCCAGGCCGGGCGACATGGGGACTCCGGGCTTGGTAACTGCGCCATGAGCTCCGCCGAGGATTCGATCCAAGGCCGGCAGCGTATTGATCATATCCAGGTTCTCCTGCGTCTCGGCCTTCTGAGCCCGCATGAAGCGGTCATTCACATAATCGAAAAGATCGGTCAGATTGGTGATGCCGACAAAATCCTGAATGAACGGGGCGTAGTTTTTGAGCTCGGCCTCCAGATCGATCAACATGCTTTCATCGGAGAAGAGCAGGGCCTTATTGCCCATCATCTTCATGTCTCCTTTGTAGAACACATCGGTGAAGAGATTGGTTTCGGCCTCCAGCCGGGCACCCAGGATCTCCACGAACATCCGGTTGCGGTCGAAGTTGTCGCTTTCCACCACGACCACGATGTCATCCTGATTCGGGAACTCCTCCTGATATTTGAGGAAAATCTGATGATACTTCTGGTCCTCACCCACCAGCTCATTGCGGTTGGTGCTGAACTGGAGGTATTCAACCGTGTACCAGATCGAGATGACGGCCATGATAAGCTGGGCAACGACAATCCGCTTCGGATAAAGCATCGTCCAGTTGGCCGTCTTGGCCAGTAGTTTACTGATCCATTTGAGCATGCTCTCTTAAAAGTATTTGTTGGGTCAACATCGGTTTAACGTTCAACAGGGGATGCTGAGGTTATTCCTCGCTATATTTCCAATCCAGTATTTTGAGCCGGACGACTTCCTGGCCGCTGAAGTTATCAAGCGTCGGCTCGAAAGCGATATCCAGAAAAGAACCAAACTCCGGAAGCGGCTCCTCGAAATTCCATATCACTCCTTCGACGGTTTCCGCGCTGCCATCATTCAAAAATAATTTCAGATGCCGCTGCATCTGCCCGAATTTCCGCCAGGGCCGTGCCATCCGCGCGCCGCGAACGGCAAAAGTCAGGGAGGGATTGCCCATTCCGAAGGGTGCCAGCCGGAGGAGCTCTTTGAGATTCTCGGGGGTGAGCTGGCGGAACGTTACCTCCGCATCCAAGAGCAGATTGGGCTTAACGACCTTAGTCCCCAGCACCTTGAGGGCCACCTGGTTCAGGCATTTGCGGAAGCTCTCCAGCTGATTGAGCTCGAGCTCCACGCCGGCGGCCATCGAGTGGCCTCCGTGGTTCAGGAGCAGACCCTCGCATTGCCGCAGGGCCTCAGCCATATCGAAACCATCCACACTCCGGCAGGAGCCGCGCCAGTTCCGGCCGTTGCCGCCCAGAATGACCACCGGACGCCGGAATTGCTTGGCCACCTGGGCCGCGGCAATGCCGATGACGCCAATGTGCCAATCGAAGCTCCCCTCTACAATCACGAAATCCTTTTCCGGGTCGAAATTCCGCTTCACCCGGCTGATCACCTCCTCGGCGATTCGATTCTGCAACCCTTTGCGCTCCTGGTTCACCAGCTCCAATTGCTGTGCCAGGCACTGGGCTCGCCCCGGTTCCGGAGTGGTCAGGAGCTCCAGCGCGACCTGCGCATCCTCCAGGCGTCCGGCCGCATTGAGGCGGGGAGCCAGGTAAAAAGCGACGTCATCGACCGAAACCACCCTGCGGCGGCTCGAATTTAAAAGTTCCTGCAACCCCAGGCGCCGGGTCTGGGCGATTCTCTTCAAGCCGTGCGCCACGAAAATCCGGTTCTCTCCCTTGAGCTTGACCAGGTCGGCAATGGTTCCCAGCGCGACCAGGTCCAGAATCTCCTTGAGGTCAAATTTTTCGGCCCAAGCCTCATTGGCGAGGCGCCCTTTCTTCAAAATCGCATGGGCCAGCTTAAAGGCCAGACCGGCCGAGCAGAGCGATTGCAGCTCTTTGAGTTGTCGCTGCGGCGGTTCTCCCTCCGGGGTGTTGCGCGGATTGACCAACGCATGGGGACTGGGCCTCTCCGCATTGTCTATCTGATGATGGTCCAGGACGATGACATCGAGGCCGCTCCTCTGGAGGCGCTCAATCCCCTTGGAAGAGGTTGAGCCGCAGTCCACAGCCAGAAACACACGCGTCTCCGGGTACTCCTCCAGGCAGTGATCAATCCCCTCTTCCGAAAGGCCATAGCCCTCTTCCATCCGGATAGGCAGGTAGCTGCCCTGGAAATTCCAGCCCAGTTCCGAGAAAAATTCGCTTAAGATGGCTGCGGCGGTAATCCCATCCGCATCATAATCTCCAAAAATCGTGACCGGTTCCGCAAGCTCCTTCGCCAGGAGCAGACGCGTGACCGCCTTTTCCATATCGGGAATCAGAAACGGATCGCCCAGCTTCTTTAAAAAAGGCTCGAGAAAGCTCTCCGCCTCCTCAGGCGTCCTCACCTGACGGTTCCAAAGACAACGCGCCATCAGGGGGCTCACTCCCAACCGGGCGGCGAGCTCCTCAACTGCAACTGGCTCAAACTCATGAAATTTCCAAAAATAGCGCATTGGCCTCTGCTATACTGCCAAAATTCCTCCCGCATATAAATCCTAAAATGAAGAATCTCTTTCGGGAACGGCTCAGAATAATCATTCTTTGAAATTTTATGATTAAATTGATTTTCAGGGACTTATATACCCCTAAAAACTGTCTTATCTCAGTAAATCTCGCCTAACAACGACCGGCCGAGGCCCCCTACTCTTCCTTGAAGAGCGCCCCGCCTTCTGCTATTGTTCGGCCCATGGATATTGAGATTCCTGATTTTCTCGTTCGCCACTGCCAGAAAGTGGGTTACTGCGAATGCGCAAATCCCTTCCAGATCGAGATACCGGCCCCTTCTTTTTCGCCGGAGTGGATCGCAGAACGCCAGGCGGAAATCCGCCGTCTCAAAGAGAAACATCAGGCGATTATCCTGGCTCACAATTATCAAATCAGAGAAATTCAGGATGTTGCAGACTATGTGGGAGATTCCCTCGGGCTCTCTCGCGAGGCCGCAAAGACCGATGCCAAAGTCATCCTCTTCTGCGGGGTCAATTTCATGGCCGAAACCGCGAAAATCCTGAACCCGGAACGCACCGTCATCCTGCCCGATGCAACCGCCGGATGCTGCCTGGAAGAATGCTGCCCGGCTGAAGAGCTGAGAAAATTGAAGGAGAAGCACCCCGAGCTCTATGTCGTCTCCTATATCAACTGCTCCTCCGAAGTGAAGACGCTCTCGGACGTGATCTGCACCAGCGGCAATGCGGATAAAATCGTGGCGGCCAGCCCGAAAGATCGCCCCATTCTCTT
>JALNXY010000067.1 GCA_023230105.1 Verrucomicrobiota bacterium
AACTCCGGTAACTGTTCCGTTTAAACCAACTTTGTTAAATAACAGCATTAGATTCAAAAATACAGGTTGCTGGGGAAATGCCCGTGGTAGAAGAAATAGAATCAGGATAAGTCCTTTTAATATGTGTGGAATTTTTAATTTGGATAAAGCATAACCAGCTGGAACCGAAACCAGCATGGAAATAATAACAACTATAATAGCAATACCTAAACTTAGAAAAAATGCCGGTAAAACATTTACCGCACCCAAAGTAAGGTTCTTTGTAACTCCCAGGGCTTGTAGCCAGTAATCAAATCCAATTTCCTGTGGCATAGTATTCGGCCAATACCACCTGATGGCTACAGACCAAATTAAAATGCTAAAGATTGGTGCAAAGAGAATAAACAGAAAAAAGATAAAGAGAACCATTTCGATTGTCTTTTTTACTATTGGCTTATTTTTTTTCTTCACTTCTTTTTTATTCATACAATCCTTTTCTCATATTTAGGACATAGTAGATAGCTAAGACACTGACCATAATATATGAAAACACACCCAATGCGTTGGCAACTCCATAGTCCCTGAAATAATTTACCCTATGGGCAATATCAATAGTGATTGTGGCTGGTGTCTTGCCTCCAATCAGCATATAAGGAAAACTAAAACAGCCTACATAAGAACAGAATACCAGGGTTATTGCCACTAATATATTTTGTTTATTCATAGGAATAAGCACCCTGGTGATAATCTGGTAAAGATTAGCGCCAACGCTTTTTGCTGCTTCTATATAAGAATTGTCAATCATCTGAAACCCGCCTACTATTAATAAAACCATAAATGGTCCTTCTTTCCAGACAAAACCAAAACTCAAACCAATCCAATTAAACAATTGCAGTGGATTTTCAATATCAATAAGATTTACTTGTGCTAATAACAGGTTAAGAATACCATGAGGTGCTAAAAAGCTGCGCATCATCTGGGCTACTACTACAAACGGGAGAAATATGGGAAGACGATATAGCACAGAAACCGCCTGCTGTAGCCAGCCTTGAGATAAACGAAGGTAAACTCCCAATAGAATGCTAAAAATTGTAGCAATTAAAGTACTAAAAACAGTAACTCCGAAGGTAAAATAAACGTCCTGCATATAACGATCTGTCACAACCGCATAATTTTCAAATCCTAATTCTCCCTGCTTGCTGACAAAACTACCCCAAAAAGAAGCAAAAAAAGGCTGCACATAAAGAAGAATTATGATTGCGACAGCCGGAAATAATAATATAAAAGCAAGTAAATTAGCAGGGGACTTCTTTCCGGTCCCCTGCCCTGCTTGGTTGTTGTTAATTTGTAAGTCATTCTTATTTTTACTCATCGATAAAATAACCCATCTGCTATTCAGCAGCCTCTAACATGGCATCAAAGTAATCGGCCAGCGGAAAAGCCAATCCGTATTTAGAGAGCATTTCCGGGGTTACATCCTGATAAATTGTATCAAATGTTTCCTGGTCCACATAATCCTTTATATAATTTCCGTCAATACCCGGATACCAGTTAAACCGTTTTACAATATGTTCGGCTTGGAATTCCGGTGAAGTCACCAGTTCTACAAATTTTTTAGCTTCTTCCGGATGTCTGGTATTTTTCGGAATTACAAAGTACATGGGCTGACCGGGCATTCCCGGCTCTGGAAGTATCAGTCTTGTTTCAGGATCAAGCTTACCTTCTGCCATCCAGGTAAGGAACATGTCTACCCATACTGGCCCCATCCATATTTCACCACGGTTAAGAGCATCCAGGGTAGCAACATTTCCACCAGTTAGTGTTACATTTTTATCAAATTCTTTTAACTCTTTAATAGCTTCATCCCAAGTTGCAATCTCTGCCTCTTCAAAGGGACCGGTTATGGCATATTTTTCATAATTCCCGGTCTTCCAGTAAATCCAACCTACTGTAAAAGCAACTCCTGACATACCACCCTTTATACCATTATAGCCAAATTTACCCGGGTTTTCCTTTGTCCATTTTACAATTTCCTCATAGGTTTTAGGGGGATCAGTAACATATTTCGGATTATAAGCAAGCACTGTCTGACTATGGAACATAGGCATACAATAGCCTTCAACATTTACACCCAGGCTGGTTCTGGCAAAAGGTGAAGTAACATACTGCCAGGTATCAATATCTTTGGCATAATCCATAAGTAAATCTTCTTCAATTGACCATCTGAGAAAAATTTCATGTACCATTGCTACATCAATATCACCGGCCTCTTTTTCTTTATCTGCGTTCACTTTCTCAAAGATAAGACTGGAACCGGCATTTCCGGGACCTACATGAACAGTCATTACTTCTACATTCGGATTTTGTTCAGTGAATAATGGACCTATAACATGCTGACCCAGGGCAAGCATATTGACATCACCGGCTGTCATGTAAACTAACCTGACTTTTTCCTGAGCAAAATTAATTGATGAAAAGCAGAGAAGCAGTAAAAAAATTAATGTAATAATTGTAGTTAAATGAAAATATCTATTAAGTTTCATTTTGACCTCCTAAAGCATTTATCGAAACTTAAAAAACGCGAAATTCTTTTAAGAAATTCCAGCAAATCTTTCATTGACTTACATAATGCATTTCACCTCTTTTCTTTAAATGGTATAAATACTTTTTGATAGAATATTTTGGTTTTTTAATCTTTAAAATGGATGTAAACTTTAAATCCTTTAATATAATTTCAAATAATATAGATTATCACATTGAGCAGTAATAAATTGATGAAAAAAGTAGTTCGAATAATATGGTTTGATTGTTGCAGATTTGCTGTAATATTACCTACATCTATAATGTATATATTAAAAAATTATTGATTCATTTAATTAACTAAATAATATTATTCTATTTCATATTATAGCTTATTTGTTTAATTTTTTAA
>JALNXY010000024.1 GCA_023230105.1 Verrucomicrobiota bacterium
TCCGAGAGCCGGTCATTGACGGCGTGGACATCCTCCAGCGGGAAGTAGCCTCGGCCCACTCCGGATTGGTTCGTCACGACGATTAAGGCGTAGCCCGCCCTCTGGAGAAGCTGCAAGCCTTCCCCGGCACCCGGGCAGAGGATGACTTTCTCGGGCTCATGCAAATAGTGGAGGTCCTCGTTGATCGTGCCGTCACGATCCAGAAATACCGCAGGCCGGGCAGCGCGGGGAGTGTGAGCGGGTCCGGTCGTGTTCATGAGTTTATGCTGAGGGAGAAAGAGTTCTCAGAATCTCTGCCGGGGTGGCTGTGGCTGTTCCCACCTTGGCGACGACGACTCCGGCGGCATGATTGGCCAGGATAGCGGCCTCTTCCGGGGTCGCACCGGCTGCCAGTGCCGCGGTCATCGTGGCGATCACGGTATCGCCCGCGCCCGAGACATCGAAAATTTCCCGCGCCACCGTGGGAATATGAATGGGGCTCTTCCCCGGTCGGCAGAGCATCATCCCATGCTCGCCCAGCGTGATCAGGATATGGGCCGGAGCGCAGCTCTCGAGGAGCTTCTGAGCCACCTCCCGCAGGAGCTTGTCTTCCAGAGGAGATTCGCCCGAGGGCCCTTCATCGGTCAGCATGGCCAGTTCGAAAGCCTCCTTCCGGTTCGGGGTGATGAGGCTCGCACCGCTGAGGTCCAGCCTGTGGCTCGGTTTGGGGTCCAGACTCAGCCAGATGCCTCTTGTCCGGCATTCATCCTTAACAAAATCAAGCAGCTCCTGGTTTAGAATTCCTTTATTGTAATCGGCGATAATGACGGCCTTGACTTCCGGCAGGGCTCGCACAATATCCGCCTTGATCTTCTTCTGTGCACTGGGGCTGAGCCTCAGCCGCTCTTCATGGTCCAGCCGCAAAAGCTGTTGGCCCGATGCCAGAATCCGCGTCTTGGTCGGGGTAGGGTAGTCGAGCAGCTCCAGAATCGTTTCCACCGGAATCTCTTCCTCTTCCAGAAGCCGCTTCAAGCCTGCCCCGGATTCATCGCAGCCGACCGCTCCCACCGGGATCACCCGTGCGCCGAGCTGGGCCAGGTTGCGCGCGACGTTGGCAGCGCCTCCGGGGACGGTCGTCTCCCGGGCGAAATGCACAATCGGCACCGGCGCCTCGGGACTGATCCGCTTGACGTCTCCCCAGATATAGCGGTCCAGAATCAGGTCGCCCAGAACCAGGATCCGCGTCCGGGCCAGCGCGTTCAAAATCTCTTCGGCACGTGCCCGCTCAAGTCTCTGAGCCGGTTGGGTCTCTTTCATAAGTTTAAGTTAAGGAAGGTCTTCCAGGAACTGGGTAATAGGCGAGGTGGCCGAAGCCGTTTGGCTCACGGCTGCCAGACCGCTTTCATAAGCGATCCTGCCCGCCTGAACTGCCAGCTTGAAAGCGTGTGCGACCCGAACCGGATCGCCCGCCGTCGCTATGGCCGTATTGACCAGCACCGCATCGGCGCCGATTTCCAATGCCTGGGCCGCCTGGCTCGGTGCTCCCAGACCTGCATCCACCACCACCGGAACAGTCGCCTGCTCAATAATGATCTGGATTTGCTCAAGAGTCTTAAGACCCTGATTGGAGCCGATGGGCGAACCCAGCGGCATCACCGTCGCGCAGCCCGCATCCTGAAGATGCTTGGCCAGAACCGGATCCGCATTGATATAGGGCAGAACCGTAAAGCCTTCTTTCACTAATTCTTTGGCGGCGGCCAGCGTTTCGATCGGGTCCGGCAGAAGGTAGCGCGGGTCCGGGTGGATTTCGAGTTTGATCCAGCTCGGCAGCCCGGCAGCCCGGGACAGCTTGGCCAGACGCACCGCTTCCTGCGCATTGGTGGCTCCGCTCGTATTGGGCAGAATCAGGCAGCTCTTCGGGTCGATAAAATCCAATATATTTGCAAAAGGGTCCGCAACGGCCGAGAGGTTCGCTCGTCGCAGCGCAACAGTCACGATCTGTGTCCCTGAGGCTTCTATCGCCTTACGCATCATCTCCGGTGAAGAAAACTTCCCCGTTCCCATTAAAAGTCGTGAGTCGAACTCGCGATCCGCTATTTTTAATTTTCCCGCTGTCATGCCGGTCTCCAGCCAGGAGCATAGACCCATTCAGAGGCGGTTTCAACGCAAAAGCCCATTGCCAAGGGCCCGTCACTGTAGTCGATTCAACTTGTCGGCTGTGATGTCGTGTTTGTATGCGGCTGCGATTCTTGAAGGGGCTTAATTGCATCCAGCCACACTTGAGGATCGTCTCCAAAATCTTTTCCTGTCTTCTCGCGCAAATATGAAATAACTTCCCGGACGGCTCCTGCCCTTGCTGTTTCGACGATCTGATCGAGACGATGTCCTTCAATTTGTTTTGAACCAGATGGATAATAATTGATGATATATTGGAGATGTGAAATACATTCAGCAGGCTCTTTCTTGATGCCTTCATCGCGCGAGTACTCAAATATCATTACCTGCTCACGAGCCATTGCCACTCTTATCATCAACATACCATAACTGAATGCAGTATATACGAATAAAAATGCTAGAACTGAAATGGTAACTAAATAAAAAATTCGTTCCTTCTTCATAGACTACTGTGTTTTATTTATAATTAATAAGCTTCCCTCTGCACCTCAACGGGGTGCAGCAAATCTGAGGTATGCGGAGGCATCATTATATTCTCACGGGATTAAATCGTTCTCCACCGCATCCATCGGATGCACATTCTTGAGGTATGCGGAGCATACCCATCTCATAGCCCGGGGTCGCAGACCCCGGGTAAGACATCCACCCCAAACCTTCCTCTGCACCCCGTCGGGGTGTAGCAAATCTGAGGTATGCGGAGGCATCATCATATTCTCACGGGATTAAATCGTTCTCCACCGCATCCATCGGATGCGCATTCTTGAGGTATGCGGAGCATACCAATCTCATAGCCCGGGGTCGCAGACCCCGGGTAGCATCCACAACGCTCAATTATCAAATTACTTCCCATCCAATAAATTAACCCCAAACATATTTTTCGTCCCATTGAATTCCGTGTTTTTCCAATAAACTTCGGAATTCTTCCTGAAATGTTCTGGTCTGGTGATGTTTTTCCTGGTTTCGAATGTATTCCTCAACGACGGAGGTCATTGATTGGCTTACGGAAAATACTCCATACCCCATTTGCCACTGAAAGTCATGGAGCGAATCATATTTATTCTTAGCCCATCCGCTGGAGTTTTTTTTGATTTCCCTTACCCTGTCCGAGATGGATATGGTTTTTGAAAGGTAACTCAACAAATGGACATGGTCTTCAACTCCTCCCACACGAATAATGGGGCACCCGAGGGCGCTTGAAGTTCCTCCCAGGTAATTGTGCATTTCGTTGCGGATTGCCTCATCACGCAGGAGTGGATGGCGGTCTCGTGTGGAAAACACCAGGTGGATCAAAACATTATTAAATGTGTGCGCCATGTAAAATTACCAGATGCAATTATGGAGTTAAAAATTTAGTGTGTAAATATTTTATAGAAATCGTGGCAAATTAATTTGGATTTTTCGATATACAAAGGCAACAGGGATGCGACCCCTACGGGGTCGTGAAAGATTGGGGGGATGTCGGGGCCCCGGGGTCTTCGACCCCGGGCTATAGGATTGCATCCCTCCGGGATGCGACAAACACCAGATATGTAAATGCGTTTTGTATTCTCATCAGAGTAAGTTGTTCTCTTCTGCACCCCGATGGGGTGCAGAAAATCTGAGGTATGCGGAGGCATCATTATATTCTCACGGGATTAAATCGTTCTCCACCGCATCCATCGGATGCACATTCTTGAGGTATGCGGAGCATACCCATCTCATAAAGACATCCACCCCCACACCTTCTTCTGCACCCCAACAGGGTGCAGCAAACTTGAGGTATGCGGAGCATACCCATCCCATATCCCGGGGTCGCAGACCCCGGGTACCATCCACAACACACCCCGCACGACCCCGTAGGGGTCGCATCCCGCACACACATTTCCGTTATTGACGATGTCGGTTTCCACGCAACAGCTTATTGCGAAGGGCTATCCTTCGTTTCCGATTTTGTTTCTTGAGAGGGTTCCTTTTTCCGTTCAAAAACAAAAATATCACATGAATCAGGATCGCCCATATAGAAAAAGAGGTTAAAATCCTTCCCTTTTTGGGGACGAAAGGCGACTTCTTTAAAAAAACCGGAATTTTCCGGGACTTTTACATCAAGGCTGCTCCTGTATATTACTTTTTCTCCTCCTTCTTTTATTCCGCTACACTCCAGTTCGACACAATCCCCCCTTTCCACGGGCTCATATTTGTTTCTTCTGGTCATATGAAAAGTACCCTCGACGCTGTAATCGTTGGTCCTATTCTCACCCTCCTCTATATTTCTGAAAAGTTCCTCTATCCCAAATGGCAAGGGGGCTTGAAAAATTGCCGTAAATGTCCCATCTGCCCGAAAGATCAGGCAGTTGGTTGCTTCTGTGTTTTTAACCCATTCATAAACAGTATTTGGGGACGGCACCCAGGTTCCCTGAATATCCTCTATACTCAGATATTTTTCAGGAGAAAATGGGGAGCATCCATACATCAAAATAAAAGGCAATATATATAAAGAAATTAAAAAACTTATTAAATTCTTAAAAGAGAAAAATATAAATGATAAAACAATAACAAATACTTCCAAAATCTTTTCTATTATCTGGAATATAATCATATTTATTTCTGGTATATAATCTGGTCAACTCAATTCATTCTCTTTCCGACCACCTTGCTGGGGCTCCCCGTCCCCGACACCCGAATCTTCCTCTTGAGACGATTCCTTTTTCCTTTCGAAAGTGAAATACTTGTATTCCCTCGGATCTCCCACGTAGAAAAATAGATTGAAATCTTTCCCTTTTTTGGGGCGGTACATAAATTTATCCCATTCACCCCAATTTTCGGGGGCTATCGCACGAAGTTTGCTTCCGTATGTTTTAGTCTCTTTCCCCTCTTTTTCCACAACCCATTTGAGCTTAACCATATCTCCTCTTTCTGTGTGAGTAGCATTTCGTTTGGCCATGTAAAAGGTCCCGTCAATACTGTAATCCGAATCTTCATTTTCACACGCATAGGCATCGAAGAATAAGTCGCCCAGCGCCGAAGGCAGGGGACCCTGAAAAGATGTCGTGAATGTACCGTCTGCACGAAAGACCAGCTGGATGGTTGCTTCTGCGTTTACACCTCGATCGGTGATGGTCTGTTGAGTCGGAACCCAGGTTCCCTGAATATCTTCTATACTTAGATAATGATCCGGAGATGATGTTATAAAATCATCAATTAATATAAAAAACGGAGAAATCAATGCAATAAAAATGCCTAATATTTTAAACATTATGAATACGATTATGAATAAAAAATTCAAAAACATATCCCATAACTTTTCAAAAAACTGAAATATTACCATAACTTTTTATCTTGCGTGTCTGATGATATTGGTTTCATGTCATCATCTTTAGGTTTAGAACCACTCTTTAATTCCTTTAAGAAAGGTATATCTGAGGTATGCGGAGCATACCCATCCCATAGCCCGGGGGGGCAAACCCCGGGCGCCATCCATCCTCCGACTCCATCCGACCCTGTAGGGGGCGTATCCTGCACACGCATTTCCATTGTCGATGTTGTCGTCACCAGTTTTATTTATTTGGACGCGCGAGGTAAAAGGGTTGAAACCTCGAGAGCGGGGGGCCCACCGGTGGACGCCGAATATCTTTAATGACTCTGACATCACCCGATGGCCACAATTCGATAAATACACAATCTTCCGTTACGAAAGTTGCATAGGAATCAGAAGAATACGGTGGAATGGCAAATAATGTGGTTACATTCGTACCTCCAATGTTAAATACGAGATTGCTGGCAACATAACGACTATTTTCAATATATTTTTCTAAACCTTTCCCTCGGGGACTACCGGATTTTTTCCAATGTTCTACTCTCCCCGTCATTTGAAGAAGCGTTGCAAATTTTTTACCACTATCAATTCCACTCATTAACAGATTAGAAATAACAGAAATAGATAAAAATATTAAAAATAATATAATTATATTTCTATAAATAATTTCTTTAGTTTTAATATTTAACTTATTACTAAAAATAATTATAAGTAATATAATTATTGAAATCAATAAAATTATTAAATTAACATTAAAATTTCTTTCACAAATATAACGGAGATATAAACAAATATTCAATATAATACAGAATGCGGAAAAGAAAATGGCAAGCTTGAAAAGTTTCTTTTCCTCCATGGTTCCTGCGCCTTTTAAACTCTTGATTTCAAAAAAGAAAAGTGGAACAAATAATCCCAATACTGATACAATAAAAACTTCAGAAGGCAATCCAACGGCACGGCCCACGAAAAATAGGGTGGGGCAAAACAGAGTTGCAGCATTCAGGGCCGCAAAAATCAAGGAATAATGCAAAACCTGTCTTTTTTTTGTTTCACCACAATTTTCTTGAATCTTATTAATATTAAAACTAAAATAATCTTTTGTATTATATACAGTTAATGACAAAATAATTATTGGTATAAATATATATAATCTAAAATAATAATTTACTATGTTAGCAAAATATATAACAAATGATATTGTAAAAGATAATATAATTCCAATTAATAAAAACTTAAAAATTCCAAATAAATTTACTATTTCAGGAGTGTCTGAGTTTTTATTATTTTTATATAATTTAAATCCTATAAGTCCAGATAAAAATCCATATCCTGTAATAAGAATAGAACCATAAAATAAAAATGCAGCAATTAATCCAGTTGAATTATATTCATTTATTTCAGTAAAAACGACATCTTTTAATATAAAAAACACTGGAGAAAAATAAAAATAAAATATATATTTAGCAATATAAGCAACATATGGTATTACTATTATAGAAGCCATTAAAAATACGAATATAAAAATATTGGCTATAACTCCCCAGAAATAAAAACGCTTCAATAATTCTTTTTCTTTATTCATAACCCATTGTTCCCAAATACGCTATGGACCTACAACCTCCGAGATTCTCTTCGCTAGTTCTATAATTAGTCATTGTTTTTCCATCCTTCGCAGTTTTGTTCCCATGCGATCTACCCCAGGTTTATTCCCAGCATAAGAACCGTAAAAGATTCAACTCATCCCCGTTGCCCCTCGGCATGACACATTTCCACCAAGCTGAAATCCACATTTTGCAGTTGAGGGAATCCTGATATCCGCAGGGCCGAGAATCGTCGCTTTCATCTCAAATACAGAAGTTCCGTTCAGGGAATATTCATTTTTTCCCTGTTTGTCAAGCGTATTGATCGAAACAAATGCGCGAAGGAATGCTGAAAAGGGAAAAATTACTTCTCTTCGGGGAGAAATTTCAGGGAGTGCTCGCCGGCGAAGCGCAAAATCCGGGAGTAGGTGCATCTCATGAGGCGTGCTTTCTGGAAGTGGCAGTAGAGGGGCAGCACCGGGAGGAGCAGCAGGATGCTCCATATCCAGGGCCAGACTCCATCCAGGACGGCGATGAGGAGGATCGTGAAGAACACACCGGCTTTGAAGATGATTCTGCAGGCGGAGCTCCAGCGCGTCGTGATTTTGATGCGCAGGAGGGTTGCCCCCTCGGGATGAGGCTCAGCCAGCGTAAGTAGCTGGGCACGGGTCCAGAATCCGCCGTGGACCAGGAGGTCGAAGTCATCCCAGCCCATATCGGGGCGGACTACATAGCCGTTTTTGACGAGATAATCCTTCAGTTGGGTGAGGAAGGAGATGCGGTCCCGGATGGGTGCCTCGGGTTGCATTTTATCCATCCAGAAGGCGAGGGATTCTTTGCCCGGGCGGATACCGTCCAGGGTAGCCATCTCGAGGTTTTCGACATCCTTGAGGCAGAGGTAAGGCTCGGAGAAGCGGTTTTTGTAGCGCGCATAGCTCCGATAGAGCGGTTGCAGGAAAAAGAGAGCGGCGACCAGCGGGCGTGACCACCATTTGGGTTTCTCGAGCTTCTGTTCCCAGGCCGAGAGGATGCAGGTGAGGAGAGAGGCCGAAAAGCTGACCACGGCCATCGTGGTGAAAAAGCCCGAAAAAGCGGCCAGAAGCGTCAGGGGCAGGGTGACTCCGACGTGGTATTCCAGACTGGTCAGGAAAAGAACCCCCATCATCGGTTCGGGAGAATAGAGCGTCTGGAAGAAAGCGGTGCCGAAAACGCCGCGGTAGATGCGCTCGCTGCCCACAGTGGGAACTGAGTAGCGCGGAGCGTAGATTCGGCCTTTCCAGGTGCAGGCGCCCAGGAGGTTGAAATAGCCCGGATGCTTGCGCATGAGCAGGCTCTCGGCCTCGCCATAGCCATATTGCTGGCGCAGATAGGCGCGGAGCGTATTGCGGCGGTAGTGCCAGACAAAGGCTGCCGGGTGCCAGGCGATTTTCCAGCCTTTCTGCTGAATCCTCCAGCAGATATCGACGTCGTCGCCTGCACGTTTGAAAACCGGGTCGAAACCGCCTATTTCTTCCAGCGCCCATTTCCAGAAGGCCATGTTGCAGCCGGGGATGTGCTCGGCGGTCTGGTCGTCCAACAGGACCGCTGCCGGTCCGCCCGGCGAGGCCATGACGGCACGGGCCACAGTTGAATCCTCGGGCGGCAGATAATTGGGGCCGCCGATGCCGACGCAATCGGAGTGCAGGAGCCCATCGCAGAGATAGGTGAGCCAATGCTCATTGACCCGGCAATCATCATCCGTATAGACGATGATTTCCCCGGTGGCGGCCTTCAAGCCGGTATTCCGCGCCGTGGAAAGACCCGAATTCACCGGGTGGTTAATGAGCTGCACGCCCGGGAAATTCCGGACCGCCTTCTCGGTGAGGTCCGTGGAGCCGTCGTTGACGACGATGATTTCGAAATCCGGGTACTCGATCCGCTGGAGTGAGCGCAGGCAGTTGGCCAGGGTGCGGCTCCCGTTATAGGTAGCGACGATGACGCTGACCCGCGGGGGCTTACTGCCGGAGTAGGAAGAAAAAGTGGGTGGAAATTCTTTGGCGAATATCTCCCGGACCGCCTCGGCTGACGGTTTGGGGTTGCGGTTCGCATCCACGACTCCGAAGGCCCAGTCGGTAATAGGGTAGCCGCCGGTGAACCATTCGTCGGTGTAGCTGAAGAGGATAGCACCGGCCAGGCCGGCATGACGCGCGGTTTGCAGCTTACCCGTGAGGATTTGCTTCTGGCCCTCCCGTCCTTCCCTGATGGAATCCACTCCGGTTTCGGCCAGGAGCAGCGGCTTGCCATCGGTCAGATTCAGGAGGCGCTGGAGGTAATTGTGGAACTGGCCCGGGTTGTGGATGTAGACGTTGAAGCTATGGAAATCAACCTCAGCGGCCTGGAAATATTCAGTAGTAGGGTAGTTGGAGAAAGTGCAAAGAAGCTGAGAATCAAGGCTTTTTACCTCATGAATCAGCTCGTTGACGAATTTGCCCAGAGGCCGGGCTCCGGACCAGCGGATGAGATCCGGCGCAAACTCGTTGGCGACGCTCAGCGCGAAAACCGAGGGGTGGCCTGAGCAAATCCGGGCCGCGGCATGGATGCGCCCCAGGGCATCCTGGCGGGATTTCCTGTCTTTAAGGAAATAGAGATGCTTGTTCCAGGGGATATCGACCAACAAAAAGAGGCCGGCTTCCCGGGCTGCCTCCAGAATCCACTCCGGTGGAGGATGATAGATCCTGACGACATTGGCGTTGAGCGCGCGCAGTCCCTCGAAATCCTTTTTTACCTGCTCGGGCGTGGGAAAGAAAATGCCCTCGGCCCCGGGCTGAAACGGTCCATAGGTGAACCCTTTTACGAAAAAGGTCCCCGCACCGCACCGGAGCAGACGTCCATCTACGCGGATTCTATGGTTCAAAAGGCTCATTTCGGGCATATTCCCACACTATTGCGGATGGAGCCGCAATCGACTACTCACCTGTTTTAGACGTAAAAAACGGTTTCGTGAATCAAAAAAAATCGGAATCGGCCACTTATTTCGTTTTATGTTCCGCTCCGACCAGCAATGAGCCGCGAAATGAGCGGATTTATCGGGGTGTTTTATCCATTTTTTGTTTGCATTAATGCTTTTTGTTTCATAAGCTACGCCCTGATATGTGTATGCAGCTTGGAGCTTTGATTATCGTTTAATCGACGTGGGAGAAATCCCACCGCTGATCGTTGCTCCGTTGCTTCACGTGTTTAAATATTCCGCTCTGAGTTGAGATGTGGCCAACTTTGGAGGGTTTTATCTGCGCACACGGATAGAGCCTTGTCTGCGCCCGGTGTGTGCCGTGCCGTGGTCAGTGGGAGAAATGATTGCAAGCCACTATAGAGTGCAAATTAGTTTATGGAGAGCATAACATACAAATCTGTGTTGATCGCAGGTGCCATGTTGGCAACAGGGATATTCTCTGCGACTTCAGCACAGGCGGCCCTGCCGGATCCGTGGTATCACAATGCTGTGAATTACACGAATACCGCCCCGGGGTCTTTCGAATACGATGATGCCACTGGTGTCATGACGGTCGTTGGCTGTGGAGCCGATATTTGGGGTACATCTGACGCCTTCTACTTCGCTTATACCGCCCAGGATCCTGTCGCGGATTTCGACTACTTCGTCAAAATCAACGATTTTGGCGGAGAAGCCAACAACTGGATGAAGGCCGGTATCATGGTCAGAGAGACTCAGTATGAGACCTATGACGATATGGGTAACGTTAACGGGTATTACACCGCTGGTGGCGATCGCTACTTCTGCGTGCAGACTCAGAGGAAGACAGACCCCGCCAACAACAAGTGGATTACTCAGTGGCGTCCGACGGTTGACCAAGATGTCACCGACGATATTTCCAAGCGTTATGGAACGGTTGTTTGGCCGCAGTGGCTTCGCGCCCGGAGAATTGGTAATGTCTTTCACGCGTTGGTGAGTGCCGATGGTGAAAACTGGGAAAGTATCTATTCTGTAGATAGTGACGACGCGAGCTGGGGCGGTAACCCTCTGGGATCCAACTCGGGCTATCCCCTGGCAGTGGGTATCTTTGCAACCTCTCACAGTGACACCAGCAATGATTCCACGTTGAAAGCTCAAGACTTTCAGCCATTCCCTCAGACGCCGGTAGCGGTTGTTCACGAGCTTGAGGGAGACGAAATCAGCGCTGGAACAAGCTACAAATTCCAAGCCAAGGTTTCCGGTTATAATCCGTTTAACTATGTCTGGAAGAAGAACGGCCAGGTGATTGACCAGGGCACAGAGCTCTTCGGCAATTCCTTCAGCTACAAGATTGAGACAGCTGCGCTGGCTGATTCCGGTACCTACACATTGGAAATAACGAACACGGCTAATGGAGTAACTACCACCAAGACGACCTCTGCACAGCTGACTGTGGTGACTGACGTCGTCGCCCCGGAAGTTGAGAGTGCCCAGGCGCTGAGCAACAGCGTTGGTATTACCTTCAATGAACCGGTAGATTCAGTGACTGCAAAGACGATAGCTAACTACACGGTAGCCGGCAAGACGGTGACCGAAGTGAAGCAGTTATTGGCTAACCGCGTGACGCTGGTTTTGAACAGCGCCGTGGCGGTGGGCAGCTCGGTGGACGTGACGGTGAAGAACGTGAAAGATCTTTCTGGCAACGCGATTGCGGATACGCAGGTCACGGCCAAGGCAGATTTTGCCGTTGCTGATGCCGGTCAACCGTTTACCAAAGGATCCGCTCAGGCGTTGGGCGGCGATGGATTCTTCGTCAATAACCAGGGTTTAGTCAACTGGGGTACTTACGATGAAGACACCTTCGCTTATAAACCCTTTACGGGCGACTTCGATATTCGCGCCCGCGTTACGAGCCAGAGCCCCTCTACTCAATGGGCACGCGCAGGTCTTCAGATCCGCAGCGCGCTTGATGAGAATAAGGCCGGTCCTCACAGTTCCTACTCTGAAATTCACCATACTCCTGAAAAGATGATGCAGTGGAGCGACGAATTAAATAATTATGCCGAACCCACCAACAACATCCATGGGGTCGAGCAGCAGGATATGCGTCATGCGATTTATTCCAACTGGCGTCCGGCTAGTGGAAGCGAATCGAGCTCCGGCGGCGGTGTGGAATCCTTCCTCATCAGTGGAGCCCGTGTTACCCCGCTTTCTTATGTCAAAGATGACGGAGAACTGTGGATTCGTATTGGCCGCGTAGGCAATGTCATCAATACCTATTACGGTGTGGATGATGGCGGCGTAGTCACTTGGACTCGCACTACCAGCAATACTATCAACGATATGGGGACTAACGCCTTTGGCGGTATCCACTACGGAGTTGAAGGAAATAACTTCGGCGCAACCGCAGCTCTGACCAATGAATTCAAGAATCCCACCACCAAGTTCTACATGAGCGCGGTGGATTTTGAAGAGGGTCTTCTGGAGCCCGTGGCTCTGGTTCGCTCTCCGGTCAGCAAGAATGTTAAGGCTCCGGCCCCGCTGAGCCTGACGGTTGCCGGCACAGGTGACCCGATCACCTATCAATGGTACAAAGACGGCCAACCGATCGAGGGTGCCATCTTCGCAACCTATGAGAAGGATTCGACGACAGCCGCTGATGCAGGTACCTACACGTGCGAAATCATGAACTTCGGTTCCGGCGCTCCCGATAAGGGAACTTCCGTGATGTCAGAGGAAGCCGTCATAACGGTTGAAGGCGACGTGACCCGTCCGACGGTAACCAGCATTGGTTATCAGGTGTTGGGTGAATATGTATCGTTCGTTTATAGCGAATCCATGGACCCTGTCTCCGTGACGACTCTGGCCAATTATGTGGTCACCAATGCGGGTGGTCAGCAGATGACCGTGACCGCTGCGGTAGCCAGCAATAACTATCGGAACGTGAACCTGACGGTTGACGGTTTGGTCTCCGGCGAAGTTTATGGAGTGAAGTTGCCCAATATCAAGGACCCGACCGGGAACCTGGTAGTAGATGACAACCTGGAGTTTGGAGTCCTCTCCATGTCTTCAGGCATCACTCTCAATTACTTCAGCGGTGACCAGTATCCCGCCGACCTGGCAGGACTCATTACCACCGTACGCAACGGAACGGCCCCCACGACCACGGCTTCTGCCACGTCTCTGGAGAGTCCGACCGACCGTGCTGATAGCTATGCGACTTACATCCATGGTATCCTGGTCCCGCCCGAAACCGGAGACTATCGTTTTGCGGTAACTTCCGATGATCAGAGCCAACTCTTCCTGAGCACTGATTCGACACCGGCCAATGCGGTGAAGGTCGCTGAGCAGACCAGTTGGAGCGGTGCCAAGGCTTACGCTACCAGCGAAACCTGCGTACAGTCCGGATTAATTCCTCTGGTTGCCGGCAAACACTATTACTTCGAGGTGTTCCACTTCGAAGGAAGTGGTGGAGATAGCGTGTCAGTTGCATGGTCACTGCCCAGCGCAGGACCTCTGGACGAGATTGCAGACGGGACAGCCTCCATTCCTGCAGCCTATGTGTTGAACCCGGATGTTCTGATTAATCCGCTCAACACGGTTCTGGAAATAGTGAGCCAGCCCCCGGCAGTTGTGACTGCTTATGCTAACGGTTCTGTCGCACTCCCTGTGGAAGTAAACTACGCTTCTGACCTGGGTGATGTGCCTCCGACCTATATCTGGTCAGTCAAGAGCGTCTTTACCGGTGGTGTGTGGACCCAGGTTACCCAGGCCAATTTCCCGGCCGGTACCGTAACGGGTGGAACCTCCGATACGCTCCAGTTCAAGAACCTGGATTCATACACTCATGCGGGAACCTACCGCCTTGATGCTTCGTTGGCAGGTAAGACTGTGTCCTCTGCCGAAATCGAGCTGGTAGTTGAGACCGACACGGCTGCTCCGACGGCGGAAGTCACCGGCAGCAACACGATGGAACAGGTCGTGGTTCAGTTCAGTGAACAGATCGTTGATGGTCTGACTGAGCCGAGCAACTACAAGATTGAAGGCCTCGACGTCTACAGCGTGAGCTATCGTGAAGATGGCAATACCAGTATTGTGGTGTTGAATACCTCCCGCCACGAAGAGGGCAAGGTCTACAACGTGAAGTTCGAGAATATTGCGGATATGGCTTATAACTATATACCCGCAGGTTATTCCGCCGCTTTCACGGGCTTTGTTTGGGCACCCGGATACACTTACCTGGAGTGCTTCAACGATACAGTAGACTTCGCAAATCTGTTCGAAACGGTTTCCTGGAACATCGGCAGCCATGCTTATCGCCTGGATCCGAAGTCCGCCAAGTATATCGAAATTGTTTCCACAGACTTCAACGTGGATAACGCCATTGAGCGTATCACCGGATATATCGTTCCCCAAGTCACCGGAACCTATGAGTTCGCGGGTGCTTGCGATGATGACATGAAGCTCTACATCTCCCCGACAGAAAGCATCAGCGATATCACGACTGATGAACCTGTTTCATGGGAAGAGGGTTGGAACAACAACGGACATGGACGTATCTATGACTGGAAGCTCACAGACGGTACTGAAGTTCCTCACGGAATGAATCAGATCGAACTCACTGCCGGTCAGAAGTATTTCTTCTCGTCGGTACTCAGAGAAGGCACCGGCGGCGACTTCATGACCTGGACCTGGAGAAACATCAATGATCCGATGCAGGCAAATAACACTGCGCCGATCCTGACCGGTGATTTGCTGGGTATCTATGTGAACCCTGACACCGCGAGCATCACCATTGTGAAGCAGCCTGAAAACGCAACCGTATTTGCGGGCGAAACGGCGACCTTCACTGTGGAAGCGACGACGATCAACGACTTCAATGCGCCGATCACCTACCAGTGGTATGTGAACGGTAATCCTTATCCGGGCGCAAACCAAGACACCTTCTCGGTGATAGCGCTGCCCGAGTACGACGGAATGCAAGGCTATTGCCTCCTGAGTGTCCCCGGTAAGAGCGTGAAGACGCACGAGGCCACTCTGACTGTGGAAGCCTCTTCTGAACCGGTGGTACCGATTCAGGTCAGTGGTGTCAATAATGTGGTGCAAGTCCTCTTTGACAGCCCGGTGGAAGTTGAATCCGGAACTGCCATTGCGAACTACAGCATTGTGGGCGCGACGATCGAATCTGCCGAAATGAAGGGTGAAACCACCGTTGAGCTGAACACGACAGGTTGCACGGAGCCGACGGTTACCGTGACGATCTCCAATGTGAAGAACCTCTCCGGTCTCCCGATGCCCGAGCCTGTAACTCTGGTGGGTGGTTATACCGCTATGACGGCCACGATCCTCAATCCTGATGGCGTAGCCGGTTATGTGGTGCCGACTCCTGAGAATATTGAGCTCTATGCGGGCGGCGGCGACTTCTGGGGGAATAGCGAATCAGGTTGTCTCTTCCTCTATGAGCCGATTGAAGGCGACTTCGATGTGGTGCTCTGTGTCGAATCGATTGAGAACAACAATTCCTGGTCGAAGGTGGGCTTGAACTTCCGCGCATCTCTGGATGCCAATAGCCCGCACGTGTCGATGATTGCCACCCCGGTGCGCGTTCAGGCGACAGCGCGTCCGTTCCCTGCCGGTTCAACATCGATAGAAAACTGGCCGCGTATTGTGGATGGTGCTTTCGCTCTGACGGGTTCCATCAACTACGAAGGCACGACCTATCCGAGCAATTGGATTCGTCTCAAACGTGATGGCGACAGGTTCTATGCTTATCGTTCACTGGACGGCAACTACTGGACGTTGATCAACTGGGGCGATTTCACGACCCTGGCAGACGATACGACCTACCAGATGCCTAAGGCCGGTTACATCGGTATTGCTTATTCTACACAGGATAAGACTACCCTGCACAAGGCGGTTGTAAGTGGATTCCAGACCGACTATGTGGCCCCCGACTATCCGACACCCGATCCGAGCGACTATTCGTTCGCGCTGATTGGCTTGGAAGAGGGCTCAGTCCAAGGATTCTACGACTACGATGCCGAGATTGGTATCTTCGACGTTTGGGGTTCTGGTTCGGATGTTTGGGGTACAGCGGATCATTTCGCTTATCTCTATCGTCCGGCTCCTGAAGGCGACTTCAGCTTCACGGCCGAAGTCCTGGGCTTCCCTGCTTCCGGTAATAGCTGGGCCAAGGCGGGTTTGATGATCCGTGAAGGTACGGCTGACGGCGGTTTCTACCAGGCTTCTCGCTATCTGGCGACTCACTCTCAGAGAGAGTTCAGCCCGGGTAACACCAGTTGGCGTAGTGCCTGGCGTCCTGCCCTGGATGCGAACGTCACTGATACGCAGACCACGACCGGTGAAGCTTATGTCTATCCTCATTGGCAGCGTATTGCACGCGAAGGCAACGCAATCCGCGGTTATGTGAGCGAAGACGGCACAACCTGGGTTCAGTACATGGAAGTCTACACCGGTGAATGGGTCGACGGCGAAATTGGCAGCACACTGCCTCTCTATGTTGGTATGTGGGCGACCTCTCACAACCTGACCGGTTCAGACGCCTGCGCGAGCTTTGCCAACGTGAAGCTCGAGTCCGGTGAACAACCTGTTGACCTGGTTCTTGGATGGGATGCTGATGGCGAAAACATGATCGTTCGCTGGGCAGCCGACACGGGTGCAACCCTGCAGGTCTCCACGAGCGCTGATGGCCCGATCTGGGAAAACCTCGAAGGTGAATTGGTCGGCGGCGCCATGCAGTATGTGGTACCTCTGGACCTCGAAGATGCAGTCTTCTTCCGCTTGGTGAAGTAAGCATCTCTATGACATTGGATTTGAGGAGCTCTCGCCTCGATAAGAGAGCCTGAGAGCCTCCTCAAACCCTGAAAAAAAGGCCGGGATTCTTCCGAATTCCGGCCTTTGCGATATAACGGATAAGCATGTAAGTGACCAAGCTCCCGGCCTAAGTGACCAAGCTCCCGGCCTAAGTGACCAAGCTCCCGGCCTAAGTGACCAAGCTCCCGGCCTAAGTGACCAAGCTCCGGAAATCTCGCAGGAGCTGAGGGATCAGCTGGATGCATTAGGGCAGCGTGAGCACAACGAGAGGAAAATCAAATCGCTAATAACCGCTTTGTGCAGCGTTCGTCCGATGAAGCGAAGTGAAATTGCCAAATGGTTGAAACGTGATGAAAACTATGTGAAGAATAAATTTCTTAAACAAATGGTTGCAGATCGCCAATTGCGTTATCTTTATCCTGATATGGTCAAGCATCCAGAGCAGGCTTATCTTGCTAATAAAGAGAAGGGTCATTAAGAGTAAACACAGCAAAGAGATAAACTTTCTCTGCTGATATTTCAGGAAGTGCATGGGGATAACCAGTCACAAACTTAGCCCTTGTAAAGAGGGTGTTTTCTTAATTTCGGTTTTTCAATTTGTATGTTAGAGTAGAGCGCAGGCTTTTCCGTTTTTCATTGATTTTTGGGCGGAAGATGCTAGGATGGTGCCCATGAAACGTCTGCTAAAGATATCTTCTGCAGTAGTTCTGGCAGGGCTGGTTTGTTTGAACTCAGCCGCGGAATTTCCCAGAGGAGGCGCAAAGCTTCTTCCCGCTGCCGACCCTCTTTCAACAGTGAATAAAATGGATCAGATGAAACAGAGCATTACCCGGATGGAACAGGAGCTCCTCAAAAAATACGGACCGGGCCAGAAGGAGCGTATTGAACGCGGATTGAAGCAGGTCGCGCAGATGTGGCGCCCGGAAGATGGAACCCCGGAGGATTTCGAGAATCTCGTTTTAACCCACTTTGCGGGCACTCCCGATGCGCTGGAGAAGCTCTTTAAGCGCTTTGAAAAACAGCTTGAGGCCATCAGCGGCCACAACCTGATGGTTCAGCTCTCGCTGCGTGAGCAGGTGGATCTGGACCTGGGGCCCATTGAACCGGTGGATCAGATCTTTGCCGGCTTCGATATCGGTGCCCACCTGTTGGATGATTTCTTTGGCAATAAATTGGCCCATATTGTCCTGCTCAATTTCCCCGTCACGACGTTGGAAGAGCGGATTCAGAAGGGCGACAATTGGACCCGCAGAGAGTGGGCTTATGCCCGGCTGGCCTCCCGTTTTTCCAAGCGGATTCCTGCCGACGTGACCCAGACCATTACGCAGGCCTATGCGGATTCCGATGCCTATATTGCCGACTACAAGTTTTATATGCATCATCTCCTGGATGAAGAGGGCCAGCGCCTTTTCCAGCCCGGGTTGAAGCTTATTTCTCACTGGGATTTGCGCGATGAAATCCGCGGCCTCTACAGTGATCAGAAGGATGACCCCAAGCGCGTGCTCAAGAAGCAGCGCATGATCCAGAAGGTGATGGAAAAGGTGATTGACCAAAGCGTCCCGGCCTCCGTCATCAATAATCCGAATCTGGATTGGAACCTGGCGAAGAACGAGGTCAGCGCCTCTCCCGTCAAAGATGAGGAGCGCCCCGATAAAGCCGACATCAAGCCCTCCAACGAGTCCGAAAATGATGCCCGCTATGCCGCTTTGCTCAAAGTCTTCCGGGCCGAGAAACTGGCTGACCCCTATTCACCCAATGCGCCGACGCACATTGACCGCCGCTTTAACGAAGGCCGGGAGATTCCCGAAGAGCGTTTCAGAGCCATCCTGGTGCAGGTGCTTGAGGCCCCCGAAGCCAAGGCTGTGGCGAAACAGATTTCCAAGCGCTTGGGCCGTCCGCTCGAACCCTTCGACCTCTGGTATACCGGTTTTCAGCCGCGCGGCTCCTATTCGGAAGAATACCTGGACAAACTTTGCGATGAAAAATATCCCACGCTCAAAGATTTCCAGAATGATATCCCCAATATCCTGATGAAGCTCGGCTTCTCCGAAGAGAAAGCCAAGTATATCGGGGCGCAGATCGTGGTGGACCCGGTACGAGGCTCCGGCCATGCCTGGGGTGCCGCCATGCGTTACGAGAAAGCGCATCTTCGCACCGATCAGCCCGCAAACGGAATGGGCTACAAGAGCTATAACACCGGAATGCACGAGCTGGGCCACTGCACCGAGCAGACCATTTCGCTCCATTGGATTGATGAATACTTCCTGAACGGGGTGCCCAATACGGCCTTTACCGAGGGAATGGCATTCTTCTTCCAGGGCCGTGATATGGAAATGCTGGGCCTGAAGAAGCCCGATGCCACCGCCCAGGCCTATCGCGCTCTCAATGATCTCTGGATGACCTATGAGATTGCGGCCGTCGCGCTGGTCGATATGGATGTCTGGCACTGGATGTACGATCACCCCGATGCCACCCCTGCCGAGCTCAAGGAAGCCGTGATCACCATCGCCCGGGAAAACTGGAATCGCTATTGCGCTCCTGTCTTTGGCGTGAAGGATATCACCCTCCTGGCGATCTATTCCCACATGATCAATAACGGCCTCTACCTGCCTGATTATCCCCTGGGGCACATCATCGCCTCACAGGTGGAGCATCACATGGATAAAATCGTGGCCGAAGGGAAACTTTCCATCGCGGACGAGATTGAGCGGATGAACCGCCTCGGATGCATTGGCCCGGATTTGTGGATGAAGCAGGCGACGGGGAATCCCGTTTCTGCCGAGCCGATGATTAAAGCCGCGGCTGAAGCGCTCCGGATTCTCGGCGAATAACGAGAGCCGACACACTGATTTTGCGGTTTGCGTTTTTATAAACCATCTTTTTACGACGGCACCATACTGTGCCCCTGACGATATGGCTTTGAGTGAAAAAGATATCCCGCGTAAATGGATGAAGAGCTTGAAAGCTTCTTCATCCATGGAAGGGGGCTCTCAGCAGGAGGTGTTTTCCTGGTGCGTGGCGCATGTGAAGCCTCGATGCGAGAAGAAGCTGGCGCAATACTGCGAGGATTGGCAGATGGATTACGTACTGCCGCTCTACGACAGCCTGAAATCCTATCCCACTAAGAAAATCGTTTTCCAGAAGCCTTATTTCCCGGGCTATGTCTTTATCCATACTTCCCCGGAGAATCACCCGCTTCTGAAAAAGTGCAAGCATTTAGCCCGGTTGATCATGGTGACTAATCAGGCCCTTTTTTACAAGCAGCTGGAGGCCGTCCTCCTGGCGATCTCCTCAGATATTGATCTCTTACCCATGCCCGAGATCAAGCCCGGTATTCTCGTGAAAATCAGAAACGGTCCTTTGAAAGGAGTCGAAGGTCTGGTGGAAGAACGGGTTGGGCTCTGCAAGGTTTGCCTGAAGTTGGATTTTATCGGCCAGGGAGTGGCTCTGCAAGTAGAGGCCGATAACCTCGAGGTCATATAACCGGTGGCTTGGCGGCTCTTTTCAGAGGAGAACGGCGGAAGCGGTTTCCGAAGAGCAGTCCCCATACCCGGTGAACCGCTTCAAAAACGATATGAAGCGACATCTTGGAGGTCCCCGTCTGCCGATCCGTAAAGATGATGGGGTACTCGCGCACATCCATTCCCTGGGTCCAGATTTTATGCGTGAGCTCGATTTGGAAGCTGTAGCCATTGGAGCGGACCTGATCCAGCTTGATTGAGGAAAGCGCTCTGTTGCGAAAACATTTAAAGCCGCCAGTCGGATCGGTGAAGGGCATTCCCGTCACGATTCGGACATAGCGGGCCGCGCCGACACTCAGGATAAGCCGATTCAGAGGCCAGTTAATGACTCGAATGCCGCCCTTGTAGCGGGTCCCTAAAACCAGGTCACAATTTCTTGCAATCTCCACCAGCTTGATAAGATCGGCCGGATCGTGCGAGAAATCGGCATCCATCTGGCAGATATATTCGTAACCCCGATCCAATGCCCATTTAAAGCCCTCGCAGTAAGCTCTGCCCAGACCATTTTTTTCCGAGCGATGAAGTACGTGTACGAAGGGGTGGGTGAGTGCCAGTTGGTCGGCCAGTTCGCCGGTACCATCCGGGGAATTATCATCTACGATTAGGAGATCGAAGGGCAGGGAAAGTGCGCCCACCGCTTCCACCATCTGAGGAATGTTTTCACATTCGTTGTAGGTGGGGATGATGACGATGGTTTTTGCGCTTTTATCCACAGATTAATACTCAGACTCGTCTTCCACCTTCACGCTGCTGACCCAGGTGACACCTTCCAACCCCCTCAAGTCGCTCAGGAGTTCGTTGGTGCGGTTCGGGTCTCTGAGCATGAGCCGATAGGAGATATCCATCCCCTCGACTCCGTCGACCGTGCGTTGGTTTGCAACGGTGGTTCGTGAGCTGTAGCGGTTGATGAGCTGTAAAAGCGAAGAAAGATCGTTCCCTGTTTTTTCCCAGTGCAGGTTAAGCACCAGATCATACCGGTTTCTGGAACCAAAAGAGGTAATGTAGATATAAATCAGGATTCCCATGGCCGCCATGGTGCCGATGACGGCCGTGCTGAATTTCTGGGTTCCGCACGCCATCCCGATAAAAAGCGAGCAGAGAATATAAACGGTATCCAACGTGTCGCGCAACACGTTTCGGAAGCGGACGATGGCAAACACCGCCATCATACCGAAAGCGGTTATGAGGTTGTTATTCAAAACGCACATCACTAACGCCGTGAGCACGGGGAGCACCAGAAGCGCACTGACGAAGGTGCGCGAATAGGACATCCCGGAGTGAGTCTTGATATAACAAAGCGCCATTGCGTGGCCGCACACGAACGCCAGGAGAATAGAAAGAATCAAAGAGGGAACATTCGTAGGCGTGGGTGCAACGTCACCGTAAAAAAGCAAATCCATATATGTGTTTAATTTATACTTCTACTGTCTGTTTTTCAGACGATTCAAATCTAAAGGGGATACATCTACCGGAGTGAACTCCCAGTTATCAATCACAGGCAGAGGCTGGTTGCGAAAAATCATACCGCTTCCGATCATCTTATCTTCTCCCAGCGCGATCACTCCCTCGCAATACTTGGCAGCTCCGGTCTGCATCAGCCCGAACACCTCCACTAATTCCCTGAACCAGTAAGGATAACGGCCCGTGAACTTGAGCTCCAGAATCACATGCTTGGCCAGGTCGGTAATCGTCGCACGTCTTCTATCCTCCTTGAGCTTCAGGGTAAGCTCTCTCTCTGCTGAGACGGCTCGGTCTAAAGTCAATCGAATGGAATTGTTTTCGGGAGTTACCCACGCTTCGCGCAGGTAGGAGATGTGAACCTTGGGCCTGGCTTGCATGGCCCGGGTCAGGTAGAAAAAGTTTTGGGCCGCCTGCAAGGTTTTCGCGTCGTTTTTAATGAAAAACTCCGGGCGAATATTTCCCTCCAGAACGTCCTGAACATGTTCACGTTTGACTCCGGCACGCTGTTTGAGAATGCAGTAATTCAGCCGCCGCTTGATCTCGAAAAAGACCGGGCTGTTTTCGTTGTAAAAACGAAGACGCAATTTGAAGCGGTTCTTGGTCCCGTTAATGGTTCCCCAGTAGAGCTTCAAATCATCCGAATCCAGGTAAAGACTATGGATGGTGTAGGAGTTGTTGGGCTTGCCTACGGCGAACTCATCGAGCTCAAGATAACTGCTCACATACGCCCGAATACCCTCTGCTACTCCTTCAGTAACAAGGTATTTCAGCTCAAAGCGCTGTTGTTGCATTTTATCTTCAGCCATATTGTCTTCAGCTTTAGGTCAAAATTTTAGCGTATCGCCGCCAAGCCGGCAGCATAACCACCCATCACCGTGGATGGCAAGTCATTTATCACATCTTGCAGCCGTGCAGAGGCTAAATGAGCAATCTGCATGCCAAACCCCACCTGGATAGGCAAATTCTACTTTCTGAACAGCTTTGATTCTTTAAAATTCTATATTTCCCACCCTTTTCTATAGCTCTTCTTCACGTAATTATTGGCTTCGGAGTTATTGGTGAAGACTCCTTTCTTGCTGTCCCATTCCAACATCTTGCCCGGGAAGTGCATAGCGATCACACCCAGAATGCCCAGCTCCGAAAGTTTAGCTCCGTAGGAGAAGGGCGAACCGGTCTTTCCGGAACCTTTGCAGGCTTGAATCCATTCGGCATGATGCCCCGGACTTACGGGGATGCGCTGGGGTTCCTGAGAAAGAGTCTTCATCTTCTCAGGGTCCAGAACTCTCAGGTTAATTGCTCCGTGTGAGCCGAAAACGATTTTCCCTTTTGTGCCGGTCACCATGCCGCCGATCTTCGGCAGCTCCTGGTCGGTCCCTTCAAACTCTTTGGGTTTTTCGGGCGTCAATTTCCCGTCGTACCAGGTCAGGGCGAAGGCCGGGTGCTTATCGGTGGCCGCGAACTCATAACGAACAGTGCAGGCTGGCGCAAAAACCGGTGCGTGTTTCTGAGGGTCATAATCGACCGGATTCGCCGTGATGCAGCTCGGATAGTCCAGATCCAGAGCATAATAGAGAGGATCGACCAGGTGGCAGATCCAGTCTCCCAGGACACCCAGACCAAAATCAGTCCAGAACCGCCACACGCCCGGCAGGTAGAGCGGACTGTAATCCCGGTAAGCGGCACCGCCCAGCCAGAGATCCCAGTCCAGCCCAGCTGGAACTTCATGCTTTTCCTTAAGCTGATCGAGTTTATTAATATAAGAATAATTGCTGTCGCACATCAGGCACGCCTCCTGAATGTCGCCGACGACACCCGCATCCATCCATTCCTTGAAAGCTCGGATGCTGTTGTAGGAGTGCCCCTGGTTCCCCATCTGGCTGACCACCTTATGCTTCTCTGCCAGTTGTGCCAGGGTCCGCACCTCATGGACGGAGTGAGCCAGCGGCTTTTCGCTGTAAACATGTTTGCCCATTTCCATCGAGTGCTTCAGGATGATGGCGTGAGTATGGTCGGGCGTCGAGACGGCCACGGCGTCGATCTCCTTGCCATGCTTTTCGAGCATCTGCCGAAAATCCTTGTAGAAAGGTACTTTCTCATACCGGGAGCGGATAGGTCCGCAGCGGCGCTCATCCGCATCGCAAAAAGCGACGAATTGTTCGCCCTTGAGATCGTTGAGGTTACTTTCTCCACGCCCGGACAGACCTACCTTGGCGATGGCCAACCGATTATTGGCTGACGTCTGGCCGTTCAGCCCCAGAACGCTCCCGGGGATGATGAGGCAGGCACTTCCACTCAACAGCGTCCCTTTGAGAAAGGAACGTCTGGATAACGGTTTTAAAATTTTCTTCATACAACTCCCCGTTAGTCTAGTTGATTGCAGAAAAGATGCACGTAAAAAAACTCTTCTTGGAAAAATTGGAATATCCTGCAAAGGGGTGCTATACTTTCTCCATTGAGGACTGTTTTTTCGACAGCGATGTTATGAAGAGTTTAGAAGAAAAGTTTCCGGTTTATGCAATCGGTTTCAGTTTTATAAAGGATGCACAGAGAATGAGTCGTTTTATTTTCGCCGCAGCGCTATGCCTGCTGACTGTTCTGGCCGTCCAGGCGCAGACCCCGACACCCGTGGCTCCGGAGGGCTCCGGTACCCAGGCCAGCCCTTACCAGATTACCAAAGTGGAAAACCTTCTCTGGATGAGCATGAACAGTGCCTCTTCCGGCGGAAAATACTATCAGCTCCAAAACGATATCGATGCTTCCGGCTCCGCGAGCTGGGATACGGGCAGGGGCTTCTTCCCCATCGGCAGCTCGACGAGCAAATTCGCCGGCTATTTTGATGGCGCTCAGCACATTATCAAAGGGATTACGATTCGCCGTTACTCCTCCTCTTATGGTGGCCTTTTCGGTTACATCGAGGGCGGAAACGTCCAGAATCTGAAACTCCAGGATGCCTCAATCGGTGCCAAAAGCTTTGTCGGCATTTTAGCCGGTTACGTGACGGGCAGTAATTTGAGGAATTGCACCGTTACGGGTGAAGTTTCCGGAGGTGGGGACTATGCCGGAGGTTTAGCCGGGCAGGTCTACCGCACCCCGGTCCAGCAATGCTCGGCGGATGCACGCGTCTCGGGCGCCAGTTATCTGGGCGGTTTGGTCGGTGAGAATTTGGCTGAGGCGCCGATCTCGGGCTCCTATGCGCTCGGCAGCGTCTCGGGCTCCGGAGGAACGACCGGAACCTACGTGGGCGGCCTGAGCGGCTGGAGCCATGCGCCCATATCCGGCAGTTATTCCCGCACCACGCTTTCGGGCAGTGACCGTGTGGGCGGCATCGCCGGGCAGAATTCGAGCTCCATCAACCAGTGTTATGCGGCCGGGGGCATCTTCGGGAAGAGCAACTTTGGCGGATTATCCGGTTACAGCAATACCACCATCACGAGCTCCTATTGGGATACTCAGACCAGCGGCCTGATCGTTTGCATCGGCAACAACAAGGCCTTCGGCAAAAACTTCGGGCTCACCACCCAGCAGATGAAGCAGCGCAGCAGCTATGCCGGATGGGATTTCACCTCGGTCTGGGCCATTTCGACCAGTGTCAATCTGGGCTATCCTTACTTGAAAAATTTTGGCCTCACGGCTGAGCCTCCGGGGACAAACCTCCTCTATTACAGCACCGGTGAAGACGGGCTCGTTCTGGAGTGGGATGCCGATTGGGATGCCGTGCTGGAAGTGAGCGAAGGCGCCTCTGCCGAGGCATGGTCCGAGGTGCAGGCCGATCAGATTTGGGAATCCAACGGCTACTACCTGCATAGGGCCGAAAAGGGCGAGGGTTCCCTCAAGCGCTTCTACCGCCTTTCCGGAGAAGGTATCTGGGAGTAGGAGAGAAGCAGATGCGAAAAGACCCTTCCGGTTCATTTTATCGGAAGGGTCTTTGCGTGTAAGGAAAAGCAGGTCTAGGCTCTATTGAACCAGAGCTTTCCCGGCTTTTTGCCACCGATTCGGAGCGACTCGCACTTGTTCACTGCGCGGGCGGACTTCCTTGGTAATTACCTCTTCACCCTTCTGGTTGACCACCTTCATGAAAATGCGCTCGGGGCTGACCTCGATCCGCACTCCGTCCACGTTGCTGTTGATCAGAACCGGCAGGCAGTCATTGCCGCGGCGATATTCGCAGTTGAGCAGCTTGTGCGTATGGCCGCAGAGGAGCAAATCCGCCTTGTTATCGAGGAGAATCGGCAGGAATTTATCCCGGATTTCCTTTTCGCCATGCCAGGCTTTTGAGAAATCGGTTTGGGTTTCGCGGCTCCCATCGGCCTTGATGAGGTCCACTTCCACATTCTGCTCACCGCCTCCGGCCGGAGGAATATGGCAGAAAAAGACCCGGTAGCGCGCATTCTTGTAAGCGGGCAGCTGGACCACTTTCTCCAGCCAGGGAATCTGCTCGCTGCGGTAGGAATCGAAATCGACCAGGCCGCCGTATTCCTTGCTGTCATCGGTCTTATCCTCTCCGCAATCCAGGTTCACGAAAAAGACATCGCCATAAGTGAACGTGTAATAAAACTGATCGGTCTGCGTCGGGAAAAATTCGTGCAGATTGCGCGAGAAAGCCCCGCGAGTCTCGTGATTGCCCCGGAGCATGAAGAAAGGCTTCTCCCAGGCGTAGGAATCCACCGCCGTCTGAAGGAAGAATTTGATGATGTCCTCGCCCTGATTCTTATCCGTGACGATGTCGCCATTGTAGCAGACGAATTCAGCCGTGGGCACGTCGGTCGCGCGGATGAGGTTTGCATGCTTCTCAATGCCGTCATGCAGGTCATTGATCATCACAAAAGAGAACGTATCGGCTTCTTCGGGCCAGGTGGTAAAGGAGAGCGGCTTGCCGTTTTTCTCACGCAAGGTAACCTCTTTGCCGAAGGTGAATTTGTAGGGCTGAATCTCTTTAACTTCCCGCGAGCTGATGGAATAGGTATAGGTCACACCGGGCTGAAGGTCCGAGAGGGTAATTTTCTGCACCAGCCCGACATCTTTGAGCCCGTACGTGGAAGAAATCGCGTTCATCGGCGGCTCCGTCGAGCCCTCCGGCCGGTAGTCCACCCAGGAATATGCCGGGCGTGACGTATGCCAGGTAATGATCACCGAGTTTTGGCTCATCGCCTGGAGATAAGGCGTTGTTTTTAAAAGGGGTTCTTCTACCGCAGGGGCAGGTGAAGCCGGGGCCTGTGCCCAAACTCCG
The DNA here is from genome assembly GCA_023230105.1 of Verrucomicrobiota bacterium. Lineage (GTDB taxonomy): Bacteria > Verrucomicrobiota > Verrucomicrobiia > Limisphaerales > UBA1412 > UBA1412. The sequence continues at coordinate 27,017 of JALNXY010000024.1, forward strand.
CTGCCTGGCACTAAGAGCGCCAGCCCCAACGTTAACAATCCAGCGTTTTTTAACATGCACCGACTATATCGAAAATGCCCCCGCTGAACAAATCCAAAAATAGAAACGAAAAAGACCCGCAATGCTCCGCTGGGAAGCATTGCAGGTCTTTCCGGGGCCCGTTTACGGGCAACAAAAAGTAATTCCTTAGAGAGTTTTGACCAGCTCTTCGGCGATCTGGACCGCATTGAGGGCGGCTCCCTTGAGAAGCTGATCGCCCGCGACCCAGAAGCAGAGGCCGTTATCGAATGCGCAATCTTTGCGGATGCGTCCCACCTGGCAATTGTAGTGGCCCGCGACGGCCAGCGGCAGGGGATAAACGTTCTCCGTCGGCTCATCCTTCAATTCAATTCCCGGGGAGTGGCTCAAAATCTGACGTGCCTTTTCCACCGTGACCGGCCTTTCAAACTCTGCGCTGACCGCAATCGAGTGAGCGCGATAGATCGGCACCCGCACGCAGGTAACGCTGGCCTTGAAACGGGGCAAGTGGAGAATCTTGCGGCCCTCATTTTCCATCTTCATCTCTTCGCGGGTGTAGCCGTTTTCCAGCCAGCTATCCACGTGGGGAATGACGTTAAAGGCGATCTGATGCGGATACACTTCCTTCGTCACCTCCTGATGGTTGACGATCTGTTTAACCTGGTTTTCGAGCTCCATGAGCGCCTTGGCGCCGGTGCCCGAGACCGCCTGATAGGTGGAGGCAAATATCCGGGTCACTCCGAACTCCTGATGGAGCGGGTTCAGTGCCATCAGCGTGATGGCCGTCGTGCAATTGGGATTAGCGATAATCCCCTTATGGGTGGCCAGGTCTGCCGGGTTGATTTCGGGAACGACCAGCGGCACATTCGGGTCCATCCGGAATGCGCTGGAGTTATCCACGACGATACATCCGGCCTTGGCTGCGATCGGAGCATACTTCAGGGAAATGCTCCCTCCGGCGCTGAATAGAGCGATCTGGATGCCGGTAAACGAATTCTCAGTCAGCTCCTTTACTTCAATCTCTTGCCCACGGAATGTGAGTTTCTTGCCGACGGAGCGTGCTGAGGCCAGGAGTGTCAATTTACCCACAGGGAAATTGCGCTTCTCCAGCGTTTGAATCATTTCGATGCCCACGGCACCGGTGGCTCCGACTATGGCTACATGGAAGTTTTTGCTCATCTGTTTAGAGATTTTTGTTTTTTCTCTCAGCTCTGTGAGAGTGGAAGGATCAGGATTCAGTGAAGAAGGTCTCCGATCCCTCTGGTTATGCGCGCTTTTCGGGTACCCGCTGCCTGATTCCGGCGAAGCTGACGCAGCGCCTTCACGGGCATAACCAACACAGCAAGAAATCACGCGGAGGGTTCTTGTATATTGGTGCAGCGTCCCCATGCACGCGGCTGCAATCCTACAAGGTCCGTGATTTCTTTACAAGCGGCCAGTTTGCGAAATCCGCTAAACGTATTGCATCGAATTGTCCCCGGTGCCTGAGGAAATTGAGTCCCTGATGAAAGGACCGAAGTCTTTTCCTGGCAACAATCCCCGCAGACGTTTCAACCTCCATTGGGTAAGCTGGTTCCGTAACGTATTTTTTTTGAAATAATCTGAAAAAAAGATGGTCATAAAGTTTTTTTCTGTTACCTTCAAGGAAAGGTTTCTTGGAAGAATTAGTTGTGAATGCCGCGCTCACCAGCACGTATGCCGCCCGGATAGAGAATATCCCGGCGATGAAGGTTCACGGCAGTAACGGAACGACGAACTGTTATTACCTCAAAGATTTGGCGAATACGGCATTGGCCCTGGCAAACAGCTCGGGTTCGATTGTTGAGTCCTACGATACGATGCCTACGTCAATCGCTTCCTCTTCCGGGGGAGGCCGTCGTCAGGGAGCTAGACAATTTGCTGGGTACATAAACTCTGGAATAGCGACAAAAGGACGACTGATTTTTTATTCGGTAGGAAAATGACAATGAAAACACTTATTGAGCCAGTATTAAATGCACTCAACTCAAGGCTAGAACCCCTGGGGTTTAAACGGAATAAATACGGTAGAGTGTGGAATCGAATGATTGAAAATTATATAGATATCATTGAGTTACAAAAGTCAGGATTTTCTAATTCTTTGACAGTGAACTGTGGCGTTTCATGTATGGATGTATATCGTATTACATGGGGTAAGGAGCCCAAAAAAATAATGATTCCTGCTGAAGGAATTGTTGAAATTAGATTAGGACATCTTGTATATGGAAAAGATACATGGTGGGAATATGAAGAGATACTGGATTCGCCTGGCATATTAATTGATCCAGTAATGTCTGGGGGTGTTTCTTTTTGTGAAAAAATGCATTCTGAAAATGAGATAATGAGTTCTCTTGAAAAGAAACGTTTCTTGCCTGCTTGTCGAAGACTTGAGTATGTTGTTTTACTTTGTAAACATGGAGAAAAAAAAAGCAGAAGAACTTATCAATAAAGAAAAAGTGGATTACATGAAAGTGATGATTCGTTTGAAATATAAAACAGAAGAAAAATTTTATAATCGAGAAGTTGGGATATGGGATATTAAATTGAAAGAAATTGAACAAAAGTATGGTCTTTCGATTATTCATGATTTGAGAAAACTGTATTCGCTTTAAATCCGTAAAAGATTGATGAAAAAGCAAGGAAGTGTTCTATGCATCTATACCTATGGCCTTGGAATAGACAATATCTTGGCGATGAAGGCTTTTTAAAACAAATGGTATATTAGATATTATAAAATAATTAAAAATGAATAATACTATATATATTTTATGCAAAGATTCTTCTGAGATGATTCAATTTGAATCAGTTCAGGAAGGACAAAAATGGCTTGAAAAAATTGATATTGAAAATCGGGAATACTTTTGCTGGGATTCTTTTGGAAACGTTCTTGAGTTAGGTGTGAAAAATGGAAAAGACTGGTTATATATTGAATCAGGATGTAATGAAGAAAAGAACGAATTAAATAAATATATTATAGAAAATAATATTAATAAATTTATTAACAATATTTACCCAAAAACTTAATGAACACAACAAAAAATATAATCATATATGAATATAAATCAATTTTATTGGCTTGAAGACTGTATACCTGCTATTACAGTTCAGTTAAATCTTGAAGATTCCTATTTTAAACAACACGGTTATGTGGAGAAACGTTTATTGGATGGGGATTACGAGGGAATAGAATTTCCAGTTGTCTTTATCCATTATTATGGAAGAAGATGGGAAGATATTTTGGGTGTTGGGTGGCCTCCTTTATATGTAATTTCTGAAAAGATAAAAAATATCTTGGAAATGAATAATCTGACCGGGTGGAAAACATTTCCCGTAGAAGTATTAGATAAGAGGAAAAGGAAAATGGAAGGTTATTACGGAATGACGATAACCGGAAAATGCGGTCCAGTGGATAACAGCAAATCGGAGATAGTGCCCTACACACAAAATCGCTACGTGTTAGGGCAGAAAGCATACAAAGGCTGTTACGTTGGTTTGGATAAATGGGATGGAAGTGATTTCTTTATACCTGAAGAAGCATCTTGGCTTATTGGGTCACAAAAGGTGGTAGATGTATTCAAGGAAAATCAAATAAAAAGATTAAAGCCCGTTAATCTTGCAGATGTAGAAAGATGGATTGTTGATCTGGAAAAGGATGAAGAACAAGATAGCTCTGAGGAAAAAGGGCAATCCGAATTATCGTAATTATTAAGTTTATACCATGAATATTTTTGAATTATATAAAACAAATTATCGAAAAACAGTCTATATACTATTGATGAGCATATTTCTTCTTGAGGGAGCTTTTTTTCTCTTGAAGTATGCAGAGAGAGAAATAAGGCAAGAGCGGCAGATGAGATTAGAAGGTAACAATCAAATTAGCTCTGCTGATTATGAGAAGGCTGTCGGTTATTACAGTTTTACTCTTCCAAATTGTATGGCTTATACAGGCATGTTTACTCTTATTGTCTGGTTTTTTTGTAATATTATTTTATTATTTGTTTTAATAGTAAATAAATCAAATGTATGTTTTCGGATGATAATATCAATTATTTGGGGCCCATATTTTACCATTCATCTTTTGATTTTATGGAGTTCGCTAATAGCACTTTATGATTAGAATTAGTAGTATAATCGTAAAGTATTTAATCTATTTATAATGTTTAAGAAAATTTATTATCTACTATTTGTTTATGCCATATTGAAATGTAGCCTTTATTTGCAGGTCGATGCGGAGTCATTGACACCAAAGACTGGAGAGAATTGGACAGTTGATTTGTCGGATGATGTTAAGTTAGAAATGGTTTACATTGCCCCCGGAACTTTTGAGATGGGGTGCCCCAAGGATGAACCACTTCGAATGCATTACGAAACGCTTCGCACTGTTACTTTGACGAAGGGATATTGGATGGGGAAATACGAAGTTACACAGAAGCAATGGCAGGCGATAATGGGAAATATGTTCAGCATCGGATGGAAGCGGATAGGAGATGATCTTCCCGTTCACGATATTGATTGGTATGCTGCAAATGAGTTTTGTAAGAGATTAAATGAGAGAGAAATAAAAGCAGGGAAACTGCCGCCGAATTATCGCTACGTTTTACCCACTGACGCTCAATGGGAATATGCGTGTCGTGCGGGCACGAAGACCGCTCTGAATAATGGGAAAAACATAACGTCTGTTTGGAAAAGGAAGTTTTGGATATTTGGGGAATGGATCCTTCTCGCCGGATTTGAAATAGGCAGAGGCCATTGGACTGACTGTCCTAATTTGGACGAAGTGGCATGGTACCAGAATAATAGTCATCTTCAGCCACATCCCGTAGGACTTAAAAAACCAAATGCCTGGGGACTGTATGATATGCATGGGAATGTAGCAGAATGGTGTGCCGATCGGGATACCGAAGATTACCCGAGCGACACTTCTAACATAGACCCGATAAGTCCTCCTGCATCCATGGATAAGCACTACGATTACTGTAAAACCCGAGTCTTGAGAGGCGGCAGTTACGCTGATCATGTTGACATGTGCTCCCAGTCACGACGGGATCGGGATGGTAGCTTTCCCTGGTTTACGCGTAATAGTGTGGGATTTCGCTTAGCCCTTGTTTACTTCGACTCTGAAGAAGATATCCCTGTATATAGCATACAAATTCAATATTCAGACATAACTCGCAAAAGATCGCCAAGAAAAGAAAAGGTAAGTTCAGGTGAAAAGAGCAACTGACATTTTTCCCGGTTTGAAACCGGCATTTTTAAGCTTAATGTAAGGGGAATGGAGCAATACACAACAAATTTAACTTCATACCTTGAAGAGGTGCAGAAGAAAACTGAAAAGAAAGGGCTGGAAGAGTAACATAATTTACATGAGAATAGAAAAAATCTTTTTACTTTTTTCCGATCATTCCAGTCAAGATATAATATTTATACAAATATATGAGGCCTTTAATTAAAATAGTAATTTATCTGCTTTTATTTGCATTCAGTACAGTTGAGATTGTATTTGGTTTGTTTATTGGGCCAAAAAATGTGTCAGAACGTGAAGAAGAATTTAATAAAAGTCAGTATGTATTAATATTAGATAAAAAAAGTAGTCAGGAATTTGCATCATTTAATTCATATCAGAAAAGGAAATGGTCTTTTTTAGCTTGGTCTGGGGGGATGATAATACTATCAGTCGGGGTTTTGATATATTCTGATTTAAAAAATAAAAAAAAGAATAAAAAATATAATACATTTTTTATTCTTTTCTTTTTTTAATACTCAATTCATCTGTTTTATTTCTGAGAGGTTTATATTTAGATAATATAGCTTATTATTATGTATATTTGCCGAAATTGTTGGATAATATTAAAATACCAACAAATTACAGGAAAGATTATTCTGATTATGTTCTTTCATTGGGAGAACAATGGGGAATCTTAAAATACTTTGGGATAATATTAATGCTATTAACTATTAGTCTTTTATTAATTAATATTCTTAATAATAAACTTTATCAACAAAAATAAATAATATGAAATTTAATTTTAATATTCTAAATATAAAAAAGAAAATAGGAATACTATTATTAGTAGTTGTAGGAACAATTGTCTTTTTCTATTTGCCATTCTCTTTCGCAGTTGAATTTTTTGTATTTATTATTTTTTTAATGAGATTACTTTCATTCTCTTTTAGTAAAATTTATAATATAATTTTTAAAAAGAATATTTCAATTTATCACTTTCCTGATTATCTTTCACTTAATATAATAGTTATTGTCTTTCTTTTGTATTTTGCCCCTCAAGATGGTGGAAATAAAAAGATTGATACTTCTAAATGGAATGAGTGCACATTAGAAGAAATATTGAAAGATATGGATAATCAAACAGGATTCTCTGTTTACGTTAATTCATTTCATATCTTCTCAGATAAAATCGCTAATGATCCGCAGACGCAAGAAATCATTAAACAAAAAATAAGTTGGGATCAGCGCAAATTGACGGTAGCGGAAGCTGCTTATTATCTCACTGAGAAAAGTGATGCACAAGTCAATCTGAGGGTGGCTAAACATATTTTTCTGAGAACTTCTATGAGTGGTCATTGGTTAAGTTACACAATTGGTGTTTATAAAAAAAGGGATTATAGAAGTGATCCGAAACCAAGTAGATTATTAGGTTTGTAGAATTAACAATAAAAATAAAAGCAATATAAAATATGAAATCAGATGAAAATAAATTAGTGCTGTACTTTTGCATAAACTTAATAGCTGTTTTATTGTTTATGGGTACATTGTTGGTAACTAAACAGAATGTCATTTTTGTATCAGTTAGTTATATTATAATAATTATAGGATGGAATCTTAATTATATAATAAATAAAAACAAAAATTTGTTGATACTTATAATACTAATAATAAATATTACTGCAGTATTTATTTACATTCATTTTCGTTAAATATATTTATATTAATTAGTAATATCAAAACATATGAAAAAATATACAGTTCAAATCCTAATAGGCGCTATATTATCGTTGATCTTAATATTTTATTATTGTAATTCTTATTCATATAAAGTCTTGCTATCTGTTCTGTTTTACAATGCTGTTTTTATTGTGGGTGTGTTAGCAAGAAAGCATTATAAAAAATTAAAAATAAGTGTCGTATCGTTATCTGTTTGGCTTGTGTTTATCATTGGGCTAATATTTTCAGCATGCTTATACCGCAACTAATACTAGGTGATCCCCGATTAATCAGTGGATTGCAGCATATGGAGGACTCCGTTGCCATTCCATAATTGGATGAGTAGTCGGTATCCTCACATCGGGCGGTTTGAACTTGTACGCCTTCTGCGGAAACGATCCCGTCAATTGTGTGGATCCTTTGGGAACAGAAATGTGGCTTTCAAAACGCCCTATCGAAGGTTATATGAGAAATAACGAAAAATTTTATCTGTCGTACGTCGTTCCCGTTGTTCGACCACTTTTTTATGTTCTTCTTTTAGTAGAGGTTATTGTTACGCTTCAGGGTGCATTGGCACTGGATGCGATGGGATCATGGGAATGGGATCGATTTATATATTTTGCTGCATTTATCGGCATTATTTCTATCAGTATTTCAATTCTTATGTTATTTTTCCATATATCAAAAACAGCAAAGTATTTTCAAATTATTATTGCAGTCTTTTTTTTCATGTTGCTTCCAGGATGGAAAATTATTGGGTGGCATACGGCAAGCGGCTTGAAAGAAAAGAAATTGATTGTATATGAGCGCAATTGTCATGACATGATAAAATATATTTCTTATTATAGAAAACTTCCGGAAAGTCTTTTTATTATGATTGATAATTATGCGTCTTTTTTTTCTAAGGAACGGGATGCGAATTGGAAAGAAAAACAGATAAACTTTCGCTTGACCGAACCATTCTCAGGTAAAACCAATATTGTATCAAGTTTTGACGGTTCAGGAGGTTGGGTCTACAATCCGGAGCAAGGAATCTTTGGAATCAATGTCAAGGGGATGGAACAATACACAACCAATTTCACAGAGTATCTGGGAAAAGTGAAAACAAATTCTATTGCAAAATGAGAGTATATCCAAATCAATTTGATCTTATAAACAGCGGTGGAAACGTAGTCACAGCCTCAGCGTACGGAAATAGATGTTTGTTCCAAGGGCGTGAGTACGATACACCACGCAACTCTACAACTTCCCTCTTGGGATCAGCCCCCACTTACAGAGGGAGATTATGTTGCAAAGGTAATTCTATGGTTAGAACCGATTGGAGGCCTTTATGAGAGAGATTAATGCCATAAAACGAATGGTGCGAAACACTCAATGGTTAATATTACTCCTATTTGTGGGATTTTTGGTCGTCCCGGTAAAGCATCCGGTATTGTGGGTGGTATTCTCCTTGTTCCTCATAGGAGATATGATTGTATGTATTTCGAAGCTAAAGCGAATCAAGGTTTATTTAATATGTGAGATGGGATTATATTCAGTTGGATTTCTTAGGGTGCTTTTTTCTGCTTATATGTGGATGCAATCTGTCATGAGAGATCCATCTCAGTATGTTATTTGGTTAGGCGTGCTTTCTATTCTGGCAATATTATTCATGTTTGCGCTCCTGTTTATTGATGCCTTGCTGGAGTACAAAAACGTCCTTTCCCTCCATAAGTCAAAGGATGAAGTCAGTAGTGGCGGAGGAATATCTCAAAAATGATGAGTCGTCGAGATCTTCATATCGGGCGGTCTTGACAATGTGTATAGCCTTATTATCTGTAGTCGAAAATTAACGTTAGAATTATATGAAAAAATGGGTGCTCATTACTCTCGTCGGCATTCTTGTGCTTGCAGGTGTTTTTATCAGTATGCTGCTTTCGGCTATGGATAATTCAAAAGCGGAAGCTCACGCTGTTAATCTAGTTGGTTCATTTAAGAGTTGGAAAATGAATGGAAGACCGCAAGGAGAAGCTCTTAAAGCTATAGAAAAAGATTTTTTATGCAATGGTTTTTGTATCAGTAACATTGTAATCAGTATTGATGGGACAAATTATACAACGGAGGCAGCACGTCAAGGTGAGTTTATCACCTATTTTGTGACTCGAGATGAAACAGTCATAAGAATGAATTCTTCCGGAAAGGCAAAGGTGATTGGGTATGTATTCCCGACGGGAGTAGTAAATAGTAAAAGATTGCCCGGTTTAAAGTGTGCGTTGGTCTGTTATGAGTGTGATACCGGAAGGCTGCCGGAAAGTATTCTCGAAGGGATGTTTTTTGTTGGGACTGAAGACGGGCATCTGAAAGAGGGAGGAATCCTGGCGAACTGGTGGCTTGCAGATATTGATCTGGTTCAAACGAATGTTTCTTCCTTTTACACTGATGAGGGTGGCTTTCTTTATAATCCGGCGCAGCGGTTATTTGGGATTGACCGAGAACGCTATAAAAAAGATAACCTCCCTCTTCCTGAACTGACCTGTATTCCGGGAGGCCGAGCCTGGGACCTGGCGGATTCTGTCCGGCAGCGGAATTTCCATACGGAAACCAATATATTTGAGCCTGGAAATATGCGAACCGATCATCTGGGGCGGATTGTCGGGATAGAATATAACACGGGCGTGTCCAATCCGGTGTGCCGTGTTCTATATGACTATAACCGGGAGGGTAAAATCATAGAGAAAACAGTTTGCTTTGGTGCACAGTCAAATAGTGTCGCTTATGGGTATACGCCCCGAGGGGCATTGGCAAGTCAAAAGCAAGGCACGATACTCACCGAATATCGCTATGACGAGCGAAACAATCTACAACAGGACAAGGTGCAGTACAGTTATGATGCGCTGGGTAATGTAACGAATATCCTCCGAAACGATGGGCGCTCCGTTTCTCTGGAATGGGAGCGGGGTGATTCCCGGGAGACGCTGAATGATTTTGAAAAGGCGGTAAAACTTTTGGGCGATACAACCAAATCGGTGTGGGATCCAAAAAAATCCACTGAGGGTCTTGTCCGTAAACCATACTTGGGATGGATTCCTTTTGATGCCGCAAAAGAGAGCACCCGATATGTCATAAAGCGTGTTACGACGCATCTGAATGGGGCAGAGATAAGCCGATGGGAATCTACAGAGGATTCAAAGCAGACCGGTCTGAATCAGGGAGAGCGTTTTCTGGTGGATTTGCAGGGAACGGTTTTGGGTGTGGTGGATTCTGAAGGCGTGCTTGTTGAATCGTACCAATATGATGCTTGGGGAAAAATTCTTTCGATTCAGGATGGGGCAGGGAATCCATTGCAGCAAACAGCCGTTGGAAACAACGCTCTGTGGCAGGGAATGGAGTATATGTGGGAGGCCGGACTTTATAACTTCTATGGCAGCCTGTATGACCCGGAAGCGGGATGCTGGATGACGCAATCTCCAGTGAGAGCTTTTTTCCAGTGTAAAACCAGGGAATATATTTTTTGTGGCAATGATCCGGTCAACACAGTCTGGCGAGAGTCTCCTGCTTCCCGCAACCAGGGAGGGGCATTATATGAATAATGAGAGCGAATGGACCGATTTTGAAAAGGGTATGGATGAAAAATATCTGTCCATCAATAGAGCTCATCAGAAAAAGAAGAGATGGATTATAGGATTAATTTTTTGCGCCATTATTGGCATTCTCTTTTCTGTGAACATGGCCATTTCCTCTACATATGAACGTGTAAAGGAGCGTACTATGATTTCCCTTTTCGAATCGTGGGAAAAATCGGGGAAACCTTTGGGAGAGGAATTGGCCCAACTAGTCAAATCAAGAAACTGGGATCAATATATTACTATTACTAACGCCTCATTTATCCTTGAACAGAACACTATTGAAACATTATTTGTTACATTCTGGCCCCGAAGTGGAAAATCACTCTTTAGTAAATCACTCTTTTTATGCAAAGATGGAACCTTAATCTGGGCGAACACTCACTCTGGAAAGGTGTTAGAGATCAAACACTATACTGTTCCCCGCAAGCAAGGGGCGAAGGATGTGGAGGCGCTTCATTGACAGGGGAAAGTAAGCAGTAACATAATTTGCATGAGAGGATTATGAAGGTTTTTGAAAAGTAGTATGAAAATGGTTGAAAAATAATATAATTATATGTTATGAATGTAAAAGAAAAAATATTATTAAATTCAAATATTTTTTATAGAATGTGGAATAGGGATAGTTTCATAAACAACTTATTCCGTTTCATACTATTTTGTGAATTGCTGGCTTTCCTGGGAGCACTTTTGTTTGGAGGTTTTCCTTCACCCATACTACCTATGGCAATAATCGTATGGATATGGGTATTTGGAACAATTATTCAATGTATAATGCTGATATTATATCCAATTGCAAAAATTACAAAAAAATTTGACTTCTCAAGTTGGATAGTTTTTTATATTTTTTTATTTTCCGCATGGAAGTCTTTTCTTGTATGGAGTACGTTGCAGGATTAGATTTTTTAGTAAAATGTCAGCAACAATGTTTGAATCATACGATTACGATGTATACGGCAGTGTGCCGGTTAAAGACGGAGACGGTACAACATTGACTGAATCAGCCTACGGCAACCGCCTCCTCTTCCAGGACTGGTCGTATGACTACACGAATCAGTTCTACAATTTTCTTGCCCGTTGGACCTCCAATGACCATTTTGCTGGCCACGGCTTGACCTGGCGTGGCAAGTCGGGTAGGCTCTCGGGATAATTCCTCTTGCAGCCTGAGGGGAGAAGCGAGCAATAAAGAGAAAGAGAGATATCGATGTCCGGATTAAATTGGCAGGAGATATTGAGTGCTTTTGTGGTACTTTTCGCCGTGATCGACATGGCGGGGCTTACCCCGGTCATTATTGATCAGCGCAACCAGGGTGTGGAAATTCCCCCGGGGCGGACCGCCCTCTATTCTCTGGCCGTTTTTCTGATTTTTCTTTTTCTGGGCAATCAGCTCCTGCGGCTCTTCGGGGTCGATGTTTCCTCTTTTGCCGTGGCGGGTTCTCTGGTGATATTCGTGGTGGCGGTGGAGATGACCTTCGACGTGAGCCTCTTCAAGCTGAAGGGTCCTCAGGGGATGGCTGCGATTGTTCCCATTGTTTTCCCCTTTATCGCGGGTGCCGCCTCTTTCACGACGCTGCTTTCGCTCCGGGCCGAGTATGCCCTGAGCAATATCCTGGTAGCACTCCTCCTCAACGTGGTCGTGATCTATCTGGTGATTTGGAAAATCAATATTCTCGAGAAGGTGCTGGGTGCCGGCGGAGTCTATATTCTGCGTAAATTCTTCGGGATTATTCTCCTGGCGATCGCCGTCAAGCTTTTCACTTCCAACCTGAGCTCTCTGCTCACCACGAACTGAAATGCGAAAGCTGCCCCGGTTTTTCCCAAGGCAGCCTTTCAAATTCCTCTCTTCCGCGTAGTTTCCGGCGGCTAGATAACGGTGTTATCGGGGATAATCGCGTTTTTGGGGATGACCACGACCCCATCCCGGATGTAATACATGGGCGGATTATCCACCTTGTCGGGCTTGCCGTCGGGTTTAATGACGCAGTTGGCGCCGATGCGCACCCCTTTATCAATGATCGCGTTTTCGATGATCGTATTTTCCCCGATGCCGATTTTGGGGATTCCCTTGGCGCGGCTTTCCAGAATCGATTCCTCCGGCTCGTAGTAGTCGCCTCCCAGGAGGACGACCCGTTTGAGATTCGCATTGCGCTCAATGACCGTCCGCAAACCGACCACGCATTGGGTGAGATGGGCATGGTTGATGATGCACCCATCGGAAATTGCGGCGAAGCGAACATTGGCCCCATTGATTTTGGAAGCGGGCAGGAAACGCGGCCGCGAATAGATCGGCGCGTTCATGTTGAAGAAATCAAAAGGCGGCAGCTCGTCGGTCATGGCCAGATTGGCCTCGAAAAAGCTGCGGATCGTTCCGATATCCTCCCAGTATCCCTGGAAAATGTAGGAGAAAACCCGATGGGTATTGATCGCCTCCGGGATGATATGCCGTCCGAAATCGGTGGAGTCGTTATTCGTGAGAAGCTCCTCGAGCACCCCGCGCTTAAAGACATAAATGCCCATCGAGGCCAGGTAGCAATCATCTTCCCCCTGAATACCGAAGCGCGAATGCCACTTCTTGGGCAGCTTGAGCGATTCCTGAACTTCCGGGTCCGTCGGCTTTTCAACGAAGTTTATGACCTGCCGCGTTTCGTCAATCTGCATGATGCCCAGCGAGCTGACATCGCGCTGGCCTTTGACAATCGTCGCGACCGTGAGATCGGCATTCGTCTCGACATGCTGATTAATGATCCCCCTGAAATCCATTCGGTAGAGTTGATCACCGCTCAGGACCAGGAAGTAACGGTTCTGCTTCGGCGCAAAATGGAGCAGATTCTTGCGGACGGCATCGGCCGTGCCCTGGTACCAGGTGCTGCTGGAGAAGGTCTGCTCAGCAGCCAGAATTTCCACGAAACCATCGGAGAACTGATCAAACTTATAGGACTGGGAAATATGGCGATGGAGCGAAGCCGAGTTGAACTGCGTCAACAGGTAAATCTTGCGTATGTTCGAATTGATACAGTTGGAGATAGGGATATCGACCAACCTGTACTTACCGGCCAAAGGGACCGCCGGCTTGGAGCGCTCCTTGGTGAGAGGGAAAAGTCGTGAGCCCTGGCCGCCTCCCATAATGATCGCCAGAATTTCGCCCTCATGATATCTCGCCACTAAATTCGCCATACAGTGTGAATTTACATTCTCTTTATCTCTTTTACAAGCCTTTTACGGCCTATTCCGTAGGGTTTTCTCCCCCGTTTTTGAGTAAAATGGGACAGTTCTCCTTTTTATCCGTGTTTATGTACTCTTTTTGCCGGGAAAAATGCGGAAATAGCATTCGGGAAAACTTGCTAAAAACGGGCTCCGGTTTTAGACTGGTGTCGTGGGAAGTGAGAGTAAAATCATTCTTTGGGATGAGATAGAAGCCTGGCGGGAAAGGGTCCGCTCAGAGGGCCGTTCGCTGGCGGTGACCAATGGTTGCTTCGATATCATTCACTCCGGTCACGTGATTTACCTGGAGAATGCACGCAAAGAAGCCGATCTGCTCCTGGTGGGTGTCGATAGCGACCTGTCGGTCCGTGCCATCAAAGGTCCCGGGCGTCCGGTGAATGCTCAGGAGGACCGTGCCCGCGTCTTGGCCGCTATGGAAGCTGTCAGCGCCGTCTGCATCTTCGAGGGGGTAGGAGCGATGGATTTCCTCAAAAAAGTGAAGCCCGATGTTTACGTCAAGGGCGGCGATTATACACTCGAGACACTTGTCCCGGAGGAGCGCGCCTTTATGGAGAAATCCCATATTCGAATCGTTCTTTCCCCGGGCGTTCGGGGCAAATCAACCACCGGCGTCATCGAAAAACTTTTCGCATCACGTCCCAATAAATAAGACAAACAATAAGAATCCGAATAAGAAAAACTGCACATGAAAAAAATGGTTTCTGTACTGGTGGCGCTTTGCCTCTCCTGGGCCTTTGCGGCAGGGGTGAGTGCCGATCAATCTTTGGAAAATAAAGCCTGCCGCAGCGTGCATCTGATTTATCCCGCTACCGAAGGCGTTGCCTTTTACACGGAGATGAAGGTGGAAAAATCTTCTCCCGGCACATACTTCATGGCCGCCGGTTTCAATATGGGCTACTACGGAATCCAGGAGCTTTATGATGGCAAAAAACTGCTCATCTTCAGCGTCTGGGACCCGGGTGATCCGAGCGATTGGGATGCGCACCCGGATTCAATCAAGGAAGAGCAGCGGGTGAAACTGCTCTACAAGGATGAATCCGTCCGCGTGGGCCGCTTTGGCGGTGAAGGCACCGGAGGGCAATCCTTCCTGGATTATGACTGGAAACTGGGGCAAACCTACCGCTTTTGCGTCTCGGCCAAGCCCAACGGCAAGAGGACCGAGTACACCAACTGGTTCTTCGTCCCCGAAGAAAACAAATGGAAAAAACTGGTTACTTTCTCCACCATCACCGGCGGCAAATACCTGGGCGGTTATTACTCTTTCGTGGAGGATTTCCTTCGCAATGGCGAGTCGGCCAAGATTGATCGCCGCGCCTCTTATGGTAACGGCTGGGTCAAGGATAAGAACGGCCAGTGGCATAGCCTGAGCCGGGCCCGCTTCTCGGGCGATTCCAATCCGGTAATGAATATCAATGCTGGTATCAAGGATAACTGGTACTACCTGCAAACGGGCGGCGAAACCAAAAATGACGACGTCCCCTTGTGGGATTATATGAACCGTGCCCCAGAGGGACTCAGCCTTCCGGATCTCGACGCTCAGCCGGCTCCTGCTCCCGAGCGTAAGAAAGAGACCGAGTAGGGGAGTGTTCGCCGGAGTTTGAAACCCTTTGCCGCTTTCACCCCTTGAAACAGAGACTTTCCTCGTTTTACGGAGAAACCCGGAGCGCCCGGAAGATCGTGGTTGTAGACTTCGGCTTCTTGGGCGATACCGTTCATCTGGTTCCGTCGCTCCGGGTTCTGCGCTAGAATTATCCTCAGGCAGAGCTCCATGTGGTGACGACTCCCGTGGGCGCCGAGATTTTGAAGATGACTCCCTGCGTGGACCGAGCCTGGCCCTACAGGTTGACTCATCCCAGTCCGCCCTGGCATGAAAGTCTGGGGCTCGTGCGCCAGTTGAGGGCCCAGCGTTTTGATGCGCTCTTCAACTTCAGCGGGGCCGACCGGACGGTCTATCTCTCCGCAGCTTTGGGTGTTCGCCGGAAAATCTCGCAAACGCCTGCCCGTTGGCATTTCTATAATCCGCTCCTGAGCCGCTACTGGGCTCCGAGGGTCAAAGAGCACGGGACGATCCCGATTTATCAGGGGCGCCTGGAGATGCTCCGCAATGCCGGTCTGGAGATTTCGGAGCCGCGCTTTGAATTGACCATCAGCCCGGAACTCTTGAGGGAAGTGAATCAGTGGGTCCACCCCGGGGCTGTTCATCTCTCTCCCAATACGAGCACGCCGATGAAGGAGTGGCCCGTCCGCCGATGGATAGGGCTGGTGAAGCTTTTTGCCCGGAAGTATCCGCAGGCGAAGATGCTCCTCTCCACACCGCTGGAGCCCCGGCAGTTTGATCGGGCCGAGGCGATCGTGGAAGGAGCCGATTGCCGACAGCTCAGGCTCCTGCCGCCCGGGCTCGGCATTCCGCAGCTCTCGGCCATCATCAGCCGCTGCAAGCTCCATCTGGGTTGTGATTCAGGCCCCCTGCATCTGGCCTGGGCTCTGGATATTCCTTCGCTCTCCCTTTGCCGAAATTATAAGGAATTGAAATCTTGGATTCCGCAGAGCTCCAAACATGAAGCCATCCTGGTCGAATGCTCCTGCATCGGCAAAAAACATCCCGAATGCGCCTCTCAGAATGAGTCGGCCTGCCTGGCCAAAATCACCGAAGAAGAGGTCTTCGCCAAACTCTCGGCGATGTTTGAGCGAGTCTGCTAAAAACGAAAAGACACAGAGATAAAGCTCTCTCTGTGTCTCTTGAATTTTTTTAGATCGCTCTTTGGCTCCCTTTAATCGGAAGCTCTCTCGGCAATCATCTGCTTGATCTGGGCCAGAACTTCTTCGACCGGTTTGACCCCCTGATCGCCTTTACCGTGACGGCGGACCGCCACAGCGTTCTGTTCCTGCTCCTTCTGCCCCACGACGAACATGGTGTGCACCTTATCGACTTCGGCGTTGCGGATTTTGCCGCCGATCTTGTCTCCGCTCGTATCCACGGAAACCCGGATGCCCTCCGCGTGCATTCTCTTGCGCAGCGCTTCGCAATACTCCATCTGCTCGTTGCCGATGGGCAGAATGCGAACCTGATCCGGAGCCAGCCAGAGCGGGAAGTTCCCGGCGTAGTGTTCAATCAGGAAGCCGATGAAGCGCTCATGCGTCCCCAGGGGTGCCCGGTGGATGCAGAGCGGCGTGGCCTCCGTATTCTCGCGTGTCCGGTAAACCAAGCCGAAACGACCGGGGACCGCGAAATCGACCTGATTGGTTGCCAGCGTAAACTCCCGACCGATAGCGCTCCAGACCTGTACGTCAATCTTGGGCCCGTAAAAAGCCGCCTCGTTGGGTATCTCCACGTAATCAATGCCCGAATCTTTGAGCACGTTGCGGACTCGGTCTTCTGTCTCTTTCCAGAGCTCGGGTTCATCGACAAATTTGTGCCCCAGCTCTTTAGGATCATGTGTGCTGAAGCGCATCAGATATTTCTTGATGCCGAAAATCTTGAAGTACTTCATGTACATTTCATT
>JALNXY010000068.1 GCA_023230105.1 Verrucomicrobiota bacterium
CTAAGCCTTTCTCATTTTTATTTTTTTGAAAAATTTTTTCACATGCTGGATGAATTAATTTTTTTTGAACCAATTCAGGAATTGTTTCTCCGGGTTCAAATGATGGATTTAATTGAATCAAAGGATCAGGCCATAATAAACCACCTTGAAGTTCTGATGATACTTTTTCCTTAATTCGAAAATCACTTATATGAATAAAACTTTGAATATAATCACTGTAATCTTTTATTAACTTTTTTCTTAATTCAAATACATCCATACTAACTCCTTAAAAAAAGAGATAGAAAATACAAATATCGATTTAGTATTATTAATTTTTAAATATTATGACAATTTAGTATCTATTATAATAATATTCCCCTTTTTATGTCTTCATATATTTGTCTTTCTTCCTATTTCAGGTAAAAAAAGAGAGGGTAAAAATTACTGCGTTTCTTGTTGTGACTTTTGTTGGTCTTTAATGTTTGGTAAATATTTATTTTTTGTCTATTTATTTTTTATAACTTTTATTATTTTAGCACTTTAAGGAACAGAGTTCCAGAGGTTGGAGAAATTTTTCAGTTATCGGTTTTTGGTTTTCAGACAAAAATAAGGTACAAGTTGCAAGATTCGAGATACAGGTTAAATATATTTAACCAACACATAGGTAACACTTTACAAAAATGGAATTTTTAGTATTATATACCCGTATAAAGGCATTAGAAAAAATTGCTTTCGATGATAAAGATACACTTGTTTTCTCCTATTCTCGTAAATAAATATTTCTTAATAATATATAATTATTTATTTATCGGAATAGGTAAAAAATTCTCCTTATCAAGTGCATAAATAACCCCTCGTAACAGGTAATTATTTTCAAAATTAAGAACATATTTTCTAGTTCCAGTTTTTTCTGCTTGTAGTGCTTTTTTATCTTTTAACCTTTTGATCATCCTGGAAATCTCAGCAGGCAATTTTCCTGTAAAAAGAGGTTTAATATCAGCTGCTTTTATGCTCTTTTTCTTCACTGCTAAGGACAATATCTTATATTCTTTATCAGTAATATATTTTCTTTCAAGAGCAAAAACGAGGGCAGGTAATAGTATTCTATCTTGTAAGTATTCGTGACTGAGTAAGTTATCGATCTTATCAATTTCATTCTTTAAACCTTTTAGCACATATTCACACCATTTTAATAGATCTTCATCCTTGCCACTATCTGCTACAGACAAGTAATGGTAATATTTTTTTCTGTTACTACAAAATATTGCTGTAGGATTAATAATTCTTTCTGATAGGTGAACTTTAAAACCAGATTTAACAAGCATCGCATAGGTTAGCAACCTTACAACTCTTCCGTTCCCATTATCAAAAGGATGTACCCAAACAAACCTATGATGAGCAATGACTGTTTTCAAGAGATCATACTGAGGAGGATTATTCTTGTTAATGAAATTAATTAATTCTTCCATATAAGAATCTATTTGCGTAAAGTCAGGAGGGATATGATTTGTACCAGCAATTCTCACGTTATTTTTTCGATACTCCCCGGGCTTACTGCTTCCCTCTCCCCTAGGTGCCGGGGTAAGGTCTTTTGTAATCATTTTATGGAGTTCGCTTATAAATGTACGGTCTATTTTTATATGAAAAATATTTTCTTCAATAAAACTTAAGGCTTTCTCGTTATTTTCGATTTCTAAAAATCTTTCATCCTTTTTTTTGTTCTCTTCGATTCTTCTTTCGATATATTCTGCTAAGGTTGTTCGATTACCTTCAATTCTAGCTGAGCCAATACTTTCTAACAGATGGAAAATATTTTTTAGCTGTAGAAATATAAGAGGGTGAGTCGTACCATTTAGAGGTTTTTTCCGTAAGTAATCAAGCTCTAAAATTAATGTGTTAAGTTTTGAACCAAAATGGGGGTCTACCAAATGCAAATTATTGTATTGATAATTTGCAGTAATATTTTTTGACATTTAACATCTATCTCCTAAAAGCGTTTATTTTATAGCATTTACCTTTTTATATATTATCTCTTATTTAACATTATGTAAATATATAATTTAACAATTTTATCGCTTATACCTTATTATCTTTGATTTCATTTTTTAAAATATCCACTATTAAATAGGTACTAGAATTACAGCTCACTAAATTTGGACTCGATACACGATACCGAATACTGTATACTGTTTTACTTTTTAGGCATCTTTGGAATTCAGGATTCATTTTTTGCTTCCCATAACACTATCCCTCTTTCTATTTCTTGATAAAAAATTGGGTCTGTTTTTTCCATTTCAATGTATTGTAGAGGTTTGCGGATAATTGGTTGTATTTTTTTGGAATATTTTTTTCTTTGCATTATCTTCTCAACTTCTTCAGTTAGATTTGTCACTATGAATAAATCAATATCACTATCCTCGGTATCTTCACCACGACTGGAACTGCCATATAAAATTATTTTACTGGTTTTTTGTTTTAGCTTTTTAATCAGGGGCATAAAATCTATTATAGTTCTTAATACTTTCAGCTGTTTGACAACAGGATTTTCATCATTGATAGTGTACAAATATACATTTCCTTTTTGTTGCCTGTTAACAAGATTGGTTTTTACTAAATCATTTAAGGCAAAGTTAGCCCCGGCTTTACTCATTTTGGTAGCAATCTGAATCTCTTTTGATAAAAATTCCTTGCCGGCTTTTTGTATTAAATATTCAATTACCTTCTGTGGATTTGTTTTAAATAGAATTTCTTTCATTTGAAATATCCTTCTGGATAATATATTA
>JALNXY010000069.1 GCA_023230105.1 Verrucomicrobiota bacterium
TTTAACGACATACTGAACATAAATATGTATACCCATAAGATTGAATACATTAGCAATAATGGTCAGTAACAAAACACCAATGAGTGTCCTGACAACCGAACCTTCACCACCGGAAACACTGGTTCCGCCAATTACCGTAGAAGCAATGGCATCTAATTCATAACCCTGTCCGGCAAGAGGGGTAACTGATAAAAGCCGTGAAGCATAAACAATACCGGCCATCGCAGCCATTAAACCTCCTACAACAAAAGTAAGAATATGATAATAATCTACCTTCACGCCTGAAAGTCTTGCTGCTTCTTTATTTCCACCAAGTGCACTGGCATATCTTCCAAACCTGGTTCTTGTTAAAATAAATTGCCATAAAACTACCATTATAATAAGAATAATGATAGGGAATGGTATTGGTCCCAGGTACCCCGTACCTATATAGGCAAAATCCGGAGCCTCTACATAAACAGGATATCCACCAGTATAAAGGTATGCCAGGCCTCTGATAATCGTCATGGTGCCCAGTGTGGCAATTATTGCCGGAATGTGAACTTTTGCTGTTAAGAAGCCGTTAAAAAATCCAAAAATAGCACCTATTATTAACACAAGCAATACAGCCAGGCTCCAGTGCATATGGTGTTGCAGACCAACACTCATAGCTGCTGTTAAAGCAAGCAATGACCCGACTGAGATATCAAATCCTCCTCCGATAATGACAAAGGTTGTTCCAATTGCCATTATTCCTATAATAGAGCTTTGTCTGAGTACATTGATAATATTAGGCCAGGACAAAAATCCCGGGGTAATGAAAGATAACAGAATGCATAATAATAAGAATATAAATAATATTCCGTTTTTACTTACTAAATTCCAGTATTTTTTTAAATTTTCATTTGTATTTTTTTTCATAACCTTTTCTCTATTAGTATTTTATTAAATATTTTTTACACAATTTGTAAAATTTATTTACTTTTCTTCAATATAGTTCTCATAACTTCTTCCTGGGTGACGCCCTGATGAAATTCATCAGTGATTACACCATTGCTTAAGACTAATATCCTGTCTGAGACTTTTATTACTTCCGGCACTTCAGAAGATATAAATATAATACAAACACCTGCTTCAGCAAGCTTACGGACAATATTATAAATCTCCAGCTTGGCTTTTACATCAATTCCCTGAGTGGGTTCATCCATTATTAAAACTTTGGGTTCAGTCTGCAACCATTTAGAGATGGCAACTTTCTGCTGATTCCCTCCACTCAAATATCTTGTAATCTGCTTAACACCGGAAGTTCTTATGTCCAATTTTTCTATCGCCTGTTTTGCTATTGCATATTCTTTTGATGGTGAAATAATTCCGTTGTTTAAAACCTGGTTCAGGGTAGGAAGAGTAATATTTTTATATAGTTCTAACATAAGAATAAGGGCATCTTTTTTCCTGTCTTCCGGAACCAGTGAGATACCTTGTTTAACAGCATCAAGGGGTGATTGAATCTGGACCGGTTTTTCATTAATGAAAATTTGACC
This sequence comes from Verrucomicrobiota bacterium, assembly GCA_023230105.1. GTDB lineage: Bacteria > Verrucomicrobiota > Verrucomicrobiia > Limisphaerales > UBA1412 > UBA1412. The sequence goes on from JALNXY010000069.1 coordinate 1,521, forward strand.
GCTTTCCATCTTATCAGCTCCAAATATAAGCCTGGATAACTCTGTTTTTCCTGCCCCCCTGAGACCTGCAATGCCAAGAACCTCTCCTGCGCAAGCTTTAAATGAAATACCGTTTACTCTGGGTTTTCTCTTCAGGTTCTCTACCTTTAAGACAGTTTCCAGGCATTTTTCATGTCCGGTAAATTTAGAAGTATAAGCATCTTTTAAAGTCTCTCCGACCATCATGGTAATCACTTTCTCCTGATCCACCTCTTTGGTAGAAACAGTATCTATTTTTTCACCATCTCTTAAAATTGTAATTCGGTCTGCAATCCTGAACACTTCTCCTAAAAGATGGGTGATATATAAAATACTTATATGATTTGATTTTAGTTCAGAAATGATTCTAAAAAGATGTTCTATTTCATCTGCTGATAAGGAAGCAGTCGGCTCGTCCATAATAATAAATTTAGCTTTGTGAATTAGGGCTTTTAAAATCTCTACCAATTTTTGTTCTGCTACTCCCAAATCTCTTACTTTATCATGAGGAGATAATTCAAACCCCAACTGTTCGGTAATCTCCAAATATTGCTGGTAAATCTTTTTTTCATCAATTATGCCTAATCTGGTGAACTGCTCTGCTCCCAAAAAAATGTTTTGTATAACAGTTAATTGTGGTATCAGACTGTTTTCCTGATAAATCGCGCTGATTCCACTTTGAAAAGCCTGGGCAGGTGAATTAAAGTCCACTTTTTGGTTATCAAAAAAGATTTCACCTGAATCTTTTTTATACGCACCAACTATTGATTTAATCAATGTCGATTTTCCGGCTCCGTTTTCTCCTACCAGGGCATGTACTTCACCCTCATTTATCTCTAAATCTATATTATTCAGTGCAACTACCCCGGGGAAAGTCTTTCTTAATTTTATTACCTTTAATAAGGGATTATTTTTTTTCATATCTGTTACTGTTTTAATAAGAAATCACCTACAAATTTTATATTTTCGTCTGGTATCTTCAACAGATTCCAGGACATAATCATACCTTTTAGATTAAGCTCAAAAATCAAACTTAAATATTTTTCCAAAATTTGTTTATCTACATA
>JALNXY010000070.1 GCA_023230105.1 Verrucomicrobiota bacterium
TACATTACCTATTAGAGATATTAAATCTTTAGCAGTGATAGGACCAAATGCAAACAGTACCAGGAATATCATAGGTGATTATGCTTATCCCTGTCATATTGAATCATTATTAGAGATGAAGGAGGGAAAGCAGGATTTTGATACACCTGTTCCCGATAACGTGGAAATGGAAGATAATTTTGTTTCAATAAAAAGTATTTTAGAGGTAATAAAAGAAAGATTTAATAATAGTATTGCAGTAAATTATGCCAAAGGATGTGAAGTTACAGGTGATTCAAGAGAAGGCTTTTCAGAGGCGATTGAGGTTGCAAAAGAATCAGATTTAGCGGTAATAGCAGTGGGAGGAAAATCAGGGATTATAAATGATTGTACCAGTGGAGAAACCAGAGATAGGGCCACTCTTAATCTTACCGGGGTACAGGAAGAACTTATAAAAGAGATTTATAATACAGGTACTCCGGTAGTTGTCGTACTTATAAACGGAAGGCCTTTATCTATAAATTGGGTTTATGAAAAGATACCGGCAATATTAGAATCATGGTTACCTGGAGAAGAGGGGGCTAAGGCGATAGTTGATGTTCTTTTTGGGGATTATAACCCGGGAGGTAAATTACCTATTTCTTTTCCCAGGTCTGCAGGACAGGTACCTGTATATTATAACCACAAACCATCCGGTGGACGTTCCCACTGGAAAGGGGATTATGTTGAGATGAGTAGCAAGCCACTTTTGCCATTCGGTCATGGATTAAGTTATACCAATTTTGAGTATAGTAATATGGTTATTACACCAAGGACTGTGTCCCTGGATAGTAAGGTGAAAATGAGTGTTGTTGTAAAAAATATTGGTTCCAGTACCGGGGATGAAGTTGTACAGTTATATGTTCACAACAGACAAAGCACCATAACGAGACCATTAAAAGAATTGAAAGGATTTAAGAGAATTACTTTGAAACCCGGTGAAAAAAAGACAGTTAACTTCATTTTACTATCAGAACAACTTGGGTTCTATAATAAAGAATTAAAATATATTGTAGAACCGTCAACAATAAAGGTTATGATAGGAAGTTCTTCTGAAGATATCCGTTTAGTGGGTGAGTATAAAATTACCAAAGAAAGAGATAATGTTAATTAAAATATTATTTTAAACTGTTTTATGACTAAAATATTTGCAAGAACTCTGACATATATAATATGAGTTAAAACAAATTAAATTATTGTCTTATCTTAAATAAGATCTTGTGGTAGAAGCCTGGAAGAACTATAAGTAACAAAAAACTGAATAAAAAGGTGGTGATTAAAAAGATAAGTTAATTTTTTTGCCCGTATTTAATTTTAGTATTGTAAAAAAGGAGATTCTAATTATGAAAAAATTTTATATTAGTTTACTAACAATTACATTTTTAATTGTTTTGAGCCTGTCAGTTTTTGCTGCCGATAAACCTTTAATCGGTCTATCTTTTTCTGATTTTACCTTAGAAAGATGGGTAAGAGAAGCTGAAGAGATGACAGAGCTTGCTGAAAGTATGGGTGCTGAGGTTATTGTTCAGGAAGCAAACCATGATCCAAAGATACAGAATGATCAAATAGAGAACATGGTTTTACAGGGAGCAGATGTCATCCTGATTGTTGCAGAAGATGGTGCCGCGGCAGCAACAGCAGTAGATGCAGCAACAGAAGCAGGTGTGAAGTGTATTGCTTATGACCGTTTAATCAAGTCACCCAACAATGCTGTTTATATTTCATTTGACAATGTGGAAGTCGGACGTGCCCAGGCAAGAGGGGTTGTAGCTGCAAGAGATAGTGGCAAATTTGCCTTACTTGGTGGTAGCCCGACAGATAACAATGCTGTGCTTGTCAGACAGGGACAGATGGAAGTACTTCAACCCCATATTGATAGCGGACAGATTGAAATCGTTGCCGACCAATGGGTACCTAATTGGGATACAGCCGAAGCATTAAAGATTATGGAAAATATGTTGACTGCCACCAACAATGAAATTGATGCAGTTGTTGCTTCCAATGATTCAACAGCTCTGGGGGCTATTGAAGCTCTAAGAGCCCAGGGTCTGGCCGGTAAGGTCCCAATTTCTGCACAGGACGCCACGGCAGCCGGGTGTAATGCAATAGCTAAAGGAGAACTCACAGTAAGTGTATATAAAGACATAAGAAAACTTGTCCCTCTGTCAATTGAAATAGCAGTCAAAATGGCCAAAGGTGAAGCTGTAGAAGGCTTGGAAGAATTTTCATTAGCTGAGTTAACCGGAGAAAATCTACAAGGTACTGTACCTTGTAGATTCCTGGAAGTTGTCGGTGCAACTAAGGATAACCTTTATGAGGTAATTGTAAAAAGTGGATATCAGTCATACGACGATGTATATAAGGGTGTTCCTGAGGGAGAACGGCCCCCAAAAATTTAATTGTTTATTATAAAATATTATGTAGTGCACTGCAGTTAAAAAAACTGCAGTGCACTTGATTTATAAAATACAACTAAAACCCTAATAGGGGGAACTATTTTGAAAGATGATTTGATTCTAAAAATAAAAAATGTAACAAAAGATTTTCCAGGTGTGAGGGCATTATCTGATGTTTCATTTAATAT
>JALNXY010000025.1 GCA_023230105.1 Verrucomicrobiota bacterium
AGCCAAAGAGGGTGTGAATGTCATCCCCGAATCGGTGGAAGATCATGCCCTGAGCCATCCGGAGCAGTATGACGTGGTGTGCACTTTTCAGGTTCTGGAGCATGTGGCTCAACCCAAAGAGTTTTTGGAGGGATGCATAAAATGTTTGAAGAGGGGCGGCAAGCTGGCCATTGCCGTGCCCAACAGCCGTTCCTTCCTGGAGTGGCGCCGGAATTACCTCAATATTCCCCCGCATCATCAGCTTCTCTGGTCGGAAAAATCGCTTTTAAAAATTGCGCAACTTCATGATCTGCAGGTTCTTGAGGTTTATAAGGAAAAAGTGACCGAGCTTCACCGGGAATCCTTCTACAGCACGCTTCTTCTGAGCTTGGGCGATAAAATCCTTCCCGGCCGGATATCATCCGTCAAAGGGAGCCAATTCGGGAACCATGACGCCGGGCCCCAGGAGCCCTCCGCTCAGCAGGGTGGAAAAGACCTGGCGCATCGGGCGGCCGATGTAGTCAAAGATTGCTTCCGCCTCATCAAGCTGCACCGCTTCTTCGACGGCCACACGGTTACGGCCATTTATCAGAAGAAATAGGGGAGCTGCTTCAGAAAAAATTCGGAAAAGAACGCCCTAGCTTTTTTGGGGTGCGGCCTCTTTGGGAGCCGGTTCGTCTTCTTCTTCCTCTTCATCTGCCGGTTCAGATTCTTCCTGCGGGGAGAAATGCTCCAGCGCTTTCATGGCTCCGACAAAGAGTCCCGTAAAAAGGCCCGTGCTCATCAGGCTGTTGCGGAAGAACATCCAGGTAGGAGGCAGCCCCGGCACCCCCAGTGTGAGCGCCTGAAGCCATCCGGCAAAGGTTTTGGCATAGGCCGGATCCTGAAAAAACGAAATCGTGTTGGTAATGAGGTAGAAAAGCACCGCGCCCAGGAGTCCCCCGCCCAGCAGTTTGATGAAAGGACTCCCGGTGGAAAACCGCTGCCCCAGCCAGAGAATGCAGGCATAGGAGAGGTAATTGGGCACCATGTAGATATGAAAAATCGGCGCCCCGTAATGCAGGTTGAGGAGGATATCGGTGAGGAGAAGCACCGGCAGGATGAGACACCAGCCCAGACGCCTGGGGAAGTAGACCGCTGCACAAAAAATGAGAGCGTATACCGCGCTGAAATTAGCCGGCATCAAATCCGGCCAGCGGGTCAGCGCCAGCCCGATCATTAAAAGTATTGCACAGAGCGTCTGTTTCTTCATCTCCGACAGAAGCGGATACTACCCCTGCTGTCCCTCGAAAACAAGGAAAGAAGGTTTCAGTCGGCGGAGGCCGCATTCTCAAGGTATGCGGAGACGTTTTGTATTCTCAGTGGTGTGAGGTTTCTCTCTCTGCACCCCAACGGGGTGCAGAAGATCTGAGGTATGCAAATGCGTTATATATTCCCCAGTGTGAATCGTCTTTTTCCGCATCCCTCAGGATGCGCATTCTCAAGGTATGCTGGAGCATACCCATCCCATAGCCCTGTTGATTGAGAATCTATTGGGCTACACGGTAGAACAATTTGCCTGTCGCGGGAAGATCCACTTCGTATTTACCCTCCAAGGCACCCTCTACCGGATTCCAGAGAATAAGGTCGCTGCTGGCTTGAAGGCTGCCGCCGCTATAGGTCAGAATGAGCTTGCCCTCCTTCACCTCAAAGCTCAATGCCAGCGGTTCTTCAGGACCCCAGATCTCCGTCCGGTACCCATTCCAGGTAGGCGACGTCCAACCGGAGGCTCCCTCGATATAATAAAGTATGGGGTCGCTGGTAAAGACCTCTACACCCACTTCCGGCGCATCGCCCTTGAAATAAACTTTAGACAAGGGAGTTTGGCTAAATGCAGAATCACTAATCTCTTTAACATTCTCTGGGATAGTGATTTTTGTCAGGCTTTCACAGTTTCTAAAAGCTGACCAATCGATCTCGGTAACACTATCTGGTATAGTGACGTTTGTCAGACTTGTGCAATACTCAAATACAGCCCAATCAATGTAGGTAATGCTGTCCGGGATAACAATGTTTGTCAGACTTGTGCAATATCTGAATCCCCCCATCTCAATCTCATTAACGCTGTTTGGAATTACGATGTTTGCCAAATGGGAGCAGCCATCAAATGCATAAAATCTAATGTTGGTAACACTTGACGGAATAGTATACATTTCTGATTTTTTTCCGGTCGGATAAAGTACTAATGAGGCTTTATTTTCAGTGAAAAGCACCCCATCTATGCTGGTGTAGTCTTTGTTCTCCTGGGAAACTTCAATGTCTGTCAGATTGCTGCAACCAAGAATTTTAGAAGCACTGATATCATTAACGCCGGCGGGGATCACAATGCGTGTCAGATTACTACAACTATAAAAAGCCCCTGATGCAATAATAGTAACACTCTCCGGGATAACATATTCTTCTCCTTCCTTTCCGGCCGGATAGCACAATAATGAAGTCATGTCTTCGGTGAAAAGCACTCCATTTTCTGCGGTGTAGGTTATATTCGCCTGAGAAACTTCAATTATCTTCAAACTGGTGCAATCTCTGAATGCATAAATCTCGATGCTGACCACGCTGTCAGGGATCGTGATGTCTGTCAAACCGCTGCAATTGCTGAACGCATTATATTCAATGCCGGTCACGCTATAGGTTATCGAGCCGTTTGTGACCGAGTCAGGAATCGCTACTGCTCCTGATGGGATAGCAGTCGATTGTTTTGCCACCGAGACGGTGCCGGCCGTTCCTTCTTCGGTTAGAATGGTGTATTTGAAATTGGCATCAGTAAAGCTATCGCCCATGGCGGCTCCTGATTGATTTGCACTCAGCAGGAAGGCTGAGGCAATGACGGTCATAAGACCCCACTTAAGAGCGTTCTGAGAACGCTGAACTATTTTCTTTTCCATAACAATTATTCAAGTTTTAGAGAAAACAGGCTGCTTTATTAAGAACGTGTCTGTAGTCTATTATTCGGTAAAATAACCTGCAAGTAAAAATTTTAGAATAGCTTTGATGTGAGTCCTTTCGATGCGCATATTTTTGGGGCGATGCGAGACGGGAGTTGAAAGGCGGTTTTTACGAGAAAAAGCTTTTTAATCTCCTGTTCTTCGGCTAACCTGCAGGGGACAGGTGCGCTCCGGGGGTCTATGAACGACTCAGAAAAGAGGCAGCGCTCAGAGAGAAGATTCAATATTATTTAGAGGATAAACATGCAACGTCGTGATTTTTTTAAGTTGTCAGCGATGGCCGGATTGGCCGCCGCATTAACGCCTGCCGCAAGAGCTTTTACGATTCCCGATCCGGCTCAGAAGGCAGTTCTGAAAATATCGGCCCAGGAAGGAGTAGTCCCGGGAAACAACCTGAAGGAGAAATTCGACTTCATGGAAGCCAATGGTATCGTCGGTTTTGAACCCGGTGGCGGAGGCCTGGGAGGCCGCGTGGAAGAGTTGAAGAAGGCCATGGAAGGCCGCAAAATCAAGGTCAGCGCCATTTGCGCCGGCTTCAAAGGCGTGCCGATGTCCAAGGATAAGGCGATTCGCGAAGAGGCTGTCGAGAGCATCAAAGAGATTATGACCGCTGCCGGAGCACTGGGCTCGACGGGCGTCATTGCCGTACCTGCTTTCAATAACCAGAACGGATTGGAAAACAAGGAAGGCCGTGAGGTCATGGTCAAGGATGTCCTGCCGCGCCTGGGTGAACATGCCGTCAAGGTGGGCACGCGCCTGATTCTGGAGCCGCTCAATCGTGGTGAAGCGTTCTTCCTGCGCCAGGTGGCCGATGCCGCCTCCATTTGCCGCGATGTGAACCATCCGGGAGTGGCGCTGATGGGCGATTTCTGGCACATGACCTGGGAAGAGACCTCTGATTTCGCGGCATTTGTCGCCGGAGCCAAGTGGTTGTGGCACGTCCATATCGCCAGCCGCAAGCAGCGCCGGATGCCCGGTGAAGATGGTGAAGCCGATAATTACGTGGATGGTTTCCGGGGTCTGAAGGCCATTGGTTACCAGCAGTATATCAGCTTTGAGTGCGGTTCGACTGGACCTCGGGAGAAGACGATCCCCGCAGCCTGTGATCTGATTCGCGAGCAGTGGGCGCAGGCCTAGAGTCTTCTCAAAGTAAAATCATTCGAGTAATCGAATAGATTCGTGTTTTCCACGGGCGGTTCTGTTTGAAAGCGGAGCCGCCCGTGAAACTCTTTATCCAGATGCAAACCAAAGAGCTGCCTATAGGTGTATTCGACTCCGGTATCGGAGGCCTGACCGTTGTCCGACAAATCCGCAACCTTCTGCCCAATGAAGAAATTTTCTATCTGGGAGATACGGCCCGAGTTCCCTATGGCACGAAATCGCAGGAGACGGTGATCCGTTTTGCTTGTGAAGACGCCCAATTCCTGTTGGATAAAGGGGTCAAAGCGATCATCGTGGCCTGCAATACGGCTTCGGCCTGGTCGTTGCCGGTGCTTGAGCGGCGTTTTGGTTTGCCCATTTGCGGAGTGATTCAGCCCGGAGCCGAGGCGGCGCTCATTGCCAGCCGCAATAAACGGGTGGGGGTGATCGGTACGGCCGCCACGGTCCGGAGCAAAGCCTATAAAAACGCGATGCGGGATCGTTTCGAAAAAGTGCAGGTCTACGCGCAAGCCTGCCCCTTGCTGGTCCCGTTGGCTGAGGAAGGCTGGTTCACACACCCGGTGACGCTGAAGGTTCTGGAGGAGTATCTGATGCCGCTCGTTATTGAGCAGATCGATACGTTGATCCTGGGCTGCACGCATTATCCTCTTTTGAAGCGGGCGATACGCAAGGTTCTGAAGCAGATCGCGCCGCATCCGATTCATCTGGTCGATTCGGCCGAGAGCTGCGCGGTTCATGTCCGGCGGCGGCTGGCGGAGCTGGACCTGCTCTCACCCTCCTCGAGCATCGGGCCGATTCATCCTTTCGTGACCGATGAGCCGGTTCGCTTTTTCCAGATGGCGCGGCAATTTCTGGGCTTCCCAGTCCAGGCGCCCGAACTGGTTCAGCTCAAGGAATCCAGAGGCTGAGCCGAGCCTGTGCCGGTGCTTCTTCGGTGTCGCTGCGGGCTCTTTTGAATTGATTTCAGACCGGTAAAAAGGTAGGTTTCAGAGGCTATGAAAAAGAAAGTATTGGTAGTTTTAGCCGGTTGCGGAGTCCGGGATGGCTCGGAAATCCAGGAATCGGTAGTGACTCTTCTGGCGCTGGACCGTGCCGGGGTGGATGTGGTATGCGCGGCTCCCAATATCATTTCGGCTCAATGCGTGGATCACTTCCGGGGAACCGTGAATCAGGAGAGTCGCAATGTGCTGGCGGAATCTGCCCGGATTGCCCGGGGCCAGATTATCCCGCTGGGACAGGTCAAGCTCGAGGAGATCGATGCGGTCGTCATCCCCGGCGGAATGGGCGTGACCACGAATCTGAGTAATTTCAACTCGGAAAAAAGGGCGGCAACCGTGGAGCCAGCCCTCAAAAATTTGCTCTTGTCCCTCCATGCAGCCGGTAAACCGCTCGGCTTCCTCTGTCTGGCTCCGATTCTTGCGGCTATCCTTTTTGGGGCTCAGGGCGTCCGCTATACCGTGGGCGACGATGAAGAATTGGCCGAAACGCTTGCCCGCTACGGAGCCCAGCATGTCAAATGCGCTGCGACCGATGTCGTGACGGATGCCAAGCTCAAGATCGTGACGACTCCGGCCTTCATGTTGGCCGAGAGGCTGAGCGAACTCGAAGCCGGCGTCACTAAACTGGTGAATGAGCTATTGAAACTGGCCTAGATTTTCCACGCGAGTGCAGACATCCGCTTCAGAGCCCACAGTAACAGTGATTATCCCGGCACGGCCGGGGGATTCAGAGGTGCCTGCGGCGGCCGCGGCCCGGGCGCTGGATTATCCGGTGGAACTCCTGGAGGTATTGGTGGCGCGCGGCGGCCAGCCCTCGGCTCAGCGCAACCTTGCTTTGCGGCAGGCGCGCGGGGAGCTGATCTATTTCCTGGATGACGATTCGCTTCCGTCTCCCGGAACGCTTCGGCGCGGTGTGGCTCATTTCCGCGCTCCGGAGGTTCAGGTTGTGGGCGGTCCCAATCTTTGCCCGCCCGAGGCGCCCGGATTGGAAAAGATTTTTGCCTGGACGATGGCCAGCCTGATTGCCTTTGGTCCCAGCCGTGCGCGCTATGCCCGGGTAGGCCGGACCCGCCCGAGCTCGGAAAAGGAGCTCATTCTCTGCAATCTCATGGGGCGCAGGGAAACGCTTTTGCGCCACGGCGGTTTTGATGAGGCGCTCTACCCGAACGAGGAAAACGCCCTGATGGATGAGATCGAGAAAGAGGGCGGCCGCCTCATTTACGATCCCGATTTCTGGGTCTACCGGCGCCCGAGGAGGACTTTTAAAGCTTTCTGTAAAATGCTGATGACCTATGGCCGCGGCCGCGCCGAGCAGTTTCGCCTGCATCCGGGCTGGGGCTCCGTTCTGAATCTGGTGCCTCCGGCCTTCTGCCTTTTCCTCCTGGCGACGCCGTTCCTGGGCATCTGGAGCGCACCGGTCTGGGGGCTCTATTTTCTACTGCTTTTGGGGCAAACGCTTTCGGTGGGAGAAGGTTTCAGGAAAGCGGGAGTTTTCCCTTTGCTTTTCCTGACTCACCTCCTTTACGGAATCGGCTTCTGGAAGGGACTTTTCACCCGGCCCCAGCCACGCCCGCAATCGGTCTACGAAGCTCTGCGAATCGAGCACAAATAGGAAAGTTATTAGAAATCCGTATTACGGGTACGTGTTCTATATCGGCAAGAAAATCTAAACCGGAGCGTGCCCCGCTTTTTTCTTTTTGAAGTGGCGCTCGAAGGATTCATGCAGGCTGCCCATCCGGTAGCCTTCCATATCCAGGCAGACATGCGTGTAGCCGATCAGAATCATCTTCTCGGTAACCTTGCCGAAGAGTGAGGGATCGGCGCAGAACTTGAGCAGCTCGGAGGAGCCGACTTCCAGACGGGCCAGAGGACCGGTGGAGACTTCGTGGTGCCGGACCCGGACGACATCAATCCCCAGGGAATGGAGGAACGCCTCGGCTTCTTCGATCATTTTCAGTTTTTCCAGCGTAATGGCGTAACCGAAAGGAATGCGGCTGGAGAGGCAGGCCATCGACGGTTTCTTGGCCGTGGGAAGTCCCAGTTCCTTGGAAAGCTCGCGAATCTGCTTCTTGGTGACTCCCAGCTCCAGGAAGGGAGATCGGACACCGAGCTCGCGTGCGGCAATGCTCCCCGGTCGGTAATCATTGACGTCATCGGCGTTTTGGCCGTCCAGGACATAGCGCAGGCCCTCGAACTTGGCCAGGTCGGTAATGTGCGTAAAAATATCCCGCTTGCAGTAGTAGCAGCGGTTATGCGGGTTGGCGATAAAGTCGGGGTTATTGAATTCGGTCGTGGTCTGGATATGGAGAGGGATGGAGTATTCCTGGGCGAACTTGATGGCCTGGGTGCGTTCGCTGCGTGAGAGACTGGGAGAATCGGCCAGGACGGCCAGCATTTTGAGCCCCGGTGTTCGTCTGGCAATAACGGCCAGCAGGCTCGAATCCACACCGCCGCTGAAGGCGATTAAGACGCTTCCATAAGAAGCCAGGTGAGTGGTGATCTTCTCCAGCAGTAACTCATTATTCTGATTCATTCTTTGACCTCTTCGACAAAAATTTTTATTCCTTCCAGGCGAATGATTTTGACTGCCGCGCCCTTCTCGATTCCTTCTCCGTTCGTGACGGCATCCAGGAGCTGATCGCCGATTTTGATTTTCCCGCAGGAATAAAGGCGGGTGAGCGCGGTTCCGGTTTTACCTACCAGGTCCGGCGGAAGCTCTTCCCCGGCTTCACCCCGGATGGCACGCTCGGAGATGAATAACCGGGCCACGAAAGTTTTGTGGAAGTAGCGAATCCAGAGGATGCTCATCAGAATCAGGACCAGGAGGGAGCCGACCAGTACCCAGGAACCGACCTCGACCCCGTATTCGCGGAAAGCGGTGAAAACACCAACCCCCATCAGGGCAACGCCCGCAGCCCCAGCGATCATTCCCGGCAGGATCGTCTCCAGAATGATGAGTAGTATTCCGATTCCAATGGTAACGGCAACAAACATATCGCTGCGTCCAATGTATCGCAAAGAGTGTCAATACGAAAGAGGAAAATAAAAAACTTTCCGAACTTTTCAGAGAAACCCCAGAGGAAGGTAACCGCAGATCACTCTGTCTTTAACCGCAGATTACGCAGATTTACACAGAGTATCCGTGCCCGGCGGGCACACGCCTCGGAGAGGCGAATGTGCATAACCGTGGGTGCGGCACCCGCAGGGTGCCGTACCTACGGAAAACACCGACTATCCACGATGCCGCCTGAAGGGCGGTACTTAACAACATAAAAATAGAAAGAATATGAGTTACACAAGATTACTTTCTCAAAGATTGGTTCTTAATCTGCGGTCATCTGCGTAATCTGCGGTTAAAAAGCGGTTTCTTTTGTTTCGGGGGTTTTCCCTTTTCACTTGCCCTGAGGGTGTTTGGAGTCTACACTTCAAACCTATGAAGAAGTTTTATTCTTTGTGCATTGCGGCACTGGTGCTCAGTATGAGCCTTACCGGTGCATTGGCGGACAAAGTCGGCGACAAGGCCAAGCCCCTGAACATCTCCGAATGGGTGAAAGGTGCAACGGCTGAAGCTCCCGTAAATGTCACGGACGGCAAGAATTTCTATGTCGTTGAATTTTGGGCTACCTGGTGCGGCCCATGCAAAACCTCCATTCCCCATTTGACCGAGCTACAGAAGAAATACAAGGAGAAGGGCGTCGTGTTCGTGGGCGTTTCCAATGAAACGATGGAGAAGGTGAAGCCTTTTGTCGAAGAACAGGCCGAGAAAATGGATTACATCGTTGCCCTGGATAAGGAGAACCTTACCAATAAGGACTACATGAAAGCCTATGGGCAGAACGGAATCCCCTGCGCTTTCGTAATCAACAAGAAGGGGCAGATCGCCTGGGTGGGTCACCCGATGATGATGGATAAGCCTCTGGAACAGATTGTTGCCGGTACTTATGACCTGGAAGCCGCCATCAAGGCCGATGAAATGCGGAGCAAAATCTCCGATTTCTCCACGCTTTTGAAAGAAAAAGACCCGAAGGCAAAAGAAGCCGCTGATGCTCTGCTCAAGGATATCGGCAAGAATGCCGAACTCTTGCGGCAGATGGTTGACGCCTGCTACACGGCAGGAGAATACGACCTGCTCAATAAGGTGCTGGACCAGCTTGCCAGCGTGGATGATGCCTCGGCCAAACAGGTCAAGAGCATCCGCACCCAGATTGAATCCAGGCAGCTCTCAAGCAAATACAAAGCCGCTTTGGACGCGAAAGATGAGGCAGCCCTCAAATCGCTTCAGAAGGATGTTCTGGAGAAACTCAAGGGCGATGCCCGTGGTCTGACCAGCTTTGCCTACGAAATGGGAATGCAGGGAGATGTGAAGGCTCAGCTGAGCTTCCTGCTCAGTCTGCTCGATGAGGCCGATAAGGTCGAAGGTGCGGCCAAGATGATGCCCGGACCCGATTTTTTCCGCGCCGTGATTTATTACCGCGCAGGTGAAATCGCCAAAGGTGACGCCAGCGGAGATAAGGCTCTTTCCACCATTACCAACCAGGCGATGAAGACCCAGCTGTCTGACTACCTGAAAAACATGAAGCCGGTCGAAGAGAAAAAGGCCGAAGAAAAGAAGGCTGAATAACCGATTCAAAAAGAATTACGAAGGAGATGGGAGACGGAGAAGCTCCCTCTCCTGAAACGATACAGGAGCCCGCTTTGGGCTCCTTTTATTTTAAACACATCAGCGAAAATCTGAGTAATCTGCGGTTAAAGACTGTGTAATATGCGGATTAAATATTCCCCGGATATATCCCTGTACCGTTTTGTTGCTGAAAAAACTTGCAAAGGTTTTTTTTCATTGGCAGACTGTCTGCCGTGCTGTGCCAGAGTAGCTCAGCGGTAGAGCAGGGGACTCATAAGCCCTTGGTCGGGGGTTCGATTCCCTCCTCTGGCACCACTTTTTCTTCTCCCTCCCATATCATACTCCCATTTCGGTGCGCATCATTTTGAGGCAATGCGTTATTTACAGGGACATTTACAGGGACATCTTCTTTTTTTTCAGAGCTTGATCATTCAGGACAATATCCTGCATCGGCTCAATGAATGCGCGGGGGCAGTGGGCTACTTCTCCTTGGATTCCCGGATCGCTCTGGTGAGCTCTTCAATCGCTTTGCGGTTCTTTTGAGATTCGGCGGTGATGGAGTCCGAGATATCCCTCAGACTTTTCTCGGAAGGCATCTTCAACAAACAACGCCAGATGATGATAATAGCGATGCTAGCAAGCGCTAAGGCACATAAAATATAAAGTTCCGTAGTCATGTTCTAACCTTTCTTAAAAACTGATATTTAGCCAAACAAATCCCGCATCGGCTCAAAGAGGGTGCCGACCGTTCATTGTGTTACTTCTCCTTGGATTCCCGGACGGCCTTGGTGAGCTCTTCAAGCGCAGCGCGAATCTTCCCGGATTCGTTGGTAATGGAGTCGGTGAGCGCCTGCAGATTTTTCTCGGTGGGCATCTTCAAGATACGCAGACAAATAAGCACCAAGAAACAAAGCCAGGCGACGCTGATAGCGACGCTAACAAATACGAAGCCAGAATAAACAATAGTATCCATATTCTAACATTTCTTATTGAGACTGAGATTTAACGAAATGAGCCTCGTGCGCCTTTGGATTCCAAAAAAATCCAACTTTTATGGGATGCGAAAAAAGACAACACAAAAAACTCATTAAGAAGACGATAGTCCTTTTTGCATCTCTCCGTCAAATAATTAATTAACCTGCGTACCGGCTGATATAATGCGCCGGGTATTCAGTGTGTTGCTCCTCGTCAGACTAGTGGGGCGCCGTGCTGCGTCAGGGCAGCACAGCGGTAGAGCTGGGGACTCACATAAGCCTTAGTCTGTGTTTCGATTCTCTCCTTTACACCATTTCTTTCTTCCACCCATACTCCCATTTCGGTGCGCATATTTTTGAGGCAATGCGATGTGTTAAAAATAATAAAAAAATCGCTTGTATAATTTCAGAAGTATGATACACTTCTTCTTAGGGTGATTAGGGAACTTTTTTATTTGTAGAGACGTAGGATTATGACTGTCTTTAGAAGAGTCAAGAGGAAGGTAACTACATCTGTCTGGGTGGTATTGAGACTGTGGTGGGTGGTTCTTCTAGTTTTGGTATTCCTCTCCCTTTTTTCGTATTTCGGTACTGATGATATTATCTCTTCTCCTGTTGTGGCCAGCACGGAAATCAATGGAATAACTTCTTTTTCGGTTAACCTTGAAAGTAAAGAATTGAAAGCACGTAGTGAAACAAAATATATCTACACTGCCTATGTTGGAACCAATGGTTATTTACTACAACTGAAGGACATAAGTACAAATTTACTCTCTGAAGTTTACTCTAATGGTTTTGATACACTCTATATCGACCGGACTCCAAGCGGTGTTTGGAAGGAATCTGACAAGAACGGCAAACTTCTTAAGAGCGGTGCTCTTTTTAAAGCAACTATCAGCTCTACTCCTTATCCATTCGGTGCACCAGAGGAGTTGCAGGTTGTTTGGTTGTCTATATGTGCCAGTTCCAACCTTATTCAAAGTATCTCCAAAAACCATCCTCCCGGTATTGTTTTTTCAAGGGTTTTCAAATCTCCTCCTGATTATGATTGGTATCATTTTCAACTACGCGAAATCAAAGCAGATGATAGAGGTCATTCAGTTTCCTTTGAGCAATGGTCTATGGATAGCAGTTTGATAAGCAGCAATTCACTGATCGAGCGCGGATTAAAACCGGAAGAGATAAAAAAATACTATACCATATCGACAAATGATCCCGGCAAGTTGGTTTTGCGAAATGAAAAGGTCCCTACCAACGGGTACAGACGGTACTTTTTTAATACGCTGGGGAAGTATCAAAATACTCAGTATCCATCAAATGCCGTTTTAACAGGATTTGCTCGCCCTGTAAGTGGAGTGAAAGATGATGTTAGAGATATGCTATCCATGCAGGTTACTGACGTTAAGAAAGTTTCGATGGAAATATTGCCGCCTGCTATTCCAAAAATTACAGAAGTAATAATTCCCCTACACCTTGAAAATTTGTTAAAAGATCAAAAAAATATATGCATCGAGGTTTCAGATTACAGAAAAAACAAGATTAACACCACACCCGTTAAATATTATCTTTATGAGCCAAAGGAATGGCCTTTTTCGTCAAATGCAAAACTTAAGAGATGATAAATTTATGATTATATCAACTTATAAATATTGTTTATTTATTATATTTTTTTGTTTCTCTGTCAGTTTGACTATAGTACGTGGAGACATTATTGCCAATGGAAAAGTAACGGAAAATAACTTAAACGGGATGAAATATGAATATCGATTCACTTCTCAAGTTGGCACAAATGGTTATTCAATGCAGTTGTATGAACATAAAAATACTGGAAAAAGTAATATCGTAGCACAAATTTATCACGATCAGAATGATACAATTGTTTTAAACATGCAGGCTATTGGAAAGACTATAAGAAATGAAACGCACAACATAGAAGGAGGGAAGTCTATATATAAATCAACGTTAAACTCAACCTCTTTCCCATTTCGTGCTCATAGTGCAATTCAATTGGTGTGGTTGGCCACATACGCTTCTCAAAATATTGTCACCAATCTGATACAAAATTATCCGCCAGGCATTGTTTTTTCGGATATATTTCCGTCGGAATCTGTTAATTGGTATGATTTTTCCTTAAAAGAAATGGAGTTCCATAGCTCGAAAGGACTCCTGTGCCGCTTTTCACAATATCCTCCGGAAACTCGCTTAACAACAGCAGAAAAACTACTGAGTCAAGGGGTTCCTCGAAATGCAATTGATGCTTTGCCCCACTCTCCCTATGAGCAGGATAAGCTAATAGTACAGGTAGGAGAACTCGAGCGTTCGCGTCCGGTGTACACCTTTGAATCATCAGGATTTTCCGAGGAATCTCCTTTTGCAGCGACATCTGTACTACGATATTATTCTCCACCACAACCGCCGGAAGGAGCCCAACTTCTTTTTTACGAATCTATTCTTACAATCGAAAATATCTGTGAAACGACAAATTCTATTCTTCCTCCAGAAATAGATTCTCCATTAGTCACAATAAATGACTATCGCTTCAACGGAATCAGGGCAAAACCGTTGTCCTATGGCATCACAAATAAAGAATGGCCTTTGTTTGGAACTCCAACATATCAAGACATGGAAAGAAGAGCTAAGGAGCAACACAGAGTTTCACCAAAAAAAGCTTCTCCATTTGCTATTTTACTTATTATCATTGCAGTTTTTTCACCGCTAATACTATTAAAATTAAAACATAAATTATAATATTAGTTCTAAGTTATTAAAAATAAGTCTATTAATAAGTGTATTTTCCATTTTTTCATTGGTTTATGCTTATGATAGAGGAACACCTGAACGAATTGGGGACTCTATGAGTCTTCCAAATTTCATGGGCCCTTGTCCTGGTGGAAGATGTTCAGTAATCGTAGAAGAGAATGGCTACGTTTGTATACCCTGTGATTATGGTTGTAATTATTGCACCTGTATTCCTCAGGATTTTTATGAATATGAAGCAACTGGAAATTGTGTTGTTATAGAAACGACGATTCCTCTTCCCGGTGGAGGTTCGCAAACAATCACAGAGTACGAATGTAGAGACTTGCGCTATGATGAGGGTATGCGGCGAACCGTAACTAAAAGTTACTGTTTTCTGGTAGCTGGATAAAAATTCAACGGGCAGGAAACAGTAGTTTCGATGGAATTCTTGTTACCCCGTTCCTTGAGCGGGTTGTTCGGGGACGGTTTTTTTTGGTGTGAAATCGTTTTTTGGAATTTTTTATAACTTTTTCGTAAAAAACTAGTTTAAGTTTGATGCGTATTTCTTTTGGAAAATTTTCATTGTTCTTCTTTGCGGGGATATATGTTCTATTATCCTTGGCCAAATTGTGGGCGATCTCTCTACCTTTCAGTAGTAGTTTAGATCGTCTTGATTTTGTTTTTTATTTTATGACCCTTAAGCAGTTATTGTTGATTGGGGCCTTGATAGAGTTGGCGTTAGGTTTAGTTTGTTTTTTGAACAAGAATGTACGTATTTCTTGGATGTGTATAGCTTCGTTTAGCACAGCGCTCCTAGCCTATCGTACTATTATTTTATTCTACCTGGGACTTTCTCCATGTTCATGTATGGGAATTTTGAGACGTTGGTTCCATATTTCTATGCAGACAGAGAGCATTCTAACATTAACCTTTCTTCTTATAGTTTTTCCTCTTTCCTGGTTTTATGTGTTAAAAGACAACACAAAAAACTCATTAAGAAGACGATAGTCCTTTTTGCATCTCTCCGTCAAATAATTAATTTTCAGCGGAAGAGCAGGGACTTAATAACCCTGGTCGGGGGTTCGATTCCCTCCTCTAGTACCATATTTTCTCACCTCCCATACTCTTTTTACATCGTATCATGTTGAGGCAGTGTGGGTAATACGTTTGTTAAAAATAAATAAAAAAATCGCTTGCATAATTTTAGAAGTGTGATGACCTATTTGTTGGTGGATTAGGGGATACTTCTATCTGTAGAGGCGTAGGATTATGACTGTCTTTAGAAGAGTCAAAAAGAAAGCAGCCGCATCTGTTCGGTTAATGCCGAGGCCGAGACGATGGTGCTCTTGGTTCTGACGTTGGAAAGAGGTCGCGGCAACGGGGAAGGGATGTTTAATTTGCCATGAAGCAGAGTAACTTTGGAGATTTTATGAGCACTGATAATTTAACACCAATGATTGCAAAAGGAGCAAGGATGAAGCATGCCTTCTTTCGAGCCGTTTCTTTTTTCGGTCTCTATCTAGGTTTTTGTGCGTTTCTTCTAGTGACATCAATTGAGGTGCATTCTGCAAATGATACTGCAAATGAAAATAATTTGCCCAAGGATATGAGGCTTAGTATTAATGAATCAAGTTCTGCTTTAAATGATATTTCGAGTGATCAAAATTTAAAGACAAATACACTCATCAAGGGGATTGTAACAGAAACAAGATTCTTGCCTAAAAATTCAACAAGGGAATACGAGTACTCCGTCTTGCGAAATCAAGATGGCTGGTATTCAATACGACTCGTCAGCCAACAAACGAATGTTATGTCAGAGGCTTATAGCGATTTAGTAGATACGATTGTCGAAAATGCGCCTACTGAAGCTTTGATGGGTGTAATGCCATCCCCAGAGAAATATACTCGTAGATTCTCAATTAGCCCGACTCCATATCCGCTTTGTGCAGATTCAATGCTTCAGGCTGTTTGGTTGACACTTTGTGCAGATCGGAATGCGATGGCAAACAGTATTTCCAAGTGTCCTCCGGGAATCATTTTTACTTACCCGATGCGATTTGACCCTTACAATATATACAGCTTAATTGTCGAAAACGAAATTTATGATGAGTTTGGAGAAGGCTTGCTTCGTGGGTTCGAAATAAACGGTCCGGAAGAGAGCTTGATTTCTGAATTAGATTTTGAGGAACATGCTCCTCCATGGCTTAAGAAATTATCTCTAAGCAGGGTATACGATTTTTTCGGTTCGAAGACAACGATGGTTTCAATTCCATTGTCTGTTTCCAGTGGCACAAATAGATGGAAACAGTGCGTTTTTAGCTCCAGTGGTCATTTTAATTCGACCTCTTATCCTGAACAGTCAACGCTTCTAATGTATAGTCCACATAGGTATGGTCTGGATGGAGAATGTAAAAGTCAAGAATTGCTAACAGAAACGGAGGTAAAGGTACTAACTGTAGAAACCAGTATTGATAAAAGTTTTTTTCCTCCCCCTATTGACTCCTCCTTGGTTGAGGTGAAGGATTTCCGATTTAATGGTTTAAAAGGAGAAATGGGGTATAGGATAGTCGATAAGGTGTGGCCTTTAACAGGAACGGAGAGTTACCAAAAATGGAAAGAGTTATTCATTCAAAAAACTTTATTTGAAGAACATAATTACAATGCTCCAAAGTCTTTTTTAACTATAATATTAATTTTATTGATCTTGGCCTCTCCGTTTATTGTTAATTTTATTAAATGGAAAAAGCCAAGTAAAGTAAAGAGGATAATAAAATGAAAAAAAAGTATAATTAGTGTTTCTTGTCTAGTTGGCTGTTTGATTCTTTTCGGCTCTGTGTTTATTAAAGCCGACGGACGCAAGGGATACCCCGGTTCAGTCTATAATTGCACTGGTTGCTGTGGAAGTATCTGCTATGATTGCTTCGTAGATGGCGAAGCTTGTTCTAGAACTGAGGTTCAGTATGAGGACTGTTTATGTAAATGGTATTACTATACATGCCCTCCTTGCAGTTGCGTCGTTGTTCCTGATAAATTTGTGAGGACTGAGTATGAAGGAATATGTAGAATAAATGCAGCTTTGAGTGGTCCAGGGAAATATGTTTTTTACTGTAGTTTTCCGTACCCAGATGTAGTTATTAGGACGCCGGGAGAGTCATGTTCGTTAGAATAATGTTTAACAAATTTTCTAATAGATTGTGTCACAAATTCGCGCTAATTCGTTTTTATTAGATAGTAAGTTATATGTTATTTCTATAGCTTCTTTCTATGTTTTTTTAGCTCTTGCTAAACTATGGACGATAACTCAACCTTTTGTTAGCGATTTGGATCGCCCGGATTTTGTGTTCTCGTTTTTAACACTTCGACAATTGTTGATGATTGGTGTGTTGGGAGAATTAGCGTTAGGTTTAGTTTGTTTTTTGAACAAAAATGTACGCATTTCTTGGATGTGTATAGCTTCGTTTAGCACAGCGCTCCTGGCCTATCGTACTATTATTTTATTCTACCTGGGACTTTCTCCATGTTCGTGTATGGGGATTTTGAGACGTTGGTTCCATATTTCTATGCAGACAGAGAGCATTCTGACATTAACCTTTCTTCTTGTTGTTGTTCCTCTTTCCTGGTTTTATGTGTTAAAAAGCGATACAAATTCATTCAAAAAACAGCCTGGAAGTTAAAAACAAATAGCATTTCATTTAAACAGTACATATAAAGAGATTGTGTAAAAACGATTTACGCTTGTTGGGCTTGTTGATCGGCTGCAAACTTGCTGTGGCTTTGTTTTTCATAGGGGGAGTTGTCTGTTTGAACCTGAATTCCTCTGAAGGTTTTTCTTTCGGGTTGCAGTGGCCTGAATTCAATGCGTGGACGGTACGGCTTTCGCCTTGGGACGCGGGGTATTACTTGCAAATCAGCAAGTACGGCTATAATGACAAATCCTCACTTTGTGCATTCTATCCTCTTTGGCCAGGGTTGATTTATGCTTTTTCCAATCTATTCCATTGTAAACAAGTCATTGTTGGGCTGTTGCTCTCAAACATATTGAGCATTGTAGGACTTTGGCTTTTTGGAAAGTTGATCTTAGAGGAATACGGGCAAAAAGTCAGCCGATACTCGCTTTGTTTTCTCCTGGCTTTTCCCGGTGCTTTTTTCTTTTGTATTCCCTACACGGAGTCACTTTTTTTCTTACTGGTGATGTTAGTATTCCATGCTCTTCATAAGGAACAGTGGAGTGTTCTCGTTGTGGCAACGTTTCTTTTACCGCTTACGAGAGCCGTGGGGATTTTTGTATTGGTGCCGCTGGGCTGGTTTCTCTGGGAACAGAGGAAATCGATCAGATATTGGTTAGTTCTGCTTGCCCCCTTGAGCGGGTATGCAACCTATTTTGGGATCATGTATTTTTACACGGGCAATGCACTGTTTGGTTTTGAGGCCCAAAAAGCCTTTCCTCATTCGCCTTCTATTGGAAATATTATTGATCCGGTCGGATTCTGGAATAGTTTTATTAACATTCACAGCATTTTCGGAATGCGAGATGCTCTGTTGGATCGACTCTTTTTTCTGTTGCTTTTGATTTTATTGCCTTTTGTGTGGAAGCTTAATCGCACCTGGTTTTTCTACACGTTATTGCTTGGAGTCGTTCCGGCATTGACCAATTGGTTCATGTCCTACCGGCGATACGTCATGGTCTGTTTTCCGATCTTTGTAGTCTTAGCTTTGCTGCTGCAGAAATCCAGTCACAAGGGAGTATACTGGTATTACATTGCTCTGCTTGTTTTATTACAAATAGTAACCATTATTTTTGCAGCGAATTATCGTTGGATCGGATAACGACCTAAACTGATTTTCAGCAAAGCAACGATTCCTGCCGGCATGGTGAAGAGGTTTATCGTGGGCCCAGTTTTCCCGGTCGGCGGGCATGGAGTTTCAACTCAATCCTTTTCAATTGGTTAGGGCGGTTTTCTTTTATGAATTTGGCTTTTCCACTTGGGAGATATTCTCTACAATCGGGAGAGGATTCCGGAGTCGGGGGCTCTATCTATCCCATTTCGGAAAGAGAAAAAGATGATCCGTATCAATGAAATGTTCTGCAGTTTGCAGGGGGAGAGCACGTTTGCCGGGCTGCCCTGTTATTTCATTCGCCTGAGCGGATGCAACCTGCGCTGCTCCTATTGCGATACGGCCTACGCATTTGCGGAGGGCAGGGAGGTATCGATTGAGGAGATTCTCCGGGAAACGGCCGATGCGGCCAAGCTTTGGCACGGAGCCGGAGTCTCGGGGCATTTGCTTCCGCTGGTGGAGGTTACCGGAGGGGAACCCATGACGCAGAAGGAAACGCCCGAGCTGCTTCGCCGGCTATGCGCCGGCGGCTATACGGTGCTGCTGGAGACCAATGGTTCGCTGGAACTGGATGAAGTGGACGGACGGGTGATCAAAATCGTCGATATGAAAGCACCTTCCAGCGGAGAGAGCTCGAAGAATCTGCCCGGCATTCTGGAGAAGCTCAAGGGCTCGGATGAGGTAAAATTCGTCCTGGGCAGCTGGGAAGATTACGACTGGATGAAAAATTTTTTGAGAGAGCGCCCCCGGCTAACCGAGCGATGCACCGTCCTGGTTTCCTGGTGCGATCTGACCCGGGCCGCTCAGGGTCAGGGGCTTAAACCGGTGCCTGCGGGCCATCACCCGGTGAGCCGCCGTTGGCTGGCCGAGGCGATTCTGCGCGATTGCCTGCCGGTGCGGATGCAGGTTCAGCTGCATAAGATACTCTGGGAAGAAACCGAAAGAGGGAGATAACGCCATGAAACTTACGGAAATGAAGGAGCTGCTGGAGCGCCATAAAATTCAGCTGACCAAGTCATTGGGGCAGAACTTCCTGCACGATTCAAACCTCCTGGAGAAGATCGCGGTGGCCGGAGAGCTCACGGCGGACGATCAGGTGCTGGAGATCGGGCCGGGACTGGGTCCTTTGACCGAGCGGCTGATTCAATCGGGAGCCCATGTTTTTGCGGTGGAGCTGGATGAGCGGCTGGTCGAGATCCTGCGGGATCGTTTTGGCACGGCGGAAAATCTGGAGCTGCTCTGCGGAGACGGGATGAAGGTGGTCAAGGAGCGGGAAGACTGGGGCGCCTGGAAAATGGTGGCCAATCTGCCCTACTCGATGGCATCGGCGATTCTGGTGGAGGCGGCCCTGAAGCCGGCCTGTTTCCGAAAAATGGTGGTCACGCTTCAATGGGAGGTAGTGAACCGGATAGCGGCCTCTGCGGGCACATCGGATTACGGACTCCTGACGCTTCTCCTGCAACTCCGCTACAAGGTAACGCAGCGCTTCAAGATACGGAGCGGCTCATTCTTCCCTCCGCCGGAGATTGATTCGGGGGTGATCGTCCTGGAACGGCGTGAAGAGGAGGTGCTGCCCGTTGAGCTGCATCCGCTATTCGTGAGGATTGTGAAGCAGGGATTCAGTCAGCGCCGCAAAATGATGAAGAAGCTCCTCAAGATGCAGTGGACCCCGCGCGGCTGGATGAAGCTTATCGGCGGCTGAACCTCCGTGAAGATATTCGCGCCGAGAGGGTGACACTGAAACAGTTTGCCATTTTGGCGGAACTGTTGCATGATGCCTGAACGGAGAGATCAAGATGAAGTTTTCAATATGCAATGAAATTTTCCGGGATTGGGATTTGAGGGAGGTATTCCGTACTGCCCGGAAAATGGGCTATGACGCCGTGGAGATCGCCCCTTTTACTCTGGCCGATTCGGTGGAAGAGATCAGCCGGCCCGAGCGTGCCCGTATCCGAGCCATGGCAAAGGAGGAGGGGATCGCTCTTTCGGCGATTCACTGGGTACTAGTCAAGCCCGAGGGTCTCTATATTAACCATCCGGACAAGGAGATTCGGGAGAAGACCTCGAAGTATTTTATCGAGCTGGTCGATTTTTGCGCCGATATCGGGGCCAAAGCGATCGTGGTGGGCTCGCCCCATCAGCGGCGGGTGATGGAGAATGTCAGCTTTGAAGATGCGCGCGCCTGGGCCCTGGAGACTTTCAGAGCCGCGGTGAATCGTGCCCGGGAGCGGGAAGTCTCGCTCTGCCTGGAACCGCTGGGTTCGGCCGAGACCAATTTCATCAATACGGCCCGGGAGGCGATCGATTTCACGCGGGAACTGGATAACCCGGCCTTCAAGATCATATTGGACGTCAAGGCGATGAGCGCGGAAGGCCGCCCTCTGCCCGAGATTATCCACGAGAGCAAGGGGCACTTCGCCCACTTCCATGCCAATGACCGGAACCTGAAGGGGCCGGGGTTCGGGGATGTCGATTTTGTCCCCATTCTGAGGGCGTTGAAAGAGGTCGGCTACGAGGGCTACGTCTCCGTGGAGGTGTTTCAGTTTGAGGAGGGTGCCGAGGTAATCGCTTCGCGGAGTCTGGAGACGCTTCAGAAAGCCTGGCAAGAGGTTTTGCGGCAATCGAATACGCGGGAGGCTAATGGATGACGAGGCGCGGCCATGCAGAAGCTTCACTTCTGCGAGCGGGAACGGATCTGAGCGTTCTGGGTCGTGTCATCACGCTGCCGACGGTTCTCAGTAACTGCCTGGCCGGGTGGTTGTTGAGCGGTTGCGGCAATGTGGATAAGCTGGTTCTGGCCTGCCTGTCGCTCTCCTTTTTGCAGGTCGCAATTTCCTGGCTGACGGTCGTTTTCGACATCAAGAGCGAATCGGATTACCAGCGGATGTATCCCTGGCTCTCGACGCGTGCGACCCTGCGGATTCCCTGGATTCTGAGCGTGGTCTTTATCTGGCTGGGGATACTCCTGGCGGCCTGCTGCGGGAGGATGATCGCGATTCTGGCCTGCTGGATCGTGTTCGTGGGACTTTTGACCGCCTGCACGCACCGGATTTTTTTCCTTTCATCGCTTCTGCCCGGTTTCCTGAGGGCTTCCTATTACGTGGTCGGAGGGAGTGTCGCCTGGGGCGGTTTGATGGGCGAGACGCTCTGGGCCGCGTTGGGGATTCTCTTTTATATGTTCGGCTGCGGCTTTGTCACCCGGCAGAGATGGAATGCCGAGCTGCGGAGCCTGGCGATACCCTCTCTGGCTTTTGCCGTGCCTCTGGTGATGGCGCTCGTCGTCAATGACGGGGATTACCGCTGGATCGGAATCTGTTTTGTCAGCGCGGTTTTCGCCTGGCTGCTCTATATCTTTTACCAGCAGAACGTCAGGAAGGAAATGGCTCAGACGGCCGGTTACCTGACGGCGACGATCTGCCTGATTGATTTTTTGGCGGCCGGAGTCGAGTCGGTGGGAGTGGCTCTGATCCTGGGAGGGCTGTTCATCCTGGCTAATTTCCTTTGCCAGAATATGAAGAGGATGGACGATATCTGGATCGTTCTCTAGATTATTTTTCTCGATTTTGAGGCCTCTTTTGTTTGACTTTTGAGCCCTGGAGGGCTAGTCTAGCTGGCGTATTTTGTGACACTGAGCACTATGAAAGAGATTATTTGTCAACATAATGGAACGCGAAAAAGTGGCTTCACCCTGATTGAGCTCCTGGTGGTGATCGCCATTATCGCCATTCTGGCGGGAATGATCCTGCCTGCTTTGTCGAAAGCCAAGGCTAAAACACAGGGTATCTCTTGTATGAATAACACCAAGCAGCTCACACTGGCTTGGATTATGTATACGAATGATAACCAGGAAAACATCATGCCTAACTGCCAGGGAGGTTATGATCAGGCTGAGATCAACGCTGGCAATAAGAGCTGGATTACCGGTTGGCTGGGCTGGAACCAGGGCGGTAGTGATGGTGGAGATGGCGGTAGAGATAATACCAATTACCTGTACCTGGTGGATACGCGTTATGCTCAAATGGGAACTTATCTGAGCAAGGCGGCCAAGACCTTCAAGTGCCCTTCCGATAAATATGCCAGCCCTGCGGGTCCCAAGGGAGTAATCGGCCAGCACCGCGTCCGCACCGTCTCCATGAATTCTTTCATGAACGTGGATGGTACCGGCGGAAGCACTTATCTGAACATGAAGATTTACAAGAAAATTTCCGATATGAATCGCCTCAAACCGACCGGCGCCTGGGTGTTGGTTGATGAGCATCCCGACAGCGTCAATGACGGTGCGCTCTTCCCGGAAGCTTCAGCTGTACAGGAAGGCGGAACGTGGGTCGTTAAAGGCGACTCCAGATCGAACTGGCGCGACTATCCCTCTTCGCTGCATAACGGCGCTTGCGGTTTCTCCTATGCCGATGGACACAGCGAAATCAAAAAGTGGAAGACCCGCCCGATGGTCGTCGATGCCCGTCCTATTAAGTTCATCTACGGTCCTGATACGATCCCGATTGGTGCCGACCGTACCGACTGGGATTGGTTTGCCGAGCATTGCAGTGAGTCTGCCAGGTAAGAGATTGCTCTGAAAAGAGAGTAATTAACATTAACGTTCGTTTTTAAAGAGCTTCACCTCTGTTTCCGGATAGGAGACGGAGGTGAAGTCGTTTCCGGGAGAAAGAGGTTTTCAAAAATAAGCGGCGTTTCAGGGGTTTTTAGAGGTATTTTTCTTGTAAATGGGCCGGATTTGAGGCAACGTCTTCCGGATGAGTAAGACCGTATTTTCACGAAGGAGTTTTTTGAAAACTGCGGGCAGTATCGCGCTGACTGCCCCGTTTATTACACGTAATCTGATCTCGGCTCCGCCCAGCGAGCGGGTCCGTTTTGCCAGTTTTGGTTCGGCGAATATGGCCGGTGCCGATATCGGGGAGATTATCAGCCATCCGAAGGTCGATTTTGTCGCGGTGGCCGATGTGGACCGGAATTATCTGGCTCAGCAGAAAAAGAGTCACCCTGAGCTGAAAACCTATACGGATTACCGGGAGCTCATGGATAAGGAAAAGGATATCGACTGCCTGACCGTTTCCACGCCCGATCATACCCATGCGATCATGGCGATGAGCGCGATGCGCCGGGGCATCCACGTCTACTGCCAGAAACCGTTGGCGCACGATCTCTACGAAGTGCGGCAGCTGACCCGCTATGCGGCCGAGCGCAAACTTGTCACCCAGATGGGAATTCAGATTCACTCATACGATATTTACCGCAATACGGCCAAGCTCCTCAAAGAGGGGATTATCGGCAAAATCAAGGAGACGTGGTCCTGGTGCGGGAGCAGCTACGGCTCAGTGAATGATCTGCCGGGCGGGGAAGACCCGATTCCCGAGACGCTCAACTGGGATCTCTGGCTCAATACGGCGGCCGAGCGGCCTTACCTGGCCAACCAGTATCATCCGAAAGTCTGGAGAAATATACTGGACCTGGGAACCGGAGTCTTCGGCGACATGGGTTGTCATATTTTTGACAACGTGTTTTCAGCACTGGATCTGACCTCTCCGACGAGCCTCCGCTCCGAGGGGCCCGCTCCCAATAAATGGTATTGGGCTACCCGCAGCCGGATGCACTACGTCTTCCCCGGGACACAATACACAGAAGGCAAGACGATCAATGTGCATTGGTTTGACGGATCGGAGCGGCCGCCGCAGGAAGTGGCAGACTTGATCGGGGGCAAACTCCCGAACATGGGGACGCTCTTCCTGGGAACTGAGGGCATTTACCTCATTCCGCACTATACCACGCCGAAGCTTTTCATGAAGAAGGGCGAGAAGTATGAAGAGGTTCCCGAGCTGACCAAGCGTTTCACGCTGCCAACGGTGAATCACTGGCATCAGTTTATTGACGCGGTCCGGGGAGAGGGTAAGACGAGCGCCGGTTTTGATTTCTCCGGTCCTCTGGCCGAGACGGTGCTCCTGGGGAGTGTCGCCTGCCGGTTCCCGGAGACGACTCTGAAATGGGATACCGCCGCGCTGAAATTCGACCTGAAGGAGGCCAACGCGTTCGTGAAGCGGACCTACCGGGCCGGTTGGGGCGTGGAAGGACTCTAAAAAGGGTTTCCCAAAATAGTTTTTTTTCAGACGGGCTTCTGTTACTCTTCTTTGCAAGAGTATGAGGAAGTCCGTTTTTTTGTTTTTGTTGGGGGCATTTTGCATCTGGATTCCGGCGTCACAGGGTGCCTCGGAGGAGGGATGGCCCGAGCGAATCCGCGGCAAAGTCTATAAGATGACGGTTCAGCCGAAGTGGAAGGGCTCTACCTTCTGGTATATGAATCGGCTCTCCGGCGGCCGCAGCGAATATATCTTTGTCGATGCGCTCAAAGGGGAGCGGCGTCCGGCCTTTGATGCTGAGCGGCTGGCCCGGAGTTTGCGGGAGAAGCTCGGGCGCGATATCGATTCGGAGCGGCTGGGATTGGAGAACCTGGATTACACCCCGGAGGGCAAGATGAGTTTCCGGCTGGGTTCTGAGCGCTGGCAGTGCGACCTGGGCGATTATACCCTCAGTGTCTACACGCCCACCGAGGCGGATCTTTCCGCGGCTTTCCCCACGCGCATGAAGCGCTCACGCTCTACAGGCGAATCGCTTTTCCTCTCCTTCATCAATGACTGGGACAGCCCGATCACGATCAGCTGGGTCAATACCGAAGGAGAAGAGCGGACCTATGCGACGATCCGCCCGGGCGCGGAGCATCAGCAGCATACTTTTGCCGGGCATGTCTGGAAGGTGACCGACCCGCAAGGCAGGACGCTGGCGATTCTGGAGGCGCAGACCGATGGCGACTACTTCCGGTTTACCGAAGAAAAGATCAAGCGCACGCTCGAAGAGGCTGCCCGTGAGGCTCAGTCCCCGAGGGAGGAGAGACCGGGACAGCGCACTTCGCAATTCGGAGCAAGCTCGCCCGACGGGGCTTGGAGTGTGGAATTGCGGGAGAACAATGTCTATCTGGTTGAGAATGGTTCCGGCGAAGCGGTGCAGCTAACACGGGACGGAAACGACCGGGATGGATATGAGCCGCCGATTCTCTGGTCGCCCGACAGCAAATATTTTATCCTGCTCAAAACCCGCCGAGTTCAGGAGCGCGAGATTTATATGGTGGAATCCTCTCCCAAAGATCAGCTCCAGCCCAAGCTCCATACTCACCGCTATGCCAAGCCCGGGGATGAGCTCGCCTACAAGCGGCCCAAACTTTTCTCTGTGGAGCGCAAGGAGCCGCTCCCGGTTTCCGAGGAATTGCAGAGCAATCCCTGGGATATTTCCGAATTCCGTTGGAGCCCGGATTCGCGGGAGTTCTTCTATCTCTACAATGAGCGCGGGCATCAGAAGCTGACTCTTCTGGGGATTGAGGCTCAGACGGGGAAGGTACGGGCGGTGATCGAGGAGGTTTCTCAAACTTTCATCGATTACTCGAATAAAACCTGGCTGCATCCGCTTTTTGAAACCTCCGAGCTGCTCTGGATGAGCGAGCGCGACGGCTGGAACCATCTCTACCTTTATGATCTGGAGAAGGGAAGCGTGAAGCGGCAGCTCACCTCCGGCCCGTGGGTGGTGCGAAGTATTGAACGAGTGGACGATCGGTTGCGTCAGGTCTGGTTCTGGGCAGGCGGCGTTTTCCCGGAGCAGGACCCCTATTATCTGCATCTCATGCGGGTTAATTATGACGGCTCGGGCCTGACCCATCTGACCCGGGGAGACGGCACGCACACGGTGGAGTTTTCGCCCGATGGCGAGTGGTTCCTGGACCGCTATTCCAGAGTGGATATGGCTCCGGTGACGGAGCTGAGGCGCTCTTCCGATGGGGCTCTTATTTGCGAGCTCGAGCGCGGAGATGCCTCCGAACTGGCGGCGGCCGGCTGGATTGCGCCCGAGCGCTTCGTGGCCAAAGGCCGGGATGGAACGACCGATATTTACGGAGTAATCTTTCGCCCCAGCCATTTTGATCCGAGCCGCAGCTATCCCATCATTGAGGAAATCTACGCCGGACCCCATGGCGCATTCGCTCCCAAAGCGTTCGGCCCCGAAACCAAGCTCCAGAAAATGGCCGAGCTCGGCTTCATCGGCGTGCAGCTCGACGGGATGGGGACCAACCACCGCGGCAAGAAATTCCACGATGTCTGCTGGAAAAACCTGGGCGATTCAGGGTTCCCGGATCGGATTCTCTGGATAAAGGCCGCTGCGGAAAAATACCCCTCTATGGATTTAAGCCGCGTGGGGATTTACGGCGGCAGCGCGGGAGGCCAGAGCTCCACGCGGGCGCTTCTGGCCTTTGGGGATTTTTACAAAGTAGCGGTTTCGGATTGCGGCTGCCACGATAACCGGATGGATAAAATCTGGTGGAACGAGGCCTGGATGGGCTGGCCGATTGGCCCCGAATATGCCGAGCAATCCAACGTCACCCAGGCACACCGGCTAACGGGCAAACTCTTCCTGACGGTGGGCGAGCTCGATACGAACGTTGACCCGGCCTCCACGATGCAGCTGGTCAATGCGCTGATTCAGGCGAACAGGGATTTCGAGATGTTGGTGATTCCGGGTTCGAACCACGGAGCCGGAGAATCGCCCTACGCTGCCCGGAAGCGGGAGGAGTTTTTCGTGAAGCATCTACTCAAGCGAGAGTAGGGTATTCGCCGATTTCGGAGGGGGGCACAAAAAAGGCGGGGTATTTCTACACCGCCTTTTTTAACTCAAGAGGACTTTACTCCACTACTTCAGAAGAAACAGCCCTGTAGAATTTTTCGCCGCCAGTGGGGACTGAAACCAGATAAGGACTCGCCGTCTCGACCGGGTCCCAATCTTCCAGGTTCGTACTGCTCTGCAACGCCCCGCCAAAGACCAGAGTCATCTCCACTTTTCCATCCTTCACCGTTCGTTGAGAAACGAAAACTTCCGGCTCATTTGCCGGTAGGGTCCAAGGATGAACGTTTACTCCTTCCAGCCACCAATTACTGAAACGAAGAAGATTTGATGTTTCCTGGGGATCAAATTGGTCTCCTTCCTTATTTACTTTATATTCACCCTTCCATCCTCTCGTTCCTTCCAAATAATGAATCGCTGGATAGGGCGCAGCAAAAACATCTGAAACCTGTGTGCTGTTGATAAAAGGAGTTGTGGGAGTATTTCCTTTGAAATAAATATGTTGCAGGGAAGGACAATCGATAAAAGTAGGGCCAAAACATCTGAAGGTCACTGGAAAAGATAATTCCTTCAAAGAAGAACATTCGCTGAAACTGCCACCTCCAATCTCTCGCAGCTTATCTCCCAGATCAATTTGCTCAAGAGCGGTACATTTGTTAAAAGCCAAATCCTCAATTTTAATCACACTACTCATAACTACATTGGTTAATCTTGTGCAGTCAGAAAACGCAAACGCTCCAATCGTTTCGATGTTCTCATGAAGATTTATATATTCTAAACCAGAACATAGATAGAATGCACTGTTTTGGATTCCAGACATGTTCTTTGGAAGAACAACTGTTTTTAAGTTCGAACAAAAAGAAAATGCAAACGCCTCAATGCGGGAAACGCCTTCTGGAATTACATATTGCGTTGCCGACGAAAAAGGAGGATAGAAAATCAATGTAGACTTATCTTTGTTAAACAGAACACCTCCTTCGCTACAGTATGAAGCATTGCTCTCATCCACTTGAATAGTCGCAGAACTATTAACAAAGGCTCTCTCCCCAATCTCCTCCACGCCAGCAGGGATATTGATTGTTTGCAAACGGATGCAGCCTCCAAATGCATAACGGCCAATCGTGGTTACTTTATCTGGAATTTCTATATTCACCAGATTTGTGCATTGATAGAAACATCGCGTTCCTATAGTCAAAAGGTCACTGGGTAACACAACTGACTTCAGTACTCCATTTGTGCTGAAACTATGGCCTTCAAGAGCCGTTACCGGGCATTCCTCAATCTTATTAGGAACAACCACCTCTTCATCGGTTCCGAGATAAGTAATAATCGTAACCTCGTTGTCTACAATTTCATATTCAAAATCGGAAACGCTTGTCGCTGTCGCGAAGCAAACCGTGCTCAAAGCAAGGATAATGGGAAAGGAAAAATATTTCATAATATAATTTAATCTATGTTTTTATGCGGTACTATTCATAAACCAAAGAGTCCAACGCATTCCAAATTAGCATTTGTAAATATGTAGGATAAGTATCTCCAACATCCATAATATAGTCGGTAAGAGTATTTGCAAGTGTAACTATGTACATGTCAGCAAATTCATCTGGATACCGAACTGCACTTAAGTAATCGGTCACATCCTGATCAAGTGATGGGGGGACATTAAATACCCCCAAGTAAGAACAAAAACCATTTAGATAAGGTGTGCACCGATTAATATGCGTTAAAACGGGAATTGGATTACCGCTGTAAGAATAACGTGTTTGTGCTCTATTATATAAACTTGCCTCAGAAAGCATATTCCCAACAAGTTTACATATTCTTTGTTGTGTAGCTATCGGTTGATTACGTAGATTTATTGTTAAATCACAACTAAGAAGTTGTAATCGTTTCATTATCAGTGAAATTCTTCCTAAACTACGATTTGAAATAATCACTGCAGAATCTGCCAGCACGTCTTCAATCGCATCTGATACCCCTGGTTCGGACCATTTTAGCCTATTGTCATCCAGAAAAATTTCTGCCATTTTCCCAATTAATTCGTGTGTTGTTGATAGTCCCTCTGCCAAAACAATTATATTTGTATTAATATTAATGTCAGTAATGTTATTTCCAGAAGAAAAATTTATTATACCCCAATCTGATGATGAAATAGATACTCCAGTGGCACCTGAAATACTTATCTGGTCATAGAAAACTCCATTTGTAGAAGTAACATTTTTACTGAGTTTTAAATTTAAAAAACTACCGAATGGCCCACAAAAATCAAAAATAAGTCCATATGGGAAGACATTCGTTGCTGATTCGTTCTCAAGGGAAAAAATTGGGATTTGAAATACTCTGGATTGGTTATTGCAGAAAGTGTTATCGCTTTCACTTTGGTCATAAAATAATTCCACATGAGAAGTATCCGTATTCAATACCAATTCAGTGTAGTTATTTACTCCGTCGCCATCAGAGTCTACAAATGCATTTTGGTTCTGCACTCCTCTCCAGATAAAGAGATTTTGTTCAGCCCAATCAGGCAAGCCGTCATCATCGACATCCAAACCATTATTTTGGGCGACAAAAGGATCGGTCCCCATTGCAATTTCATCCGCATTAGACCAACCGTCACCATCCAAATCTTCGTCTCCATCGCAGACCCAATTATTCGCCTTAGCGGGAAAATCAGGAGAACCATTTCCATTTCCATCGCGGAGAAAGTTAGAATCCGAGTTATCAGGATTACTCTTAAAAATCAGTTCCTCCACGGCATCAGAAAGGCCATCATCGTCAGTATCACATACAAGAGCCGCGGTGAAGAACCCGCCAGAATGGTGTCCCTTGACCGTAGCTACATAAATTTTCGTACCTGTACTGTCATTGGTTCCTACACAGGCCAGCGAAGTCGTAAGCCATTCCCCCAATGAAGCCTTTTCTGAAAAGAAGACTTCAACTTCTTCATCTGTTGGTATATTCGCGATACTTAGTTTATAACACGTATAATCAAGAGCAAACTGATTTGTCACACTTCCCTCTATTCCTATACAGAGGTTAGTATTAGCATCTTCGGATCGAATGAGTGTAATTTCTAAACTTTCGAACGTTGAGGGATCTTTTTCCTGATGTATTGCTGTGAGCTCTGCCAGGCGAACAAAATCGATCCTTGTTGGCGAATTGGAAGATAGAAGAGTGGCTCGGGTTTGAGGATCGGCGAAGTGTCTCGTAAAAGGAGCAGACTCAGCAACCTGTTGAGTTCTTAACAGAGCAGAAGAAGAGGCACTCCGGGACATGTTATCTGCAACGGGCGGCGGCAAAATGACAATCGGACCATAAACTTCTTCCCAGCTCATTAGGACACCATCCACCCAAATATCCGGCAAAGGAGGGTGAAATGTTTTCTCATATTGGCTTAGTGACTGATTATCAAGAAGGGGAATCTCATTCAGCCCGGAAAAAGGATCTCCGGACTGAGCCAGTGCAGTTGCAAAAAACAGACCGCTGACTACCCCTATTAGACAAGTCAGACTTTTCATAACGTGGGATAGTAAATCATCTTTTTACAATTCTTGCAAGAAAAATAAAAAAGGCGGGGTATTCCTACACCGCCTTTTTGAAAGAGTCTCAACCTTTAGAGACTACATGATGTATTCATTGATCATGTTTTCGAGGAATTCCTGACGTCCGCTCGAATTGGGAGCGATGTTGCCTTTCTTGAGCATATACTCGCTCAATTCCTTGAAGCCGACTTTGCCCTTTTCGATATCGGCGCCGATTCCGCTATCCCAGGAGGAGTAGCGGTCCTTGACAAACTCAACCAGGCGTCCATCAGCGCGCATAGCGGCGGCGATTTTGAGACCGCGTGCGAAGGCATCCATTCCGCCGATGTGGGCGAAAAAGAGATCTTCGGGGGTAAAGCTTTCGCGGCGGACCTTTGCGTCAAAGTTGACACCACCGGTGGTGAAGCCTCCGTATTTCATGAGGGTATACATGATGAGAGAGGTTTCGTAAATGCTGGTCGGGAATTGATCGGTATCCCATCCGAGCATCGGGTCGCCGGTGTTGGCGTCCAGAGAGCCGAGAGCGCCAGCGGATGCAGCGGTCTCCATCTCGTGGTGCATGGTGTGGCCTGCGAGCATGGCGTGGTTGGTTTCCAGGTTCAGTTTGAAATCCTTGAGGAGTCCATTCTGACGGAGGAAATTCAGGCAAGCTGCGGCATCGGAGTCATATTGATGCTTGGTCGGTTCCTTGGGTTTGGGCTCAATGTAGAACTGGCCCTTGAAGCCGATTTCCTTTTTGTATTCGACGGCCATCTTGAAGAATTTGGCCAGGTGATCGAGCTCACGCTTGAGGTCCGTATTGAGGAGAGTGGTGTAGCCTTCGCGGCCGCCCCAGAAGGTGAAACCGCCGCCGCCCAGCTCATGGGTGACTTCCATGCCTTTTTTGACCTGCGCAGCAGCGAAGGCGAAGGCATCGGCATTACATGAGGTCGCAGCGCCGTGCATATAGCGCGGATTGCCGAAGAGGTTGCTGGTGCCCCAGAGCAGTTTGATTCCGGTGCGTTTCATTTCCTCTTTGGCCACTTTGACGACCGCGTCCAGGTTTTTATTGGTCTGGCGCAGGTTCGAGCCTTCGGGAGCGATGTCTCTGTCATGGAATGCCCAGAAAGGATTGCCGAGTTTTTCCATGAATTGGAAGGCGATCCGCATGCGTTTTTGCGCATTTTCTACACTCTCTGTGCCGTCATCCCAGGGGCGGAGCATGGTGCCCATGCCGAACTGGTCGCCGCCGGTGCCGCGGAAGGTATGCCAATAGACCACGGAGAAGCGCAAATGCTCGGCCATGGTTTTTCCTTCCACGAGCTCTTCGGGGTTATACCACTTGAAAGCCCAGGGATTTTTGGAGGTTGGTCCCTCATAAGATATCTGAGGGATTTTAGAGAAGTATTCTTTCGCCGCGGAGGCGGTACGTTTCTTTTTTATGGTTGCCATAGTTTCTTTAAATGATACAGTTTTACGCACTAAAGACGTGTTCAATCTATCTTCTCTTCAGGAGAGATGCAAGAGCAAAACCGCTAAAAAGGGATTTTAAAAAAGCCGGTCTCCGGAGTAGATATTGAAATATGGATTAAAGTGCTGTATACTCCAGCTATAGTGTGATGAGAGCTGAAATGCGTTATGTTGGGCCGGGCTGCTGGGAACTGCCGCGGCAGGATGGCATGAGAACTGTCGCCCGGATTTATGCGACCGAGGAGATGCTCGACTCTGTCTTTGAAGACCGGGTCCATTTGCAGCTGGACAATGTGGCGTCACTGCCCGGGATCGTCGGTCCGGCAATGGCGATGCCCGATTTCCATTGGGGCTATGGTTTCCCCATTGGCGGAGTGGCCGCCTTCGACCTGGATGAGGGAGTGATTTCGCCCGGGGGAGTGGGCTACGACATCAACTGCGGAGTGCGGCTGCTCTCAACGCGGCTGGAGGTTAAAGAGGTGAGCGCTCGGCTGAGGGACGTCGTGGAGCAGCTATTCCGCGATGTGCCCACGGGGGTCGGTTCCTCCGGTGTCCTGAGCGTCAGCCAACGCGAGCTCGAAGAGGTGGTGCGCCAGGGAGCACGCTGGGCGGTCGGCCGCGGATTCGGCAGCGAGAGCGATCTGGAATTCATCGAAGAGGGCGGCATGATGGACCGGGCGGATATCAAAGCGGTGAGGCCGCGCTCCTGGAAGCGGGGTTTGGAGCAGCTGGGTACCCTGGGCTCGGGCAATCACTTTCTGGAAATCGGCTACGTGGAGGAGGTCTACGACTTCAAGGCGGCGGAAGCCTTCGGTCTCAGAGAAAACCAGGTGACGCTGATGGTGCACTGCGGTTCGCGCGGCTTTGGCTATCAGATTTGCGATGATTACCTGAGAGAGATGGAATCCACCGGCGAGAAATACGGCATCGAGATTCCGGAGCGGCAACTGGTCTGCGCACCTTTCAAATCCGACGAGGGTCAGGCTTATTTCCAGGCAATGAATTGCGCCGTTAATTACGCCTTTGCCAATCGGCAGGTAATTGCCAGCCTGGCTGGACGGGCTCTCAAGAAAGCGCTCGGACTGAGCGACGAGGAGCTGGGATTGCGGACCGTTTACGAGGTGGCTCACAACATCGCCAAGGTGGAGACGCATCTTTGGGAAGGTCAGAACAGGAAACTCTGCGTGCATCGCAAGGGGGCGACCCGCGCCTTCGCAGCCGGCCACCCGGAGGTGCCTGAGCGCTATCGCGCAATCGGCCAGCCGGTACTGGTCCCCGGGGATATGGGCCGCTCATCGTACGTCCTCTGCGGGACCGATAAGGCGATGAAGCAAACGTTCGGCAGCACTTGCCACGGAGCCGGGAGGCGGATGAGCCGTACCCGCGCCGAAAAAAGTGCCCAGGGCAGGGATATCGCGGCCGAGCTGCTCAAGAAAGGAATTGTCGTCCGGGGACAGAGCCGCAAGACGCTGGCAGAAGAACTCCCCGAGGCCTACAAGGATGCTGGCCAGGTGGTAGAAGCCTGCAAGACGGCCGGGCTGGTGAGCAAAGTCGTCCGCCTGCGTCCGCTGGGTTGCGTCAAAGGTTAAGAGAGAACTGGGAATCGTGCCCGGCTCTCCGATTCGTTATTTCTGGCAGTAGGGGTCTTTGCCCGTGAAACAGTAGGTGCAGATTTTCTCCTGAGGCAGATCAATCGCCTTGAGGAGACCCTCGATGGTCTGGTATTCCAGAGAGGACGCACCGATGATTTTGCAGATCGCTTCCACCATCTTCTTATGTTTCTCGGAATTGGGGTCCTGATAGCTTTCGATATCGGGTGAGGGATTCTCGGGCTCGAGATCGGCAATGACTCTGCGGGTGATGAGGTCGAAATCGTTTTTGGAGCGGCTGAAGTTCAGATAAGGGCAACCGTAGAGGAGCGGAGGGCAGGCGATGCGCATATGGACCTCTTTGGCGCCGATGGTCATAAGCCGGTAGATGATGTTGCGCAGCTGGGTGCCGCGGACGATCGAGTCATCGCAGAAGAGGAGGCGGTTGTCTTTGATCAATTCTTCGACCGGGATGAGCTTCATTTTGGAGACCAGGTCGCGGAGGGATTGCTCCGGCGGCATGAAACTGCGTGCCCAGGTGGGAGAGTATTTGACCAGCGCGCGGCCATAGTTGCAGCCCGAGGCATTGGAGTAGCCGATGGCATAGCCGACGCCTGAATCGGGCACGCCGCAGATCAAATCCACAGGTGGCACCGGTCTGGTCTTTTGCATAATTGCTCCGCTATTACAGCGGAAGACTTCGGCGTTTTTGCCTTCGTAAGTGGAAGAGGGGTAGCCGTAATAGACCCAGAGAAAGGCGCAGATCTGCATTTCTTTGCGGGCCGGCCTCAATTCGGTAATTGTTTCGGGGGTGAGTTTGACGATCTGGCCCGGTCCCAGTTCCAGGACCATTTTGAGACCCAGGTTGAGGAAAGCGGCATCCTCCATCGAGACGGCGGTCGTATCATGGGATTGGCCGATGAAGACCGGTGTCCGGCCGTAGCGGTCACGTGCGGCATAGAGCGCGTTATTGCACATGATCAGGATCGACATGGAGCCCTTGATTTTGGAAGCGGCGTATTCGATACCTTCCTCGAAAGTGGTTTTCTGGTTGATCAGGGTAGCGATGAGCTCGGTGGGGTTGATAATGCCGCCGCTCATGGCCAGATAGTGGCCCGAGTGGTGGTTGCTGAAGGAATCTTCCACCAATTCTTCCAGGTTGTTGATCTTGCCGACCGTTACGATGGAGTAGGTGCCCAGACGGGAGTAGACGGTGAGCGGCTGATCATCATAATCGCTGATGACGCCGATTCCGCATTTGCCCTTGAGGTTATCCATGTGGCTATCAAATTTCGCGCGGAACTGAGTTGAGGCGATGTCGTGGATGATGGCCATAATACGCCCATCCTCGCCCGTGACAGCCATGCCGCCTCTCTTGGTACCCAAATGCGAATGATAATCAGTTCCGTAATAGAGAGTTCTGCTAGATTCCTTATTGGAGACAACACCAAAAAAACCACCCATATTATTTATTAAATTGTATATCGCCTGGCTGTGCCAGTTTTTTTATGAACCCAGAAGTGTCTCCTCTCCAAAGGGCACCTCAAATATTGTTTATTTAAAGAGATTTGAGTTTCTCAAACTGTTGGGAGAGGAATTGAAGTAATTTCATTAAACCTTGTTGAGCCTCGGAGGGAGGCAAAGAACGAGCGATCTGGAGAGCGATCCCCATCTCGCTTTGCGCTGTTGAGATACAGCTTTGTAAAATGGAATATTTGTTGAGGAAAGGCAGGAGCTCCTGAGTGCGCTCAGGGGTGCCGTTATCCAGAATCGAGGAGATTTGTTTCTGCTCCGATTCGGAAGCCTGCTCGAGTAAAAGAAGGACCGGAAGCGTTCGCTTGCCCGAAGAGAGGTCTGTTCCAAGGGATTTACCCGAAAGCTGTTCCGTGGAGAAAATATCCACGCAATCGTCGTAAATCTGATATGAGGTTCCGAGGGATAGACCGTATTGTCTTAATTCTGAGGCAGTTTCTGCCGGTGCGTTCGCGAAGACCGCTCCCAGCTCTGCCGCCAGTGCGAAAAGCTCGCCCGTTTTCAGGGCGATCACCTTGAAATACTCCTCCAAAGAGGGGACTTTGTCCGAATGGAGCGATTGAAGCGTTTCACCGATGCAAATGCACCGCGCGCTCGAAAGAAGCTTATGCGAAACTTCCTGACTGCCCAGATGGAGCGAGAGGAAGGCCGCATGAGCCAGGATGCAATCCCCCAGGAGAACCGCCGTGCGATTGCCCCAGACCCGGGAGAGAGTCGGTTGTTTGCGCCGGGTTTCGGCCTCGTCGATCACGTCATCGTGAATCAGGCTGGCCAGATGGATCATCTCCACAACCGACGCAGCCTTAACGGCATACTCATTAAAAGTGCCGCAGGAAAAACCGCTGAGCGCGAAGACGGCCGGTCGAAGAAGTTTACCTTGCCCGGAAAGAGCATAAGCAGAAATCTCAGAAAGCTCGGGTACAAAAGATTGTGATTGGGCCAAAAGCTCAGACCGAACGGATTCCAGGAAGGGCTCCACACACGCCGCAACATCTTCCCAATGGATCGCAACGTGCGTTTTCTCAAGGTATGACTCTTTCTCGATGGCCAGTTGTGCCAGTGCCGACAACATGCGCACTCAATGTATCCGCAAGACGGAGGCAAGTCAAACGGTTTTGCCCAATCATTTGAAGCGGGCGCATTGCCCGCATTGCCTCAAAAATATGCGCACCGAAAAGGGAAGAACCACGAATAAACACAGAGGGACACAGATTTGTGAGGAGCACGCTTTTCATTGGACTCTGAACCTTCTCTCCAGTAAACTCCCATCTTTGCCGATAGAGCAGGCTCCGAAACAAGGCTCTGGATAACGCGTTGTCAAAGAATCGAATCATAGCCGGTCACCTGGCCGCCCTAATGACCATGATAATTTGGGGGATGACTTTTGTTTCCACGAAAGTCTTGCTCAGGAGCTTTACTCCCGTCGAGATTCTTGTTTTCCGATTCATGATCGGCCTTTTCGCCCTTATTCTCCTCAATCCACGGCCCCTGAAGCTCCAGTGCCGCAGTCATGAATGGTATTTTGTCGGAATCGGCCTTACCGGGATTACCCTCTATTTCCTCCTGGAAAACATCGCCCTGACCTACTCCTACGCCTCCAACGTGGGCGTCATCACCTCTTTGACTCCTTTTTTCGTGGCGATCTGTTCCCACTTTATCCTCAAGGATGAGAAGCTTTCCCCGCGTTTTCTGGTCGGCTTCCTGGTCGCCATGGTCGGGATCCTGCTGATTCACATCAATGGCACCCATGCTTTGCAGCTCAATCCCCGGGGTGATATCCTGGCCATTCTTGCCGGGGTGGTCTGGGGATTATACTCGGTCCTGATTCGTAAACTTTCTCAGTTTCATTACAACACCTTGCAGGTCACGCGCAGAGGCTTTGTCTATGGGCTCCTCTTCATGCTCCCGGCGATTTTCCTCACGGATTTCAAATGGGATTTGACGCGCCTGGCTCAGCCCCAAAACCTCCTCAACCTCCTTTTTCTGGGTCTGGGCGCCTCGGCCCTCTGTTTTGTGAGCTGGAACTGGACGATCAAGGTGCTCGGCGTCATTCGCTCCAGCGTCTATATTTACCTGGGCCCGGTCATTGCGGTGATCGCCTCGGCCCTGATCCTCTCTGAGCGGATTACCCCTCTGGCCATCCTGGGAACGGCCCTGACCCTGAGCGGACTCCTCATCTCCCAATTTGAGAATCTCTCCCGCTCCAAATCCGCCAAAGCCAAAATTCCTCCCCCGTCCGCCTGACGAACGGGCTACTCCCCGCGCTAAAAGAGGTTCCAGATTTACCGTCTCTCTTTCGGTTTTTCACATATTGAAATCCGAAAAATCCTTTTAATTTTTTTAAGTTGTCCCTTTTTCCAATTTAGTGTTAAACTACCCTCAGTTCTAAACTAATTTTATATAGGGGAAACAGGATGGATAACGAACTCGTTTTTGCGTTTGATGTCGGCACGGGCTCTCTGGGTCTGGCTGCACGTCGTGGAATGGAAATGATCGAAGCTCACACGCTGCTACTGGATGAAGAGTATGGCAAGCGCGATGAACTCAGAAAAATAATCCGGGCTTACCGTACCCGCAAGGCTCATCAGGCACGCCATGAATATCTGGACAACCTCTGCCGAGATGTCGGCATCCCTGTACTCGAGGGACGAAAAGGGGGACAAAAGGGAGACCCGCGTCTGGAGCGGGAATTCCCCAGGAAGGGCGATCCGACCCAATACAATTCCTACCTGCTGCGAATCATGCTCCTGCGGGGAGAGAAACTCGAGCCCTGGCAAGTTTACAAAGCGCTTCACTCGGCCATTCAGCGCCGCGGCTTCGACCCTCAAGTCCCCTGGAAAAACAGAGCCTCTCAAAAAAAGGAAGACGATGAGGATTCCCAGACGGCAAAAAAAACGGTGGATTATGAAAACCGCCTCAGGCAAGCCGTCGGCGATAACCAGAAGCACCATTACCCCTGCTACTACGCCGCCCTGCAGATGGGACTTTGGGACCCGGTAACCGATAAGATCAAAAACCGAATTGACCACATGGCAAAAGGGGTGCGCAATGAGGTCATCCCCAGAGCGCTGGTGGCCAGGGAGCTCTCTGCGCTGATAGAGGCCGCTGCCAGGCAATTCCCCGCTTTGAAAGGCAGAGCGCTCTCCCTGATCTATGGCCCCTCCGGCGAAGCTTATGCCTCCTACTTCCCCGAAAATAGACAGAAGCTGGGAATTAAAGAAGGAAGTGAAGAGGATTGGAAAAGCCTCCTGGGTCAGAAGATTCCCCGCTTTGACAATCGCTCACCCGCCAATTGTGCACTGATCCCTCGCTTCCATGTGGCCCGCTCTGCCGATATCGCCGTCTACGAAGCCACCTTCCTCATGAAGCTCAAAAATATGCGCTTTTATCGAACCGATGAAGCAGGGCTGATATTGAGAGAATCTTCGCTCAGCCCAAAAGAGATCGGAGCACTCCTCAAGAATGCGCGCGAAGAAGCCGACGAAATACGCAAAGAGGCGGGGCCCAAGGATGCGATCGAAAATATCGCCAAAGCCTACAGTCTCACAAAAACCGATTGGAAGAACTGGCTCAAGAATTGTGCTGATAAACTTCCAGCGACCGCACCCTTACCCGAAACTCTCTTCCAGCCCGCTCTGTCAAACTTCGAGGGAAAAGAGAAGACGCCGAAGAAAGCATCCGTCGGAAAAGAAGAGAACCGCCCTCTTCCGAGTAACCCTTTAGTGGAGGCTCCTTCGGTCTCCGGTCGCTCGCGCTATAGCCGGCCGGCTGCGCGCCTTATTCGGGCTCTCGTTCTTTCGGGCGAATCGGGCGAGGATTTTTACAAAAAAAACTCCGGGCTCTGCGGCCAGCCCGGTACTCTTTTTGAAAAGCTCAGAATAGAGGACCTCGATTTCCTCAAGCTGATTAAGGGACCCTGGGAAAATATCTATATCCCGACGATGCCGCTCTCGGGCGACTGGAATTCAACCACCGTCCGGGCGGAAGAACTGGATGAAAAAATCGAGAAACTTATTGGGGCCCAGCGCAACGTCCTGGTCGCTCACCGCATCGGTCTCTTCAACGAACAACTGCGGCGAATGATCAAAACTCACGGCAAGCCCGATCAGATCGCTATCGAATTTATCCGGGACGATTTCATGGGAGAAGAGGCCAAGAAAAAGCTCAATAAAATCCAGAATGATAACAGGAGCGCCTGGGAGCATACACGCCAACAGGCAGCGGAAAACAACATACAAGGCGGAGGCAATATCCGCAAGTTGCGTCTCCTGAGAGAGCAGGACTTCAAGCAGGATTTCAAGTGCCCCTACACGGGCGAAACGCTTTCACTCTCCGAAATCGATGAGCTGGAGATCGAGCACATCGTCCCCAGAGCCAGAGGCGGCTCGGATAACCGCTGCAATACCGTCGTTACCCGCTCCGCTACCAATAGGGAAAAGGGCGACCGCACTCCCTACGAGTGGCTCAGCCAGAATGGAACCTTCAAAGAATATTGCGAACGGGTTGACGGAATGAAAGGGCTCTCCAAAAAGAAGAAGATGCTTTTGACTGCCGAAGACCCTCTCAAATTAGATGAAAAATGGGATTCTCTGGCCGAGACCGCCTATATCGCACGGTTGGCGCGCGACGTTGCCGCCCTGCGCTGCGGCTGGCAACCGGGAGAGGCCGGCGAGCGCAAACTCGTCCAGGTCATTAACGGCGCTCTCACCGCCAGAGTCCGCGCCATTAACAACCTCAATTCCCTCCTGGCTGACAGGGAGGACCAACTCGACCCGGAAAAAATGATGAAGAAAGTGCGCAAAAACAAAAGGCACCACGCACTGGACGCCATGGTCCTCTCCTTCATTCCGGAGTGGGCCCGCAACCCGAAGCTCAAAAAGAATTACAATCTGCCCCCGGGCATTGATCGGGAGTATTTCAATAAATGCGTCGAGCAGGTCGTCCCCTACAAATGCATCCTCACCAAGTCGGCCCTGCAGGAGACCTTCTACGGAACCCGGCTCCTCCCCGATGAATCGGGCAAGATTCAGGAAATCGTCGTTACCCGGCTCAAAATTTCAGAGTTGGGAGTTTCTCAGAATAAGTTCGACCAGAAGAATGCCAAGAAAGAGGCTAAAAATATTTTGGATCCGGTCCTCAGGGCGCCTATCGCCGAAGCGCTCGAAAACCAATCTTTCGATAAAGAGGGCTGGGCCGCATGGTGCAATAATTTCCGACACCCCAAGAGCGGCGCACAAATCCTCAAAGTCCGCGCAAGGGCTCAGAAGGGTGATAAGAGCGAATATGTCAACGTCGCCAAGGAGGGAGAGGCAAAGGGCTTCCGAGGACAGTACAAGACGGCAAAACAGCATCAGGGATATTTCATCTATCTAAAAAAGGATAAGAAAGGAATCGAGAAACCGGCCGTCTGGCCTGTCTACGCCTGGCAATCCTTCAAAAAGGAGGAAGAAAAACTCAAAGCCAAAAACTGCCACGTGGTTGATTTCTTCCAAGCCGGTTGCCTCATAGAGATCCTCTGCGATTACGAGCATGGAGAGATCATCGTGCAGCCGGGCAAATATATCCTAAGAAACATAAAGAAGAGTGGTTGGTTTAAATTGGATAGGGTTCAGGGAGTGTTGCCTCTCTCCAAAATTGAGAATATCCGGGAGAACTTCCGGCGAGTCCGGAAATA
Organism: Verrucomicrobiota bacterium; assembly: GCA_023230105.1. Lineage (GTDB taxonomy): Bacteria > Verrucomicrobiota > Verrucomicrobiia > Limisphaerales > UBA1412 > UBA1412. The sequence continues at coordinate 40,750 of JALNXY010000025.1, forward strand.
CCCCTAGAGGGCCCGTTCAAGCCATGAGCCATCACCTGCTGCATGTCTTTACGCACGGAGCCTTTCTGAGTAAGGAAAAGGGGGTTCTTCTCATGAAGAGCCCTCAGGAGAAAGAAATCCGGCAAATGCCTCTGGAGGATATCCGTGCGCTCATTCTGGCTGCACGGGGTATCTGCCTGAGCAACGATCTCATCCGGGGACTGGGAGAGGCTCAGGCCGTGATCCTGCACTGCGACTGCCGCTACCGTCCGGCAGCCATTACCGTTCCCCTGACGCAGACCACACGGCCTGAAATTATCGAGAATCAG
>JALNXY010000001.1 GCA_023230105.1 Verrucomicrobiota bacterium
AGCCACAGCCACCCCGGCAGAGATTCTGAGAACTCTTTCTCCCTCAGCATAAACTCATGAACACGACCGGACCCGCTCACACTCCCCGCGCTTCCCGGCCGGCGGTGTTTCTGGACCGTGACGGCACGATCAACGAGGACCTTCACTATTTGCATGAGCCCGAGAAAGTCATCCTCTGCCCGGGTGTCGGGGAAGGCTTGCAGCTTCTCCAGAGGGCGGGCTACGCCTTAATCGTCGTGACGAACCAATCCGGAGTGGGCCGAGGCTACTTCCCGCTGGAGGATGTCCACGCCGTCAATGACCGGCTCTCGGAACTTCTCAAGCCGTGGGGTGTCGAAATTCTGGCCTATTATATCGCTCCGGAAAAACCCGAGGATCCTTCCTTCGGCCGCAAACCCAAACCCGATTTCCTCTTCCAGGCACGGGATCGCTTCGGCTTGAGCCTGAAAGACTCGTTCTTCATTGGGGACAAGAAGGTCGACCTGGAGACCGGGTGGAATGCCGGGCTGCGGGAGTCTATCCTGGTGAGGACCGGCAAAGGGGCCCGGGAAGAAGAAAAGGACCCGGCATTGGGGCAACGGGCACATATCTGCGGCAACCTGGGAGAGGCTGCCCGATACATCCTTTCGCTGGATTCCAGAGGGTAAAAAACCCGTTTGCAGCGGCATAAAACGGAGGTTTTTTCGAAAAATCCGGGAAAAGGGTTGTATTTTCCCGGCACTTCGGTACTATCAAACCCCGTTGGCGTTATTGCCACAACTTGGTCGGGGCGTAGCGTAGCCTGGCTAGCGCGTCTGAATGGGGTTCAGAAGGTCGAGAGTTCGAATCTCTCCGCCCCGACCATTTTGCAGTGTTTCTTTTTTCCAACGTCTGATTAATAAGCAATTCACAGAAGACAGTCGAAAAATCATCTATTTTTCGATTGTTTTTTCCGAACCGTGACGGGGTTTCTTTTTCTGTCTGACCAGGCTCCCATTACGGGAGACATTTTAGGGTATTCAGTTTTAAAAATTCTTCTCGAAAATACTCCTGAACATTCCGCCCCTGGAAAAGATTTTATATATCGTTTGAAAAAACGGAAAAGATGTCGGAAAAATTGACAAGTGACTCTCCTGTGCTACTTTTAGATGAGGAAATTCCTGTGCTCGTGGGAGAGTTATCCATGCCGACACAAGATTTCTGAAATAAAATATCTGAGATTTGTAATCTGCGAGAATGAAGAGTATGGCAGTCCAGGAATGTAATCACCGAGCTTGTAAGGGAAGGCCGCTCAGGTCAAGGGTCGGGCACGAACCGGAAAAGTCCAGTGCGGAGTTTTCCATTTTTTATTTGGCATGACTGATACGTATACACTGATCGCAGTTTTGGGCGACCGTGGGCCGGACGGGCTACAAAGAAAGGGCAATGGATGAAAAGGACTTTGAAATTATTAAAAGGTTTTATTGAAAAACGCTGTCAGGGGAACCGCTGCGTGGTGATAAGGCTGATGGTTTTCATACTGCTGGCAGGATCGGTCGGAACCTGGTGGCTGGTGGTCCGTGCCGACCGTGAGATGAGTGAGGAACTGCTGGGCCGTACGCGGCTGGCAGCCAAAGCCGTGAATCTGGAAAAAATCAAGTCTTTGACAGGCACGGCAGACGACATCGAAGCCACAAAATACCAACAACTTAAAGAACAGTTCGAAGCCATTCGCGCAGCCGATACGAATTGCCGCTACGTTTATCTCATGGGGCGCAAAGCCGATGGAACCGTGTTTTTCTTCCTGGACAGCGAACCGGAGAATTCCAGGCACTACTCGCCGCCCGGAGATGTCTATAAAGAGGCATCGGCGGGAGATCTGCATGTTTTCGAGACGGGAATTGCGGCGGTCTTCGGTCCGGTCACCGACCGCTGGGGAACGTGGATCACCTCTCTGGTGCCAATGACCGATCCGGAAACAGGTGACATAGTCGCGTTACTGGGAATGGATATCGACGCCCGGGATTGGCATTGGAACGTGGCCGCGCGGGCCGGCTGGTCCGTGGGGATGACGCTGATGATGATGGTCGGGCTCTTGAGCGCGTTATTTGCCGCTGGGAAGGTCCCCTCTTCTCCCAAGCCGGTCATGCGCCGACTGTTGCCGTTTCTGACAGTTATGCTTCTGGTGTTAGTCTTGGCCTCTGCCTTCATCCTGTGGAGAGGGCACTATGATCGACTCATCGGAAGGACAGCCACGGTCAGCACCGATGTCGGGTGGGGTGTGAAGACCGCATTGGAACGGCAGGCACGCGGCATGGCCATGTCCGCATTCTCCATCGCCGTAGATTCCCGTGTGCAGGATGCATTGAAAGCCAAAGATGCGAAGCTTATCCCGGTTGACTACCAACACATGTTCGAAACGCTGCAGCAGGAGCAATCCTTAACCCACTTCCTTTTCCTTGACAAAGAACGCATCTGCCTGAAGAGGCTTCACAAACCGGATTTGATTGGAGGCAAAATCGAACGCCTGGCAGCTCAGGAAGCAGAGCGTACGGGAAAAGCCGCATGGGGAATCGATAAAGGCTTAGCAGGCAAAGCCTCCCTGAGATCCTTTCAACCTGTCTTCGATGACCAACAGACCCTGGTGGGATACATTGAGCTGGGTACGGAGATTGATCGTATTCTGAGGGAACTGCAAATACCCGACGGAGTTGAAATCGCCCTCAGCATAAGAAAAGATGCGATGCGGCAGGTGGATTGGCAAGAGGGAATGCCGCAGGTGAGTCCCATGGATGGTTGGGAACGCCTTCCCAACAGCGTGATCGTCTATGAAAGCAAGGGGCGTCTGCCCGATGTTTTTGCGCAACTGCTGGACCATAACCCTTCGGATGATCATTATAACCAGCCACTCTGGAATATCATCGTTGCCGGAAAGAACTGGAACGTAACAGTATCGCCGCTAGCCGACTCCTCCGGAAGAGAGGTGGGGGACATCCTGATCGTAAATGACATCACCAGCCTGAAGGCATCGTTCAGGCGTGATATCACTTTAGGGGGCATTATTTCCGCCGTAATCCTGGCAGCGCTATTGGGACTAAGCTACGTGGTGCTGCGCCACACCGACGCAGGCATCCGCGCTCAGGAGGAAAGGTTGCGCGACAGCCGGGAACATCTCGCGGCGACGCTTCGCTCGATCGGAGACGGGGTGATCGCATGCAACACGGCCGGGATGGTCATAGGGCTCAACGCGGCGGCTGAGGCTCTTACCGGCTGGAGCAACGCCGAGGCGGAAGGAGTATCGATCCGGGAGGTATTCCGCATCATCAACGCCCAGAGCCGCGAGCCAGCGGAAATCCCGGTCTTTCGTGCCATTTCCGATGGGACGAATGTCGACCTTGCCAATCACACCGCCCTTATCGCTAAAGATGGTACGGAACGCCAGATTGCCGACAGCTGTGCACCTATCAAGGACGCCTTCGGCACGGTCAGTGGAGCGGTGCTGGTTTTCCGCGACGTAACCGAGGAATATCGGCAGCGTGAGGAGCTGAGGCAGAGCGAAGAACGCTTCAAACAACTGGCAGCACAAAGCCGGACGATTACATGGGAGTTCACCTCCGAGGGGCTCTACACCTTTATCAGCCCCGTCGTGAAAAACATTCTGGGCTACACTCCGGAGGAAATTATCGGCAAGAAGCACTTCTATGATCTGCATCCAAAATGTGAACACGAGGAAATCAGCAATACGGCATTCGGGTATTTCACACGAAAGGAGCATTTCCAGGAACTGGTCCGACCGGCCCTAACCAAGAGCGGCGAGATACGTTGGCTCTCCACCAACGGTATCCCCCTGTTGAACCCGGACGGAACACTGCGCGGCTATCGCGGCTCTTACACCGACATTACCGAGCGCAGGCAAATGGAGGCGGACCTCGAAAAGGAGCGTAAGCGGCTTGCCGGCATCATCGAAGCTACGAACTCAGGAACCTGGGAGTGGAATATCCAGACGGGGGAAACTATCCTCAATGAGCGCTGGGCGGAAATCATCGGTTACACGCTTGAGGAGATCAGCCCGATATCTGCGAAAACCTGGAAGAAATATAGCCACCCCGATGACCTGAAACAGGCCAAAGAAAAGATCGAAAAACATTTTCGAGGCGAACTGCCCTACCACGATGTGGAGGCACGGATGCTGCACAAGAACGGTGAATGGGTCTGGACCCACGACCGGGGCAGGGTCGTCTCATGGACACAGGACGGCAAACCGCTGCTGATGCTCGGCACCCATCAGGATATCACCGCGCGCAAGCAGACGGAGAGTGACCTCGTGACGGCAAACGAGCGCTATGAACTTGCCGTGAGCGGCGTAAACGACGGTATTTGGGATTGGGATATCACGACCAACGAACTATATCTCTCCCCGAGATGGAAACAGATTCTCGGCTATGAGGACCACGAGCTTGAAAACCGGTTTGATACCTTCACCGGCCTTGTTTATGAAGAGGATATCGGGAAGGTAAATGAGCATTTACAGCGGTATTTCACAGGTGAGATCAATGAATATGCATTCCAGTTCAGAATGAAGCACAAGGATGGTTCGCTGCGGTGGATTCTCACCAAGGGAGCCGCCATTCGCGACAAAGACAACAGGCCTGTCCGCATGGCAGGCTCTCACAGTGACATCACCCTGCAGAAAATGGCTGAAGAGGCGATCAAAGTCGCAAAAAACCAGGCTGAAGCCGCCACAAAGGCCAAATCGGTATTCCTGGCCAATATGAGCCACGAAATCCGCACTCCGCTCAACGGCGTGATCGGCTTCACGGATCTGCTCAGGAACACACAGCTTTCGCACGAGCAGCGGTTGTATGCGGAAAATGCCAGTGTCTCGGCGCACTCCCTGCTCAATATCATCTCCGATATCCTTGATTTCTCCAAGATTGAGGCCGGGATGATGACGCTCGAATATATCATGACCGATATGTTCCAGCTCTTTGAGCAAAGCGTGGATATCGTCAAATTCAACGCGCAAAAGAAAAAACTCGAAATTCTGCTCAACCTGGATGTCAATATGCCCCGGTTCGCGATGGTCGATCCAGTCCGCCTGAACCAGGTCCTTGTCAACCTGCTGGGCAATGCCGTCAAATTCACATCACAAGGCGAAGTGGAGCTCAAAGTGCGCTACAAGCCTCTGGAAAATAGCCGGGGAGTTTTCTCAATCTCGGTCCGGGATACGGGCATCGGCATCAGCAGGGAGCAGCAAAAGAAGCTCTTCAAAGCCTTTTCCCAGGCCGACTCCTCCACCACGCGCAAATTCGGCGGCACCGGTCTGGGGCTGACCATATCCGATATGATCGTGGTGCAAATGGGCAGCAAGATTCAAATTGAAAGCATCGAGGGCAAAGGCGCCACCTTCTTCTTTGAGCTCTGCGCGGATACTGCAACCGGTGAGATGCGCAGCCATGAAGTCATTTCCCATATCAAACGGGCTCTGGTCATCGACGATAACGCCAACAACCGGCTGATCCTGGAGCGTATGCTGGGGAGTTGGGATATTGACTGCGAGTCCTGCGCCGACGGATTGAGCGCATTGGATATTCTTAATAAATCCAAGCCTTTCGACATCATCATCTGCGACTACAATATGCCCGAGATCGACGGGCTGGAAACCATCCAACGTATCCAGGAAACGATGAAACTGACGCCGGAGAAACTGCCGATGATCCTCCTCTACTCCTCTTCCGACGATCCGGATATCCATGAGAAATGCCATGATCTGGGCGTTCGCTTCTGCATCGCCAAGCCTGTGAAACAGGAACAGCTCTTTGCCTGCTTCGCTTCTGCCTACGAACCGAAGAAGGGAGAATCAGCGACCAGTGCCCCGGAGACCGGGCAAAAACCGGAGGCTGATGCGGCAACGAAGAATCCCACGGCCGGCCCGGTGATCCTGGTAGCCGAAGATGTTCATCTGAATATGACGCTGGTAAAGGTACTGCTCACGAGGTTCTTCCCGGGCTCGGTGATTCATGAAGCCGGAACTGGCATGGCCGCCATCCATAAATACAAGGAGTTCCGTCCTGACCTGATTCTGATGGATTTGCAGATGCCCGAAATGGACGGAAGAGAAGCGACACAGAAGATTCGCGAGCTGGAGCGGGATTCCGGCAAGCGGGTGCCCATTATCGCTCTGAGTGCCGAAGCCCAGCCCGAGGAGATGGAAAGCTCTCTGCAGGCGGGCATTGATGATTACATCACTAAACCGATAGAAACGAAAAAACTGAAGGTGGTTCTCGAGAAATATTTTCGAAACAGACCGAAGGCTTGATCATAAGCCCGGGCGATAGAAAAGAACGCTTGCAAACAGGGGCAGCGGGATCGTGTCAAATTCCTCCTCAATCACGGGGAGGAATTTGACTTTACATGAGAAGGTTGTAACTTTGCTTATGGTATAAGTTCCCCGACCCCCTGGAGGTTGGGGACGCAGAAAGGAAAACAACTTATGAAAAAAAAAGAATGTAACCTTTTCATACGCCCTATCGCGCTTAATCCAATTATTCATCCTTCTGGCATCACTCCTGATTTTGCCGAAAGCACGGGCTGCAACAGGCAGCACATTCACATAATAGGTAAAACAATTTACAACAAATAATAGATCAAATGAAATACTCAATTATTACGCACAACCCAGTCACTCGAACAGGGCTGGTTTCTGTTGAGGCAGATCCCCAGGACTTCGGTGATGTAGTTATTCCTGCATCCGTAACCATAGAGGGGATTAACTGTTCAGTGACTCTTATTCCGGCTGGAGCGTTCGCCGGATGCAACGATCTGAAGAGCATCGTGATCCCCGACAGTGTCACTTCCATTGGAGAAGGGGCATTCGAGGGATGCAACAGTCTGAAGAGCATCGTCATTCCAGACAGCGTAACATCTATTGGAGAAAGAGCATTCAAAGGGTGTAGCAGTCTGGAGAGCATAGCTATTCCGGACGAGGTTACTGAAATTGGGTATAAGGCTTTTGAGGAATGTGATAAATTACCACCCATATTGTTCAGTATAGGGAAAACGATACTGGTTCGCTTCTTTCCATTGAATAGGGATACTTCTTATACTATTCCAAAGAATGTCACATCTATCGGAGATGGAGCATTCGAAGGATGCCGCAGTATAGAGCACATCGTAATTCCCGACGGTGTCGCCTACATTGGCTCTAAAGCCTTTTTTGAATGCAGCGCACTGAGAAGTATTGAAATTCCCGACAGTGTCACATCTATCGGAAATGAGGCATTCTATAGATGCAGCGTTCTGACGAAGGTAATTATCCGGGGACGTGTCACATCTATTGAAAGTTGTACATTCTATGAATGCCACCGTCTGACAAAAGTTGTTATTCCAGAGAGTGTCATTTTTATTAAAGAGAGAGCATTCTATGGATGCAGGGCACTGGCAAGCATAGAAATCCCAGAGAATGTCATTTATATTGGGGCTAAAGTTTTTTGTGGATGCAGTGTTCTAAAGAGCATAAAAATCCCGGATAGAGTCAAGCTTATTGAGACTATGACGTTCTCCAGATGCTGCAGTCTGACAAGCATAACAATCCCAGAGAATGTCATTTATATTGGGAATAGTGCCTTTTGTGGATGCAGTAGTTTGACAAGCATAGATATACCAAATAGAGTCAAAAGTATTGGCTCTTTTGCATTTTATGGATGCAGCTGGCTAAGGATTGTTTCTTTCAAAGGTAACGCACCGGAATTACCGGGAGGAAACGCCTTTTTTGATCCATCTGTTATCTACTACAAGCCCTGCACTACGGGATGGACAAATCCCTGGGATGGTAGACCGACAGAAGAATGGGCAGAGTAATTTCCTGAGATTACAAAGTCCCGACGCAGCCGAAGACGTGAAAATGTCGGATGCATCTGCCCGAGCTCCGGAGACCGGGCAAAACCGGAGGCTGAGACGGCGGCAGGCGTATGCCCATTATCGCATTGAGTGCCGAGGCCCAGCCGGAGGAGATGGAAAGCTCTTATCAAGGCCGGATTTGATGATTACATCACCAAACCGATCGTCGCGAAAAAACTGAAGGTGGCCCTCGAGAAATATTTTCGAAACAGACTGAAGGCTTGATTATAAGCCCGGGCGATCAGAAGGGCCGTTTGCAAGCAGAAGCTGCCGATCAGATTGAATTCCTCCTCAAAATCACGGGGAGGATTTTTACTTTACATGAGAAGGTTGTGACTTTACTGTGATTCAAGTTCCTCATTCTTGAAGTTTGGGAACGCAAAAAGGAAAACAACTTATGAAAGAAAAGAATATACCCTTTTTAGGCGCACCGTCGCGCTTAATTCCGTTATTCATCGTCATGGCATCGCTTCTGGTTTTGCCGAAAGCACACGCCACAACAGGCGATACATTTACGATAGAACAGTTGAAATACACGGTTCTAACAGAAGAACCTGCCACCCAAACGGGCACTGTTTCTGTTCAGGCAGAATCCAAAGAGATACCCGGCAATATCACGATTCCTGCTTCAATCGTCAATGGGGGAATCAACTATTCGGTGACTCTTCTTCCTGTTGAAGCATTCTCAAGTTGCAGTAAGCTGACAAGCATAAACATTCCCAATGGTATTACTGAAATTGCGGAAAAAACTTTCAACGGATGTACAATCCTGACGAATGCAACCCTCCCCGAAAGTATCACTTCTATTGGAGTATCGGCATTTTCCGGATGCAATAAAATGGCAAGCATAGAAATTCCCGGAGGTGTTACTTCTATTGGTAATCAAGCGTTCTATTACTGCACCAGTCTGAAAAACATCATCATCCCTGAGGGTGTCACTTCTATTGGTATTAACATATTCAGTGGGTGCAGTAAACTGGCGTCCGTACAACTTCCCGGGAGTGTAGTTACCATCGGGCAAGACGCATTCCGTGACTGCACCAGTCTGGCCAATATTTTCATCCCTGAAAATGTCGCTTCCATCGGGAACTCCGCCTTCTACGGATGCACCGGGCTGACAAGTGTGGCCATGGGAAATAGCGTCGCTTCTATCGGCACACGCGCATTCTCCTGGTGCCTCAATCTAACAAGCATAGACCTCCCTGAAAGTCTGACTTATACATCTGATTACCTTTTCCAGCATTGCAAAGGGCTGACAAGTGTAACCATGGGGGCCAATGTCTCTTCCATCGGAGAAGGAACCTTCTCCGGATGCCTCAAGCTGAAAGATATAGTCATTCCCGGGAGTGTCACTTCCATTGGGGTAGGAGCCTTCCAAAATTGCAGCAGTCTGGCAAATATGGAAATCCCCGGGAGTGTCACTTCCATTGGAAATTTCACATTTTCCGGATGCAGCGGCCTGGCGAGCATAGTCATTCCTGAGGGTGTCACTTATATTGGTACTGACGCATTCTCCAAATGCAGCAGTCTTACAAGCATAGCAATCCCCGGCAGCGTGACTGGAATTGGTGCGCAGGCGTTCGCTAACTGCAGTAGTTTGACAAGCATGGAAATCCCCAACGGCGTCACCAGTATTGCACTCAACGCATTCTACGGATGCAGCAATCTGACGAGTATCCTTATTCCCGACAGTGTTACTGAAATTGCACAGGGAGCATTCTACGGATGTAGCAGTCTGGCAAGTGTGACCATCCCTGAGAGTATCACTTCTATCGGAGTATGGGCATTCGAACAATGCAACAATCTGACGGACGTTTATTTCAAAGGGAATGCGCCGACATTACCGGGGGGAAATGCTTTTTATTCTCCCTCAATTATCTATTACAAGGCCGGAACCACAGGATGGACAAATCCCTGGAGCGGCAGACCCACAGAAGAATGGTCTGATTCTTCTCCGGATATTGGAACAATCTTTACGATGGGCCAACTGAAATACACGGTTACTGCGCTGGACAAAGTCTCTAAAACGGGCGCTGTTTCTGTTCAGGCAGAATCCAAAGAAATATCCGGTGATATCACGATTCCCTCCTCTGTCGCTAACGAAGGGTTCAATTATTCAGTGGTTCTTGTACCGACCTCTGCATTCCAGTATTGCAGCAGTCTAACAAGCATCACCATCCCTGACAGCGTCACTGAAATGGGTAATTCCTCATTCTCCAAATGCACCAGTCTGGCAAGCATCGTTATCCCAGACAGTGTCACTTCTATTCTTGGTTACACATTCTCCGGCTGCAACAATTTGACAAGCGCCGTTATCCCGAACAGTGTCACTTCTATTGGTTGGTGCGCATTCCAGGATTGCACCAGTCTGGCAAACATCGTTATTCCGGACAGTGTCACCTCTATTGCTAATTGCGCATTCCAGGATTGCACCAGTCTGGCAAACATCGTTATCCCTGGTAGTGTCATGTCTATTGGTAGTTCCGCATTCCAGTATTGCACCAGTCTGACAGAAGTTTATTTCGAAGGAAATGCGCCGCTATTATCAGGAGAAAATGCCTTTTTTGCTCCTGCGCTCATCTATTATAAACCCGGAACCACCGGATGGACAAATCCCTGGGATGGACGGCCCACGGCTCTATGGATGACGGCTCCGGAAATTGTAGATCAACCGCAGAGCCAAGCCGTAGCGGGGGGTGCCCCGGTCACCTTCAGCGTAAATGCGGTAGGGACTGAACCCATGAGCTATCAATGGTACAAGAACGGCGTCGCTATTGAAGGCGCTGTTGAGGCAAGTTACACCATCGCGCATGTGAGCGCTGAAGACCTGGGGCAATATACCGTTGCCATTTCTAATGAAGACGGAACGACGACGAGTATCGCAGCCATGCTCACTCTGGCACAACCTCACCGTGCGACGGCGACAGTTCAGGTTGTCGATGGCGCCATTACGGGAGCGACCGTTATCGATGGAGGCTGGGGATATACCAGAGAACCAAAGATTATAATCATAGATGAAAGCGGCTCAGGAGCGAGCGGCCACTGCGTTATTGAAGACGGGGTCGTTACGCAGATTATCATCGATAATCCCGGGGCCAACTATTCGGCTGAAGCAACCATTCTGATCGGAGATACATCGACTCAGAGCAGTTTGGAAATCGCCGTCTCAGAAGTAAGGGTGAAGATGCATCTGGTTCTGGGAATGGAGTACCAACTCTGGAGTTCGGCTGACTGCATCAACTGGGAGCAAGTTGGAGAACCTTTCATCGCCGAAAAGGAAGAAATGGACGTCTGGTTCAAAGTCGAAGACTACGGTAGATTCTTCAAGCTCGAAGAAATCTAAGCTTATTTGAGATTCGTAGAAAACGAAACGGAGCCGAAAGCATGAACATGTTTCCGGCTCCTGTTTTTTGGTTTGGGTTCGGGATGGCTCCCGATCAAAGTCGGTTTACCACCAGCCGCGGCTCTCTTCTGAAGCAGGGTTGCGGTAAGTCTGGATGAGGAGCTGGCTGCGGGCAGAAGTCAGCGCCATGATAAATTCATCGTAAGTCTGGAAGCGGTCGTCCGGGTTTTTGGCCAGTGCACGCATAATCGCCTGGCTCGTGGCCTCGGTGATGCTGTCGATGGCATGATTGGGGGGAACTACCGGCGACTCCACATGAGCCATGATGACCTCTTCGACCGTCGGCGCATCGAAGGGAACGCGGCCGGTGAGCGCATGGTAAAGTGTGCCTGCCAGGGAATACATATCCGCCAGGAAATCTTCACGCTCGCGGCGGATTTTCTCCGGTGCAATGTAGTAGGGTGTACCCCAAACCTCAGCTTCACCGCCTTCGACGTTTTCCTCTGCTATCGCCAGGCCGAAATCGACCAGCTTGGGCTCTCCATCTTTATTGAAGAGAATATTGGCCGGCTTGACGTCGCGGTGAAGTAGGCCGTGCCGATTGGCGCAATCCAGTGCCGAGGCGATCTTAATGCCGATATCCAGGACACTGAGCTCGGGGACGACCTGGCTGCTCTCGATCCAGGAATCCAGACTGCCGCTATTGGCCAATTCCATCACGAGGTAGCGGTCATTATCGGATTCATCAAAGCTGTAGATATGAATGATGTTGCTATGGCTCAAGCCGGCAGCGGCCTTGGCTTCCCGCAGGAAGGCTTTTACCGATTCGGGATCGCTCACGAGCTCCTCCTTCATCAGCTTAACGGCCACTTCCCGCTCAAGCATCGTATCGAAGGCGCGGTAAACAGTCCCCATTCCGCCCTGCCCTACCACGTCACGCAACTCAAATTGGCGCAGTTTCATCGGCATCATGATCGGATGCCCGCATTTGGAGCAGGAGGTATAGCTCAAAGGGGGCAGGTTGTCCTGAATGAACACCTTAGAGCCGCAACCGATGCAATTTACCATTTTCAGAGAGACTTTTTCGCCATTATCACTCACGTGCAAAATTCTAGCATTATTCCTGCCAAGCGACAAGAATGCAGAAAAGAGTTGAGCTTCCATGCTGCACCGGAGACAATAGAGAGCAGAGCTCTGCGCAGGTGGCGAATATCTCGACAGGCAAAGAGCCCGAGGCGTTAAGAGAAAGTGCATATTCCGGATCATATCGTAGAGCAAATCCGCAATGCCAGCGATATTGTGGAGGTGGTCGGCGGATACCTGCCCCTGAAAAGAAGGGGCCGGGAATTTATTGCGCTGTGTCCCTTCCACAGCGAGAAGACCCCGAGCTTCAACGTCATCCCGCATAAACAGATTTTTTACTGCTTCGGCTGCCATAAGGGCGGCGACGTCTTCAAATTCCTCAGCGAATACGAAAGCATTTCCTATCCGGAAGCGATTCAGCGGCTGGCAGATCGGGCCGGGATCGAGATCGAGTTCGAACAGGGCCCCGACAGCCGGGAACGTGCCCGCAGAGACACCCTTTACCGTATTCATGAGGAGTTCACCCAATACTGGCATGAGCAGCTTCTGAAGTCGCCCGAGGGGCAGATCGCCCGCGATTACCTGGTGCAGCGCGGCGTGAGCGAGCAATCCACGCAGGATTTCCGCCTGGGTTATTCGCCTCTGGCCTGGGAAGATACGCCGCGGCAGGCGCAGCATTTAAACCTGGATTTCGATTTACTGGTGGAGTCGGGACTGGCGCTGCAAAAAGAGGGACGCTCCGGAGGATTCGGGCGCTTCCGCGGCCGGCTCATGTTCCCCATAGCAGATGATCAGGGACGGGTGATCGGTTTCAGCGCGCGGGCACTTTACCCGGATGATTCCAAGATGGGTAAATATGTGAATTCGCCCGAGACGCCGCTCTTCCACAAAAGCAATGTCGTTTTCGGTCTGGACCGGGCCAAGCGGGAAATTATCCAGAAGCGCTGCGCCATTATCTGCGAAGGACAGCTGGATTTAATCGCCTGCCATTCAGCCGGTTTCAAGAATACGGTAGCGCCGCAGGGAACCGCTTTCACGCTAGAGCAGGCCCGCATACTGAAGCGCCTGGCACCGGAATTGATTCTCTGCTTTGACGGCGACGAGGCCGGACAGAATGCTGCGGTGAAGGCGCTCGACACGTTCCTGGCGGCGGACCTTAATGCCCGGGTCGCTTTCCTACCGGCAGGCTCGGACCCGGATAGCTTTATAACATCCTATGGAGCTGAGGCTTTTGGAGAATTAATTAAGAGATCACGGGAATTTTTTGATTTCTACCTCAGCCGACTTTGCCAGCAAAATAACAAGGAATCGGACCGGGGCCGGATCCAGATCGTGCGCTCGATGGGCGAGGCGCTCCAGAAGGCCAATCAACCGCTCCTGACCGATACCTATGCCCAGAAAACCGCTCAGCTTCTCGGGGTAAGCCCGCAGACGGTTCTGGATGAATTTGCCCGGTGCAAAAGAGCGCAACCGCCCGCCGCTTATAATTTTGAAAGAACGAAGAATCGCCCCGGAACCGATAGCGATACCGGTGCTTTCTCTGATGAGCGAAGCCCTGCCGCCGTGGAAAATACGCCTCCGACGCCCCGGGAGCGGTGGCTCCTGGTGCTCTTCCTGATGAACGAGAGCGAATGGGACTGGATGGCGCACGGTTTCCAGCCTGAATGGGTCAAGAACTCCTGCGTTCGAGAGATTATCGTCGCGGCGCTGGATCAGCATTGCGCCGGGGAATACTCCCCGCATCATCTTTTGCAGAGCTTCCCGGACCCATTTTCCCAGCAGCTGCTCTGCTCGGCCATGGCTCAGGACGGAGAAGTGATCCCAGAGCCGGCCCAACAGCTCCGGGAGCTTATCCAGGCGCTGCGCGCCCAGCACTGCGATCACTTACTTCGCTCGCTGAACCAGAGATTGAACGCCCCGGGCATCTCCGTAGAGGAGCAAACAGAGCTCCTGCTGCAAAAGGAGCGGATCCGGCAAATCCGCAACTCTCCCCTCTTTGGGGTGTAATATAGGAGGCCGTCGAAATCCGGCGACTTACTTGTTGGGATTATTTTATAACAAGCTTAATTGGAAAGGTTAATGAAAAGAAACTGGATTAAAATCTGCAGTGTGGTGGTGTTTTGTGGCTGGCTGGCCGGCGGTATTGACGTTTCCGGCTCCCCTGCCCCTGTTAGTCAAAGCGATAATGTACGACGCGATGCCGTAGTGCTGGCGGTGGAAAAAGTCATGCCCGCCGTGGTTAATATCAGCACTGAAACAGTCGTTCAGCGGCGCAACCCTTTTGACGATCTCTGGCGAGATTTCTTCGGTCCCTACTACGGGCGCAACAGCGAAGTGCGCTACAGCCTGGGCTCCGGGGTCATCATTGACGAAGAGGGCTATATTCTGACCAATCTGCACGTCGTCCAGCAAGCGACCCGGATATGGGTTTCTCTTGCGGACGGACGGAAACTGGAGGCCGAGACGGTTTCGGATTTGCGCCATAGCGACGTGGCACTGCTGAAACTGAAGACCGAAAAAGAGGAGCGCTTTACTGCCGTGGCTTTTGCGCAGGAGGATGATCTGCTGCTGGGAGAAACGGTCATCGCTCTGGGGAACCCCTTCGGGTTGGGCGGCTCGGTGACTCGCGGCATCCTGAGCAGCAAAAACCGCCGTCCCCCGGTGGAGAATGAGGAAATGGATGTTCAGGACTGGCTCCAGATTGATGCGGCGATCAACCCGGGCAATAGCGGCGGACCCTTGATCAACCTGGCTGGAGAATTGATCGGTCTCAACGTGGCCGTCTACAGCAAGGGCGACGGGATCGGTTTCGCGATTCCCATCCGGGCCGTCTCGGAGGCGCTCTCCCTGATGCTGACGCCGGAAAGCGTGGGCAACCTCTGGTTCGGTGCGGTCATGGAAGGCCGAGGGGAAATCTCCATTAAATCGGTTGAGATCGGCAGCCCGGCAGAAATAGCCGGCATCCAGCCCGGTGACATTCTCGAAACCATCAACAACACCCCCGCCAAGGGTCTTCTTGAAGCAAACCGCCTCATCCTCAAAGCAAGCGAGAATTCCAGGCCGGTGAACCTCTCCCTGAAACGCGGAGAGGCGACTAAGAAGGTCATCGTCAAGCTCCTCCCCGAATCCGAATATTTCAATGAGGAGTATCTCCAAAAACGCCTTGGGATGAAGCTCGAAAAGCTGACGCCCGAGATTGCCGAAACTCTGGGAGTCCAGATGATGGATGCTTTCGGCGTCATGGAAGTTCAGAGCGGCAGCTCCGCCGATAAGGTGGGGATTCGGCCGGGAATGCTGATTTACGGACTGGATGGGGAAGCCCTCTCCGATACGGTCAAGTTTGCCCGTGCTCTGCATAAAAAGGGCAAGGACCAGAAGGCCCGCCTCTCGGTGCGCATCCAGCGCAGAAGCGGCAACTTTATTGAATCGCGCAATGCCGAGGTGGAAATCACTTTGCAATAGACCGGACCTCTAAACGTTCTTTTTGCCCGCCCGGCGGTTAAAAGGAAAGAGACCTCCAAAGAAGCAGATGATGCACTTTGGAGGTTTTTTGTTATAGAAGGAACGCTTCCTCGGGAATCTCTTTATTGCTCTTATTAAAAAACGGATTGACATATCGACTATTAAAAGATACGGTGCATATGGGTTGATTGGGTTTAGAACGTGTTTGAGGATTTTCCCGCGCTTGTGAGAATAGAACGCAGGAGAATCAGCTTAAAATAACATGTATCTGGAGGATCAGCTTTTTGACTCCGGGATTTCCCGGGGTTGAAATAAACCTGAAACGAAAATAAGTATATGAAAATAACTCAAAAAATAAGTGGAGCGGCTCTGGCCTTGAGTCTGGCGCTCTGCAGCAGTTATGGTTTTTCAGGCGGTGAAGGGACGGAGGAAAATCCGTGGCTCATCTCCACTCCGCAGGAATTGGCATCTCTAAGCCAATACACAGGAGAAGCCGGTGCAGGCAAGTATTTTTCCCTGGCGAACGACATCACTTTTAGCGAAGCGGATTTCGCGGCCGGAGGAGATTTTTACAATGAAGGAAAATTCTGGGCGCCGATCGGCACTACAGAAAATGATCCTTTCCGGGGCCACCTGAACGGGCGGAATTTCACCATTGGCGGTTTGAAAATCAATCGCTCTGGGGAGGCATACGCCGGTCTTTTCGGGGTCATCAGCTGGAGCACAATCCGCGACCTGGTCATTAACTACGCCGACCAGGCACGCTCCGACGACGTCACCGGAGGGCTTTCAGCAATCGCGGAAAGCTCAACCGTCCACAACGTCAAGGTCCGGGGCAACCTGAATACAACAGACTCGTACGGGACTGCCGGGGGCATCTTCGGCAAGACGAGTGGAGAGGTCGTCTTAAGCTCCTGCGCGATGGAAGGAACCCTCAGCGGAAATTACAGTCAATGGGGAAACAGTGCCACCATGGGCGGTTTGGTCGGGAAAAACAATGGTCCTCTGGAGGTAAATAACTGCCAGGTGGATGCTATTATCAGCAGCACTTACACAGCAGGAGGAATTATCGGCTATGACTGCTATAACTCTCAGATCACCGGATGCCAGGTCACCGGTGAAATTACCGGCAACGCTTACCTGGGAGGAATCATCGGCAATACATATCATCCGAGCGATTATCCCTCCTATTCAAACGTGATTGAGAATTGCTCGGTTGCCATGAATATTACGGGTTCGGCCCCGGCGAATTATGGGAGCAGTATGGTAGGGGGTATGATCGGATACACTGTGCTGCGATATACCACCGTCCGAGGTTGTAATTACACGGGCAATCTCTATGCAAACGTACCTGCAGGAGAAGCCTGCCTGGGCGGAATGATCGGTGTGGCCACAAGCTGCATTATCACTATAGAAAACTGCCGCAGCTCGGGCACGCTTGATGGAACCGTCCGCAGCACGGGCTATACGTGGCTTGGACTGGATACCGTCTATGCGGGCGGCATCGTCGGTTTCGCCAAATGCAACACGGGTTGGGGAGCTGTCGTGGTGAAATCCTGCTATGCCTCCACAGAAATCACGGGCAACAGCGTCGCCAATATCACGGCGGGCGGACTATTCGGAGCGCTTATCGGCGGTTATTACAATGCAAACAAGCTGGTCGATGAAATTGTGGGCTGCGGATGCGACGGGAAAATAACAGCCACCGGGACCGGGGCTACCTCTTACCAGCTCAGAATCGGCGGGCTCATCGGAAGACTGGAGCAAGTGAACCTCACCGATTGCTATGCCATGAACAATATCTCGGTCAATTCATCGCCTTCCTACAATCTGGGCAGTTTGGTAGGAGCTGCCACAAGCGCCTACATGCGCCATAGCCATGCCATGGGCAATATCGAAGTCACACCCACCAGCTACCGCAATGGTACGCTGGGAGGCATCCTGGGAAAAAACACCGGCTCGACCGTATCTCAGTGCGTGGCGCTCTCGAGCTCTTTACATGGAGCTCCCGCCTCAGACGTGGCCGGACCTCAGATCAATCGAGTCGCTTCGGGTGAGGCGACCGGTTTGAGCGAAAACTATGCTCGCGGCGACATGGTCAAGCTGGCGGGTGAAGATACTGTCCCGAGCATTGACGACCTCAACGGCCCCGACGGCCTTGGCAAAACAGCGGAAGAGCTCTCCCTTCAGAGCACGTATGAGGCTCTGGGATGGGATTTCCAGACTACCTGGAAAATGGATACAGAGGGCTACCCGATTCTGACCTGGAATCTTCCGGATCCTTCGCCGGTTATTACCGAGCAACCGCTCCCGGCCAAGGTCACTGCAGGAGAGAACGCCACTTTCAGCGTCACGGCTACGGGTGCGGAACCGCTCAGCTATCAGTGGTACAAAGACGGCACCGCCATTGAGCGGGCGACCGAAGCTCAGTATACCGTGGACGGCGCCACTTCGGACGATGCGGGAGAATATACGGTTCATGTCACAAATGAATACGGCACCAAGATCAGCGATGCAGCTCTCTTAACGGTGGTCGAGCCGCCCACTATTGTAACGCAGCCCAGCTCTGCAACCATTCTGGTGGGCGAGGACTATACCTTCAGCGTCACGGTTTCGGGCACGCCTCCCTTCAAATATCAGTGGTACAAATATCAGGATCCGATTGTCGGCGCCGAAAGTGCCACCTATAAGATTGAGAACGCCACAGTCAACGATGCGGGCATCTACCGAGTTCTGGTCTCTAACGATATTGAAGAACGCACAAGCGATCCGGCTACACTGACTGTCATCGTGCCGGAGCCGCCCATCATTGAAGAGCAACCGGTTTCGAAAGTGATTCTGGTGGGCGAGAACGCGACCTTCAGTGTCAGCGCCGCAGGGACAGAGCCTTTGAGCTATCAGTGGTACAAAGACGGCACCGCCATTGAGCGGGCGACTGAAGCTGATTATACAGTGGACGCCGCCACTCTGAACGACGCGGGATTCTATACGGTAGAAGTCACCAATCAATTCGGAAGCGTGACCAGCGAGCCTGCTCTCCTGACGGTCATTGAGCCCGCGGCCCCGACCATCATTGAGCAACCTGCCTCGGCCAATATCAAGACGGGCGAATCCGTAACCTTCAGCGTCAGCGCTACGGGGACGGCCCCTTTGAGCTATCAGTGGTTCAAAGACGGCTTCGATATTCCGGGTGCGACCGGGCCCACCTACACAATCGAGAATGCCACTCCAAACCATACGGGAACCTACACGGTCCGGATCACCAATAAATTCGGCACCACGACCAGTGAACCTGCCCGCCTGAGCGTGACCGATCCAGTACCTCCGCCGGTCATTACCACTCAGCCGCAAACACTCATTGTCGGCTTAGGCAGCGCGGCGACTTTTGCCGTGGTTGCCGAGGGAAAGAATATGACCTATCAGTGGTGCCTGAACGGCGAAGAAATCTCCGGAGCCACTCAGCCGGTCTATGCACTGGCGAGTACGAGCAGCGCCGATAGCGGCACTTATACGGTCAAGGTCAGTAACGAGGGCGGCGAAGTCACGAGCGAACCGGCCTCACTCTGGCTCAACGATCTCCTGATGTATGCCGGGATCAACGTCTACGGTCCGATCGGCGCAGAGTTCGTCGTGGAATATACCCTGACTCCGGGCGATCCCAAGAGCTGGCAATTGCTCAGCAAGGGTGTCATCGACGCTCTGCCCACCGTGGTGATTGATTACGATTCACCCAAGGATGCGAAGCGCTTCTACCGGGTAATCCTGAGGTAATGCAGATGAGTTCAGAGCGCTCCGGCCACACTATCGCCTGAGAGGCTCTGAGCTCTCCCCGAATTTAGACGACAAAAGCCGACCTTCATGGCCGGCTTTTGTTTTTGCAGAGTCTATAACTCAAGGAATCGCTTAATCGGAATCTCTCCCGAAGATAATCACCGGTTTGCGTGCGGCGGTTACCTCGTCGGGACGGCCGATGGGCATTGAGCAGGGATGCTTTTTGAAGGCCTCCGGGTCGCGGTAAGCTTCCTCGAGAAGCTCAAGCACCGTGTCGCAAGCCCAGTCCAGAGTCGCTTTGGATTCGGTCTCGGTCGGCTCGAACATCAGCGCTTCGTGGACGATCAGCGGGAAGTAAATAGTCGGGGGATGCATATTGCGGTCGATCATCGTCTTGGCGAAATCCAACGCACTGACACCGATCTCCTTTTTGATTTCCTCGCAGCTCACGACGAACTCGTGCATGCAGATCTTCGAGGAATGAGTCGGGAATTTACCCTTCAGGCGAGCCATCATGTAGTTCGCATTGAGCACCGCCAGTTGGGCCGCCTGTTTGATCCCTTCTTTACCCAGAACTTCGATATAGGCCAGTGCACGGAGCGCCACCAGGAAGTTTCCGTAGAAGGTCTTAACCCTTCCGATGGATTTCTCTGAAGACTCCGAGAGCGCATAGCCCTCTTGCGTTTTGACCACGATGGGACCCGGCAGATATTTGGCCAGAGCCTTCTTGCAGCCGACCGGACCGCTGCCCGGGCCGCCGCCGCCGTGAGGCGTGCTGAAAGTCTTGTGCAGATTGAGGTGAACCACGTCGTAGCCCATATCGCCCGGGCGAATGGTGCCCATAATGGCGTTGAGGTTGGCTCCATCATAATAGAGGAGACCGCCTGCTTCGTGGACGATCTTTGCGATCTGAGTGATCCCTTTCTCGAAAATACCGACCGTGTTGGGATTAGTCAGCATGAGTGCCGCCGTATCCTTGCCCACTGCCGCTTTCAAGGCCTCCAGGTCGACACAGCCATCGGGGCCGGAGGGGATATTGATTATCGAATAGCCGGCCATGCTCGCCGAAGCCGGATTGGTTCCGTGAGCAGAATCGGGGACGATGATCTTATTGCGCTGGGTATCGCCGCGATCCAGATGATAAGCGCGGATGAGCTGCAGCGAGGTATACTCGCCATGGGCGCCGGCCGCGGGCTGGAGCGTCACCTGGTCCATGCCGGTAATCTCCGCCAGCTTTTCAGAAAGCCGGTACATGACTTCCAGAGCACCCTGAACGGTCCGAGGGCACTGCAAGGGATGAATCCCCGTAAAGCCGGGCAAGGCCGCCACTTCTTCATTGAGCTTGGGGTTATACTTCATCGTGCAGGAGCCCAGGGGATAGAATCCGTCATCCACGCCGTAAGCGCGTTTGGAAAGGGCCGTGTAGTGGCGCACGACATCGATCTCGGAAACCTCCGGGAGCCGTGCATCTTCCTGCCTCAGAATCCCCTCTTCCAGGCGATACTCGGGCACGTCACAGGCTGCGATCGAAAGGGCGCATTTGCCGGTTTGGGATTTCTCAAAAATGGTTTTCATGGGCGGACCTCCTTCAACACCGATATCAATTGGTCAATATCCTCTTTGCTGTTCACTTCGGTAGCGCACCAGAGCATTTCATGATCGCTCAGCTTCAGGCCGGGCAGAATGTTTTTCTCCGTGCATTTATTTCTGATCAGATCGGCGGGAGCACTGCTCACCACCACAAATTCGTTGAAGAACTCCGAGCTGTATTTCAATTCAAAGCCGTCAATCGCGGTCATCTGAGCCGCCAAGTAATGGGCCTTGGAGAGAGACTGGCGTGCCACCTCTTTCATCCCCTCTTTGCCGGCGCTCGCCATGTAGACCGTGGCGGTCAGCGCGCAAAGGGCCTGATTGGAACAGATGGAAGAACCGGCCTTCTCGCGGCGGATATGCTGCTCCCGGGCCTGCAGAGTGAGTACGTACGCATCTCTGCCCTCCGAATCGTGAGTCTTGCCGACGATGCGTCCCTGCATTCTGCGGGTCAACTTCTCCCGGGCTCCGATGAAGCCCAGGTAAGGTCCGCCAAAGGAGAGCGGCATTCCCAGGGGCTGGCCTTCTCCGACGGCGACATCAGCACCGCACTCGAAAGGAGTCTTCAGGAGCGCACAGGCAAAGGGCTCGACCTGCATGATGTAGCCGACACCGGCCGCCTTGGCCGCTTCGCCAATCGTCGCGGCGTCTTCGATTACGCCATAGAAATTGGGCTGAGCCAACCCCACGGCGAAAACGTCATCACTGAGCTTTTTCTCCAAATCAGCCAGAGAGGTCTTGCCGTTTTCCAGAGCGATCAACTCGATCTCAAAGCCCAGCGGGGCGAGATAGGTTCTGACCACTTCCAGTGAACGGGGATTGATCCCCTCGGACAAAAGGACTTTGTTTTTCTTCTTTTCGCTCAGCATGAGGATTCCATCAGCCAGAGCCGTGGAGCCGTCATAGAGGGAAGCGTTGGAGACCTGCATCCCGGTCAGCTCGGCGATCATAGATTGAAACTCGAAAATCGCCTGCAGAATGCCCTGCGACATCTCGGCCTGATACGGCGTATAGGCGGTAATGAATTCAGAGCGGCTCAAAATGCTTTTGACCACCGGCGGAATGTAGTGCTGGTAGGCACCGGCACCCAGAAAGATGCTGCCGAAGACGTTATTGGCTGCGGCAAGCTTCTCGAAATATCTTGCCACCTCCTGTTGGCTTTTGCCCGCGGGCAAATTCATATCCCGAGCAAAGATTCCTTCCAGACCCTGATAGAGGCTCTCCAGATTCTTTACTCCCACTACATCGAGCATCTCGCGGATTTCTGACGCAGTGTGAGGCGTATAAGTTGACATACGTTTGAATAGATTAAACAGAGACTAAACGGAGCGCATTTCCGTCCGGAAAAGACAAAAACGCTTCCATTTCAAAAAAGGACTGAACGAGGCGTCTACCTCTTGGTCAGTTCATCATAGTCGGCGGAGGAGATCAGCTCCTCAGAGACAGAGCTCACCTTCACCTTGATCATCCAAGCAGCGTAAGCATCCTGATTGATCAACTCGGGCGCGCTCTGGAGGTCTTCATTAACCTCGGTGACCACGCCGCTCACGGGGCTATAGATTTCCGAAACAGCTTTGACCGACTCCACATTGCCAAAAGCCACACCCGCTTCGACGTTTTCACCCACCTCGGGGAGCTCCACGAAGACGATGTCGCCCAACTCATGCTGAGCGAAATCGGAAATTCCCACTGTGTTGTTCTCAGCGCTGTACCACTCGTGAGATTTCAGGAACTTTAATTTTGACATAACCACTAGCTTTTTAATCAGTATTATTTGTTTCTTTTGTAAAAAGGCAAAGGCACAATCCCAGCCTTAAGTTTTTTATTTCTCACCTCAACCCAGAGGGTCGAGGCTGCAAAATCTTTTTCCACACGGATCATCCCCACAGCCTGCCCCAGAGTCGGACTATGGGTGCCGGAGGTGACATGGCCGATCTGCCGTCCTTCATCATTAAAGATCGGGCAATGCTCACGGGCAATGCCGCGATCAATCATCTTGATGCCCATGCGCTGATAGCGGGGTGGATTCTTCAGGAGCGCATCCTTGCCGATAAAGCTCTCCTTATTCATCTTGATGGCGAAATCCAGGCCCAGCTCATGGCAGAGCGTTTCTTCGTTCATTTCGTGACCGTAAAGAGGCATCACGGCTTCCATGCGGAGCGTATCGCGGGAACCCAGGCCGGCCGGGATCATCCCGAAGGGACGCCCATACTCCATGAGGAGATCGAAGAGGCGCTCGGCGTAGGCGTTGGGGCAATAGAATTCGAAGCCATCCTCGCCCGTGTAACCGGTGCGCGAGAGGATGATTTTCACCCCTTCCAGGGTCAGCGTTTTAAAGGTGTAGTTTTTCTCTGGGATATCGGCCGGGGAGATGAATTGCTTCACGATCTCGATGGCCAGAGGTCCTTGCAGAGCCAGCTGAGCGGTAGTAGGACTGGCGTTTTCAAACTGGGTATCGCCCAGAAGGCGCGCCTCAATCCAGGCGGCATCCTTCTGCGTATTGGCGGCATTGACGACCAGGAGGTATTCCTCCGCATTGAAGCGGTAAACCAGAATGTCATCCACCACTCCGCCCTCGGCGTTGGGCAGGAGCGAATAGCGTGCCCCACCATCCTTGAGCGTCGTAATGTCGTTGGTAATGAGGTTCTGAATGGAGGCGAAGGCATCCTTGCCGCGCAGATAGATTTCCCCCATGTGGGAAACGTCGAAAAGGCCGGCCTTTTCCCGGACCGCTTTATGCTCGGTTATGATCCCTGTAGACTCAAACTGGACCGGCAATTCGTAGCCGGTAAATTCCACCATTTTCCCGCCCGCAGCCAGCATTTTGCTGTAAAAAGGAGTTCTTAACATACTTATACCTGTTCTAATCAAATAAATGTTTAAAGGGATTCCAAGGCTCAGCCCTATCTGTCATATCTACAAACACATGTCCCAGTGTTCCGGTCACGCCGCCACCACTCTAACTCCGGGTAATGCCTTTGTCGAGCTCCAGCTTCAGGTGAGAAAACCCTCGGGATATCCCCCTCGCCTAGTTCCTGTAAATCACATGGATAGCCTGCTTCACGCTATCCTCGACGGCTTCAAAAAATCCTTCGCAAACGCTCGGGTGCGGATAGACCGATTTGAGGATATCCGAACGTCGGGCTTTCATGGCGACCAGTGTACCCAGGGGGCCAATCATTTCGGGAGCCTGACCGGCGACCAACTCGACGCCCAAGAGGATTTCGGTTTTTTTCTCGAAAATGACCTTCATATAACCGCGCTCCTCGCCGGCGATTAAAGATTTACCGTTGCCGCCCAGATTGAAGCGACCCAATTCGATCTCGCGGCCCGCAGCCTGAGCTTCTTCCTCGCTCAAGCCGACCTTGGCCACAGGGGGTGCCGTATAAACACAGCTCGGAATGCAGGAGAGATCCGTATGAACCGTTTTACCGGCCAGACTGTCCACGATGCTGAGCGCCTGGGCCGTGGCGTAATGGGCCAATTGAATCGCGCCCCGGACACAGTCCCCGGCCGCGTAAATATCCGCGTGCCCAGTGCGTCCCTGAGAATCGACCTCGATGCCGCGGTCAAACTTGATTCCGCAAAGCTCCAGGCCCTCCATACTGCGGGGGGTGCGGCCAACGCAGACGATGACCAAATCGACCGAAAGCGTCTGATCTTTGGCCTTATTATCCTTGTAAACGATTCCGACTTTATTTCCGTCCTCTCTTTGGAAAGCTTCTACCTGGGCCTGGGTCACGACTTTGACGCCGCTGCGCCTCAGGCTCATACCGACATATTTGCTCACGTCGTCGGAGAAAGGCGAAAGGATACGAGGCAGACCTTCAAGAATCGTCACCTGGCTGCCTAAATCGCTGAAAAAGGTCGCCATTTCCACTCCGATCACGCCGCCGCCCACGACGGCCACCGTCGCGTAGGAGCCAAAGCGGTGAGCCAGGATATCTTCTGAGGATAAACCCAAATCGACTCCCCGGATGGACTGAGGGAAAACCGGCTCGGCACCCAGCGCCAGCAAAATTTTCTCACCGTAAAGTTTCTCGCCAGTGGAAAGCTTCAGCGTTTTTTCTCCGGTAAAGGCCGCCTTGGCCTTGAAACGGGTGACTCCGTTGGCTTCAAGGAGCGCGCCAATCCCTTGGCTGAGCTTTTGAACCAGGTGATCTTTGCGGCCGATCACCACCTCCATATCCAGCTGCAGAGTTTCCAGACCGCCGCCGATGCCAAACTCACCGGAACGGACCCGGGCAAAGAGATGAGAGGACTCCAAAAGCGTCTTGGTCGGGATACAGCCCCAATTCAAACAGGCTCCTCCGAGATTATCGGATTCCACCAGTGCGACACTCATTCCATTGCGGGCTGCGCGAATCGCCGCCGTATATCCGGCCGGGCCACCGCCCACAATGACCAGTTCTTTTTTGATTATATCCATATTTAAAATTGACCCCGGAATTTACCCCATCAGGCTTTAGGCGGGATTCTAACAAAAACAATCCCATTTGAAAGAGAGAATCTCTTAAAGCCTGTTTTTTTGTATTTTGAAAAAAACAGCCCCTGTTCTTAAAACAAGACAAGGGGCTCATCGTTTTATTAAGTGAAACAGAATTGAATTACCAATTCTTCTTCATGACCTCAAAGTACGCCTGGGGATGGAGACATGCCGGGCAAATTTTGGGAGCCGCCTTGGCAACGTGGATATAACCACAATTGCGGCACTGCCAGACGATTTCGTCTTCTCTGGCGAACACCTGGGCCGACTCGATATTCTTCACAAAAGCGCGATAACGATCCTCATGCCCCTTCTCGGCTTTTGCGATATTGCGATACATGGCGGCGATATCGGCAAAGCCTTCCTCCTGGGCGATATCGGCAAACTTCGGGTAATCCGCGGACCACTCTTCATGCTCGCCCGAGGCGGCTGCCAGAAGATTTTCGAGCGTGGAACCGATCACACCGGCCGGATAGCAAGCCGTGATTTCCACCATACCGCCTTCGAGGAACTTGAACATGCGTTTTGCGTGTTCTTTTTCCTGGTCAGCGGTTTCGGTAAAGATCGCAGCAATCTGCTCAAAGCCTTCTTTTTTCGCCACGCCGGCGAAATAGGTATAGCGCATCCTGGCCTGAGATTCTCCGGCAAAAGATGTTAACAAGTTTTTCTCCGTTTGTGTTCCTTTAATGCTTTTACTCATATTTATTAGTCTGCGGCCGGCCACGTTCGATTTAATGAAATGAATACCTGCGGCCACTTTTTCCAGGCATCCATTCACTCCCGTTGACCCATAGGGGCGGAGGTTATTAGAACAAAAAAATATCCGGATTGTCAACCCCTTCGACTCAGCCGTAAGGGGCACTTGTTAAGGGGTGTCCGCAGGGTTTACCGGTATCTGTGTATCCAGCGGTCGATGACGCGGAAAGTGCGCTTACCGTGACCCAGAACATGATGATCCGAGCCAAACGTGCTCAGCTCCCAGTTGATGAGGAGATGCGCACCGGAATAGCCCGGGCAGTAACGCCAGAGCCAGTAATGGGTATGGGGGAAAATGACAGCCAGATCAATCAATCCCGACAGGCAAAAGACGGGAATCTCGGTGGTCGCGGCAATGGGACGCAGGTCGTTTTCGAGCGCAAGCTCCAGACGGTGCCAGACGGCGTCTCTATCCAGCTGCGAACGGCGTTCCTTGAACTCCATAATCTCCTCGCGGACAAGTGGATCTTTCAGACAGCGTTTTAAAATGCGGCGTCCAAAGAAACGAAGGAGTGAAAATTGTTTTTTGAGGGGAATCCGGAAGTTTTTCCCGAAGAGCGTGATGCCGCACAGGTTGATGTGGCGCACAAAGCCGCCTGCGAGGATTAAACCTTCGGGGGTAAATTTCTCGGGGTGGGCACGCTGCAATTCCAGGAGCTTCCAGCCCACCTGGGAGCCGAAAGATTCGGCAATAATCCAGCCATGGGTGATCCCATTTTCTACCAGCATATCCAGGACCGCCTGCCCGTATTGCTGGAGAGTCCAGGTTTTGGTACGGGGATAGGTGAACTCCACGAAACAATAATGAGGAAGGACCTGACGGCGGAAATCGCCGATCATGGACCAATCCCCATGAATGCCGGGCAAATAGACAAGTGTGGGACCGGAGGGATCCCCGTGAATTCGAATAAGAAGTGGTTCTTCTTGCATTAAAAGCGCTTAAAACTGACCGTTCAGGAACTTCTCCACACCTTCGGCTATCCCCGCTCCGGAAGCAAGCCCGGAGACATAGCCGCCCTCTGCCAGGACCCGCTCTTTAATCTCCTCTATCGCATTGGAGGGGGTGACGATAAAGCGGGCCACCTCTCGGCGGAGCATCGGGATATCGTTATAGTGGTCGCCGGCGACACAGACCTTTTCGGGGCCAATCTTCAGGTGGCGCTGCAATTCCAGTAGAGTCGTCCCCTTATTGTAATCCATGTGGGCCATGCGCGCGTAAACGTCATTGCGGACCAATGAAATTTCCGGCACCGAGGCGAAATGCTTTTTCACCTCTTCCAATAGTTGGTCGGCCTCTGGATTATTACGGGCAATGAAGCAGAGAGGAGAATATCCGTCGCTATAAAGGACTGAACTCGAGTAATTTTTCTTAATCCATTCTTCCAAAGGAGGCAGAAGCGAGGCGATTTTCTCGTAGAGCTTGCGGTGCACTTCCTGGCAAATCTGGTTCCAGGGCTGCATCGGTTCATAGTCATCGCCTTTGCGCTCATAGAGTTCGCGTTCCACCGTGGAAAGGAAATCGGGCAGGACGTCTACCCCGCAATGATGGAGAGTCGCCAATACTTCGTGGCGGTCGCGACCGGTACTGATCACCCATTTGACACCTTTGGATTTGAGAGAGTGAATCAAACTCAAAAAACGGGGTGAAATGGGTGAAGAATCTCCACTTTCGTGAAAGATCGTTCCGTCAAAATCAGTGCAAAGTAAGCGAATCATAGAATGCCGGGAAGAAATGAATTCTTTTCAAACGCAGCCAGCCAAGCACAGGGCTTGCAGTCAATTAAGTTTCATAGCAAAATAGGCCTTGTGTCAAGGCAAAATGACGAATGGATCGCCCTCTATGACGAAGCTGTCTATCAGCTGGCGTTGGGGAATGTAGACCGGTGCATCGCGGAGCTCAAAGCTCTTCTGAAGGAGTATCCCGATTGTCTGGATGCACAGCTGGCGTTGGGGAACGCCTACCTGCGCCAAAACGACCTGGAGCAGGCACTGGGCGAAACGCTCAAAGCCGTGGAGATGGAGGCGGAAAACCAGATGGCGCAGATGAACCTGAGCATTATCTATATGCGGATGGGCGACAAGGAAAAGGCCGAACATCATGCGCTCAAGGCCAAGCTCTCCTATTGGAAAAAGAGCGGCAAAGAACCCCCACCCTACTTGCGCGAAACGGTCCAAAATGACCTGCAGGTCCTGGGACAGAGGGCACCTCAGCCGATGGTCTTCTCCAAAAAGAAGAGCGATATGGAAGGCTCTCAATCCGCCCCGAAACCTGAAACTGAAAACTAAGAGTATTTTGCATGAAAGACGCACTCACACTGCTGGAAGAATTCAAGAACGGGAAAATCTCCGCTGAAGAGGTCCTGACACAACTGGAACAGGATACGTCGGTCGACCTGGGTTTTGCCCATGTGGATATACACCGGGGCGAACGCAGCGGGTTTTCGGAAGTCATTTACGGTGAAGGCAAGACTCCGGAGCAGGTTCTGGAGATCGCGACTCAGATTTTCCGGAACTCCCGGCAAGTCCTGATCACCCGGATCACCGCTGCCCATGTGGAGGCGATGCGCGCTCGTTTCCCGAAGGTGGTTTATCACGAAACTGCCCGCTGTCTCACCCTCGTGCGGGAAGCCCTGCCCAAGCGGCCTCTGCCTATTGCGGTTCTTTGCGCGGGCACCAGCGATCTACCTGTGGCAGAAGAGGCAGCCGTCACAGCCGAAATCATGGGCAATGAAGTCATCCGCCTCTATGACGTAGGGGTGGCCGGAATCCGCCGTCTCTTGGGTAACCTGGGCAAACTGCGCAAGGCAAGCGTCTTGGTGGTCGTAGCCGGAATGGAAGGGGCACTCCCCAGCGTCGTGGCCGGGCTCGTCTCCAAACCGGTTATCGCCGTTCCGACAAGTGTCGGCTACGGTGCGAGCCTGGGCGGAATCGCAGCGCTCCTGGGAATGCTCAACAGCTGCGGCAGCGGCGTCACCGTGGTCAATATCGATAACGGCTTCGGAGCCGCTTATGCTGCCAGCCAGATCAATTCACTTACCTTGCAGGCACCTGCAGTCACAGAAAAATGAAGACTTTATATTTAGACATCGTCGGCGGAATCAGCGGCGATATGTTCCTGGCGGCCCTGATTGATGTGGGTGTCCCGCAGGATGCCCTCAACCGCGAGCTGCAAAAGCTCCACCTGGATGGCTGGCATCTCCATACGGAACGGCGAATCGTCCAGGGCATCTCCGGTACCCACCTGGATGTGCATCAGCACGAACATTTTCACGAACATGAGCATGCGCACGAGCATGAGGAGCCCCATCATCATGAGCATGAACACTCCCATGATCACGATCACGGACACACTCATGAACATGATCACGGACACTCTCACGGGGAGGCACATGGGCACGGTCCGCATCGGGGTTTTACGGAAATACGCAATATAATTGAATCCTCCGGGCTTTCGGCCTGGGTCAAGGAACGCGCGGTGAGCCTTTTCCTCAAAATCGGGACCGCAGAGTCGAAAATCCACGGCAAGACACTTGATACGATTCATTTTCACGAGGTAGGCGCGCTGGATTCGATCGTTGATATCGTGGGCGCCTGCATCGCCCTGGAGCTTTTGGGCAGACCAAGAGTCCTGGCCTGCCGGCCCACGGATGGCACGGGCTATGTGCACTGCGCGCACGGGAAAATGCCGATCCCGGTCCCGGCCACGTTGGCCATACTGGGTGCCAGCGGAGTGCCGCTCTCCCAATGCGAGGAGGATTCGGAGATGATCACCCCGACGGGGGCGGCGATTCTGGCCGAGTTTGTCGAGTCGTTCGGGCCGATGCAGGATGTCGTTGCGAAAAAAATCGGCTACGGTTTCGGCACACGGACTCTGAAAACCCGGCCGAATATGCTCAGAGTCGTCCTGGGAGAGAGCACTGCCGAAGAAAAAGCGCCGGAGGATTGGCAAACCGACCAGGTAGAGCTCCTCCAGACCAATCTCGATGACAGCACCCCCGAATCGCTGGGGTACGTGCTGGAGCGAGCCCTGGAGCTGGGGGCACTGGATGCCTGGCATACCCCTATTCAGATGAAGAAAAGCCGTCCGGCCGTGGAGCTTTCCATTCTCTGCAACGCTTCGCAACTGGCTCAGCTCTCCAACCTTCTTTTCACGGAAACGGGCTCCATCGGCGTTCGGCACTATCCGGTTTCGCGGTTCAAATTACGGCGGGAAACGGTGGAAGTCGGGACGGTCTACGGGCCCGTGCCGGTCAAGATTACCCGCAGCGGAGGCAAAATCCTCCATGCCAAGCCGGAGCATGAAGTTTGCCGCGCTTTGGCACGTGAAAAAGGGGTCCCGCTTCAGGAGATATTGAACACGGTTCAAAAAGAGACAGCCCTCTTGCAGAAGCCGCCGGAAAAATGAACTGAAGGGTTCATCGGCTAAAAACAAAGGGTCAGAATCTCTTTTTTTACGAAAAACCGGGGAGTGCGGAATCAAAAACCGCAGATAAGCTCCTTGTACCCTTGGAGCAAGTTTGGTAGAGTGTCGTGGCTATTATGCTGGTAGAGTTTACAAAAATGAACGGGGCCGGAAATGACTTCGTCCTGATAGATAATCGCAACCGAAAACTCTCTTTGTTGCCGGAGCAGATTGCAGGTTTATGCAATAGGCAAAAGGCTATTGGAGCCGACGGACTGATTCTTCTGGAGAACAGCTCCAGTGGTAAGGCGGATTTCGCCTGGAAATTTTATAACAGCGACGGGAGCGAGGCTGAAATGTGCGGCAACGGTGCCCGCTGTTTTGCCCGCTTTATCCGTCAATTAACCGGCAGGGAAGACCGAATCGCGTTTGAGACGATTTCGGGCATCATCCATGCCGAATTTGTGGGGCAGCTGGTCAAGGTCAGCTTGACGACTCCGACCGATCTTCGGCTGGGGATGGATCTCTCCTGGGAAGGTGAATCCCGGAAAGTCCACTTTATCAACACAGGCGTTCCTCATGCGGTCCACTTTGTGGACCAGATTGATTCAATCCCGGTACAGAAATGGGGAGCCAGCCTGCGCAACCATGATCAATTCAGTCCCAAGGGGACTAATGTCAACTTTGTCCAGGTTCTGAACGCCCACTCCATCCGGGTACGCACTTACGAAAGAGGTGTGGAGGGCGAAACGCTGGCTTGCGGTACGGGTGTCACGGCCTCAGCGCTCATCACGGCACGAGTGTTCGAGCAGCCTTCGCCGGTGAGTGTCACTACTCAGGGCGGAGACACGTTGCAAGTCGGATTTACCTGGACTGGTGAAAGTTTCAAGGATGTTACGTTAACGGGTCCGGCCGAGGTTTCCTTCACCGGACAAATAGAAATTTAGAGATAGGAGATATTGTTATTTATGTTTAAAGGTGTTTACACAGCGCTGGTCACTCCGTTCAGGAATGGCAAGCTTGATGAAGAAGCCTACATTGCCCTGGTCAATCGCCAGGTCGATCAGGGAGTCGACGGTGTTGTGCCGGTCGGCAGTACGGGAGAATCCTCCACGCTTTCTCCGGAAGAGCATCTACACGTGATAGAACTGGCGGTGAAAACCGTGGCCGGCCGCATCAAAGTGATCGCAGGCACGGGCGCCAACAGCACGGTAGAGGCGGTCCACCTCACCCAGTCCGCTGAAAAACTGGGGGCCGATGCCTCTCTATTGGTCGCTCCCTACTACAACAAGCCCTCTCAGGATGGGCTTTTTGAGCACTTTTCACAGATTGCCCGAAGCGTCAAAATCCCGCTGATTCTCTACAGCATCCCGGGCCGATGCGGTATTGAAATCGGGGTAGAGACGGTGCGGCGTCTGGCCGAGGCCAATCCCAATATCGTTTCGATTAAAGAAGCCGGCGGGAATTCGGACCGTGTCAGCCAGTTGATGAATGCGGTCAAGGTGCCGGGCTTCACCATTCTGAGCGGCGATGATCCCCTCACCCTCTCCTTCATGGCGGTGGGCGCCCAGGGTGTGATCAGCGTGGCCTCCAACGTTATTCCTGCAGAGGTCAGCGCGATGGTGCGTGCTTTTGCAGCAGGCAATACGGCCGAGGCGCTCCGGATTCACCAGAAATATTATTCGCTCTTTAAAGCCCTCTTCGTGGAGACCAACCCGGTTCCAGTGAAAACGGCGCTGTCCATGATGGGCAAATGCACTGAGGAAGTCCGCATGCCGCTCTATCATCTCTCAGATAAGAGCTGCGCAGTGGTGAAACAGACGCTTGAGGCACTGAACCTGATTACCAAAGCAAAACAGTAGGAGCTCCAGCCATGTTAAAAATCGCAATCATCGGCTCCAAGGGGCGCATGGGCAAAATGCTGATTAACTGCGCGGCCGAAATACCGGAGCTCGTCGTGGCGGCAACAGCCGATCAGGGCGATGACCTGGCCCAGGCGGTCGGGAGCGCCGATGTGGTTATTGATTTCAGTTTTCACGAGACGACGCTGCCGGTAGCCAAGCTCTGCTCGAGCCTCGGCAAGCCGTTAGTCATCGGCACGACCGGCCACACGCCCGAAGAGAAAAAAGCGATCGGGGACACCGTAGAAAATATCCCCGTTGTCTGGGCTTCCAATTACTCGACGGGAGTCAACACCCTTTTCTGGCTGGCCCGCAAAGCGGCTGAAATTCTGGGAACCCCTTTCGATATCGAAGTGGTCGAGATGCACCATCGGCATAAGAAGGACGCTCCCAGCGGAACGGCCGATACCCTGGGACGGATTCTCGCGGAGGCTCGCAAGAAGCAGTACGAAGAAGTGGTACGCCACGGCCGCGAAGGCCTGGTAGGCGAGCGCACAGCCGAAGAAATCGGGATGCACTCCCTGCGAGGCGGCGACGTTGTGGGAGACCACACGGTCATTTTTGCCGCCGACGGAGAACGCGTGGAACTGACGCACAAAGCCTCCAGCCGCGAAACTTTCGCCCGAGGCGCCCTGAGGGCTGCCCTCTGGTGCTCCGGCAAGAAACCGGGCATCTACACGATGCAGGATGTCTTGAATTTAACCTAATTTTTTTCGAATCAAACACAATGAAAAATCAATTATCCCGCCGTGATTTCGTCAAATCGACGGCTGTTATCGGTGCGGCTGCTGCCATGATGCCCTCGATCATGGTAAATGCCCAGGAAACCGCGAAGACCACGATCGCATTCGTCGGCTGCGCGCATATTCACACCCCCGACTTCATGAACAAGATGAAGGAACGCGAGGATGTTAAAGTAAAGTATTGCTTCGATCATAAGAATGAACGGGCCGAAAAATGGGCGAAGTTCCATTCCTGCGAAGCTCTCAGCGATAGCCCGGAGAAAATCTGGAATGACCCGGAAGTTCAGGCCGTAGTGATCTGCTCTGAAACCAATCTGCATCGTCCGTTAGTGGAAGGCGCAGCCAAGGCCAAGAAGCATGCCTTCATCGAGAAGCCGCTGGGTATCTCCGCCAAGGACAGCTACGCCATGGCCGATGCGCTCAATAAGGCAGGCGTACTCTTCACGACCGGTTACTTCATGAGGACCGATCCCAAGCACCTCTTCCTGCGCGAACAGGTAGCCAACGGAGCTTTCGGCAAGATCACCCGTGCAAGCGCATGGAATTGCCACAGCGGCTCGCTGGGACATTGGTTTGATACCGACTGGCGCTGGATGGCCGACGTCAAACAATCGGGTTGCGGCGGTTTTGGCGATCTGGGAACGCACATGCTCGATATTCTCATGTGGATTTTCGGCGGTGTGGAAAAAGCCACGGCTGATATTCAGGTGGCTGTCGGCAACTATGAAGATACCGACGAAATGGGCCAGGGCCTCATTCGCTTCAAGAGCGGAGTCAGCGCTACGCTTACTGCCGGCTGGGTGGATATCGAATGCCCGGTCACGCTCATAATCTCCGGCACCGAGGGTCACGCCATCATCGACAGGGGCGACCTCTACTTCCGCTCCAAGAAGGTGGAAGGCGCCGACGGACGCGAGCCCTGGAAGAAGCTGCCCAAATCCCCGGTGGTACCCATTCACCAGTTCATCAACGCCGTTCAGGGCAAAGATGAACCGCTGGTCAAGCCCACAGAGGCAGCCGACCGCGTCGCCGTGATGGAAGCCATGTACAAAGGCAGCAAGAAAAACACCTGGGTGAAGATCTAGTCATCCTGTTTTTTCGGGACAATTAATTCAGAGGTCATGCGGGACTCTTCAAAGCCTGCATGGCCTCTTTCAAGTAAGTGCCCTTTTTTAAAGCAGCCGTGAGCTCCCCCGTGCTTCAGATTGAAAATCTCTCACTCGGTTTCCAGACCGAAGAGGGACTCCTGCGCGCGGTCGATGACCTCTCGCTCACGGTGGAAGAGGGGCAGATCGTTTCGCTGGTTGGGGAAAGCGGCTGCGGCAAAAGCGTCACCGCCCAGAGCATCGCGCGGCTGATACCGTCCGTCCGCTACCTGGGAGGACGCATTCTTCTGGAGGGGCAAAACACCCTGACGCTTTCGCGCCGCGAGCTGCGGCAAATCCGGGGGAAAGTGGTCAGCTATATTTTCCAGGATCCTTCACTGGCTTTGAACCCTACCCTCACGATTGGCGCGCAGATTCTCGAGTCCCTGGCACTTCACCAGCCGGAACGGGCCTGCCGCCGGGAGTGTATCGAAGCGTTGAAGGATGTCGGCATTCCCTCCGCAGAGCTCCGGGTTGATGAATACCCGCATCAGCTCTCGGGCGGGATGAAACAGCGGGCCGTGATCGCCATGGCCCTGGCCAGCCGGCCCCGGCTGCTCGTCGCCGATGAACCGACGACCGCACTGGATGTGACCATTCAGGCGCAAATTCTGCAGCTCCTGAGCGAGCTGCGCACCGCTCACAAGATGAGCATTCTCTTAATCACGCACAATCTGGGGATTGTCTCCCAGATGGCCGATCAGGTTGCCGTTATGTACGCCGGACAGTTGGTAGAGAGCGGCCCGGTCGGGCAAGTTCTGAAAACGCCGGCGCATCCCTACACACGCGCGCTCCTGGCCTCGGTTCCCCGGCTGGATTCGCAGTGCCTGAGGCTCTCTTCCATCGAGGGGCAAGTTCCTCCTCTGCACGCCATGCCGGAGGGCTGCCGCTTTCACCCTCGCTGCACCGAGCGCCACGGCGGTTGCGCTTTGGGGGCACCGCGTCTCCGGGCACATCCGACGCTCCCCGGGCACCAGGTTCGCTGCTTCCCACCCGGGCTTTAAAACCGGCTTTTTTCCCTGTTTTTCAGCCTCCTTTTTCTTGGTATCCATTTAAAGTTGGTGGCATAATGGCGCCCATGACGAACGAGGAAACGTTAGATATTTTCAGACAAACCAAGGCGTTGCTGGAGGGACATTTCATTTTGAGGAGCGGTCTTCACAGCCGGCAGTATTTCCAATGCGCGCTGGCGCTTCAGGAGATGCCGATTGTCGAAAAACTGGCTGCCGCTCTGGTGGAGAAACTTCGCCACCTGGAGGTTCGCACGGTAATCGCACCGGCCATGGGCGGACTGGTGATCGGCCAGGAAGTGGCTCGCCAACTGGGCTGCCGCTTTATCTTTGTCGAAAAAGAGGCAGGCCAGCTGGTCTTGAGGCGCGGCTTCAAAATCACTCCGGGGGAAAAGATGCTGGTTGTTGAGGATGTCATCACCCGCGGCGGCCGGGTTCAGGAAACGCTGGATATCGTGCACGATAAGGGCGGTGTGGTTCAGGCGGTGGGAATGCTGGTGGACCGCTCCCAGGGCAACTTCCAGCCGGGAGTGGCTCTGATCAGTTTGCTGAAGATGGAGGTGGAGACGTTTGACCCGAAAGATCTGCCTGAAGATTTGAAAACGATCCCGGCACTCAAACCGGGCAGCTAAAAAAGAGAGCGAGGTCCCGCACTCCAAATGAGTATTGAATCCAATATCCGGACAATTCAAAAGCAGATAGAGCAGGCCTGCGAACGCAGTGGACGCAATCCGTCGGAGGTGACGCTGGTGGCCGTCAGCAAATTTCATCCCTGGAAGGCTGTGCGCGAGGCGGCTGAGGCAGGCTTGCAGTTTTTCGGGGAAAACCGAGTTCAGGAAGCTAAGCTCAAAATCCCGCAATGCCCATCGTCCCTGCACTGGCACCTGATCGGGCATCTTCAGTCCAATAAATGCCGGGATGCGGTGGGACTTTTTGAGATGATTCAGAGCGTGGATTCATGGTCGCTGGCCGAGCAGATCAATAAGGCCGCCGAAAAAAGAGGCTCTTCGCTGCCGATTCTTCTGGAGGTAAACGTCGCCGGGGAAGCCTCCAAGTTCGGTTACTCGTCCGAGACACTCCCGGGAGATTTGCTGAAACTAAACGATCTGAGCCGCCTGGAAATTCACGGACTCATGGCCATTCCGCCCTGGACTCCTCAGCCGGAAAAGGCCCGCGCGCACTTCCGGAATCTGGCGGATCTCAGAAAAAAATGTGAAGATATTTTGCAGGCGCCGCTGCCTGTTTTGAGCATGGGAATGAGCTCGGACTTCGAAGTTGCCATTGAAGAAGGATCGACAATAATACGCGTGGGAACGGCCATTTTCGGGGAGAGAGGGCGGTTTCCGGCCTAAAACCGGAGAAATCCCGCGATTTTTGAAGATTTCTCTTGAAAAAATTTCCATAGTTAGTAAAAGAAGTCAACGTTCGCGTTAAAACTAATTGAAACAGATATGGCTAAAGCAGTAGCAACCAAAAGTCAGGTTCTGACTAAAACTCAGATCATAGCGACCATTTCGGAGAAAACCGAACTGCCGAAGAAAAAAATCGCAGAGGTTCTCGAAATAATCACGTCGCTCACATACAAGAACGCCAAGAACGGCTTCACTCTGCCCGGGATTGGAAAGATTGTAGTAAATAATCGGAGCGCCCGCACTTGCCGTAATCCTCAAACAGGTGAACCGGTCAAAGTGCCAGCCCGCAAAGTCCTCAAATTCAGATTTGCCAAAGCCGCCAAGGATGCGATCCTTCCAGCTAAGAAGAAGTAAATTGAAATTGTGAACGTATTTTTCAGGCGTCTATCTCTAAAGGATAGACGCTTTTTCATTATCTTCGGGGCTGCCCGACAGGCGAAGATAGACCTCCCGGATCGAATTGCGCCACTTGGAGAGCGCACTCATGAAGGATTCGATCCCGTCAAAGCCGCAACGGATGGCGACGCGAAGTAGAGGCGCATCCGTATCGGGCAAGACCGATTCGCCTTCATAGCTCCAGCGGCGGAGCACTTTTTCCAGAGTCATCAGCTTATCGAAGTTTTCGATGAGGATGGCTGTATCTTCTTCAGAGAGGAGGTCCTGACTGGCCGCCAGCCGCAGCGCTTTGCGGGTATTGGGCTGGAACCACCCAAACTCCATATTGAGCATCTGCACCAGGAACTCCACATCCATGAGGCCGCCGGCGCCGGTCTTGAAAGCCAGGTGGTCCTTGCCATAGGGGGTGCGTTCCTTCTCGACCTTCAAACGCATATTCAGAATCTTCTCCTTCCAATCCTCGGAGTAGGCTTCCAGATTCCGGCGGGGAATGGAAAAATTGGTCATGTCGCGGGCCATATCCATAAATTGAAAACCGGTCTCGGTATCCCCGCAGATCACCCGGGCACGCGTCAGGCACTGGATTTCCCAGAGCTGCGCCCGGTAGCGGTAGTAGCGCTCATAGCGAACGAGAGTGCTCACCAGGGCGCCTTTTTCGCCATCGGGACGCAGGCGCGAATCGGTCTTGTAAACACTGCCCAGAGACGTCTTGGCCGAGAGGAGGTCGATGAGCATGAAGGCCATCTTCTGCACTTTGCTCTCCCCTTTCCAACGCGGGGTACAGACAAAGAGAATATCCAGGTCGCTGCCATAGGTCAGCTCGCGGCCTCCGAGTTTACCCATGCCGATGATGGCAAAGGGAGACTTCTTGAGGCGGAACTTTTTCATCACCACCCGCAAGGCATATTGCACGCAGGCCTCGCCCAGGCAATTGATCTCGGCCTGGTTCCGGGAGAAATCGCTCATTCCGAAGAGATCACGCATCGCGATGCGCATTAGCTCCACACGGTGATAGCGACGAATCCATCCATGCTGGTCTTCGTCTTCGAGCCCATACATGAGGTCCCGGAGCATCTCGCGCGACTCCTTGAAGCGCCGGAGCTGTTCGCCTTCCATGATCTCATCGACCAGGCCCGGAGTCTTGATGGCGACTTCGGCGAGGTACTCAGAGCGGTCAAAAAGCAGAAGCAGGAGATCAAAGGTGAAGGGTGAAGAAAACCAGGTTTCGAAGAGGCCCTGGCGTCCGCCGTAGTTCTGGATAAAACTATCCAGGCGCGCCAGTACACGGTCGGGGTCCGAGAGAGTTCTCAGATTGGCTTTGAAGCACTGCTGCTCGCCCGAAAACCGGAGCCGATGCTCCGAGGGGCACAGACGGATAAGACGCGGAAGGAGTTTCCAGCCCAGTTCCAGAGTCCTGCCGGAGACATGCACGTAGCCCGGGCCGCAGACGAAAATTTTAACGAGTTTGTAGGCGGTATCGGGTGTTTTAAATCCGATGCGGGAGAGAAAATTATTCCACTCCTCTTCTTTATCTTCGAAATCCGAGGGCAGAGCGAGCTCCTCATCGGGCGAATCGCTTTTCCTGTGGATGACCTCTTCAAAAACCCGCCTCACCTCTTTCTGAAGGCGCCCGCACTGTGCATCGAATTCTTCCGGAGTCTCGCAGTCCATCAGCCGTGCCAGCCGAAGCCGCCTTGCCGGGCTCAGCGGAATCGTATGGGTCTGCTGGTTCTCCTCCATCTGGAGGCGATGCTCCACATCGCGATAGAAGCAGTAGGCCTGCTTCAAAATCAGAGAGTCTTCCGAATCCAGGCGATCATAAGTGGCCAGCTTGTCGAGCATCCGCAGCGTCTGGCCTCCTTGCAGATAAGGCATTTTGCCCGCATCGAGCACCTGAATCGTCTGGACCACGAACTCGATTTCCCGGATTCCGCCCCAGCCCAGTTTCACATTGCGGTGGAGTTCTCCGGAGCGAATCACCTCTTTTTCTATCCGCTCTTTGATCGCGGCCACTTCCTCGGGCACCTGCACACTGACATAGCGGGGATAGCAGAAGGGATGAATCATCTCGATGAATTCCGCCCCAAGGTCCGATGAACCGGCGACATACCGGGCTTTAATGAGCATCATCCGCTCCCAGGTACGGCCCCACTGCGAATAGTAATTCTCGTAGCTATGGAGCGAGCGCACCAATGAGCCGCCCTGGCCCTCGGGACGCAAACGCAGGTCGACCCGATAGAGCATTCCCTCGCTCGTATTCCGGCTCACCTGATCCACAATGGCCTCGGCCAGCCGGGTGAAAAACTGCTGATTATTGAGAGGTCCCCTGGGCACGTCTCCGGGCTGGGGTGTCTCTTTGAAAACATAGCCGTCGCCGGAGTAAACGAAAATGAGATCGACATCCGAACTGTAATTGAGCTCCTGTCCACCGAGTTTACCCAGACCAATCACACTGAAACCGGCATCGACCCAGCGGCCTCTTTCATCCTTGCAGTAAGGAGCACCGAACTTCTCGGTCAAATAGAGCCAGGCCAGCCGGAAGGCCGCCTGAAGGCAGACATCGGCCAGGTTGGAAAGCTCCAGGAGAATCAGGTTCGTGGTCCCAAGCCTGTTGAGATCACGGGCAGCGATTCTGAAGAGATGCCGGGTTTTAAATTGGTGCAATATCCTGCCCGTGGCTTCAAAATCACGATTGGCTACTTCGTCCAACAATTGATCGCCCAAATCCTGGCGTAATTCGGTGAGAGTTATTGGGGCGGAGAGTTCTTCTTCATCGAAGAGATTTTTATGCGATTCTCCATCCGATTTGAGCCAAACGGGATGATTCTCCAGCACCGTCGTGAGATAAGTCGAATTGTTCACCACCCGCCAAAGCAGCTCAACCTGCCTTTGCGTCATCCCTTCGAGGGTATGAGCGACAACCGGATCGGCCTCCTCCATTCTGCGATAGAAGAGCTCCATTCTCTCAGGAGCATCGGCCGCGGCCAGCAATTCTTTGAAGTGGGGGTTCACTGTCTCTTCGATTCTCTTCTTTACTGATTTTTGCTGACAATCCCCACCAGCGCCTGCTGGAGAGCCAGGGTGGAATCTCCACCGCTGTAAACCAGAGCGCGATTGCATTCGAAAAGCTTTTCCATCGCCCGGACCAGTTCCCCGAGCGAGTAGTTCATCGCATGTTCATAGGCTTTGGAAACCATGAAGGAATTCATCATAGTGGGGTTGAACTTTTTGTCTTCGGGCAGGAAACCCGGCGGCAGGTCGAACTGCACGTCGCGGCCTCGGCTCCGGGCGTAACCTTGATCTGCAAGCCCGCGCAAAATCAACATCAGCCGAACCTTGGAAATAATGCCGTAGAGAATCCCCAGCTCGCTGGCCGAAGAATTCGTCTTCACCTCCGCCAGGTCGTTATCCAAATGGTGTATGGTCCGGGCGAGGTTTCTCTCTCCGATGGCATCGGCCAGGGCAAAGCTTTTGGATTGTTTATTCTGAGGGACGAGCGCCAGGACATCTTCTTCGGTGATAGAAGCACGGTCCCCGATATAGAGACCGAGTTTTTCGAGCTCGCTATCCATTTGCCTCAGGTTCGGTCCTACGAAGAGGACCAGAGTATTGAGGGCACGGGGTTCGATTTTTTTGCCTCTCTCTTTGACTTCCCTGAGGATCCACTGCTCCACCTGGCGCTCCCAGCCGCGGTCTTTGATCGAAATGGCTTTGAACTCCTGAAGAGCGGCAATTTTGCTCAGCGCCTTGAAAAAGACGCGCCGCGTATCGACTTTGCCGGCACTGATGAGCAGCCGCACCCCGGTCCATTGGAAACCCTTGAGCATCTCGGCCACTCCGGCCAGTCGTTGGGTCACATCCGCACCGCCGGAAACCCGATCTTCACCGAGGAAAGAACAATTCTTGAGCCAGACCAGCTTAGCGCCACCGAAAAAGGGAAGAGTTTGCAGGGCGCCTTCCATCCGATCCAGCGCTTTCAGAGCATCCTGGGAATTGGATGCGCCCGCTTCAATCACTTCCGCGTCGGTTTCTCCGAAGCGGGTTCTCCAGTTGTCGAAGAGCTCCTGACTCAGTTCTTTTACGGAGTACTCATCTTCACCATAGATAAAAACCAGAGGTGACTCTGCCAGTTGATCAGTCTTTGTCATCATCGCGTTGACGCTTCAATTCCTCGTAAAGAGGACGAACATCCTCTAAAACCTCCAGCAGTTCTGGCAAGATATAAATCGGTTTCTGGTGCATAATCGTCAGGACGAGGCAATCGCTCGGGCGCGCATCCAGTTCGACTATTTTCTTACCCAGTTCGTTTTCCTGTAAAAGATTCAGCCGTGCATGATAGGTTTCTTCGCGCATATCGACAATGACGCAGTGCATCATCTCAATGCCGAAACCCACGAAAAGGGATGCCATGAGGTCATGGGTCAGCGGGCGCTCGTTCTTTTTGCCCATCAGGCTCAGGCCCATCGCAATTCCCATCCCCATATCCACTTGTATCACAAAAAGCTTCTCGCCGGCCTGAAGGAAAACCGCCATCCCCTTATTCACCGGGATGATGTCCTCCACCTTCACCGTAACCCAATCCTTATTTCCCTTCATCGCCTCCATTCTACCCCCCCAGCCTCCAATAAACAAGCGGAGGCTTGGGTAAAAGACCTTTTTCCGCTTCTCTGCGCCCTCGGAAAACCGGGAGATACTTTCGGATAGTCACAAAGCCTCGGGGGCAAAGCGCGATGTTTGTACTGGTCATTTGAATTGCAGGGTGTTAGCATGTATCGCCTGGACGGTGTCGGCCATGGTCGGAGCACGGGCACGGACCCCTCCTGTCATGCCTATCCCCGGGGCGTAATAGAATAGTTTATGAAAATTTACATTAACGGAAGTTTTTTTAGCGAAGCTGATGCTAAAATCTCAGTTTTTGATCATGGTTTGCTTTATGGCGACGGTATTTTCGAAGGAATCCGCATGTACAACGGCCGCGTTTTCAAGCTGGTCGAGCATGTAGAGAGGCTCTACTACTCCGCCAAAGCGATTGCTCTGAATATCCCCATGACACAAGAAGAGATGATCCGTGCCGTCGTGGAGACTTGTAAGGCCAATAATTTGGGAGATGGATATATCCGCCTGGTAGTCACCCGCGGAGAAGGAACGCTGGGGCTTGCACCTGACCGCTGTAAGAAACCGCAGGTCATCATCATTGCCAGCACGATTCAGCTCTACCCCGAAGAACTCTACACGAAGGGAATGAGCATCATTACGGTTCCGACGACCCGCAATCACCATAATGCGATCAATCCGGCGATTAAATCCTTAAACTATCTCAATAACATTCTGGCGAAAATCGAGGCCAGCAATGCAGGCGTACAGGAAGCCATCATGCTCAACAGCCAGGGTTATGTAGCTGAGTGTACGGGAGATAACATCTTCCTCGTCAAACGCAATCAGCTCTTCACCCCTCCGCTCTCGGCCGGTGCCCTCTACGGGATCACCCGCGGGACGGTGCTGGACTTGGCCAGAGAGGCGGGAATGGAAATTAGCGAGCCGGATGTGACCCGCTATGACGTCTACAACGCCGACGAATGTTTCCTCACCGGTAGCGCCGCTGAGCTCATTCCGGTCACAAAAGTAGATGGACGCCAGATCGGAGAAGGGACACCGGGACCCGTTTTCAAAAAGCTTTTGGGCCTCTTCCACGATTTGACGAAACGCTCGGGAACGGCTATATTTGAGTAAGGAGATAACTCTCCGGAAAGGATGAAAAATCTATGATTTGCCAGATGTGTAACAAAGCCGAAGCGACAGTCCACTTGACTCAAGTGGTGGGCGGAAAATCCAAGAAACTGGACCTCTGTTCGGACTGTGCCGAGCAATGCGGCGTAGACGACCCGGCTGGCTTTTCAATGATTGAAATTCTGAAAAAGTTCTCCGGTGTTTTCGGACCCGAAGAACCGGCTACACAGGTTGCCGTGAGGCAACCGAGCCTTCGCTGCCCGGTTTGCGGATATACCGAGCTGGATATGTCCAAGACCGGGCGGG
This sequence comes from Verrucomicrobiota bacterium, assembly GCA_023230105.1. Classification (GTDB taxonomy): domain Bacteria; phylum Verrucomicrobiota; class Verrucomicrobiia; order Limisphaerales; family UBA1412; genus UBA1412. The sequence goes on from JALNXY010000001.1 coordinate 43,391, forward strand.
TTGGCTGCCCTTCCTGCTACATCACTTTTGAGAAAGGGCTTGAAAAAGCGCTCAAAACGATGCATCGGGGTACGAGGCATGTAGGCAAGCACCCTCAGCATATGCCCCTGGATGGGCCTCCAATGCCCGAAGCTGAGAAGCCGGCCGATGCCGATAAGCCGCCTGTTCGCAAGCGGGCACGGTCTACCTCGAAGAAAAAAACAACCTCAGCCAAAGAAGCCGAAGTTGCCAAGACTGAGCAGACTCAAAACACCGCTCAGGAAGAACTCAAGCTCCTGCAGGGCCTCTTGAAATCCAAAGAGGGAGTACTCGAGGAGGCCATTGAGGTGGAAAACTATGAGTATGCGGCCAGGATACGCGATGAGATTAAAGAGCTGAAAGCACAATTGGAGAAGCTTTCGCAATCCGAAGAAAAAGATAAATGATGACACTCTCAGAGTTTCTTATACCTTCGTCGGAATATGCCGCCCGCCGCGGCCCCGAGGACGTGATCGTGCTGAGCAGCCGTGCAAGGCTCGCCCGGAACCTTTGCGACTCCTCTTTTCCGGCTTGGGCTAAGAAACCCGAGCGCCTTCAAATCCTCAAGCGGATCAGCGATGCTGTCGTAAGCCTGGCTCCGATGAAATCCTGTCTCCTGGAGAGCATGGATAACCTGAGCAACAACGATAAGCTGGCGCTCATGGAGCGGCATCTCATCAGCCGGGAGCATACAGCACGCGGTGTCGGCAGCGGACTGGCTATCAATAAGGAAGAGAATATCTCGGTGATGATCAATGAGGAAGATCACCTCCGAATGCAGGCGATTCTGCCCGGTTTTCAAATCCGAAAGGTATGGGAGCGGATCGACCATCTCGATTCAGAGTTGGAGAAAAAGATTCCCTACGCATTCCATCCCGAATATGGATACCTGACGGCCTGCCCTACTAACCTGGGCACTGGCATCCGGGTGAGCGCGATGCTCCACCTGCCGGGATTGGCCCTGACGGATCAGATCAGCCAGATCGTCGGAGCGGTCAGCAAGCTGGGATTGGCCGTGCGGGGAATCTACGGAGAAGGGACTGATGCATTGGGCAACCTCTTCCAGGCTTCCAACCAGATGACTCTGGGAGAAACCGAGGAAGATATCGTCATCCGTCTGGAGAAAGTCATCCGGCAGGTGGTGAAAAACGAAGAGAACGCCCGCCAGACGCTCCTGGAAGAGAAGGATCAGATTACGCTCCTGAACCACATCGGGAGAGCCTGGGGCATTCTCTCCAACTGCTACACGATCGAAACAAGAGAAACGCTGAATCTGCTCTCTTTCATCCGCCTGGGCATCGACCTGGGGATGTTCCCCAAAGGAAAACGCAGTGACCTGGAGGAACTCTTCCTCATCACTCAGAGGGGGCACTTGCAGCTTGCGGCAAAGGAGAACATGGACGCGCCGCAGCGTGACAGAGCCCGCGCGGAGATTCTCCGAAAGAAGATTTTGAAATTGAAGGCCCCTCAAAAGGTCAAACTCAAGCCCCTGGAAAGCTAGGGCTGAGGCAAACCGCAGGGTACGGGAGGCGCTCCCTGCAACCGGAGGTTCCAGTCCTGCGTAAAAAAAAGGGTAAATAATGCCCTACATATTTTAAGAAGAATATGCCATCAGACGACAACATCAACAACTTCACACAGCGTGCGGAGCAGGCTCTCAAGCTGGCTCACGCCGAGGCTCTTCGCCTGGGACATAATTATATCGGCACCGAACATCTCCTCCTGGGCCTGATTCTGCTCGGCGAAGGAGTCGCCGTAATGGTGCTCAATAAACTGGGAGTCAACCTGCAGCTTCTGCGCAAAGAGGTCGAGAAAGCCGTAGGCAAAGGCACCACGACGAAACCGAGTGAGAGTTTGCCTTTCACCGCACGGGTGAAGAAAGTTTTGGCGCTCTCCGCTCATGAAGCCAGACGCCTTGGCCACGACTATATTGGCACCGAACACCTCCTCCTGGGTCTGCTCAAAGAAGGCGAAGGAGAAGGCGCCAATGCCCTCAAGAATCTCAATGTGGATCTGGAGAAAGCCCGCCAGGAAGTCTGGAAGACTCTGGGCAACCCCGGTCAGGGAGAGGATGATACGGCCAGTCTGGAGGAATTGATACAGGATGCCGAGCCCGGAGAAGCACCCACCAAGAAGGGACCGCCTCCATCGGCACTCAAAACTTTCGGAAGGGACTTGACCGAAATGGCTGCCAACAAGCTCCTGGACCCGGTGATCGGCCGCGCGGATGAGATTCAACGCGTCATGCAGATTCTCTGCCGCCGCACGAAGAATAACCCGGTTCTTCTGGGAGAAGCCGGCGTAGGCAAGACGGCCATCGTGGAAGGTCTGGCACAGAAGATCGCCTCGGGCGATGTGCCGGAAATTCTCCGCGAAAAGAAAATAGTCGGTCTGGACCTCCCCCGTATGGTCGCCGGCACAAAGTACCGCGGGCAATTCGAGGAGCGTATTAAAGCGCTCATGGACGAAATCCGCCAGGCCCGCAACATCATTATCTTTATTGACGAGCTTCATACCATCGTCGGCGCCGGTTCGGCTGAGGGCGCCATGGATGTGGCCAATATCATCAAGCCGGCCTTGAGCCGGGGAGAATTCCAGTGTGTCGGCGCGACCACCATGGAAGAATATCGCAAATTTATTGAAAAAGATGCCGCCCTGGAGCGCCGTTTCCAGAGCGTCAAAGTCGAGCCTCCCACGCTGGAGGAAACGATCGACATTCTGCGCGGCATCCGCTCCAAGTACGAGGAGCATCACCGCGCCAATATTACCGACGCCGCTATCCATGCAGCCGTCCGCCTGTCGGATCGATATATCACTTCGCGCTTCCTGCCCGATAAGGCGATCGACGTCATTGATGAAGCCGGCTCCTATTGCAGAATGGCCGCTGAGGTAATCCCTCCGGAATTCAAGGAAATGGAGAAGGGAATCGAAAGCGCCCGCGAGAAAAAGGAGAAAGCCATCGCCGAACAGCGGTTCGAAGATGCGGCACTTTTCCGGGATACCGAGCGCCAGGAGGCCGATTCTCTGGAGAAAGCCCGCCGTCAATGGCGCACGACCATTGATGAAAAGAAGGTCATCGTCGATGAACCCGAGGTAACACAAGTCGTCTCCAAGTGGACCGGTGTTCCCCTGAGGGGAATGGAAAAAGATGAGCTCAAGCGGCTGCTCTCAATGGAAAAAGAGCTTTCGGCCAGGGTAATCGGCCAACAGGCCGCCGTCAGCTCCATCAGCAAGGCGCTGCGCCGCTCCCGTGCCGACCTCAAGGATCCCAAGCGCCCGATCGGCGTTTTCATGCTTCTGGGTCCCACCGGCGTGGGTAAGACGCTGCTCAGCCACGTGCTGGCAGAATCGATGTTCGGTGACGCCAAGGCGCTCATTCAGCTTGATATGAGCGAGTACATGGAGAAGTTTACGGTTTCGCGGCTGGTCGGCTCGCCTCCGGGTTATGTCGGCTATGACGAAGGAGGTCAATTGACCGAGAAAGTCCGCCGCAGACCCTATAGCGTTGTGCTTTTTGACGAAATCGAGAAGGCCCACCCCGATGTCTGGAATATCCTCCTTCAGATACTTGAAGAGGGTAAGCTCACTGACAGCATGGGCCGGGTAATAGATTTCCGCAATACGATTATTCTGCTCACCTCCAACGTGGGGGCCGAGGCGACGAGGAAGGTCAATATCGGCTTCGGAAACGCGAACGAGGAGGCGGATACCGAGCGCCTGAAAGCGCAACTCCTGGAGGAAGCCAAGAAGACTTTCCGTCCGGAGTTCCTCAACCGCCTTGATGAAATTTTGGTCTTCCGTCCGCTCAACAAGGAAGACCTGGTCAAAGTGCTTGATCTGGAGATGAGCAAGCTCTCCTCTCGTTTGCGCCACAAGGATATTGAGCTTGAGCTCGAAGAATCCGCCCGCGATCTCCTGATCAAGAAGGGTTATGATCCGGTCTACGGAGCACGGCCGATGCGCCGCACCGTGGAACAGATGGTGCAGGACCCTCTGGCCGAAGAGATACTCCGCGGCCATATCCGCCCCGGAGAACGGGTCAAGGTCGGTGTGGATAAAGAGAGCCTCATTTTCTATCAAGGTTCTGCGGAAAAGCTCTTGAAAAACCATCAATCCAATATCGAGAACGCTCCTGTCGTGGAAGAAAAGGATGATTCGCCCGACTCGGAGAAACCGATCAAAACCAATCGGAAATCCGGCTCTGCCGAGTAAGAGCCATGAATAGAGGCCGACTGCGCGGATGCGAGGAAAGACGAGAGACCACTCCGATTTCGCTCCCATCCGCGCAGCCTCTTTTTAGCCCGAATAGCCCCCTCTCAATCCCGTGAAAATCGCTTTCCTGATACCCGATGACCGGGATGAATTCCGGCGCTACGAACTCCCCTCGCCTCTCTTCGGCCCGGCACCCGATGCGCTCCTGAGCGGCTTCGCACGGCTGGCGGAAAAAGACCCCAACTGCGAAATTCATGTTTTATCCTGCTCCAAACAGCCTTCCGCTGCACCAGAGCGAATCTACAATGACCGCATCACTTACCACCAGTTGCCGGTGGGCTCCTGGGGCTACCTCAAGAGTCTCTACAGCGGCTGCACCCGGGCGATTCGCTCACGGCTCCGGTCCATCCATCCGGATATCGTCCACGGTCAGGGAACTGAGCGCTACTGCGCCCTGGCAGCGGTGAAATCGGGTTTCCCCAACGTGGTGACCATTCACGGCAACATGCGCTCGGTGGCGCAGGTGAACAAGGCCAGACCTTTCTCCTTCTACTGGATTGCGGCACGGCTCGAAGCCCGCACTCTGCCCAAAACCGGAGGAGTCATCGCTCTGAGCCGCTACACTCAGGAGAAAGTCAGACCGCTCTGCAAACGCACCTGGGTCATTCCCAATGCGGTGGAGGAGCGATTCTTCGGGGTGACACCTGTTTTAGCCAATTCGGAAGAAGACCCTCCGCAGCTGGCATGCCTCGGGACTCTCTGCCATCATAAAAACCAGAACTGGCTTATCCGGGCACTGGCTCCCCTGCAAAAGGAATTCCAATTCACCTTGAATTTATACGGTGCACCCGCCGAGGGTACCCCCTATGCACAGGAGTTTTATTCTCTCTTGAGCACTCACGGCTCCTGGATACGGTTCCACGGCCATATCCCGCGCTCGAAACTGCCGGAAGTTTACGCTCAAAGCTCGCTCATTCTGACCCCGTCTCTCGAGGACAACTGCCCGATGGTGGTTCTGGAAGCGATGGCCTCAGGCGTGCCCGTCATCGGTTCAAGAATCGGAGGCATTCCCGACCTCATCCGGCACGGGGAGACAGGCTGGCTTTTCGAGAGCCAGAACGAGGAAGATTTCCGTGATGCGCTTCGCCAGGCGTTGAGCTCACCCCAAAACTTAAAAGAAAAGGGGGAGAACTCACGGAGCGTTGCACGCTCTCAATTCTCCCCCGAGCAAATAGCGCTGCGTCACTTGCAAGCTTACAAGGAGATACTCTCACTCCCGGCAGGCTCCTAGAGGCGCATTCCCGCGATCTCTTTATTTCGCTGCTTCTTCGGTCACCAGAATCAGGTTATTCACGAAAGAATGAGGTTCGTCCTTATTGGTCATGAAGACAAAGGGCGCCATCTTTTCATTAACCGCGTTGAGCGGGATATCCTCGATGTTGCCCGAGCTCTTATTCATATAAACAAAGGGCCCCTTGCGATACACGACTCCGTCAAGACGGGGTGTCTTATCCGCCAGAGCTTTCTCAAGATCGACCCGCTGCATTTTGCGGTTTTCCAAAAACGGATGTGCCGCATAAACCACGTGATAGATGAGCTTGCCGGCTTTCACCTTCTTCTTCGTCAAAGCAGTGAGAGTGTTGCGTCCCGGATTCTTTGAGGGCATCAACGTGAGCTCGACCTTTTTCATTTCTGTGGAATCGCCGTTACTGGCCCAGGCGCTGACCTCTACATTTTGAGCCCACTCCGGAACCCGGATGTGAACCGGGGGAACCACCGCACCAGACTCATTCTGAATCTCCAGATTGTAGGCGAAGAGGTTCGGATCGTTCGAGGCACTGGCTGTCGGTCGTGATTTCAGGCTCCAGGAGTCGCCGCCCACGTCGATAACCGTTTCGAAATACATCGGGAAATTGTACCATATTCCCGCATCAGAACCCACGGCCAGATAGGAGAGCATTTTGTGGAGAGCCCAGGGGCCATGGAAGGAGCAGCACCAGAGCGATTCCGCACACGGCTTCATATACGAGAAGGGGCCTACATCATCCACGCCCATATAGCGATGGCCAAAGCCGCCAGTGTTCCATTGATTGGGCCTGATGCCGTTCCAATAGAGACGCTCGGCCATATCCAAATAACGGGTCTGGCCTGTGTTGGCCCAGAGAAGCAGGTTCAGGCGCAGCCAGTCAGCTTCCGAGCAGCCTTCATCCATGTTATGACCAGTCACCCAGAATTTCTCGAGCACGCTGCCGGCCGGGTTCACATACCCACCCGAGACGGCCTCATCCCAACGGTGAACGGCGCGGTCCAGATATTTCTTCTGCCCGGTCTGTTCATAGAGCCGCACCAGCATACTGGTCTGGCCCAAACTTCCATGAGAGTGGCCGATGGGCAGAACGTCAAAGGCTTCATGGAAATCGGCAAACTTGCAGGCCGTATCCAGATAGCGTTTGTCTCCGGTGACAAGGTAAAGATTGATTAACCCCTCCATCCCTTCGTACACGCAGGTCACGTAAGCCGAGGCGTACTGGCCTTCGGTACGGTATTCATTCATGCGCGTCGGATCGCAGAAGCGCGGGTAGACGGTGTTGACGTAGAAATCACCCAGCTTGATAGCGGCTTCTTTGACGCCCGGGTGGTTGAACTTCAAGGTCGCCGAGGTGAGCCCCAGAAGCAGGCGGCCGTTGCCCCAGAGAATCGGCATCATCACTGTCTGATCGGTCGTCGGATTAAAATCGATCGGCTTACTCCAATCGACCGGGGCTCCGAAGTGCCCATCCTCTTTCTGATACTTGCCTATTTCATCGAGCAGAGCAGGCAGAACTTCGGGCCAGGGCTTATCGGGTGTGGAAACATCCGAGGCCACTTCGATGAAGCGGCCGGAAATATCGCCACTGAAATTCGTAAACCAGCGCTTCTGATTGAAGTTCACGTCTGCCAGAATGAAATTTTTATCAAAGGGCGGTTTGGTCAGGCGCTCGAGGCCCATGTCATAAGAAATTTTGGCATCTCCCGACAAACTCGTTGAAGGGGTCGGGTCCACATTTGGGCGCTGCCACTCTGCAGAGCTCAGGACTGTCAGAGCCGCAGAGGAAGAATTTCCACTGTATTCTTTATTTTCCGGAAGCGAATCGCACCCGGCCAGGAGAGCGCAGCACAAACCGGCGCTCAACAGATAGATTTTATTCATATTCGTTTTACTAATTTAAAGACTCTCTTACCCTGATTATCTCATCTGGGGGCTCGACAAACCGCAGCTTGGAGAGGTTGATATTAAGGAAGCTCAAAACCCGGTTGAGCTCCCCTATACATCGCTTCAGAGGCCGGCAATGGCCCCCGGAGGCGCAGTTTCCGCGAGCTCTTTATTTCGCTGCTTCTTCGGTCGTCAGAATCAGGTTATTCACGAAAGAATGCGGTTCGTCTTTATTGTCCATGAAGACATAAGGCGCCATCTTTTCATTGACCGCATTGAACGGAATATCCTCAATCTTCCCGGAACTCTTATTCATGTAGACATAGGGCCCCTTGCGGTATACGACGCTATCAAGACGAGGTGTCTTATTTGCCAGAGCTTTCTCCAGATCGACCCGTTGCATTTTGCGGTCTTCCAAAAACGGATGAGCCGTATAAACCACGTGATAGATGAGCTTACCTGCCGTCACATTCTTTTTCGGCACTGCGGTGTAGATATTGCGTCCCGGACTCTTTGAAGGGATTAACTTCAGCTCTACCGTTTCCAGTTTTGCAACATCGTTATTACTGGTCCAGGCAATAACCTCTACATTTTGAGCCCAGTCCGGAACTCGGATGTGAACCGGGGGAACCGCCGCACCGGACTTACCCTGAATCTCCAGATTGTAAGCAAAGAGATCCGGATTGTTTGCTGCATTGGCTGTCGGCTGTGATTTCAGTTTCCAGGAATTGTCACCCACCTCGACATCCGTTTCGAAAGCCATCGGGAAGTTGTACCATATTCCCGCATCAGAGCCCACGGCCAGATAGGAGAGCATTTTGTGAAGAGCCCAGGGTACATGGAAGGAGCAGCACCAGAGCGATTCCTGGGAGTACGTCGTATAAGCAAAGGGGCCTACATCATCGACGCCGATATTGCGATGGCCAAAGCCGCCGGTGCTCCACTGATTGGGCCTGATGCCGTTCCAATAGAGACGCTCGGCCATATCCAAATAGCGGGTCTGACCCGTATTGGCCCAGAGAAGCAGGTTCAGGCGCAGCCAGTCACCTTCAGAGCAGCCTTCATCGCGCGTGTAGCCGGTGACCCAGAATTTCTCAAGCACGCTGCCGGCCGGGTTCACATACCCGCCCGAGACGGCTGCATCCCAGCGCTGAACGGCACGGTCCAAATATTTCTTATTCCCTGTCTGTTCATAGAGCCGCACCAACATACTGGTCTGACTCAAACTCCCGTGAGAGTGGCCCACGGGCAGGACGTCAAAAGCTTCATGGAAATCGGCAAACTTGCAGGCCGTATCCAGATAGCGTTCGTCGCCGGTGATATGGTAAAGATTCAGGAGACCTTCCATGCCTTCAAAAACGCAGGTCACATAAGCCGAGGCATACTGGCCTTCAGTACGGTATTCATCCATGCGGGCAGGATCGCAGAAGCGCGGATAAACGGTGTTGACATAGAAATTACCCAGCTTGATGGCGGCTTCCTTGACGCCAGGGTTATTAAACTTCATCGTCGCCGTGGTGAGACCCAGGAGCAGACGGGCGTTGCCCCAGAGAATCGGCATCATCACCGTCTGGTCGGTCGTCGGGTCAAAATCGATCGGCTTACTCCAATCGACCGGTGCGCCAAAATGCCCATCCTCTTTCTGGTACTTGCCGATTTCATCAAGCAGAGCTGGAAGAACCTCGGGCCAGGGTTTATCGGCTGAGGAGACGTCCGATGCCACTTCGATGAAGCGGCCGGAAATGTCGCCACTGAAATTCGTGAACCAACGCTTCTGATTGAAGTTCACGTCCGCCAGAATGAAATCCTTATCAAAGGGCGCTTTGGTGAGGCGCTCAAGCCCCATGTCATAAGAAACCTTGGCATCCCCCTCCAACTGTGTTGAAGGGTTCGAGACCACATTCGGGTGCTGCCATCCTGTTAAGCTCAGGAGTTTCGTAGATACATAAGAAGAATTTCCAATGTATCCTTTTTTTTCCGGGAGCGAATCGCACCCGGCCAGGAGAGCGCAACACAAACCGGCGCTCAACAGATAGATTTTATTCATATTCGTTTTACTGATTAAAAGACTCTCTTTCCCCGGTTATCTTAATCCAGGGGCTCGACAAACTGCGGCTTGAAGAGGCTGATATTGAGTGAGCTCAAAACCCGGCTGAGCTCCTGATACATCGCCTCATCCTTATAGGTGCCGACAATGGCCCCACCGGAACCGCAGAACTTGGCGCTGGCTCCCACAGAGCGAGCCGCATCCACCATTTCCAGATTGCCCTTGCTGATCTGGTAAATCTCTTTGCGCTTATCGAAATTGGAATTCAAGAGCAAACCCAATTCTTCATGGCCTTTGCCGTCACGAATCGCCACGCTGACTTTATCGGTCAATTCTCCCCAAAAGCGCATCGCATTGAGGACATCGGGCTCACCACGGTTGTAGCGGCCGCGGATATCGTTATGAAAAACCTCGGTTCCCTCGCTCATCTCGTCGCGATAGGCAATGTAGACCGGGGGGAGATTTTTCAAGGGCAGATATTCGTAACGCCCATACCCGTGAGAACCCATGAATTCCCGGTCAAAATCCATGTAGACCAGGCCCTGATAAACCTGCGCGACGCGGTCTTGAAGCCCGGCCGGTATCGCAAGCTCTTTGTTTTCGACCGAGAGAATCAGGTTAGCCTGAACCGGCTTGGGAATTCGCAACCCGTAGAAGCTCATCAGAGCGCGCATGCAGGCGGTAATAATCGCGCTGGACCCAGCCAGGCCGACACGGCTCGGGATATTGGTCTGGTAGCGCAGGGTAAAATTCCGACTGTCCAGCTTTACACCATTGGCTTTGCAGTAATCGCGAAAAACCTTGATGGTCGCCTTGAGCAGACGGATTCCGCCGTAATAGCCATTGAGCAGCACGTCGTCGGACAAATCCTCAATGTTTTTGAACTTGGATTCATCACGGCTATTGGAAAGAATCTCCAGCTCGGGCGTTTCATAAAGGAGGACACTGGCCCGGTAGTTACTGAACGTAAATGAAATCGTTTTGCCGTGGTAGCCGTCGGAGGGGTTGCCCACCAGACCGGCACGCGGATAAGCTACAGATTCAATAATCATAACTACTTTTTAAAGTTTTTCTGGAAATGCTCCATCAGCAATTTCTGCCTGTCTGTGGGAGTCGCGCTCCGGTTGCGGTCCTTTTCAGAGTTGCCGTGCTCGACGCTCCAGCCATCCCATTCACGGAACGCATGGTAGCTCCAATCCCAGCCATATTCCTCCATGAGATCAGTCAAATCCCGGAGGTAATTATAGGCGCTGTTGCCCGGAGCCCAGCGGATAGCGGAGAACTCGCCCACATAAATCGGCACATTATATTTCTGCTGAAAATCCACGGCAGGCTGGAGAGCTTTTCGCATCTGCTCTTTATCCCAGTGGACTCCGCCAATCTCGCCCGGGTAGGAGACCGTGCCCGGCCGGCCGCCAAAACCCTGATGGGTGAAAACATGCGGCGTATAGAAATGGGGACTATAGACCACGTTGCCCAAGGTCAGCGGACGGAATCCGCTCAGGGCCTCCACGCCGCCCCAGTGGTTCGGCTCGATAATGAGGGTGCGGTCGGGGTCAATCGCTCTGACGGCACGGGCAGTTCTCTCGGCCAGCGATTGATCTTTGCCGGTACCATGCCAGCGGGCAACGCCGCGAGTGAACTCGTCATCCACCGGCTCATTCATGAGGTCGAAACCCCAGATACCGGGCTTGCCCTTATAGCGGAGGGCAATCTTTTCCCAGATGCGGACAAATTTATCCTGATAGCGCTGATCGGTCCAGATACCGCCGCCGCTGGTGACGTAGCCGTTATCGCCCAGACCGGAGCCGGGAGGCGAATGCAGGTCCAGCGCGATCAGCATATCTCTCTTCACAATCTCGGGCAGGAAGGTATCCAGCTTATCCAGACTCCGATCCAGCCAGGCGTCATACTCCTCATCGGTGGGGGTCTTGCCGGTATAGATCAACTGCCAGCGCATGAGGTTCGCACCCCAGGAGCGGAGCACGTCCATGTCTTCAACCGTGAAGGAGGAGGGCGAAATCATCGCACCGCGGAGGCGCTCCTGCGGGTGAGTTTTCTCCATCTCGGGCCGGCGCAGTTTTGCATCGGCGACAACGTCGAACTGGAGCTTCTCGATTCTCACATCCGAAAACCATGCCTCACCGGAAACCTCTTCCATGCCCAAGTGCAGCACGACGGAAGTCGCGCCGGGGGTTATCGGGGCAATGAAGCTTATCTCCGTCCAATCCGAACTGCCGGAATTCACCTGCCTCTGGGGCCAGCTCCTACCGGTGGGTGAATCCATTACGAGCATGAACTTGACTCCGTTCCAGCCCTGGGGCTTTTCGCTGACATTCTGCCAGCGAATCCATGCGCTGCAAAAGAGCTCGCCCGGCCCCAGTAACTCTTTGGGAAGCTGGTACTGAATGGCCGCGCTGCCCTGGGTCGATTCTCTCTTGAAATGAACCGCGTTGCCTTTTTCCAGGCCCGACACCCACTTCGCTGCGGAACCTCCCTGCCAATGGCCCAGAGAAGCCTCATCATGGAAATCTTCGCTCCAATTGATTTTGAGCTCGGCAGCATCAGCGCCGGGGCCAAACATCCAGAAGGAGGCCGCACACAATAACACGAACCATTTTTTCATCTTCAATAATCCTTAAATTGTTTCAATGAGTTTTTTGAGACGCTCTCCATATTCAACGTAAGAGCGGTACTGCTTCTCTGCCGAAGCGCTGACGCTTGCATCATGGAACACGACGGCAATATGGGGCTCGATGCTGACGCCCTTATCGTAGCCGCTCTTCTTGAGGTCGCTCAGAATTTCTTTCACATACCCCTGACCCTCGCCCGGGAAAGTGTAGACGGCCTCGTTCTTATCCGCATCCCAGTAAGCATCCTTCACATGGACATGGTCGATAAAAGGCTTCACCTGCTGATAGAACTCCCAGCCATCCTGCTTGGGCTGCGGTTCGGGTTTGCTGCGGTCGGTGTTGAAAATGGGATTGCCCGTATCATAGACCCAGCGGAGTCCGGGGACATTTTCCAGGAGCCTCAGCGCGTGCGTGGGGCTCATTCCTCCGTAATTCATGCAGTTCTCGTGGAGCGGCGTGATGCCAGCATCCAGGAACCTGCGGGTAATCTCGCGCATTCTCCTGAAGCGCTCTTCTTCGTATTGCTCAGCGCCCGCCTCAACAGCAAAACTCATCACGCGAATATACCGGGTCCCCAGAGTGTTCATTCGCGCAATCGCCCGCGTCACTTCTTCAAGGGTCGGCTCGAAAGGCTGGGTAATTTTCTTGGCCCAGTTGCCGATCGTAGAGCCGAAGCAATAGATGCCGACTCCCGAATCCTTGACCTGTCTCTCGACGATATCGAAAGCCTCCTGCGGCAAATCGTGGATATTGGCCTTGGGGAAACCGGGCACTTCCACCGAACGGGCTTCGATGTACTTCCATCCCAGCTCGCGCGTGGCTCTGATCTGAATTTTCATCAGAGCACCGGCCTCGTCACTGATTCCCATTAAAATCATCTTCGTACTCAATTGCTCTCTCCCGGTTTTATTTTGTGAATGACTTTGAAAAATCTTCTCCCGACACTTCGCGCGTCTTCTTGATGTGGGCTGATTGTGCGATCAATTCTTTCAGCTTATCTTCATAGGCTTTGCTATCGAGCGGCAGATCCACGGTCTGGCCGATCAATGAACTGTAGAGGATGCTGTTTGCCAGTTCGACGGAGTGGATTCCTTCCCGGGCCGGAGCGATCAGAGAGGCTCCGTCAAGAATGGCATCCACGAAATTCTGGGTAATGCGCTTGTGCTGTGCTCCGGTATCCGCATAGGGGATATCGACCTCCCAGACCTCGGGTTTTGCGAAACCGATTTTGGATTCCTCGCAGAATATATGCATATCCGTTTCGTTGCGGGTAAAGCTGATAATGCCATCCTCCAGAACGAGGCGGCCGCGGGTGCCGGCGATTTCCAGTCGGTTCGTGCCGGGGGTTTCACCGGTACTGGTCACGAAGATGCCGGTCGCGCCGTTGGAATACTCCAGGTAAGCGCTCACGTTATCCTCTACTTCGATATCGTGATATCTGCCCAGCTGCGCAAAACCGCGCACCTTGGAGGGCATCCCGCAAAACCACTGCAACAAATCCAGATTATGCGGGCACTGGTTCAGGAGAACGCCGCCGCCCTCACCTTTCCAGGTCGCGCGCCAACCGCCGCTGGCATAGTAGGCCTCGGTGCGGAACCAGTCGGTATTGATCCAATTCACGCGGACGATTTGCCCCATTTCGCCAGAGGAGATCAGTTTCTTGATTTTCTCAAACTTCGGATCGGTCCGGAGCTGGAACATCGCCGCGAAAACCTGGCCCGGTTTATTGTGGGCCGCCAGCAGCCGCTCGCAATCGGCTTTGTGGACGGAGATCGGTTTCTCGGTCAAAACATGCAGGCCCTGATGCAGGGCGTCAATGCCCTGAACGGTGTGGAAGTAATGCGGAGTGGCAATGAGGAGCGCATCAATTTTCCCGGAACGGACCATCTCTTCGCAGTTCTCAAAAACGGCTACTCTGTCGGCGTAAGACTCCAGACTTTTCGGGAAGGCATCACTCACGGCAGTGAGCTCGGCACGGGCAACTTCTCCCTTCAATAAATAATCAGCGTGGAAGCGACCCATGTTGCCCAGTCCCACGATTCCAATTCGTACTTTTTTCTTCTCGCTCATAATATGACAGTTTTTACCGCTAAGAGGCAGTATCGCCCCATTCATATGAAGGGACAATCAAAATATTCCGCCTGAATGGCGAAAATCCTCCTTTATTACCAAAATCTTTCCGGTTATTCCCGGGCTAGAAATCGCCGGAAAAGGCTCCGGCATTGAGCGGACGCTGGGCAGATTCCACCGCGCGGCGGTAGTATTCGCTTTTCTGCAAGAGGCTTTCGTGGGTTCCGACGGCCTGGATTTCTCCATCCACCAGAACCAGAATCCGCGAGGCCCGGGCCAAAGTTGAGAGCCGATGCGCTATGACGAGAGTGGTTCGATCCCGAACCATCTCTTCCAGGGCATCCATGACCAGCCGCTGATTTTCCGCATCCAGAGAGCTCGTCGGCTCATCCAAAATAAGAACCGGGGACTTTTTGAGCAACGCGCGGGCCAGGCAAATTCGCTGCATCTGCCCCATGCTCAGGCGGCTCTGGCCGTCACCCACCTCGGTTTCATAGCCCTGCGGCAACTGCATAATGAATTCATGCGCATGAACTTTTTGAGAAACCTCGAGCATCTCCTCCTCGGTGGCATCCTCACGTCCGAAGAGGATATTCTCGCGGATGCTGCCCGGCAGAAGCAGCGGCTCCTGATGGACGACGGAGACAGAGCGGCGGAGGATATTTAAATCCCATTGGCGCGCATCCACTCCGCCCAGGCTGACGGTCCCGAACTGAGGATCAAAAAAGCGGCAAACCAGGTGCGCCAGAGTCGTTTTACCCGCACCGCTGGGCCCCACCAGACCGACAAACTCGCCCGGCTTCAGGTGGAAAGCGAGGTTTTTCAAGACCAACCTCTCGGGTTCATAGCCGAAACTGACCCCTTCGAAATCGACCGAACAGCCATTACCGGACACGGTTTCGGGCGATGCCAGGGGAGCCAGGACTTTTCCGGCCTCGGGGCTCACGATCTCGGGCTTGGTATCAAGCACCTCGAATACACGCTCCACGCCTGCGCGCGAATCGGCCAAGGTCGAGCCGGCCAGAATCAATTTCTGCAAGGGTTCATAGAACTGGCTCAAGTAGGTAATAAAAACCACCAGCTCGCCCACGGTCAGACGCCCGGCCGTCACTTCCCGTGCGCCTGCCCAGATGATGGCCGCCATACCAGCGGAAAAGATAATCGCCACCGTCGTCTGATAAAGAATTTCGGAGGCATGCTGCAGCAACCGGCGCGACCAGGCATCGCGGTTGTAGACTTCAAAGCTCTCGGCGACCTTTTTCTGCTGGGAATAACTCTGGATGGCCGCAATGGAGGAGACCGTCTGCTGGATGTAGGATGCGACCTGGCTATCAGCCTGATGCGCCTCTCTGCTGCGCCGGTTCATCTGCCCTCCGTAGACACGAATTCCGAGAAAGAGCATCGGCAGCGTAAAGCAGGAGACCACGGTCAGAGTCTGGTTCACGTACCACATCACCCAGAGCATACTCATCATGGAGATGAAGCTGGCCGCCGAAGAAAACCAGACATGCTGGAAGAGCGTCTGGAAGGAATAAGTATCCCAGCAGACACGATAAATCACATCCCCTTGTTTTTGCCGCAGGAAATAGCTTTGGGAAAGATGCAGAAGCCAGGAGAAGACCTGTTTGCGGATGGCCCGGAGCCCCTTGAGGCCAATCCGGATGACGACGTAATTCTGGAGAGAGCCCAGTCCGCTGGAAAGGAGATGAATGAGGAAAATGCTCGCCGCGCAGAGGATGACCTGGAAATGCAGGGAAAGTCCGACAATCTTCGTTCCCCAGTCCCCCATCCAGTCCGGGAGACCCTTATCCCCCAAGACCGAATCCAGAAGAAACGCCACCGGCCACGGTTTGAGGATGCTCACCGCCGTCCCCAGGAAGAGGAGCAAAAGGGCAAAGAGAATCGCTCCGGCCTGTGAGCGGTAAAGCAGCAGAACTCTGTTCAAGCTCCACTTCATTTCAGCCGCACCTTTCTTCCGCGCTCTCCAAACATTCTGCAAAGAAGGTAGTTTAAAGCGGCGCTGCGGGCAAGTGATTTTCCCAACCTTTTCAAAAGGGCGACGGACACCGCAAGCTCTCAGCCGGAAAAACCGGGAGAGCTTCCCTAACTTAAACTGTAAAAACCGTTACTTTTTGGAGGAGGAAGTTTCGGTGCTCTTGGGGTAGGATTTCTTCTTATAATCGTTCTCGTAGAAGCCAGCACCTTTGAAAATAATCCCCGAACCCTCTCCGATCAGTCTCTTGACAGGACCCATGCACTTTGCATCCGGGCAGACCTTAATCGGCTCGTCGCTCATCTTCTGAAACAACTCAAATTCTTTTCCGCACTTGTTACAAACGTAATCGTATGTAGGCATAATCTTTCTGACCTTGTTGTTCACAGAACAACCCTGCTTTCATACTCCCCCAAGGGGTCTATGAAGTCAAGACTTCTCTGACTTATTCACATAACCCTGTGAATAAATGGGCTTTTTATTCTTTTTCTGTGAATAACTTCAAACCCGACGCGGGGGTTTTGAGCTTTACTTGAGGGCCTTTTCGCTTTTTCATTCTTTCGTGTATTTGAAGAATCTGACAATACTCGGTTTCAAATCCTTCGCAGATAAGACGAGCCTGGACTTCCCTCCGGGCATCACCGCTATTGTCGGTCCCAACGGTTGCGGCAAATCCAACGTAGCCGATTCCATCCGCTGGGTTCTGGGAGAGCAATCCGCCAAGGCGCTTCGCGGCGGAGAAATGACTGATATTATTTTTAACGGCACCGAGACCCGCCGGCCGCTCTCCATGGCAGAAGTCTCCCTCACGATTTGCGACGTGGATCAGGAGCAGCTCCGCGCGGCCAATCTGGAGGTTCTCTTCAATGAAGTAACGGTTACACGCCGGATTTTCAGGGATGGCACCAGCGAATATTTCCTCAATAAGACGCCCTGCCGCTTGAAAGACATCCAGCAGCTTTTCCTGGGAACGGGCGTAGGCCGGACCAGCTACAGCATCATGGCGCAGGGGCATATCACGCAAATTCTGAGCAGCCGCCCCGAAGACCGCCGTATGATTTTCGAGGAAGCCGCCGGGATTACCCGCTTCAAGGCTCAGAAGAAAGAGGCCCTGCGCAAGCTCGACCAGACCGAGATCAATCTGGGTAAGATCACCGAGACCATCCGCGAAATGAAGCGCCAGATCGTCTCGCTTCAGCGCCAAGCCGGCAAAGCACGCCGCTATAAAACGCTGGCCGAAGACCTTCGCTTCCTGGAAACGCATTACTACTATCACCTTTACCATCATACCTCCGATGAGCTCCAGAACAGCCGGGAAGAAGCCCGGAAATTCGAGGAGCAAATCGGCCTGAACCAGCAGGATATTCAATCTCTGGAAGAACGGATCCACCAATCGCGCCAGGAGGAAAAAGAGATCGAGGAGACCCTCGGCTCCCGGCAGCAACAAAGCCGCGAGACCCGCGCACAGGTCGATTCACTCCGCGAACGAATGGAGTTCAACCGTGAGCGCATTGAGGAAAACACCCTCCGACAGGGCACGGCTTCCGGGGAGATTCAATCGGCCTTGGAGAAGAAGCTCAGCGCCGAGCAGGAATCCCAGGAGATCGAGCTTTCCCTCCAGAGCGCCCGGCAGGAATTGGAAAATGCCCGGCAACTGCGCCAGCAGCGTGCCGAAGCGCTCCAAACTCTGGAAGCCTCGCTCTCGGCCCGGCAGAGTGCTCTGAGGACGCTCCAGAACCAGCTCCTGGGGATCGCCCAGAAACTTTCCCGACTGCGCTCGCAAATCAATACCCTGGATATTCAGAAGCAGGGCAACCGGGTCCGCCTGGAAAAACTTCAATCCGAAATCGCTCAGAATCAGGAAGAAACGACAAAGCTGGAAGCGGAAATTCAGGATTTCAACCAGGTGGCCCAGAGCGACAAGGAGATCGGCGAAGAGAAACGGGGCCGGCTCCAGAAGCTGCAATCCGAGCTGAGCGCCTTCCAATCCGAAAACTCCGCTTTAAGCCAGCAGCAGGAAGAGCTCTTTCGCCAAATCGCCACTCGCAAATCCCGCCTCAACGTCCTGGAGCAGCTCCAGTCGAGCCGTGAAGGTTTCGCAGCCGGTGCCGCGGCGCTTCTGAAGGAAAAGGCTCAGGGAGTCCTGGGCGCTCTGGTGGATCAGATTCGCATTCCCGCACCCTATGTCAACCCGGTCGAGGCGCTTCTGGGGACGCATCTGCAACTGGTTTTATCCGAAAAGCCCGAATCGGCGCAGTCCATTCTGGACCATCTCAGGAACGCCAAAAAAGGGACGGCCTCCATCGCACCGCTGAATTGGGGTGTGGCACCCGACGCCGCGGGCAATGCGGGAGAAATACCCGCTCCCGATTTTTCCAAAGTCGGGGAAGGTGAAGAGCCTTCTTCGCAGCCTCCGGTGCGGGTGCTTGATATCGTGGAGGCGGATGAATCGGTCCTGCCGCTTCTGAAACGGCTCCTGGGTCACGCATGGATCGTGCCCGGTCTGGCTCAGGCCGCGCGGCTCTGGAGTCTCAACCCGGGACGCTGCGAGTTCGTGACTCACACCTGCGAAATACTGACCCAGAACGGCGTTTTTATCGGCGGCTCACGCAAGGAAATCCCGGTTTCCTCTTCCATTCTGGGACGCAAAAACGAAATTGCCGACCTCAAAAAGGCGATCGATAAGGGCGAAACCGATATTCAGCAGATCAAGACCGCCCGCCAGAAATTGCTCGATCAGCAGAAAGCTTCTCAGGAAAACCTCATCCGGATCCAATCCGAAATCCGCTCTCACGAAATGGCGGCCGCCACGCGACTGGGCGAATACCGCGCCCTGGAAAACGCTCTGCGCATCCATAAGCAGCGAGCCGAGACCCTCTCGCGCGAGGGTGCTCTCCTAAGCGGACGCGAAGAAGAGAGCTCCACCCAGCGCCAGATCCTGGTCACGCAAATCGAAGAAGCCGAGCAGGAGGAACGGACAAACTCCGAGAGCATTTCGGAGCTCAATGGCACCCTGGACCAGCAGCGCGAAGAGCGCGATGCCGCCCATAATGCCCTGACCGAGGTCAAAATCGCCCTGGCTTCCAAAGAGCAATTCTCCAACACGCTCGCTCTCCAGAAGAATTCGCTCCAAAACCGGATGGCCGAACTCAACCGCCTGGTGGAAACCCGGAAAAAGGAGATGGATGAGCTCAACCGCAAGATCGGCGTTTCGCAGTCGGAGATTGAGGAATCCAAGCTCAAGGTCCAATTCCTGTCGACGGAGCTTGAAGAGATCAACCGGCGCATTACCGATCTGCTGGTTCAGAAGAAGGCGACTCAGGAGGTAATCGAAGAACGCGAGGCCGCGCTCAAAAACTTGCGCCAGCAGCTCCAGCAAACCGAGAAACAGCTTCAGAACCTCAATATCCAGATTGCCCAGCGCCAGATGACCCTCGATAACATCACCGCCCGCATGAGGGAGCGGTACCAGCTCGAAATTCTCATGCTGGTTCCGGAGCCTTTTCTGGTGGAGGAAAACGGCGAGGGTGTGCAGATTTTCCGTCAGGGCGAGCCGAAGGCCGAAAACGCCGAGGCTCCGGCCCCCGAAACCGAAACGCAATCCCCTGCCCCGGCCGCTCCGGATTGGGATCATGTCTTCTCGCTCGTCCAAAAGCTCCAGGAACGGATTGACCAGATGGGGCCCGTCAACATGATCGCCATCGAAGAATATGAAGAGCTCGAGCAGCGCTTTAACTTCATGACCGCCCAGCAGGAGGATATGGTCAAAGCCAAGGCGCAACTTCTGGATATTGTCGGCAAGATCAACCAGCAGACCCGCGAAATGTTTCTCGAGACGTTCGAGAAAATCCGAATGAACTTCCGCTCCATGTTCACGACCTTTTTCCAGGGCGGCTATGCCGAGCTGAGCCTGGTCGATGAACGCGACGTCCTGGAATCGGGCATCGAGATTGAGGCACGCCCGCCGGGCAAGCAGCTCAAATCGGTTTCACTGCTTTCGGGCGGAGAACAGACGATGACCGCAGTGGCTCTGCTCTTTGCCATCTATCAGGTGCGGCCCTCTCCTTTCTGCGTCCTGGATGAGCTTGATGCCCCCCTGGATGAAGCCAATGTCAGCCGCTTCGTGGAGGTCCTCAAGCAATTCCTGGATTCCTCGCAATTCGTTGTGATCACCCACAGCAAGCAGACGATCGCCTGCGCCAATTGTATCCACGGCGTCACCATGCCCGAGCGCGGCATCACCAAGATGATCAGCATGAAGTTCCGCGATGCGCATCTGGAGCCCGTTATGGCAGAGAATTAAACCCGGCTCCCGCGAAAAATCGAAGTTTTAACCGCAGTTTTTAACCGCAGATTACGCAGATTTGCACAGATTTTTTTGAAGGGATGATCGGATGTGCCCCCAGGGGATATACATCGGGAAACAACTCACACCAGAGAAAATAAAAAATTCTTTTAAAAAGTGTTTTTATTAACTACAAAAATCATATAAAATAAATATGTCATGTATGTTAAATAAATAATTATATAAATAATTAGACTAACCATAGGTTTCCCGGCTGGATAAATCAACTTTTGAAAAAATCTTATTATTCCGTAGACTATGGCTCCTGCTAAACCAAGTATTCCACCATGCAGACAAGTAGAAAGCGCAACATTCGGCAACCAAACAAGAAGGGCACTCCCCGTATCCCATTTTCTGACATCCCATAAAGCATGTGCTGCTACAACCGCAAAAGGTATCAATGCCGCAATCAAATCGTATTTCCTTTCAATGTTTTTCATAATCTATCAATATTTAAAACAACATGTCCTATTCCCTGAATTTGGCTATTTTCC
This sequence comes from Verrucomicrobiota bacterium, assembly GCA_023230105.1. Lineage (GTDB taxonomy): Bacteria > Verrucomicrobiota > Verrucomicrobiia > Limisphaerales > UBA1412 > UBA1412. The sequence continues at coordinate 64,396 of JALNXY010000001.1, forward strand.
TATAATCGCCGGACGCATGGGTGACAATTCAGAATAACATAATATCGTGTCCCCTGACATCTGAAAGGATGCCCCTCTGAAGTCTGCGGATTCGTTTGTATTTCCACCGGTGAAAATCGTATTCTCCCGCATCCGAAAGGATGCGCATCATTGAGGTATGCGGAGCATACCCATCACATAGCCCGGGGTCGCAGACCCCGGGGAACCATCCACCCCAAGACCCCACCCGCCCCCGTAGGGGTCGCATCCACACTTGCATCCTATCCTGCGTGACAATTGGGCGTTCATTTATACAACTTGTTCCACAACGGTTCTACAGACCAGGGAATATCATCTCCAAGACATCTTTCATCTATCCGGTTGGGCCCACATGACCAAATCGCAAACGGGTAAGAGTCACGAAATTCGTCAATCATCTTAGAGTTTTCAGCAATGTTTGTCGCATAATCAATATGAAAAGGTTCGCCCCAACCATCGAACTTCAACGAGCTGAACTGTTCACGTGTAAAACCGAAACGCCTTGCGGGAGCTGAAACTAAATCTAAAAGAATATTTATATCAAGAGGTTCCTCTTTCATTGTTTTCATGAGTGATCGAGCCCCGCAATCGTCTACCAGGAAGCGAATGCTACAAAGTGTCGATTGAGTCTTTCTCGCTGATGTAGATAAAAAACTATCCACCAGGCTGACTGCAAACAACAGAAATGGGAGCATGAAGAGGAGGAGCCATATCCATCTTTTGTTTTTATCGCTTAGGCGCAACATATAACTTAATCCCTTTATTTTTCAAAATACATTCCGATTTTAACAATAACTGGAGTTATATTGATTCCTAAAAAAGAGGTGGGGTATACTCTCTTTTTGATTAATTTTCCATAGTAGTTAAAATCTAAATAAACCCCAGTTCTCAGATTAATCAAATAATATAATTCCTTTTTTTCTAACTCTTCCTGTGTGTAACCCTCTATATCCAAGAGATACCGGGAGACATCATATTCTCCATTCGTCAGCTCGATAGCATCAGCTAATGTCATCCCCAATGGATAACGATTCAACTGGATCGCCTTTTCAACTAAGACCAGAGCGATAAAGAACAAAAGAAAGAGGAGAATTTTCTTCCAGAGCTTATCCATCAATTTCCATTTTCCTTTCTCTCTTCCATCCTGAGAATCGGTTTTGGCTGTCTGGTTTTTTACCTCCTGATTGGTGAGGTGTTTCATATCTCGCAGAAGGCGCCACTGGATCCACAAGCCAGCCATCGAAAGTAAAAGGCAAATTCCGAGTATGAGTTCAGAGCCATCTCCCCATTCTCCCATAATCCCTTTGATCATGAATATGGCCACATAAAAGCAGATTTGCAAAAACCACAAATAACAAAGAATCCTTGAGTGAATGATCTCCTTTCCATACGGTTTTATTCCGGTTTCCATCCCGGCAAAATCGGGGCGCATTAGCCTTCTGCACATACTGCATTGAATCCAGAAACCAGCCACTAGAGCTGAAAGGAAAGGGGATAAACCCAGGAAGATTTCCATGAAACCATATAGCGATTCTGTTGTAAGGAGGATAATCAGTAACATGACCAAATAGCCGCAGAGTACCCCACCCCATAAAAAACAAAGTCCCTTTGCTTTGTTGAGGGCACTTTTATTCAAGAGAAACCAAAGAAACCAGATAAACCGCAGGAGCCACACCAATGCTATTGCGGCAAGAATCCAGCAAACATAAAACAGCCCAAAGGAGGTTTCAGAATATATGTCCGGTATCATCCATTTGGGCATGAAATCGCAATACAATACAATCCCCCACCACAAGCGAGGGTATGCTTCTGCATAATTTTCATTTTGAGGACTCGTAATCCGAAGCCTTGTAAGGGTTGAATCTATGATAAAGGTCTGCTCTTCATTTTTTTCACCTTGTGGATAGGTTAAGAGCCAAACACCATTGGTCCGGGTGTAAGTTCCATAACTGAATACTTCACCATCCTCAGAATACTCCTCGGTAAAGTGCCCCCCATTACATTTGAAGTAGCCATTTGACTCAAAACTTGCACCGCGTATCCAAAACTTTCCGCTGGGTGGAAGGGGTATGAAAAGAATACAGCAGAAGGCTATGAGCAGAATCCCCGCGCTGAACAATCGCCAGCGTTTTAAAAAACCTCTATATGCTTTCTCGATAAACATAAGTTCCGTTTTTCGGGTTCTCTATTAATTCACAAATACGGGCAAGGCAAAAGCCACTATTATGGCCAGCAGTAACCAGGGTAATATCTTATATTTGTTTGACTTGTTAACGATAAGGGCGATATTTGCCACAATCCCTGTTCCAAAAAGGAGAAGGATCAAAAAAGTGGAAAGGCCATTGCCCATGTAGGGCAAATTCCCGTTTCCATCGACAAAAAAACTCGCAACAACTAAAAGAACGATGTCTATTAATGAAATCCATAATAATAAATGCATATTCATCCTCATAATTGCTTAACAAATTTTATTTAATAATTATTTTTTTACCCAAGGCAATTCCAAACCATTTAAATTTTCATTTGTATTTATTAACATTGTTCCCCAATTATTATAAACTACACAATATTTATTAGTAAGATTAAGTATTATAAAATAATTCGTAGTGTTGCTTTTTTCCATAGATGTTTTCCATAAACTCAGGCTAGGATTAAAAAACAGATTACTCTCACCGTATTTAGCCTCAATTTCTTTAAGTTTCCCCTTATCTCTGAGAGATGTTCGCAATTGCTCAATATCAGAAATATCTGGTGTGTCAGATAGCACAAATAGTGCTTCAAGATACAACATTTTTATTGAACTAATAGCTATATTTCTTTCACGGATCAACTCACGGCGATCCTTACCTAACCGCCAGCTAATAGAGGGAATACTGATCAATAATATAAAGAACAATACAAATATGATTGTGACTGCTAAAAGAATTTTCTTTTTTATATTACGCATTTTACTGCCCCCCAGCACCATTTACACAGAAATTCCAGTCGGAATTATGGATGTTTTTTGGGGGGATGCAATGTTTTTTTTCAAATTATTTTTAACCGCAGATTGCGCAGATGGGCGCAGATTTTTTGAAGGGATGACCGGATGCGACCCCTCCGGGGTCGTGAGAGATTGGGGGGATCAGGTACCCGGGGTCGCAGACCCCGGGCTATGTGATGGGTATGCTCCGCATACCTCAGAATGCGCATCCAGGCGGATGCGGTGGAAACGTCTTATCCGCAGATTGCGCAGTTTTTAGCCGCGGATTTGCGCAGATTTATTAGAAGAATCAGTGGATGCAGACGCGGTTTTAGAGTTTACAAGAAGGGTGCGGGTCTCTTATCCTCTGGGCGATGAAAACGCTACTCAAAGCTTTGACAGTGTCGGCAGTTCTGGCTGCTGCGGCATTTACAACCTTTAATACGGCTGCCGATGAAACCCAGAAAGAGCGCGATGAGCGTATGGCCTGGTGGCGCGAGGCTCGTCTCGGGATGTTCGTCCACTGGGGTCTCTACTCTCAGGCGGCCGGAGTCTGGGACGGCAAAAAATACTGGGGCGGATGCGAATGGATTCAGAATTCGGCCGGAATCCCCACGGCAGAATACGAAGCAGCGCTGAGACCGCTCTTCAAACCCAAGGAAGGCTTTGCAGAAGAATGGGCCGCCCTGGCAAAGGAGATGGGTGCCAAATACGTCGTCTTCACCAGTAAGCACCATGAGGGATTCGCCCTGCACGACAGCGCGGTGAGCGATTATGACGCGATGGATTTCTGCGGACGCGACCTGGCCCGCGAGATTATCAATGCCGTCCGCCAACAGGATCTCAAAGTCGGCATCTATCACTCAATGATCGATTGGCATCACCCCGATTATATCGCTTTCGATAATACCCTGCCCCATCCCCTGAAGCACGAGCGCAACAAAGATAAACCGCTGCCGGTGGAGGGTCACGATTTCAACCGCTATCTGGATTATCTCTCGGCTCAGGTCGAGGAGCTCACCACTCATTACGGGCCGCTGGATATTCTCTGGTGGGATTTCTCGCACCCGACGGCCGAAGGCCACCACTGGCGCGCCAATGCGCTCCTGAACCAGGTCCGGGCCAGCAATCCCCTCATTATCCAGAATAACCGCCTTTTCAATTCGGAAAACGTCTCAGGAGATAACCTCTCGATCTTCAACCCGGCCAAGGGTGACTTCACTACGCCCGAGCAGCACATCCCCGAAACCGGGATGCCCGGAGTCGATTGGGAAGTCTGCATGACGCTCAACGGCACCTGGGGCTACAGCAAACACGATCTGAACTGGAAGAGCAGCGAAACGGTCATCCGCAACACGATTGATATCGTCTCCAAGGGCGGCAATTATCTGCTCAATGTCGGTCCCTGCCCCGATGGCTCGATCCCGGAGGCGACTTATGTACGGTTCCGCGACCTGGGCGAATGGATGAAGAAATACGGCTCAGCCATTTACGGCACAACGGCCAATCCGTTGAAAGCCGTGGAATGGGGCCGCATCACCGCCAAGGATAATCGTCTCTACCTCATGGTCTTCAACTGGCCCGAAAACGATACCATCACCGTGCCCATCAAGCCTGATTCGGCGGTGGATTGCTGGATGATGGCCGACACGAAATTGAAAGCGCTGCAGACCGAAGTGACCGATGCAGGGCTCAATATCAAAATGAACTCCGAATTCCAGAACCCCTATGCCTCGGTAGTCGTGCTCCAAACGACCGGCAAAGTGGTTGAGTAAAGGAAGAGAATCGGAAGATTACGGAAGGCCGGGCCTGTTTTGCAGAAAACGGGTCCGGTTTTTTATAACCTGGCCAGGAGCTCGCGTGCCACCTGCTCGGGCGATAAATCGTACATGCACTTGGGCGAAGGGGTGAGCGGACAGTGCTTCTTCATGCAGGGAGAACAGAGGGTGCCGGCCATGAGGACCGAATCGAGTTTTCCGTAGGGGCCGGTCCGGTAGGGATTGGTGGCGCCGAAGAGTGCGACCAGAGGCTTCTTCAAGGCCGCAGCGACATGCATCGGCCCCGTATCAGCGGTCAGCATGAGGTCCGAGAGGCGGATGCACTCCACCATTTCGGGCAGGCTCAGCCGTCCGCAGAGGTTCTGGACGCATTTGCGCTCGGTCTCTTTGCAAATCGCTTCTCCGGCCGGCTTATCATCCGAAGAACCGAGCACGTAGAACTGAACATCCTGCCGGCTCTCGAGAATCTTTTTGACGCAGCTGATGAAATGCTCCAGGGGCCACTGCTTACTCTGCCAGCGGGTACACGGCTGCAAGATCACCTTTTTAACCGCCGGGTCGGTCGGGATTTTCATTTTGGTCCGGAGCGATTCGGCGGCGGCCGGCTTCGTCGGCATCCAATCGATCTGCTCGGAGGGCCGGATATTGAGCGGCTTCAAAACCTCCAGATACCAATCCACGGCGTGCGTATTGGGATGAGGCCGGGCGATCGAACGGTGGTAGAAAAGCGGGGCAGCTTCCCGGCGCTCATCGAGCCCAATGGTCATGGGAGCTCGGACGAGCCAGGAGAAAAGCGCACTGCGCAGGAGGGCCTGCAAATCGAGGACGAAATCGAACTTCATTCTTCGGATGGCGCGAATCCGCAGAATGTTCTGGGGGAAATTCCTGAGGCGGCTCCAAGCTTTCCGGTCAAAGAGGAGGAGCCCTTCCAGATCCGGATCATGCTCCAGAAGCGGAGCCAAATTGATATTGACCCACCAATAGACCTGGGCATGAGGCCACGCCAGTTTGATGTGGCGCAAGACCGGCAGAGCGTGGATGATATCTCCCAGAGAGCTGGGCTTGCAGATAAGTATCTTGGGAGAATTCTCCACGGATAATCGGGCCGAAGCCCGCGTTTTTAATGACCTTCGGAGAGGCGATCGGCCAGCCGCGAGGGCAGACCCGCCTTTCTGATCTTATCCATCGTCGTGGAAATATCGTAATCCAGTCGACGCAGTTCAAAATGTGCTCCGGGCAGGTCGTAGACCAGATAGGTCGCCTTGGCTACACCATCCCGGGATTGGCCGACGCTGCCGACATTCAGGAGATATTTCTTGCCGCCCTCGGCCTTGAAGGAGGAGAAAGTCCCTCCGCGAACGACGCTGTCGCGCACGAAAGCCAGCGGGACATGAGTGTGACCGAAGAAGCAAACGGGCGTCTGTTGGTAAATGAAGCTGGCGGCCGCCTGAAGCTTATCGAAAATATATCCCCAGCGCTGAGGCCCATCCAGAGTCGCATGGACCAGGGTAAAATTAGCCATGATCCGGAGATACTTGAGCTCACGCAGCCACTTCAAGTCATCATCGCTCATCTGGCCGCGGGTCCAGAGAATAGCCTCCCGCGCAGAATCGTTAAAGCCCTCGGGGTCCTTGCCCGATGAACAATACTCGTCGTGATTGCCTTTAATGCAAGGGATTTTCATATCCCTTACGATTTGCAGACATTCCTTGGGATTGGCCCCGTAGCCGACAACATCCCCCAAGCAGGCATAATGAGTTACATTCTGCTCTTTGGCATCCTTCAACACCGCCTGCAAAGCTTCCAAATTTCCGTGGATATCTGCTATAATCGCGTACTTCATTTCCTAATAATTAAGCAATATCAAATCCTCGATAGCATTTTTGATGCCCTTGAGCCTCTTCGGCCGCATATATTTGAGACCAGGTGATCTTTTCATCCCGAATTAAGGGTCCCAAACCCGAGTCACGTATTGCTTGAGCAAATTCTTCTAATTCACTTTTTTTCCCCTGGCCCAGCAGTTCGACCGAGCCATCGGGGAGATTCCGAACAAAACCAACAACTTCAAAACCGCAAGAAACACGCTTAGCCATCCAGCGGAAACCTACCCCCTGGACGTTGCCCGTATAGATAATGCGCATTTCGACGCGATTCATTAAAAAAACCTGAAAGTTTTTTCGTAAAACCTTTCAGGGACTATTCTCTACAGAGAAAGCCCTTCTTGCAATAATTTTCCTGTAAAAGCACTCAAACTGCATCGGAACCGGCCAAAAGTGCCGCTTCCTGCAGTTCCTGGAGCCGGAGAATGCCCTGGCGGCCCAGGTCGAGCATCCGCTGAAGGTCTTCCCCTGAGAAGGTCACCTTCTCGCCCGTGCCCTGAAGCTCGCAGAATTCCCCGCTGGAAGTCATGATGACATTCATATCCACGTCCGCGGAGGAATCCTCTTCATAATTGAGGTCCAGCAGCGCCCTACCCTCAAAAATACCGACACTCACGGCGGCGACCGATTTCAAAATCGGGTCCTCAAAGATTTTCCCTTCGTCCATGAGCTTCCGGACCGCCATTTTGAGGGCCACATAGGCACCGGTGATACTTGCGGCCCGGGTGCCGCCATCGGCCTGGATGACGTCGCAATCGACATAGAGAGTGCGCGGCCCCAAAGCCTCGCGGTTCAGCACCGAGCGAATCGAGCGGCCGATCAGCCGCTGAATTTCCTGGCTTCGTCCGTCCAGGCGGCCCCGGGTAATATCCCGAGGCTTGCGGCCCAGGGTGCTGTAGGGAAGCATCGAGTATTCAGCCGTCGCCCAGCCGCCTACGACGCCCTGCTCTTTCATCCAGCGGGGAACGCCCTCTTCGCAGCAGACGGCGCAGATTACCTGGGTATTGCCCCAGCGAATCAGGACCGAACCCAGCGCGTTGGGTGCGATATTATTAACGAAAGAAATCGGCCGTAAATCTTCGGGCAGGCGTCCATCCGGGCGCTTTTGGATTGAGTCACTCATAAGTTGGGGAGGTCCTATTTATTCAGGGACTTAATGCGGATATTTTTATATTCCACGGTCATGTTCTGGCCCTGATGGAGCTGGAAACCCAGGAGGCCGGAGGCTGCACCCTTGCCGGTCGCATCCACCACGCTGGTCATGAGGTGGCCGTTAATCGTATGAGTCATACGGCAGGAGGAATCCTCGAGCGTTTCCACCCGGACCGAATAGCTGTTCCAATCTTCAAGACGGATTTTATCCTTGAGGCTGTTGCTGATGGCTTCCAGATTTGTCTCTTCGTTCGGGAAGAGGGTTTGGGTGACCTTATCCTTGCCCATGAGGATGGATTCGCCGCGCTGAGAGAGGATTCCCCGTCCGCCTTCTTCATAAAGAATACCGGTATAGAAAACGGGTGTATCAATATCGGCCTGGTAGCCGTGAAGGCCCCAGCCCTTGGGGTCCACACGCTTGGCACGGTACTGGACACCGGAGTTGCCCCATTTATCGGGGTTATTGCCGGTGACGCGGTAGTCGAAACGCAGGACGAAATCTTTCACTTCTCCGCCGGTCCAGATAATGAAGGTATTCTTCTCGACCCGGTTCTTGTCGGTGGACTGGCCGACAATGGCACCGTCGCGAACGCTCCAGAACTTCGGGTCGCCATCCCATCCGCTCAGGTCTTTACCGTTAAAAATCTGGGTGAAGCCGGGCTCGGGGGCCGCGGGCTTATCCGTACTTTGTGCGCTGAGGCCGGAGGCACCCATCCACATCAAAGCGGCTCCCAACAAGAGGGCCAGCTTCCGGTTGCCGAAAAGAGATTCATTTTTCATATTATGATTCGATTTAAAGGGGAGTTGCAAAAAAACAATGCCCGCAGGCTATTCCCACGGGCATTGTACGTTTTCATTTTAAGGAAATATAGATTTCCTCAGATTAGCGCTCCACATCCTCCGGAATTCTCATACCGAAGAAGGAACGATAGACAAAGAACAAGGCGATCAACAGGAAGACGACGCCGATTGAATACTTCATCTTGAGGTTGGGCATCATCACGGCAATTTCCACGGCCAGGAGACCGAAGAGAGTCGTGAACTTGATCACCGGGTTCAAGGAAACCGAGGAGGTATCTTTGAAAGGATCGCCCACCGTATCGCCCACCACCGTAGCGGCATGGAGATCGGTATTCTTCGCGCGGAGGTCGACTTCCACGATTTTCTTAGCATTATCCCAGGCGCCGCCGGCATTGGCCATGAAGATGGCCTGGAACAGACCGAAGAAAGCGATGGAGATCAGGTATCCGATGAAGAAGAACGGATCAAAGAAGGGCAGAGCCAGCGCCATACAGAAGATGACGATGAAGATGTTCCACATACCGCGTTGGGCATACTGGGTACAAATCTTCACGACCTCTTTGCTATCCTTCACGGAAGCTTTGGCCGCATCGAGTTTGATATTCTTCTTGATGAAAACCACTGCCTGATAAGCACCGGTCACCACGGCTTGGATGGAGGCACCCGTGAACCAATAGATCACGGCACCACCGACCAGAAGACCGAAGAGAATCGGAGGGGCCACGAGGCTCAGTTTCTCGAGGACGACTGTTTTACCATAGGTATTCATCAATAACATGATGATACCGAAAATCATCGTCGTGGCACCGACCACTGCCGTACCGATCAGCACCGGCTTGGCCGTCGCTTTGAAGGTATTGCCTGCGCCGTCTCCCTTTTCCAGGAGATACTTGGCTGTTTCCGTATCAGGAGTGAAACCGAAGTCTCTCTTGATGTCTTCCTTGAGCGTGGGGATCGCATCGACCTGGCTCAATTCATAGACGGACTGGGCGTTATCGGTGACCGGGCCGTAGCTGTCGACCGCAATGGTCACAGGACCCATGCTCAGGAAGCCGAAGGCCACCAGACCGAAGGCGAAAATCGGAGCTGCAAAAGCAAACTGCTCAGGCAACATGCTCTGCAAAGCCGGGTTACCCGCCACCAGATAGGAGATCAACATGAGAACCATGATGCAACCGCCAGTCCAGAAAGCGGAGAAGTTGCCCGAGACCAGACCGGAAAGAATATTCAGAGAAGCACCACCCTGACGGGAAGCGTTCACAACTTCCTGTACGTGACGGGAATTGGTCGAGGTAAAGATCTTCGTAAACTCAGGGATCAAAGCACCGGCCACGGTTCCGCAGCTGATGATGACTGAAAGCACCCACCAGAGATTTCCGGCGACACCTGCATAACTGCTGGCGACCAGGGTCGGATCCACTACTTTCAGGTCACCCAGAAGCAGATAGCTGGCACCGAAGGTGGCCAGGATGGAGACGATTGAGGTCACCCACACGAGGTGAGTCAGAGGAGCTTCGAAATCGAAATCTTTCTTACCTGTGAAGAGGATGTTGCTTATGAACAGGTTGATGTAATAGGAGACCAGAGAGGTCACGATCATCAGGGCGCGCATGGCGAAAATCCAGATGATGAGCTGAGCGCACAGAATCGGGCTCACTGCCAGAGAAACGGCCAGGAACGTTACCAGGGCGACACCGGTCACACCGTAGGTTTCGAAACCGTCAGCGGTAGGTCCAACACTGTCGCCGGCGTTGTCACCGGTGCAGTCTGCGATCACGCCCGGGTTTTTCGGGTCGTCTTCAGGCAGCTTGAACACGATTTTCATCAGGTCCGAGCCGATATCCGCAATCTTGGTGAAGATACCGCCGCAGATACGCAGGGCGCTTGCACCCAGAGATTCACCGATCGCAAAACCGATGAAGCACGGTCCCACCAGTTCTTTGGGCAGGAAGGAGAGAATCGCGATCATGAAGAAGAGCTCAATGCAGACCAACAGCAGACCGACGCTCATACCCGATTGCAGGGGAATCTTCAGCGTGGCCAGAGGGTTGGCGCGGAAAGCGGAAAAGGCCGTGCGGCTGTTGGCTTGGGTATTGATTTTGATACCGAACCATGCAACACCGTAAGAGCCCAGAATACCGAACACGGAGCAGGCAAGGATGATGGCTATCTGCGCCGGAGTTTTGCCTTCTTGCAGTACCCCGAAATAGTAATAAATACAGACTGCAATGAGCAGCCAGAGAATCATCAGGAATTTACCCTGTTGGAGCAAGTAAGTCTTGCATGTTTCATAAATCAGCGCCGATACGCTCCGCATGGATTCATGTACGGGCAGATTCTTGGTCTGGACATATTGGAATAATCCGTAGGCACCTCCCAGTGCGCAGATCACCAGACCAACGTACATGAGCATCATTCCGCTTACGGAATGGCCCATCACATTGAAAGTGGCAGCTTTAAGATCCGGCAAGTTAATATCCGCTTCACCTGCATGAGCGGAGCACACAGCGGCGACTGCTAACAACATGGCAGGCAACACTCGCTTTATTAAGCTAAACCTATTGGTTGACATATACTCTATCTATTCTTATCTATTATTTGCGAAAATGCGGCTCCGCCCCGGAGGATTCTGTATTGAATTTTCTGGGGGAATACCACAGACAAACCTGGGTATGCTGTATTAATGCTTTACAAGAGTCAAGGGCTTTCTGTGAACATCCAAAAAACCTTTGCGAAAAACACCCCACCCATTGAAAAATCTCTTTTCCCTGCTATTGTATGAAAGAGTTTTGGCAAGAGAGCTTGTAAAAACTTAACTGTATCATTCTTATAAATAACAAGTTATGAAAAATATCGGAATTCTTACTCCCGAGAGACTCTCCGGGGCGCTCTGTTATCACTCAGAGGCTTGCTGTTCCGGCGCTGCGGGGGCCCCTGCAGAAGAGCCCTTCAAGCTGCCGCCGCTGGCCTTTGCCTATGATGCGCTGGAGCCCTATATTGATGCTCAAACGGTGATGATCCACCATGATAAGCATCATGCGGCGTATGTGGCCAACCTCAATAAAGCCGTTACGGGATTCCCCGGTTTCTGCGGCAAAAGCCCCTGTGATATTCTCAGAGACCTCAACGCTATCCCGGCTGAAATCCGCACTGCGGTAATCAACCACGGCGGCGGCGTAGCCAACCATAATTTTTACTGGAAAATACTCGGTCCCGATAATAAGGGAGCCAAGCCCAAGGGCGAACTGGCCAAGGCGATCGATAAATATTTCGGGAGCTTCTCCCAATTTCAGGAACAGCTGACCAAGGCCGCTACGGGTCAATTCGGCAGCGGGTGGGGATGGCTCACCCTCGCCAAAGACGGATCACTCAAGGTCGAAAGCACCGGCAACCAGGACAGCCCGATCTCTCAAGGCAGGGAAGTTCTGGTCACGATCGACGTTTGGGAGCATGCCTACTACCTGAAATATCAGAACCGCAGGCCCGAGCATACGGCTGCTATCTGGAATCTCTTTAACTGGGATTTCATCAGCAATCGTTATGCACAGTTGATTAAAGAACGCTAATATGTTCTAATCGGGGCACCAGATAAGGGGTGCCCCTGGGTTCAATCAGACGCGAAAAAGAAGGTAAATGCCTTTTTTTTCGGTAAAGTAGTTTTCCGAAGGGAGCCTTTTTTGGTTTGTTAAATTGCCTTTAGGGTTTGTTTTGAAAACAATTAATAAGACAAGCTCATCCGAAGGGGTGAGCGTTTTTTTATCCCTTCCGAAAGGGATGGCTCCTTTTTTTAATGCCGAGCCCAAGTCGCCGGGTTCAGCACGATGCAGGGCGCTCTATCGCTCCGCTCACCCTTTTGGCTCCGTCGGAGAAATCACCGACCTCATCCAGCGCGCGGCCAAAGAAGAGGGATTACGGGCCCAGCCGGAGGAGTGGTTCCGAAGCGGCTGGAAAGTGATTGTGCTCTCACGGGATGGCGGCGTGGATTTCCCTCCTGAAATGGCATCCAACCGGATTCTCCTGCCTGTTCCGGTTTTCCGCTGGTCTCTGGGGCAGCGTCTGGACCAGACCTGGCTCGATTTACAGATACCGCTTCTACTTCGCCTGCTTCAGAAATCCTCGGCAAGCTCGGGCGTCGTCCTCTGCTATGCCGAGAATCTGCTCAAAATTCAAGCTCTCCCCTCTCAGGTACCCACGGCTGATGTGGTTCATTTCGGAGTCTGGGCTCAGCCTGAAGATTTGGCCGGTAAAGGGGTGCTGCTCTGCCCGCGCAACGCACCCACCGAGCTCGCGGCCTATCTTGCCCAGCCCACGGCCTCCCAGCTTCGCGATAAGGGGGTGAACTATGCATTTTTGGGCGATGCCGGCATCCAACTCCTGAGCCCCGAAGCGGCCGAGCTTCTCCTTTTCTGGGGAAATAGAGAACCCGAAAGCAATTTCTCGGCTCTCTTCCTGGAATCTCTGGGCGATACCCCTACCCGATCCAAGCCGAACATGAGCGGCAGGCTCTCCTCTTCTGTCTGTATCCTGGAGACGGGAGAGCTGCATCCGCTGCGGACGGGCCGGGACCTCATTCAAAGCGTCTCGACGCTGATGAATCTGGAGCTCGACGAAACCAAGCTCGGCATGATGGGTGCCAAGCGCCATCCCAATCAATACCTCCAGAATTCGCGCTTCTCTTTCCCATTGCGGCTGGATGCCAATCATACCCTCTGGATCGAAAACAGCATCATCCCGGCCTCCTGGAGTCTCTCTTATGAACATGTGCTGACGGGCGTGCCGGAAAATAACTGGGATTTGAAACTGGAGCCGCGGGTTTGCCTGGATTTCTCACCCGAAGACAACGACGACTGGTGCATCAAGTTCTATCAAATAAATGATCGGCTCTCGGCAGCGCTGGGCAAGGCGCTCTGGTTCGGGAATCCCTTTGAAATCTGGCTCCGCAAGCGTGCACTGACGGCTGAAGAGCTCTTCCCCGATTACAAAATTCCTTTTGCCGACGCCAAGCTCTTTCCCGTTCTCCCCTTTGAGCGGATTACACCCGCCTTTATCGAATGGCTCACGCAGGAAGACCCCACGCCTTCTGAAGAATTCACCCAGCTCTGGATGAAATCCCCCAAGCGCTCGCTTCATGATTCAGTGGCCCAGATGAACTATATCCGCTGGGAGCATCAGCGCTCCACTCTGCGCGATGAAGGTCTGCAGGCCATGCTGCGCAACTGCCGGTGGAGCGTTTTCTACAAAGCCGACCTGCAATCCAGCGCCGAACTCTTTGGCCAGACAAAATTGAAGCTTCCGCCCGTTACCGTGGAAACCGCCGAGGGGTATGAACCGCTCCAGGTCGTTCACGACCGGATGTTCCGCTCTGCCGTCATGCGTTACCGCCAGGAGCCCCATTGGGAGCATCTGGAGGCCGAAGCCTTCCAAACCCTCTGCCGGATGATCGTGGAGGATGCGCAGATCGAGAAAGTCCAGCCCCGGCGCAGCATCATTGAAGATCAGGTCGTCTGGGGCCGCTGCCCCGTCCGTCTGGACCTGGCCGGAGGCTGGTCCGATACGCCTCCTTATTGCCTGGAGCGTGGAGGCAGAGTGGTCAATCTGGCCGTGGATCTGAACGGTCAGCCGCCCATCCAGGTTTTTGCCAAGCTGAGCGACCGGCCCGAGCTGGTCGTCCGCAGTATTGATCAGGGCGTGGAAAGCCGCTTCACCAGCTATGAAGAACTCCGCACCTATGCCCAGCCCGGGGATAGTTTCGCTCTGGCCAAGGCAGCCCTGGCACAGGTCGGGTTCCTGCCCGAATTCTCATCGCTCTCGCCCTACCCCAGCCTGAAAGAACAGCTTCAGGATTTTGGCGGCGGAATCGAACTCTCTCTTCTCTCAGCGGTTCCCAAAGGTTCCGGCCTGGGCACCAGCAGCATCCTGGCCGCTACGGTGCTTTCCACTTTAGGGGAAGTCTGCGGCCTGGCCTGGGATAAGAACGCCCTTTTTACACGCACTCTGGCTCTGGAACAGATGCTCACTACCGGCGGCGGCTGGCAGGACCAAGCCGGCGGAATCTTCCGGGGTATTAAAATGATCGAGACCTCCTCGGGCCTCAAACAGAGCCCGGTTCTGCGCTGGCTCCCTGATCAACTCTTTGAACAGGATTACGCCAATAAGAATATCCTCCTCTACTATACCGGCATTACCCGGATTGCGAAAAATATCCTCCACGAGATCGTTCGGGGTATCTTCCTCAATTCACCCCGGCACCTGAGCGTGATCGAAGAAATCGCTGACAATGCCCGAAGCGCCTTCAATGCGATCCAAATGGCCAGCTACTCCTCACTGGTGGAAAGCGTGCGCGAGAGCTGGCGCCTCAATCAGCTCCTGGATAGCGGCACCAATCCGCCCGAAGTGCAGGGCATACTGGATAAAGTGAAGGATTACCTCGATGCCACCAAACTTCTCGGGGCCGGCGGCGGAGGTTACCTGCTCATGTTCGCCAAAGACCGCGATGCCGCCGAGCGAATCCGCAAAACACTCGCCGCCAATCCGCCCAATAACCGCGCCCGGTTTGTCCACTTTGCCCTCTCGGACCAGGGTTTGCAGCTGACCCGCAGCTAACCTCCCTTGGAGATATCCGCAGGCTAGGATTTTTTTAACCGCAGATTACGCAGATTCGCGCAGAAGCATCATTCAATTTTTCCCGTTTGGCCATTAATTTTAACTGCATTTTTTTTAAGAGCCCTATAATTCAAGGAAAGTGTCCCAAATGTATCCGCAATATAGTAAAATGAAGTATCGTGAAAACAAATCCAGTGATGTTTCATTGATAACTTTTTACTTTCTGCAGCTCTTTTAAAAGCATTTGCAGGTGAAATATTAAATCCTGATGGAGGCTCCATTTCTTCTGGTGGCCATTCTTTTGAGTTATTCCATACCTCATTTAAGGCTTCTGTTTGTGCATCAGATTTGACATAACAACGATGACATCCTGTTTGTAATATGAATAATATTAAAATTAAAAATAAGCGAAATAAATAATTAATAAAGTCTCTATTTTTCATTGTAATTTTCAATATTGTCTACTGAATGCAATAATTCTGTTTCATATGACTGAAAAATTATTTCTACTTTTTTATCAGAAAATCCAACCTTTGTTTTATAAAGTGATAAAGGAAACTCAAAATAAAATAATTCGTTTTGATTATCTGACCATCCAATCCATTCGTGGGCTAAGTAGTTTCTCCAGTCTTCCCACTCCAGAATCCTGGAAGTTTCTTTGTCTCTAATAATCACTCGTAGCTCACCCATACTGTGCGGATTTATATAACCAGAAATAAAATAATCTTCAGATGAACTAATTTCTCTGAGTTCTTCAAAATTTTCAACTCCTTTTATATAAATATTATTAACATTAAAATTATTTAATTTATTATTATTTTCAATAATAGATTTATTATTATACAATTCTTTAACAAGATATTCTGTATTATTTTCTTTTATTAAAGAAAATAATTTTGCAATTTTTTCTAATACCTTGTTTGTAATTTTTCTTTCTTTTATAAATGAACTTTCGTGAATATTTAAACTAATGCCGTCAGAAATTAAAATTAATAACGTTGAATCATATTCTTTTATTTCCGACTCTCGTTGATTAGTATAATCTTCTGGCAAGAAAAAAAGTCGGACATTTTCGTCTGACGCCTTAGCAGAAGTAAATAAAAAATTTTCAATCCAATAGTTCTCTTCTTGCAGACGACGGTAAACCTGTGTTTCTAATCCACATTTATTTGGATCAATTAAAAAATTAATCTCACACTGGACTATATCATTTGAAACGTATGAAAATTTATCATCCAAATCTTTAAAAGGATTTTCTAACATCTGAGTGGTTTTTTCGTCTTTGATGAGTTCCAGAGGATTTCTATATTCTGCTGTTATCCCATATCCGTTTGAAACATACCACTCTCTGGATGCGCAAAGAAACCAAAATAAAAATTTCTTTTCAAATGATGAAAATTTTTCAAATGATGAAAATTCTGAAGGTATTTTAATATCTACATATTCAGAATCTTTTTGCCATTCAAACGGATTTTCATCTTCTGATATTGTTTCTTTTTTGCATCCTAATATAAAACAAAACAATAAAACAATAAGTAATATATTTTTCATATTTTATAACTCATTTTTAGATTATTAAAAAAATGCTTCCTTCTACTACTTGCAGCATTCAAAACCACTTGGATTCGAGTAACTGCCCGGGATGATCCCGTTCGCGGCGTCAACCACCAGCAGTTCATTTACCGCACCGCCAAACGCGCCTGACAAATGTCCACAATTTATATTTTGCTGATTCATTTTCTAACAGCGGAATTTATGTTTATTGACGGAGTACTTAAAAAATTTATTTCCAAATACAGGAGCGGGTGTAAACAGTATTCTTGCTATGATCAATAACCACAATTAAATGGTACTCCCATTCACTGAGTTCTTTTGAAATACTTTGATCTCTAAAATAAAAGACTGCATCTTTATCTGGAATTTCTTTTAGCCACCATTCGGGAGGATTGGGATTGTTTCCATATAGAGATTTTGTTAAAAAGTCTATTTCATTATAATTTTTTTCATGAAAAAACAGCGAATCATTTTTAGTCCATCCCTCCAAACTAAAAATCTTGTCGAGACAATTACTGTCATAATTGAACATCATCCACCGAGATGCTGTATCTCCAACTGAAACCATTTTTACATAGATTTTCCCTAGTTTTTCAGAAGGATCCAACCCGAATTCCTGCTTAAAGGCCGGTGACTGCCCCGGATCATCCGTGTACTCAGAAGTGCTGAAATACACATAGGCTAAATATAAAAAAACAATAAATCCCAGTACAATAACCAGACAACCTATTGAAGACTTTTTAAGCATTGAAGTATTAAAATTTAATTGTTTCATACCATTCAAAGATTTGAGTAGTTGAATTGGGTGAATAGTAGCGATAGCGGTAGTAGACGAGGTCGGTTTCGTTGTCGGTGTATTTGGTCGAGAACTGGAAGGGGTCGACCTTTGCCATATCGACCACCGAGCAGAAAACTTCCCCAAAGGGTCCGTACTCATATTTCGCCGAGATATTCCCGTCCGTCGCCAAGTGCAGATTACTTTGCCACATTATTATTTTTTATTATTTCATTATTTATTATTTTTATAATTTCTAAAATATTACTTTTAGAGTTTTCTGATGTTTCTTTATTTAAAATAAATTCAAGTTCTTGAATGGAATTCGTTCCAAATCGATCTAAAATTAAACCAGCTAAACAGACTCTTTCTGACAATGTATCCGCATTTGCTGTTAGATGTAAATATACCTGATTCCAATATTTTGCATCTCTTTCCAGAGTCATGTTTACCATTACAATCCGCTTAAGAGGATCTTTCTCATGCTGAAGAGCATATTTATCATACCAATCAATTAATTTATATGGCAAAGAAGTACTGAGAGCTATAAGAAATATTATAGAAATTAAAAGAATTATAAAATTTTTACTTATAAACTTATTACTAATTTTCATACCTATTCAATTTCACATCATTCTTTGAAAAGGGCTGACATTTATTTTAACTTTAACCGGGACGCCACTGGAAGGATTCTTCGGAAGGCACCACGTATAGGAGCGCTCCAGAGCACCATTACCATCCGTCGTTGTCAGCAGATCAGTCACGTTAGAATTCGTTTATATTTCGGGCATTTTGAGTTTACAAAGGTTCTTCGACATTTACACAATAATTACATCAGTGATTGTGGATGATTTTCGAAGGGATGCAATGTTTTTTCAAATTTTTTTAACCGCAGATGACGCAGATTTGCACAGATTTTTATTGGAGGGATGAACGGATGCGACCCCTACGGGGTCGTGGAAGAATGTGTGGGGGATGTGTCTTACCCGGGGTCTACGACCCCGGGCTATGGGGATGGGTATGCTCCGCATACCTTAAGTTTGCTGCACCCCCGTGGGGTGCAGTAGGGAATTGACGCGTGGAACCTTGGACCTGGAGACCACCGGGCACGAATCCCGATAGGGAAAAGTCCCGTGTTATGAGATGGGTATGCTCCGCATACCTCAAGAATGCGCATCCCGGCGGATGCGGGAGAATACGATTCACACCTGTGGAAATACAAACGAATCCGCAGACCTCAGATTTGCTGCACCCCGAAAGGGGTGCAGAAGAAAACAATTCGCACCGGAGGGAATACAAAACGCATTCGCATACCTCCTAATTCAGCATCCCGTAGGGATGCCAGCCTATAGCCCGGGGTCGCAGACCCCGGGGAATCGGCCACCACCCAAGACCCCATTCGACCCTGGAGGGGTCGCATCCATACCTTGCTTAAAAAACAGGCACCCCGAAAAGGGAATATTGAGGAAGAGAAGGATCCGCCGTTTTTAACCGCAGATTACACAGATTTTTAAAAAGGAAAGCGCCGTATAAAGGCCGACTCCGAAGAGATGCGGGTTTTATACGGCGCCTGTTTAATTCCATGCGGGCCGCCTGCAAGTTATTGGCGACCGGGGCGCATATCTCAATAACCGTCAGTCCGGTAGTTTATTTCTCCAAACTCGTTCGTGGCCGGGATTTCCGATGAGAGGTCTATCTGATAGAACGGGTCACCGCCTCCTTTACCATCGTTGTATTTGGGAGGCAGGGTCTTGCCGGAAAGTTTGACAGGCGGAGTAAAGCAATAATCCGAAACGGCGGCCCGGCACTGTTCGATCCGGTCCGGGAATACCCGCAACACCATAAGATCAAATGACCAGATGAGGTCGCGTCCCATTTCGACTTCCGGGCAATGGGCCTTGACACTCTGAAGCGCACTGGCCACGGTGTCGTCCGCTGTCGGGAAGTGTGTAGCGACCGTCAATTTGGGTTTGGGTTCGATCTGCTTGAGAATGTAGCCGAAGGCCCCTTGCGTCGTATGCGAACTATTCTGGACAGTTTCCATCGCCTTGACGGTCTGTTGAAACTCAGGATAGTCCGGGTCATCCTCAGAAGGAGGCGCATTCAGGCCCATGTTTTTATAGGCCCAGACCTCCGGAGGGACCACCATTTCATGAATGAAGACATCCACTCCCTTGCCGGCGTTCCTGGCTTGCTCGACGCAGTTCGTTTCGGGCTTGGTGTCGCTCGTATAAATCATGTTCAACTCGTCACCGCCGGGAGTTTGCCAGCTGAGTTTGTAGCCCATGGAGCCCTTGCGGGCGTGGATTACCGGGAAGTGCGTGATGGTAACGCTCGTGAGAGCATTGCTGTAGGCCACTCCGCCGACTTGCCTCCAATCCAACTCGATCGGCACCATGGCGTAGGAGTCATTATTGGCATCCTCGCCGACGGGCAGCGGCTCATGAGGCAGACCCCAGCTGGCTTGAGTGGGCGCTTCATAATCTTCGTAGGCAGTGGGCTGGAAGCTGAAGCTCTCCGTATGCCAGCGCAGGGCTTCGCGCAGATGCGAGCAAAAGGCTCTAACCCCGTCATCGTAATAGATGTTTGAATTGGTCGGGCTTTCAATACCGGTCGGCCCAGAGCCCCAGACGTAGAGCGGGGACTTGCGGTCTGACGCGGGACCGAAGCAGTAGGTATGAACCAGATCGCTCATGTGGTCGGCATGCAGGTGATTAATGAACACCTTATCCATGAGGCGATAGCCCACCTTGGCGGCGGCATAGTTGGCTGAGACGCCAGCGCCCATATCGAAGACGAATTGATCCACCGGCTGGCCATGATAGAAGGAGTCACTGGGATCGTCTTGCCATCCCACCTCGACGAAGATGCTCATCTCCGCTTGAGCCCGGCGCACCGGCAATGGGATCATTGAGCCCATGAAAGTAATCCGCATCTCATTTGTATCGAGCGGGGTGAGCGGATCAAACAGCGGCAGTTTTTCATAATAGGTGTAGTGTTCTGTCGCTTGATAGTCGGGGTCCGGCGAAACGACCCGGTAGAACATCGGCACATCCACGGTTCCTTCCGGTCCCAGACCGGTAAGGTTCGCGTCAGCGTCTTTCCAGGAGTACCAATGATTTGTCCCGTCCGGGGACCACTGTACAGCGCGGTTCGTGCCCGTTCCGCCCGTATCCTTCCAACTCAGTTTTCCATTACGGCTGAATGAAGTAATTTCCAACTGCGATTGCGCAATCGTAAGAGCCGAAGCAGCAACCGCAATTGTCGTTACGATCGTTGCCTGTATGGCATATCTCTTTTTCATAGTCCTTCCTATTCTGGAGTCAGGGCACACTGCAACGAAGTAATCAACTTTTCATCTGCTCTACCCAATCGCACCGTAACCAAAACTCAATCGTAAAGTAGCTCTTTCGAAAAAGTATTACAAGCCCGCTCTGATATTTTTTTAAATATTTGTAACTTGTTGTTTTGCAATATGTTACAAATTACAAGTACCGAAAAATATGAGCTTTACGGGTATTCAGAAAAAATTTGGGCGATTGCTCCTCAGGACTCCGCGGGAGGATTCCAGCCGGTGAGTTTTTGAGCGGCCTGGGCAAAATCTTCCGGAAGCGGTGCGGTGAAATTCATCGGTTTGCCGGTGGCCGGATGGGTGAAGGAGAGTTTCCAGGCGTGGAGCATCTGGCGTCCGAGCGCATAACGGGTCTTCTCCTTGAGATGAATATTCTGCCGCTTGCCGTAAACGCTATCCCCGACCAGAGGAAAGCCGATGTGCTTGAAGTGAACTCGGACCTGATGCGTTCTGCCGGTATGAATCCTGACTTCTGCGAGCGTGACGTGCTCGCCCTTGGCCAGAACGCGGTAGGTGGTCAGGGCCTCACGGCCGCTGCGGGAATCTTTACTGACGGTCATTCGCTTGCGGTTGACGCTGTCGCGTTCAATGGGGGCATCTATTTTTCCCTCGCGTGCAATCCCGGTTCCGCAGAGAAGGGCCAGGTAGATTTTGCTGGTCGTGCGGTCTTTAAATTGTTGTGCCAGATTCCGGTGGGTGGAGTCATTCTTGGCGGCAATGAGGGCACCGCTGGTATCTTTATCGAGCCTGTGGACGATTCCCGGGCGGGCCACGCCGCCAATGCCGCTCAGTTGTCCCCGGCAGTGATGGAGCAGCGCATTGACAATCGTATGCTCGACATGACCGGCGGCCGGATGCACACAGACTCCGGGAAGTTTATTAATGACCAGGAGCGACTCATCTTCAAAGAGAATATTTAGGCCCATATCCTCGGGCTGGGCCTCGGCCGGTTTGGGTTCAGGCCAGTGAAGGGTCACGAGGTCGCCTGCACGGGGATGGCGAGTGGGACGGATGACTTCCCCATTCACCCGGATATGGCCCTCGGCAATGAGGCGCTGGAGAGTCGCACGCGATTGGTCCGGATAGCGTGTCTTCAGGAAGACATCCATCCGCTCAAGGGGCAAGCTCACTTCGATCGTAAATTGTTCGCTTTTACTTTCCATTCTGGGAGGGGGTACTGGGGGCCTTCCGGGTGCGGCGCCGATAAATCCAAAGGCCCACACCGGCGGCGAAAATCACCCCGGCGATACACTGGGCCTGAGTCAGAGATAAAAAGATACGAGGTACATCGCCGCGGAAAAACTCGGTCGCGAAACGGATCACCCCATAGCCAACCAGGTAATAGGCCGTGATCTGGCCGTCATACTTGCGGCGGCGGAAGAAATATTCCAGGAGCCCGAAGAGAATCAGGTTCAGCCCCATTTCATAAAGCTGCACGGGGTGGATGCGCACTCCGTGGGTTTCATGCCAGTCGGGGTAAGAGAATCCATAGCCGGAGCCAGTCGGGCAGCCGTAGCAGCAGCCGTTAATGAAGCAGCCCAAGCGCCCGAGGGCATGACCGACCGCCAGGCTGGGTCCGAGAATATCGAGAAAAATCCAGACCGGTATTTTATTCTTCACCAGATAAAACGCCGTCGTCACAATGCTGAAAAGCAGGCCCCCGAAATAAATCAAACCGCCGCGCTGAATGGCGAAAATCTCCCACAAGGGCTGGCCGGCAAAATACTCATCCCAGTAGGTGATGACGAAAAGCGCCCGGGCACCGACCAAAGCGCCGACCACGATCCAGGGAATCGAATCCATGAATTCCTTGGGAGTGACCGTCGTGAGCCGCGCACGCAGCGACCCGGTCCAGACACCGGCCAGGATGCCCAGAACGAACATCACCCCGTACCAGTAGATCGGGTGACCCGCTATTTCAAAAGCAACTCTTTCCATCTCAATAATTCTGAACTTTCACTTGAGTACAAAACCGAATCGGATACTAAAAATCCGGCGAACTTATCCCACATTCCCGGCGAATTTTTTCCATCAGGACCGCTGTCTGGAGCGTCTCCTCTAACGGCATGAGGGGCGACTCCTTGAGCCCGGAGGCGATGCACCCGGCCACGTGATCTATTTCAAAGCCGAACCCGTTGCCCTCATAGGGGTGCTCGATCCGCTTTTCGAGGACTTCGGAAGTGGGCTGAGAGCCTTCCTTGCCGCCATGAATCCGGCACAGAGCCAGCGGCGCTTTCCAGAATGGGCAGGGAATATGAATTGTGGCCCGCTCTGCAAAGAGATAAGCCTCTTTCTGCGTAACGGTATCGATGGAAGCAGCCAGACGGGAAAGGGCACCTGATTCATGCCGGGCATTAATCAGGATCCGCGTATCCACTCCGGTCGAGGAAAGAGAGGCCATTGCCTGAAAATCGACGATTTTTCCCAGGAAAAACTGAGACAGCGTCAAGGGATAGATGCCGACATCATTGAGAGCGCCTCCGCCCAGGTGGGGATCCATCAGGCGGCCCTGAGGGTTTAAATTGCCGACAAAACCGAAATCCATCTCCGCCTGAGTCACGGCGCCATACTCACGGTCCCGGACAATGTCGCGCACTTCCCCAATTACCGGGAAACACCGGCTCCAGAGTCCCTCCATGAGGAAGAGTCCCCTCTCCCGGGAAAGAGTAATGAGCTCCCGGGTCTCTTCCGGGTGCAGGGTAAAAGGTTTTTCGCAAAGAACCGGCTTGCCGGCCAGGAGCGCCTGTTTGCACGCCGGGTAATGCTGGCTGTTGACCAGCCCGATATAGACCACGTCCACATCCTGCCGCTCCAGGAGCTCGTCATAGCCGGCACAGGCATGGGGGATTCCGTGCTCACGGGCGAAATTCCGTGCACGCTCGGGGTCTCGAGAGGCCACGGCTTGAGCGATGGAGCCCTGAAAAGCCTCGAGCCGCTTCAATTCAGAAGCGAATTTCCCGGCAATTTTCCCGGTCCCGAGGATTCCCCAGCGGACCCTTGCACCGTGGGTTTTCTTTTCGCCGGCGCTCTCCCTATTCTTTCCATTCATGGCATTCATCGCAGCCTTTGCGTATCTTCACACAAAGCCCCTCGGCAAGAAAGATCAAAGATTGGCTTGGACTTTGGGGTGAAGGTCGATAAAATGACCCGTCTTTTGGCTATATATAATTAAATAGATCATGAGTTCAGGTTCTTATAATACTTCGGGAAGCTGGTGGCGGCATTTAAAAGGGTACCACTGGTTTGTTTTTATTCTGGCGGCTTGCGGATGGATGTTCGATACCATGGATCAGCAGCTCTTTACTGCTTCCAGGGCGGATGCGATCAAAGAGCTTTTACCCCTGGCAGGTGAAGCCGAAAGATACAACGCGGGCTCCTGGGTAACTACGATCTTCATCATCGGCTGGGCCTTGGGAGGTCTCGTTTTCGGTGTTCTGGGAGATCGCTGGGGCCGAGCCAAGACAATGTCGCTCACGATTGTTCTTTATGCAGCCTTCACCGGCCTGAGCGGCATGGCCACTTCAGAGTTCAGCCTGGCGCTGGGAAAAACTCTGGGAGAAATAGGCATCACCTTTACCCCTTATCACTTTTTCACGATTGGCCGCTTCCTGACCGGTCTGGGCGTCGGCGGTGAGTTTGCCGTTGGTGCCGCGCTGGTGGCCGAAGTCATGCCCGAGAAAGCCCGAGCGGGCGCTCTGGGTATGATGCAGGCGCTTTCGGCGGTGGGCAACCTCGTCGGAGCCTGGATGCTGGGAGTCATTGTCCCGCTCTGGGGCTGGCAGGGACTCTATTTCGTGGGGACTTTCCCTGCGCTGATCGGCGTCGTGGTGTTCCTCAAGATGCGTGAACCCGAAAAATGGGTGGCGGCCAGAGCGGCCTCATTGGCTCACCCGAACGATAAATCCAAGCAGTTCGGCAGCATCAAGGATATGTTCTCCCATCCGATCTGGAGGCGCAACGTCCTGGTCGGCATCGCGTTGGCAGCAGCCGGCGTCCTGGGTCTCTGGGGTGCAGGTTTCTGGAGCTCGGACCTGATTAAATCAATTATCCCGACCATGAGCCAGGCGGATAAGGTGCGCTATGAACAGCTGGTTTCAGCCGCTCCGGCCCAACAGATTGAGATGATCAAGGCGATGGATGAAAAGCAGCAGCATCAATTTGAGCAGTTCCGCCTGAACATGGAAATCAAACCGCGCACGGCACCGGATAAAATCTTCACCGAACCGCTGATGGATTCGGAAATCGCCGCTTTTAAATCAATGATCCCCAGAGCGATGGATGAGGACAGCAAGACGCGGCTCCGCTCCAAGGCTCTGATGCTGCAGCAGGTGGGTGCCTTCTTCGGCATGTACGTTTTCTTCCTGGTTTCGGACCGCATCGGCCGCAAAGCCACCTTCTTCGGGGCGCTGCTGATGGGGTGGATTGCCGTCACGCTCGTCTTCCTGACTTTCAAAGATGCTTCTCAAATCTGGTATCTGTGGCCGTTCCTGGGCTTCTCGACCCTGGCACCTTTCGGCGGCTATGCCGTCTATTTACCCGAGCTTTTCCCGACACGCCTGAGGAGCACGGGCATCAGCTTCTGCTATAACGTGGGCCGCTTTATTACGGCTGCCGGAGTCCTGATGCTGGGGAGCCTGGCCGTCGCTCTGGACGGGAAAACAACCTTTGCCGGATTCCGTTTGGCTGCTGTTTTGATTGCAACTTCCTACGTAATTGGTTTAATAGCACTCATCTGGGCGCCAGAGACGGCCAACAAGCCCTTGCCCGAGGATGAATAACCGGAGGAGAAACCGCAAAAAACAACTCTTCTTTGGGGGTGTTTTGTTGCTCTCTCGCGCTGATCTCCAGATATATCGATATAAGCGATTATGAAAAGTCCGTTGTTTATGCGAGCCCTATGTGCGGCTCTGTTGTGGATGGGCTCCGTATTGTGTGCTCATGCCTCAATCACCTATTTGATCAATACTCCTGAAGCGGCGTTCTCTCCCCAGAACGCCCTTTCCATTCAGGTCGTCTTCATGAATACCGGCAGCGAGCCAGAGCGTTTTGAGCTTCCCGGCCAGATGAGCGCATATCTGGAAGATTCCAAAGGGACTCGCACCGAAACTCTCATGGAAAGCAACCTGCCTAAAAAATGGGTGGAGATAGCGCCCGGCTCCTTCGTAACGCGTCCATATCAGATTCCTGCCGACCAGATCTCGGCTCTGGGGCTGCCGGCTTCCTCGCCTCTCAAAATTTCTCTGGAAAACAGCTCCTCCATCTCGATCAACCGTCTCCCGAGCGGCACCGGCGAAACACCGGAACCGGATACCAAAGACGGGCTCCAGACCGACGGTGAACCCTCCGGATTCATCACCGGCGACCTGGGAAAAGAAGGTATACCCGTGGAAGGAGAAAGCAATAGACAGCACAGCGCGATGGTGGAGTACTTTTTCAAACATTTCCTGCCGTCTGAGCCGATCTACTTCCTGGTCGGCGGCAACCCCAGTGGCGGAGTGAGTGACCTGAGGGGAGATTTCCCCAATGCGCGCTTCCAGATCAGCCTCCGGTATGCACCGTTTGTTGAGGACTCCTGGATAGCCGATCAATGGTCGGGCTTCACCAATGTCTTCGTCAGCTATACCCAGAACACGGTCTGGGATCTGGAAGGCGAATCAGCCCCCTTCCTGGACAGCATGTTCAAGCCCGAGCTCCAATACTACTGGCGTGATGTCTTCAAAGAGGAAAAGGGCATCCTCAAGAAAATGGATCTACTTGCCTCTGTCTCCCATGAATCCAACGGCCGCAACGGGGCAGGCTCCCGCAGCATCAACTACGCTCTTATCCGTCCCACTTTCTACTTTGGCGACCCCGATCGTCTCAATGGCTATCTGGCTCCCGGGTTCTGGTTCTATTTCGGTGCTCTGACCGATAACCCGGAAATCCGCCACTACCGCGGCCATGCCGATGTCAAAGCGGCCATTCAGTGGGCTGATACGGTCCAGATGGCCAGCACGTTCCGCATGGGCGACGAGCTTGAAAAGGGAAGCATGCAGTTGGACCTCACCTACCCTCTGGGGCAGATTACGGGCGACACCCTGGACATCTACCTGCACCTCCAGTACTTTACGGGCTACGGCCAGACGCTCCTCAACTACAATCGGCGCGAGCAGGCGCTGAGGGCAGGTTTCTCATTTTTACGGCAATAGCGCGCGGGCTCTCTAGTTCAACGGAAATGGATTCAGCTCCAAAACGATCTTCCAAAATCGTCGTCCCCTGCATTCGCTGCGGCGCCTGTTGCCGCTGGAAAGGGCAGGTCAAGGTCACGGACGCTGAAATCGCGCGGATCGCTCAGTTTCTGGGACTCACCCAGGAAGATTTCATCGCCTCCTATACCGTCCTGCGCCAGGACCGCAGGGGGCTGGGAATCCGGATGCTTGCGGACGGGACCTGCGTGTTCCTGGATGAAAAAAACGAATGCAGAATCCATTCCGTCAAGCCGGCCCAGTGCAAAGGCTATCCGCTCAAGTGGCGGAATCTCTCTTCCGAGCATCTCTGCCATGCCGTCAAAACTTTGATTGAGCAGGGGGTCCTGCCTCCGAACGAATTGCAGTTCCCCCCGACTTTCAGAAAATAATCGCGCATCGCCTCGAAATCTAACCACAGATGACGAAGCTTCAACCGCAGACGACGAAGCTTCAACCGCAGATGACGCAGATTCCCGCAGAGAAATAAGATGTGGGAAGGAAGATGAGTCTGCAAAGGATTCGTTTCCGCCGGGCAGACGCCTCAATTTCCTACTGCACCCCTCCCGGGGTGCAGCAAATCTGAGGTCTGCGGATTCGTTTGTATTTCCACAGGTGTAACTCGTTTTTCTCTGCACCCCTCTCGGGGTGCAGCATTCTTGAGGTATGCGGAGCATACCCATAACATAGCCCGGGGTCGCAGACCCCGGGAACTATCCGCCCCACATTCTTCCCCGACCCCGGAGGGGTCGCATCCGCCTGTTCCCTTCTGAGTAAACTGCGTTCATCTGCGTAATCTGCGGTTAAGATTTTCCCCATCTGTCTCCGTGCCCATCTATCTCCATGACCATCTGACTTCGTGCCCGGAGAGGCGAATGTGCATAACCGTAGGTGCGGCTCCCGCAGGGAGACGTGCCTACGGAGAATACCGCCTCCCCTCGCCTCCGCCTGAAGGGCGGCACTTCACAACCTGAACTTCTCATTTAAAAAAATCTGCGTTCATCTGCGTCATCTGCGGTTAAAAAAACGTTCTCTGCGGTTAAAAAACATTGCATCCCCTCAAAAATCATCCACAATGTCCGATAGAATTATTGTGTGGATACGAATAATACTGAAGTAAGTGAATGAGAAATCGTTGGGAAAAAATATTGCTGGTCATCCAGATAATTTCAGGGGGTCTAATCAGTGCTGGTTTGGGCCTTGCATTTATATTTTCTAATCTAGATGAAGAATGTTTTCTAGTAGAAATAATGCGTATTATTCTAATCCCGTCTGAGATTTTTATAAATATGTGGTGGTACACTTGGCATCTTCCACCTCATGGAGACGCAGGTTTTGTAATGATATTACTCGTTCCACCGGTGCAATTATTTCTGATGGGATGTTTTCTTTCTTGGTTGATTATTTATCTACTGAAGAGGAAAGCTAAAAGAGCATCACGAGATGGAAAAACACATCATTCAAAATAGTATTCCTATTGCATATCAAGGGAGACGCATTGCGAATCCGAGACAAAGAGAATAAAAGAAGCGGCGGAGTCCATTTCCCGGCTATTCATTACCGTAATGACATATATGAGTTTCATTTTTATACTTCTTATTCCGGTTTTTTGTTACGGAATTCCAATGCTGATCGGGCTTTTGGGAGAGGTTTGGCTTCTCAAAATTCAGGTAAAACGAGAACTAGTAATTTCCTGTTGTGTGCCAATAATTTTGTGGTTGATTATGGTTTCTTTTTTCGTGGGGAAATCGCTATCGAATGCGATTTGGGAACCTGTGATTTTGGCGGGGGCAATCTTAGTATTAATCTTTGCTTATGGGATAATAACAAGACTTAAACTTATGGAAACTGGTTTCTTAGGAATGGCTTTGATTGCAATGTCTGTAGTCACGACCATTGCTGTCCTGCTTCATGTTCCAGCATTTCCAGAATGAAAACTCGGAAGAATTAAGAGAAAACTTTTAGGACCAAAAAATCAAATGATTGTTACACAGATCAAAAGATTAAATAAAGAACAGTGCCATAAAATATGGATTGTGAAGTATATTTCCATGCCGCTTCTTAGTCTTTTTACAATTCTTGTTTGTTTGTCAGGATGTAATGATTCTGTAGGATGGATAAATGTTTGGTGGAATGAGGAATCATTTAACGTAGGGATAATTCCCTAAATAAGATATATGAAACAGATATTTATAATCTTTTTTGTTTTGGGTATAGCTTGCACTATATTCGGTTATTTCGGCGAGCAAAATGTTAAAAGCATAAAAAAAGATACAGAAAGTAAATTACTATTATTATCAGAGGCGGAGTCGGTAATCTGGAGTGAGGCAAAAAAAGAAGTGCGTAGTACTTTAATGCAAATTCATTTTTCGCCAATATCAAAGAAAATTGAAAGATCATATAATAGTATTTTTATTTTTGGGATTTTGTCATCTATTCCTTTGGGTGTATACAGTTTGCGGAAACTTTACTTGAACATACTGAGACCGAAGAAGTAGTTTTTTTGTTCTTAAAACGTAATTTGCTGCACCCCGGAAGGGGTACAGTGGGAAGAGGCGTGTGCCCTCCGGGCTCGGAGTCAGATAGGGAAAAATTCCGGGCTATGAGATGGTCATGGAGGCAGATGGGCACGGAACCTTTGCTGACGGATGCGACCCCGATGGGGTCGCATCCGACTTCCCTTCTAAAAAATCTGTGCAAATCTGCGACATCTGCGGTTAGATAGGCGCAAATATTTTAAGGGATAAACTCCATGTTGGCTCAAAATAACATCTTTGGGCTGATTCTCTTCTTGCAAATAACGTCCATTACCGTAGGATAATGGGCCGCGGGGTTCGGCTTCCGTTTTTCTGAAGTACCATGTGTGTTTCGGCAAAGAGTCTTGGGAAGTCGTATTCTGCGGGAAGGTTTGGCCCCGGTCGGTTTTATAATGAAACAGGCGGTGGGCCAGAATAAAAGCGCTCCGGCTTATAAACCGGGGCCGTGTCTAAAAACAAATCCGGCACGACAAATCAAACAAAAGTGTCGGTCAGAGTTTGTCAAGGCTTCCATTCCGGAAGAACTGAGGGGCTCTGTGAATAACTGGAATGAGCAAAACATTCATACCCAAGAATAGCTTGGAACAGCGGAAGTGGCAGGTAGTGGACGCAGATGGCGCCGTGCTGGGCCGCTTGGCTGTACAGGTTGCAAACGTACTCAGGGGTCGCAATAAAGCGGTTTATACCCCTCATCTGGATACAGGTGACTTCGTAGTCGTGATCAATGCAGAAAAAATACAGGTCACGGGCAACAAGGAAGAAGACAAATCATACATGTTCTACTCGGGCTGGAGAGGCGGCGAAAGCCATCGCAAGTTGAAAAAGCTTCGCGAAACCAAGCCGGAGTGGCTTATCTGGCATGCGGTCAAGGGGATGCTCCCCAAGAATCGCCTGGGTAAAAGACTGATCACAAAACTGAAAGTTTATGCCGGTCCGTCGCATCCGCACGCCGCGCAGAATCCCTCGGTTTTAACCCTTGATAAATAAGAGCAGAGAAAAAGAATATGTCTGAGAATACATCTGATTTCCTGGGTACGGGCCGCAGAAAAACGGCGGTCGCTCGCGTTAGAATCAATGTCGGTACGGGTAACATCACCGTCAACGGTCGTCCCTATGCGACTTATTTTCCGCTGGAGCACCTGCGCAGCGTGGTAATCCAACCCCTGACCTGCACCGAAACCCTCACCAAGTATGACGTTAATGTCAACGTCCGCGGTGGTGGTCTGACTGGTCAGGCCGAGGCGACCCGCCACGGTATTGCACGCGCACTGCTGCAAGTGGATACGGCCTTCCGCCCGCTTCTCAAGGTCGAGGGTTTCCTGACCCGCGATCCTCGTATGAAGGAGCGCAAGAAGTACGGTCAGCCCGGAGCTCGCAAGCGTTTCCAATACAGCAAGCGCTAAGCGCGTTTCACTTTCCGCATCTTTGCGGTTTCACAGAACCCCGGAGGAAATCCCCCCGGGGCTTTTTGTTTTATCTTCTACACCATTTTTTGATTCAAAAATGGGGGGCTATCCTGTAGAATTACCTGCAGGTATGTGATTCTCCTTTGTTTGAAATTCCTGTTGAGAGCAGAGGCGGTATCACCTTTGAGATAAAGAGCGTATGAAACTACATTTTTTTGGTGCCACACGCACCACGACCGGTTCCAAGTACCTCCTGGAAGCCAACGGAAGCAAGATACTCATCGAGTGCGGCCTCTACCAAGGCAAGCGCTTTGAATCCATCGAAAAGAATCGAAACTTCGATTTTGACCCGGCCCAGCTTGATTGCGTCGTGCTCAGCCATGCGCATATCGACCACTGCGGGAACCTGCCCCTGCTTTGCTTAAAAGGTTTTGAGGGCAATATCTACAGCACGTTCGCGACGCGGGACCTGGCCAGTATCATGCTCGAGGACAGCGCCCGGATACAACGGGCTGATGCCGCCTTCGTCTCCAAACAGCGGGCCAAAGAGGGTCTGCCGCCAGTAGAGCCGCTCTATACACCGGAGGATGCCGAGAAATCGGCGCGCCAGTTTATCTCCATGAATTACTACCGGCCGATGTTGATCGCCCCGGGCGTAACGCTCACCTTCTACGATGCGGGCCATATTCTGGGAGCCGCGCAGGTCTGCCTGGATATCGTGGAGAACGGTAAAAAACAGCGTTACCTTTTCTCGGGCGATATCGGCCGCGGCGAAGACGATATTCTTCGGGACCCGGACTCGGTGGAAAATGTCGATTTCCTCCATATTGAAAGCACCTACGGCGACCGTCTTCACTCCCCCCGTAAAGATGCGACCGAGGATGTGTACAACCATGTCAGCGCAGCTCTGGAGAAAAACGCGCTGGTGCTTATCCCCTCTTTCAGCATGGGCCGCACTCAGGATATCGTCTATGCGCTGCATCAATTGACGCTGGAGAACCGCCTGCCCAAAGTCCCGATCTTCGTGGACAGTCCCCTGAGCGTCAACTCGACCGAGGTCTACCGGCTTCATCCGGAGTGCTTCAACGAGGAGATTTACGAATTTCTGCAATCGGGGACCAATCCCTTCGGTATGGATAACCTGACCTACATTCGCGAGGTCTCCCACTCCATGAAGCTCAACGAGGTTAATGAGCCGGCGATCATCATCAGTGCCTCTGGGATGTGCGAAGCAGGCCGCATCCGCCACCACCTCAAAAACCATATCGGCGACCCCAATACGTTAGTCCTCTTCATCGGTTACTGCGCGGCCAATACTCTGGGCGATTATATCCTGGCCGGCAACAAACAGGTCAACATCTTCGGCAAACCGTACCCGGTCCGTGCGCGGATTGCCCAGATTGATTCATTTTCCGGTCATGCCGACCGCAATGAATTGCTGCACTATGTCGGCAATCTCAAAGGCAGCCTCAAGAAGATCATGGTCTCCCACGGTGAAGAAAACCAGTCCCTGGCCTTCGGGGAGCATTTGAAAAAATTTAGACCCGAGAGCGAAGTTATTGTACCCGAGATGGGCCAATGCGTTGAGCTCTAGGAAAAAAGAACCCCCTATCCATTAGAAAATAAATAGTATGAAACTCAATACACTCATTGTCTGTTTGAGCACTCTGGGCATGTGCTCCGGTCTCTCACTCACGGCCCCGGCTCTCGATGAAGCGCCAGCGCCCTGCCCTCTGAAGAGTGGAGCCCGCGTTCCGGATTCGGTTCAGGATGCTTTCAGCGGCAGGATCGAAAAGGATCCGCGCGTGCGCACGTACGTGACGCCGGCGCGCATCGTCTGGCAATCGGAAAACAGCGATCAATCCTCCGTGAAAAACGCGGAGTGTCTGCTCAAGAGTACCAGCGGGCAGGTCAGCCTGACCACGCCTGAATTCTGCGCTCTGGAAAACAAAGGCCAACCGGCGAGCATTCTGCTGGATTTCGGCAACGAGCTTTCGGGCGGTATCCAGATCGCCGCCTCCGGTACTTCTACAGGCCAACCGGTAGAGGTACGCATCCGCTTCGGTGAATCGGTCAGCGAAGCCATGAGCGATCTGGGCGGCAAGAAGAACGCCACCAATGACCATGCGGTGCGTGACCAGACGACGCTTATCCCCTGGCTGGGTACGGCTGAGATCGGCAACACCGGTTTCCGGTTTGTCCGCATTGACCTGGTGCAGCCCAATTCGACCCTGAACCTGAAGTTCACCCGGGCCGTGTTCCTTTTTAACGACCTGCCTTATCTGGGCAGCTTCCAATCCAGCGATGAGCGCCTCAATAAAATCTGGAAGACCGGCGCCTACACCGTCCAGCTCAATATGCAAAACTATGTCTGGGACGGCTTCAAGCGCGACCGGCTGGTCTGGATCGGCGATATGCACCCGGAGACGATGACGATCAACAGCGTTTTCGGCGCCAACTGGATGGTTCCGCGCAGTCTGGACCTGGTCCGGGATGAGACCCCGCTGGGAAGCTGGATGAACGGCATCAGTTCCTACTCCATCTGGTGGCTCCTGATCCACAATGACTGGTACCGGATCAACGGCGACTTCGAATA
The DNA here is from genome assembly GCA_023230105.1 of Verrucomicrobiota bacterium. Lineage (GTDB taxonomy): Bacteria > Verrucomicrobiota > Verrucomicrobiia > Limisphaerales > UBA1412 > UBA1412. The sequence goes on from JALNXY010000001.1 coordinate 98,034, forward strand.
TCTCAAAGCTCAGCAGCCTTACCTGACGGGCCTATTGCGCCAGCTCATCAGCTGTGTCGATGAGAATGGAAAAGAAAAGATGCCCGGCGGACGCTTCCTCGATTGGCCCAGCAACGCCAACCCGCAGGCCATTCATGCCGGTTTGCATTCGCTCATGATTCTCTCTTTTGAAGCGGGTACGACACTCTGCGATGCACTGGGCGAGAAAGAGCTCTCTGCCCAATGCAAAGAAATGGCGGCCAAAATGCGCACCTATACCCCCGACCCCAATAACAGCAAACAGGCGGCTGCACTGATGGCGCTGGCGGGTTTGGCCGATGCCAAAAAGCTCAATAACGAAGTGATGGCCGTGGACGGCGCCAACCGCATGTCCACCTTCTACGGATACTATGTGCTTCTGGCCCGCGCCAAAGCTGAGGATTATCAGGGATGTCTGGACGTCATCCGCCAATACTGGGGCGGAATGCTCGATATGGGAGCGACCACCTTCTGGGAAGATTTCGATATCAAGTGGATGGAAAACGCCGCCCGTATCGATGAGATGGTCCCCGAGGGCAAAGTGGATATCCATGGCGATTACGGCAACTATTGCTATATCGGCCTGCGTCACAGCCTGAGCCACGGCTGGGCAAGCGGTCCCACGGCCTGGCTTTCTGAGTATGTGCTCGGAGTCCGCGTGGAAGAAGGCGGAAAACTGGTGCGGATTACTCCTCACCTCTGCGACCTGGAATGGGTTGAGGGCTCCTTCCCGCTGAAGAATGGCGTCCTGGAAATCCGTCACGAGAAGCAGCCCGACGGCTCCGTGAAAACTCAGATCACCGCACCCAGGAAGGTGAAGATCGTGAGCGGCTCCAAGGAGATGAAAATGAAGGTCAAGACCCGGAGGTAATCTCCGCAGTTCGCGCAGGATTCGCGCAAAAAATTAAGGCGTTTCAAAGTGCCCGGCACTCCTGAAACGCCTTATTTTATTAGGGGAAAAACACCCGGGAGAGCTCGGCATAGAGTTCCACGGGGGTTCCGTTATTGTGAACGACGTGATGAGAGAGGCGGATCTTCTCCTCAATCGGCCACTGTGCGGCCAGGCGTCCGGCAATCTCCTCTTCACTCAATCCCCGTTTGAGGAGACGCTCCTTCTGTATCTCGGGCAGGCAGGCCACGCAGACCACTTCGTCAAACTCTCCCTGGGCCCCGGTTTCAAAGAGCAGCGGAATGACGACGACGCAAAAAGGCGGCGGTTCATTTTCCCGAAGCTCCCGGCACCAGGCACGCCAGCGCTGCCGGATCAGGGGATGCAAAGTCGCTTCCAGAAACCGGCGCTCACGCTCATCCCGGAAGACGATTTCGGCCAGGAGAGGCCTATTGAGCGAGCCATCCTCCCGGAGGATTTTTTTCCCGAAATGCTCCGCCAGCCGTGCAAGAGCCTCCTCTCCGGGCCGGGTCACTTCCCGGGCCAGGTCATCGGTATCGAGCACGGCCACACCCCGGCTTTTCAGCCAGGCGGCGGCGGTGGATTTACCCATCCCCATGCCGCCGGTTAAAGCATAAGTACGCATCTTTGCGAGGCGGTTTACTCAGGACTCACCCAGCGGTAGAGCGCTCTGCCGTTGGGGGCTGCATCGCCATGGACGAGCCAATCAATCGGGTTGCGCTCATCCTGCATATTATCAGACCACTTAAAGCGAACGCGTAGTTTCTCGCCCTCGGGAACTCGGGTGAATTCTTTGGGAAGAGCGATGATGACCCGCTTATCCTCCACCTGAGAGAAGAGTGTTTTTTCCGGCAACCAGTTTGAAACCGTCTCGGGACTGTAGCGGTAGAGGGTCGCCATTTTCCCCTTCTCGTCAAACTGAACGCGGTATTGGATCCCATTCCACTGCGGGGCCTGGCTTCCCTCAATCGTAAACCAGAGGTTCATCCATTGGGAATCGATCGGTTGGGAAAGAGACTCCGCGCATTCGGCCATGAAGTAGAGGCGATCGCCCGCCAGAGTCACTTTGCTCGAGACAATGTCATTGCGTCCGCTCTTATTTACATACATTCCCAGGCGAGGACCGTAGCCGCGGTGATTGCGGTGGAAGGTGTCGCCGGTGTCATCCCGGTAGGCGGGCTGCACGCTGCTCCAATCGGCTAAATCCCAATTCCGAGGCAGTGCGGCAGAAGCTTCCGGCAAGGGGCGCACGCCCTTGAACTTGCGGATATTGCTCCACAACTGATAATAGTAATTATCCCCGAAGCCGCCTTTCATCGGCTCCATGTCGCGGTTATACTCCATGTTGTAGGTATCCACGAAAACTCCCTCCGGGTCGCTCATAGGCTCGCCTGCATATTCGGTCCATGGAATTTCCTTCGTGGTGAAACGCATGGCGATCCACTCGTTCCACTGCGTCACGAAAATAAACTCCGGGTCCACCTTCAGGGCGTGCTCCCACTGCTCGGCAAAATAGAGACCTTTTTCAGTCTGATGCGGCTTGGGATTGCTCCCGTCGTGGAAGCTCTTGCCGCGGTCGCTATTGGGGTGCTCAGCCGTGCAGACCACTACCTGCTCAGGCTTATCCGGGGATTCATGCCAGCCATACCCCTGCGGGGTATGGTCGAGCCAAGGCCAGGCATCCTTGCCGTCTTTGAACCATTTTTCCCCGTCGCCGTCTTTGGTCCAGGCCCAGGAGCGGCGTAAGGTGAAGAAATTCTGAAGTTCTTCGCTGATTCCCTCCGGATTGGCCATGACCAGCGGTTTGCCTTTCCAGAAAAACCAGAGATCTTTATAAAGTCCTTTGGAGTACAAATCACGGTAGAGAGCTTGCACGACCTGATCGTGGCCGCTATTGGTCAGGAAGGAAATAGCCGGAGTCTTGCCGCCTGCCTTGCGGATATCGGAGTAGACCCGCAGGAGGTTCATATAAATGTCGTGATAGTGAAGCGCATTGGTGACGTCAAAAATGATGACATCAACTCCCGCATCGGCCAGAAGCTGCGCATTGCGGCGGATCACCCACTCGTCATCGGCCACATAGTAACCGTAGAGCGATTCACCCCAGTGATGATAAGCCATGGCCGGACCCCATTTGCGCTGCCCCGGAGGATCCTGCAAAATGATGCTGTTATCGTAGGGGCAATTGGGATCGACCTGTTCCAGCGGGACAACTCCCTGGCCGGGCGGAAGCGGTCCATTATGGGCACCATGCCAGAGGTAATAAAAAACGCCCACGAACTTGCCCTGACGCGGTGCCGGCGCACTATCCTCCAGGGGCAAAGGGCGCCCCAGAGCATCCACAGCCGCCCAAGTGTCACTCAGGGTATCGACAGGTTGTGCTGACTGCGCACTCACGGCCAGAGTGGCCGCCGCGGTCAGCGTCAGGGTCTTCAATAAATTGAGCTTTTTCATCTTCATTTTCGCCTCACTATTGGAACAAATCGCTTCCCTTCTGTCCAACGTAAAGTCCGCTTTCAAATTAAATGGTTAATTTTATTTGAATTTTAATGCCTCTGGGGCCATACTTCAGGAAGGTCAGGCAGTTTTAATCTGTGACCTGTTATTGATACGTGTTGATTATGAAGAATATGAATCTTATTGTGGTGTCGGTTGCGTGCGCACTGGTTTTGGCTTTCTCATCTGCTTGTTCTAAAGAAGACAGCACCAGCAACGGTACACCGGCCGTAACAGAAGCCCAGAAGACTGAGCTCCAAAAGGCAGCTGACACGACCGGAGCCGCCGTGGACAAAGCCGCCACTGATGCAGCAGCCGCTGTGGACAAAGCCGCCGCCAAGACTGGCGAAGCTGTTGAAAAGGCAGCCGACAAAACCGCCGAAGCTGTTACCAATGCAGCAGCCGCGGTGAAAGAGGCAACGCCGCCCGCCAAGTAAACGATTTTTTTAAATCCACATTTTACGGAGAACTCTTTTAGAGATCATCCGTAAAACGCAAACTACAAAAGCCACGAAGGATGATTTTCTCTCGTGGCTTTAGATTTTTCTGCGAGAAGGCTGCCGCCTTCGCCAGTGAAATCTACAAATTGAGCTCTTCGTCTTCATTTTCGTTTCATTATTGGAATAAAACGTACCCTCTCCCCCCTACACAAATTCCGTCTTTCGATTAAATGCTTAGATTTATTTGAATTTCAACACATCCTGGTCCATATTCCAGGAAGGTCAGGAAGTTTGATCTGTGACCTATCTGTAACCTATTATTGATACGTATTGATTATGAAAAACATGAATTTTATCGTGGTTTCGGTTGTATGCGCACTGGTTTTGGCTTTCTCATCTGCCTGTTCCAAAGAAGAGAGCAGCTCAGGTCCCCGTCAAACGGAGCTGACCACTGGCTCGGTGGAGCAGGTGAAAGCTCAACAGGAAGCAGTCGAAGCTCTGGAACAGACTATTCAAAAGTCAGGAGCCGCTTCAAGCGAAGCAGCTACTAACACAACATCTGCTCTGGACAAAGCCGCTGAGAAAGCAGGCGAAGTTCTGGAAAGTGCTACCGACAAGACAAAGACCGCTTTAAGCGGAGCCGCTGCTGATACAAAAGCTGCGTTGAACGAAGCTGCTGCTGACACAAAAGCCGCCTTAAACGAAGCCGCAGCTGATACTAAGGAAGCTTTGAACGAAGCTGCCGAGAAGACAGGCGAAGCTATTGAAAAGGCAGCTGACAAGATAACCGAAGCTGTTACCAATACAGCGGACAAGGTGAAAGGGATTACGATACCCGCTAAGTAAAAGATTATTCAAATCCACATTTTACGGAGTAACTCTTTGAGAGATTATCCGTGAAACGTAAACGACGAAAGCCACGAAAGATAATTTCTCTCGTGGCTTTAGATTATTTGCGAGGAGGCGCTCAAGCATTCTCAAAAGCGCTCCCGGAAATTAGAAGTTACTTCTTCTCTTCTTTCTTTTCCTCTTTCTTTTCCTCTTTCTTCTGCTGCTGGCGAGTCATTTTGGTCTTGTTGCCTTCCATGGTCCAGTAGACCGTCTGGGCAACACCCTTATCGTCGAAGTCAGCGAAATCGAAAGCGAAATCGGTTCTCTCCGTCACAAAATGAGTCGTGCTCTCGGCAGTCATCTTCCAGGGGTTAGTCCGGTTATTGGGCCAGCTCAGGTAGAGGCTGTTGCCATCACGGTATATCTCCCAGCTGTGGCCGCCCTTGTAAATACCGGTCAGACCATCCAGGTACTGATTCGAGTACTGAAACACCTTCTCCTTGGAGCCCATCTCGCGAACCCAGATGTTGCGGAATTTGACCGGGTTGCCATGGTCTTGCAGGGCGATCGGCTGCTTGTAATCATGAGCCTCATAGGGTGCGCGGCTCAGCCAGCCGGTCGGACCGGTCAGCTCTTTATTCCACTGAACCATTACGCCGTTGAAGAAGAGCGTCACCCGGGCCGGTGATTTCAGTGTGCCATCTTTCTCGAAACGGGGCGCCACATAAATAATGTCGTAAATATTCCACTCACCCGGTTTGCGGATCGGCAGCACTTCCGGCGGATATTGTGCGTAGATCGAACCGGCATGGCCATCGGGATAGGTCACATTCTTGTAGGAATCAAGCACCTGGATTTCGTAGCGCGCACCGCCCAGGAAGACGCCGCTATTGCCGCGACCCTGGCTGCTGCCGCTGATATTCTCGGGCTCAGCCCACTCCACATGCAATTGGCAATCGCCAAAGCACTGCAGCGAGCGGACGTACCCTGAACCAGGCACGCACTCCATGATCCCATCCTTGATCACCCACTTGGTCGGGCTGCCATCCATGGCGACCCAGTTATCCATGCTGGCACCGTCAAAAAGCACCACCGCATCCGAGGGGGCTTTGCCGGTACGCTGATTGTCGCCTACGAAACCCGGGTCGATCTGCTCAGGCTGAGGACGGGTGAAATCATGAATCTTATACTGCGGGTCGGGCTGCGCCTGCATTTGGGAAGCCACCATCACGCCTCCGCCGACCAGTGCCGATACGATCGTTTTCTTGGAAATTAAACTCATATTCTTTTTTCTCTGTAGTTACCAAAAAATCTAACTGCTTGATAAGCAAACTACAGGCTCTATTTTAGGAAAACGGCAGCGCTCACTCAAGGTCTAAATTCAATCCTCCGCGTCGGATTTCTTCGCCTCTGCGGGCGCTTCAGACGACTTTGGGCTCTGCAACACCCCGATGGCACGATCGGCTGCCCGGAAAAGCACCTCAATGCATTTGATGAGAGAATCCCTACCCTCGCGCAAATCCCAGAACGGCATATAAACCACGATGGAAATTTCGGTCTGCGGATGGTACACCATGATGGAAATGTTGCCCATGCGGGCCCCGTCATGGCCATAGCCCAGCGGCTCCCGGTGAAAGCATCCCAGAGCATAATTGGGGTTATGGGCCGAGGCGCTTTTTTGCATCAGGGATACCGTTTCGGGCCGCAGGACGTTCTTGCCCTGAAAGAGGGTCCGGATGAAGCGGTTCAGGGAGTAAAAAGAGCCGTAACCGTTGCCCTCGGCCACATTCGCGCTCACGTTGCCCTCGGCCAGGGTGTGGAGGCCTCCCTTATCCAGAATATAGCCCGGCGAAAAAGGCTCGGGCAGCGTCTTGTCGCTAGCCTGATTGGGGAAGCGGATATCGGGCAGCGGCACCGGGCTTTCGGGGCCGGTCAAAACCTCATGGAAATAATCAGAGCAGCTCTTGCGGGTGCCGCATTGGATCGAATACACCCGGGCGATAATCTCCCCCAGGAGAGTGTAGCCCGTGTTGCTGTAGTGATAACCCTTGCCCGGCTCGAAATAGGAAAGCTTGTGCCTGGCCGCCTGACCCACGAGCTCCTCGGCACTGAAGGTGTGCGAGGGATCTTTTGAAAGCTTGTAGGTTTCATAGCTCATCCCGTCACACTCGGGCACCGGGTCATTGCTCACATCGTAAACTCCGGCCGCATGCTGCAAGAGCATTTCCAGAGTAATCCGCTCCCTGTTGGGGATATTCCAGGCGGGAGTCGCGGGCAAATAAGGCTCCTCGGTTCCCGGGATTTTATCGCTCAGGCGGTCCTGAATGCGGAGCTTGCCCTGCTGATGGAGGTTCAGTATGGCCGCGGCGGTGAAAACCTTGGTATTGCTGGCAAAGCGGAAAATCGTATTCGTGGTGAGCGCCTTGCCGTCGGCTGAAGGAGCTGAGACGAAATAGACCTTGTTCGAAGTCTGCAGATAGAGATTGAGCGAAGGGATAGCGGCCCCGAGCTCCTTTTCCAAATCCTGACGCACCCGGTCCACAGCCCGGAAAAGCTCCGGGGAAGCATCTTGTGCGGGCAGCTCGAGCGCCAGTGTCATGAGACAAAGCCAGCCCGCAAGCACTCCTCTCAAAACTATCCCGCCTATTTTCATCGCCTGCTCAGGCCCGGATCATACACCTTTTTGTCCTCGCGGATGGCCTTATAGACGATGGTCTCCTGCCCGGCACGCTCATCATATTTTTTGAGCGCTTTCTGGTGCTGCTCCGATGGGACAAAGCCCTCCATATCCGCGCGAAGCTTGGCGGCCAGCTGTTCTTTGCCGGATTGAATAATCGCCAGCGCCTCCTTGTATTCAGCGCTTTCCTTATTCATTTTGGCAAGAATGGGGCTCAGCTCCGGCCGGTCAAAAAAGACAAGGGCCTCCTGCTTGTCGGAGTGGCGATTGGAAATTTTGATCCCGGTCAGTTGCTGCAGGCGGTCCCGGTCTTTGAAGCTGATCGGAGAGCGTCCGCAGGGCGAATCAGGATAGGCGCTTTCATAAATGGGATAATAGACCGCGTTGAGGTCGATCCAGGTGAACACCCGGTCTTTTTCCTCGGGAGTCAGGTTGACGTTATTGTGGTGATTGCGAATCTGCGAAGCCACTTTGGAGGCGTGGCTGCCCCAGGAATAGGCCTCCTGAATGGCTGCGGGTCCGGCACCGATGGGACGAATCACCCCTTTGCGCCACATATCCGTGTAGCCGGCATTGAAAGGAATCGATTGATCGGGAGCCAGCACGAGTTTCTCACCCGCTTTTTTGCCGATATCGTGGCAGGGAACGCAATTCTTGGTAAAGACCGGCTGGACCTCTTTGAGATAGTTGAAGAGCCGAGCCTCACCATACCAGCCATTCATCGGACTGGGCGGACGGGATACCGCCTTGGGCATCTCGCTCACCGGAGGCGCTGCGTCGCCCACACGGCTTTCGTGGCAGCCGACGCATCCCTGAATCTCTCCGGGCTGAAGGATCGTGCCGCTGCGCATCGATTGAATCATCATCCCCTCTTTATCCAGAAGCTGGAAATAGACGAAGCGATTGGCCGGGATTTCAAAATAGGCTGAGCCATCCTCCTCCACCGGCACGGTTCCCAGAATGCGTTTATTTTCAAAAGCGTGCCAGCTCATGGCGGGAGCCTGCTCACCCTGGCCGAACCAGCCATCGCTCCAGCCCGCATAAGTCCGCTTCTCGGGCGACTCCACGACACGCAGATATTTCACTGCGCCGGGCTCGACCCCTTTCATGTGGGTGCCGATATAGACATTCTGCACGTAGAATTTGCCGGTTTTTTCCTCAAAATTCCGAGCCGGAGGCCGAACCGGCGGCAGCTTGCGCGGAGCCGCGGGCATCGAGTCAAAACATCCGGGCGCATCCTGATGCACTACGATTTCGTGGCCAAACGTATCCAGCAGGACAATCGCCGTCTCTTCCTGATAACCGGTCATGCGGCTGGCCAGGAAGAAATGCTCATCCAGCGGGAAAGGGTCTTCGTATTTGAGCGGAACCGAAAGAGGGCTGTCATAATCCTCCCAGGTGGTCGTGCTCACGCGGTCAATGAAGTTGGAAGGCCAAGTGCGGATAACCGATTCTTTGCCGTCCACCCCGAGGTTACGGTCCAGAATCGCCAGCGCTCCCCAGGGGCGGTCATGGCAGGAGGCAAATGTCGCCAGGCAGAGATCGGTGCCGGGGATAATCCGCGCATCGAGCGCGCCTCCGGGCGAAGAGGTATTGTTGCCCCAGTAAATGCTGTGCTGAGTGCCATCGGGATTGCAGACCCAGAGTCCCTGCGCATCGCCGAAATTCCGGTCCACATATTCCCAACGCGAATAAAGGATGCGTCCATCCGGAGCCAGAGAGGAATGCCCCTCAAAGAGAGTGCTCTTGCCGATCTGGTGGATATTGGCGCCATCCTCATCCATGCGGTAAAGGTTGCACATGATATGCCGATTGCACATGCAGTACTTGGGCTCACGGGTGGAGGAGAAAACGATGCTGCCGTCGCCCAGGTAAATCGGGTCGATATCGGTGACTCCCGGCGCGGAGGTGAGCTGGAGGAGGTACAACCCGTCCAGACCGATCTCGTAAATATGGTAGCTATCCTGGGGATTGCGGCGCATGGAAAAGAGAATCTTCTCGCCATCGGGGCTCACTTCCAGGTCGCGAACCGTCGCGCGCGTCCCCGGGTCATAGATCGTGCGCGTCACCCCTTCGGGCAGATAGAGCGCCTTGAGGACCCCGTGCGTATCGTAGCTGCCGGCATTGATTTCGCCGGGCTGGAACATCGTGGCCGTATTATGATGGTCGGAGCGATATTGCCTGCGCTCGACGTATACCAGCGGATGCTGCGTCAGGATGGGATGCGCCAGGAGAGCCCGGCGCGTCAGGCCGTTGACCTCTTCTTCAGAAGCCGGGATGCCGTTGGTTGAATTCGGCTCGGAACCGATCCGTTTCTCCAGCCGCTTGACCTCTTCGAGCCACTCGCTCTGATAATCACCGGGGTATTTCCTCGAGAGATATTCTACCGCAGATCGAAGGCTATCGAGACTCCCCTTTTGGGCCAACACCGGTTCAAGCTCGGCCTGGCTTTCGGCCGGGACGCTCACCGTGAATGCAGCGGCCAGCCCCAGCACCAGGGTACAGAGTGCTGAGCCGCTTCGGAGTAATGTCTTCTTTTTCATTCATCCACCCTTTACCCATTCTCGGGAATAAATCTACTTCTTCACCAGGTCCTCGGCCGTGGTCACTCTGGGCTGAATGCGGTCCATAACGGCCCGGCCGCGGTTGAGCGCGTTTTTCTTGGTCTGGCCCAGGAATTTCTTCAAAACGACCGTCACGGCACCCATGGGGTCGCCATTCCGATCAAGCAAAGGCATGGTCACCGTCCAGGATCTCCTTGTTTCGCCCGTGTAGACGGCATTATCGCGAATGCAATTCTTGGCCCCTTCGCTGATGGGCTTGCCCACGTCATCGGAATTCTTGGCAGCCACGACGATGTAATCGCCGCCGCCTTCTGGCCGGGCGAACATTTTCAAATCTTCCAGCCGGTCATAGCGCTTCAGAGCAGCCTGGACCAGAATTTCGGCAAGCGTCTCGCGCGGGGTGAAATCAATATGGATATCGCGGAAATAGCTCACTGAATCGGATTTGGTCCAGAGCCCGATCATCCCCTTATTGTAGGAGAGGTCAGTCAGCTCCGGGATTACTATTTTGCCGTTCAGGGAGCAGCGGATCTTGTTGCCTCTGCATTCCACTTTGAGGTCATGCCACTCATTGGCGGATATCTCAGCCGTCTCGCCAATCGCGGGAGAACGAACCCCATCCACGTATTTATAGAAGCGGAAAGTATCGCCCAGGGCGCTGGCGCGGACCACGTAATAATTCTTCTCGTCCTGAATGCGGAAAGCCACACCGGCCATCTGCTCCATTTCGCCCGATACCATCTTGATCTTGAGGGTCAGCGTGAAATCTCCAAAGACTTCATCCGTATAAACCAGCATCGGGAAATGCTCATCCACCTTTACGCCGGCCTCTTGAGAGATCACCGGCTGCTTGGTATTGGAGGCGGCCTCCGGAGTGACGGACGGGAAAAAGCTGGGTGCGTCATCCATAACAATCTTCCAGCCCTCCGCTTTGCCTTCACCCGAGACCATCGCCTTAAACCCCTCCGGGAGCGCAAAAGCATTGGTAATTGAAGTCTTTGAGAGGTTAATTGCCAGCTCCGCAGCCTGCACACCGGCCACCAGGGCCAAACCCACTCCGCAACAAAGTATCCTTGTAATCAGCTTTCTCATTTTCCAAGCGCCATTCACTGCGGCCCATCCTAGCAAACGATTTCACCTTTCGCAACATTATAGGGTGAGGCACTTAACCGCAGATGACGCAGATTCGCACAGATTATTTAGAGGGGATGAATGGATGCGACCCCTCCGGGGTCGTAAAATGTTGTGGGGGCATCGGGTCCCCGGGGTCTTCGACCCCGGGCTATGGGCTGGCATCCCTCCGGGATGCTGAATTAGGAGGTCTGCTTCGCATACCTCGGGGTTCGTGCATAGAGGTCTCTATGCCGGGCTCTCCCCATGCCCAGAGGGCGCACGCCCAGCTGTCTCCGCGCCCGGAGGGCACACACCTTTTCCCACTGCACCCCTTCCGGGGTGCAGCAAATTAAGGTATGCGGAGCATACCCATCCCCCTAGCCCGGGGTCGCAGACCCCGGGGAAACATCCATCCCACGCCCCCACCCGACCCTGTAGGGGTCGCATCCACTCTTGAATCCTTTTCTCTGTGATATGGGGGCGTTCATTTCTTCATCTTCACTCACTCTGAACTTTTTTCTAACTTTTTGGAGCCATTGTATTCAGGTACAATTTTCAGAATGTCATTCATTCTAACAACTCATCCCAATTAATTTCCATCCACTCCGACAATTCCTCCTCGCAAAGGGGAACAACCATACCCTTTTTATCCCTCTTAAATACTGTTGCCGGGTTCCCTTTATCATCAAATAAGACTATTGTTTCAAATAAAGCGTCTCCGTTTTCGTCACACTCCATCATCATAACTTTGTCATCTAAACGATAGCTATGTGTAACTACTCTTCTATTCCCATCAACAGTCGAGAAAAGCGTCTTTTTTCCACCTTGAAAATGAAAATATACAGTAAGAACAAGATCAAATTTCCCATTATCCTTGACGGAAACCTCTGTTTTTCGACTGAAAAGAGCATCATCAATAAACACCTCTGTAACACGTTTGTACTGACCATATTCTCTTGATTCTACAACCTTTGTTTCTTCTTTTAAGCGGTTGGCCGCAACTGATTCTGTTTGTGTATGCAATCTATTCATGCATCCACCAAGAAAGAAACAGCATAATAATACTCCAATAATAATCCCGTTAAATTTCATAATTTTATTTATTATGCTACATTTTACACAATATGCCTATTATGAGAATTAACAAAGTAAATATATAAAAAACAAGGCTAATCCAAGGCTTTCCGACCGGATAAATCAACTTTTGTAAAAGTCTTATTACGCTGTAAACAACGGCTCCTGCTACACTACATATACAAGGCACAAATACACCTAACAGTCCATAAGCAGGATGGACGAGCTTCCCCGTATCCCAGCTTAGGATTTGTATATAAGAAATCGGTGTTAATAAAGCAAAAGGTATCAATGCCGCAATCGCAACGTATTTCATCTCAATTTTTTTCATAACAGTCACGTTATAATTCGTTTATATTTTGGGCATTTTGAGTTTACAAAGGGTATCCACGATTTACACAATAATTACACCCGGCATTGTGGATGATTTTCAAGGGGATGCAATGTTTTTTTCAAATTATTTTTAACCGCAGATTACGCAGATGGGCGCAGATTTTTTTTGAATGAGAAGTTCAGGTTGTGAAGTACCGCCCTTCAGGCGGGAATACGGGGGATGGTTCTATCCGTAGGCACGTCTCCCTGCGGGAGCCGCACCTACGGTTATGCACATTCGCCTCTCCGAGGCGTGTGCCCTTCGGGCACGGAGTCAGATGGCAACAAAGATAAATAGGCAGGGAGATAGAGGCCACGGAGACAGATGGGCATGAGAACAGATGGGCACGAATCCCGTGTTCCGGGCTATGGGATAGGTATGCTCTGCATACCTCATTATTCAGCATCCCGGAGGGATGCCAGCCGATAGCCCGGGGTTGCAGACCCCGGGGAACCTTCCACACCAAAAACCCACCCGACCCTGGAGGGGTCGCATCCATACCTTGCTTAAAAAACAGGCACCCCGTGGGGTGCAGGAGAAAAAGTTGGGAAAAAGCAGATGAGATAAGGGAAAATTTCGGTCTTTTATCCTGATAAAACAGAAAAAAACTTCACAATCTGGCCCTCAGAAGGTAGGATTTTTCCATGAATGAATTTCAGAAGACGCCTCCGTCAGAGACTTCGAACCCTTCGGCTTCAGACAAAGCGCCCTTTGTCGTGACCGACCTGGTACTCATTCTGACCGCCGTTGGGATTCTTACTTTCACACAGCATCCCCTTTCGGGTTCAGCCGTCTGGACCATTACGCTGTTGGTCGCATCCGGTGCCTGGATCGCCGTGACGCCGTGGATTATGGAGCAACGCTCGAAAACCAAACTGGCCGAGCTCGAGGGTCTGAAAGGAGTGGAGGAAAGCATTCAGAAAATGAACAGCTTTTCCGACGGGGTCAATTCGGCGCTTCTCTCCCTTTCCAACGTCCAGGAGATCGCGCAGGCATCGGCCCAAAGAGCAGCGGAAGCTGAGGAAAAAATCGCTCAGTACGGACTGGATTTTGAAGAAAGATTTTCCAAGGCGGCAAATTACGAGAAAAGCGCCCTTCAACTGGAGATTGATAAGCTCAAGAGAATCGAGAAGGATTGGGTCTCATCGGCCAGCGGAATGCTCGATCATATTCTGGCCCTGGCCAGTGCGGGCATTCATTCGGGCAAGCCTGAAATCGCCGAGCAGATGAAGCGCTTCCGGGCGGCCTGCCTGGATATCGCCTCCCATGCCGGCATCCAGCCCTATATGCCTGCGCCGACGGACCTCTATGACCCGGAGAAACATGCCGTTCCGCCTAATGCACCTGCACCTGCCGCGGAAGCCAAGATCGCACGAGTGCTGGCACCGGGCTTCATTTATCAGGGTGTTATGACCCGCAAGGCGATGATCCTGACCGAGGATATGGAGTTCACGCAGGAAGCGGGTGCACCGGCCAAAGGGGTGACTCATTCCTTTGCAAGTACACCGGCCGAAGCGCCCCAGGCAGAGGCAGCGCCCTCCTTTACTCCGGCTGAACCGCTGGAAGAGGAAGTGGAAAAAGAGAGCCCGGAGCAGATCGAGCCCGAAGTTCCTGAAGCGGCCGAAGAGACTGAGGAGATTCAGGAGGTGAACGAGGTTGAAGAAACCGAAGAGGCCGAAGAGATCATTCCGGACCCGGAAGAGGAGTTGGAAGAGGAAGAGGAAAAACCGGCAGAGCTCAGCGAAGATTTGCTGGGTGAAGTGGAAGAGAGCCCGGTCGAGGAGAACGCCACAACCGAACGGGAGGATGAGCCGCTGCACGAAAGCGAATTACTTTTCCGCCAGGAGAGTTTTGAATCCCTTTCGCCCGAAGAACTCTCTCCGGACGAAGAGGCAGAAGAAGAAACCGAAGCGTCTGAAATTGAAGAGCCCGAAGCGGAAGAAATTGCAGAGGAGGAAGAAGATGAGGAGCAATTCCCGAATGAGAAAAAACGGGACGATGATGATAAACTGCCTCTCTAAAGATTCTGAATTACGCGACACCTCGAGAGAAAATTTATAGCCAATACGTGATTGAGCAAATATGAATGATGAACTAGCAAAATTAGCCGAAGTTTTCGGCAGCCGCTCCCCGGAGCTCGCCACCCTGCCGATTGTTTCGGGGTTTGACGGTTTCGTGGACGAGATGATTTCGGTGGTTGAAGAGCGCACCGATTTGAGTCACTGGACACCCGTGCCGACGATCGCCCGCATGGCCGAGCATATGAACGCAGCCGCGGGCCGAAGCAGTCTGCGGGAAATCATCGTCCATGACATGGCCGCCGGCGGCTGCACCGTGAACCTGAGCGATGGGACCGCCACGCTGGGAATTCCGATGCACGTTTTCGCCACGATGGGCGAGCCGATTCACTCCGCTTTTCAGAGCCTGCTGCAGAAATGCGCCAGCTACCGCTCCTGGGGTGCGACACTCGGCCGCACACTGGCCCTGGAATTCAGCGACGGCAAATATATGCTCTCGGCGATCACGCCCACGTTCGATTTCACGCCTGAACATCTGGATAAAATGCTCGCTGACGGCTACTACCTGCAGTGCTGCCGGGATGCCTCCATGCTGGTGCTGACCGATTGGAGCATGTTCCCCCACATGACCGCCTGCTGGAAGAAGCTCAATGCCGAGGTCTTCAGCAAGCTTCCCCGGAGGCTGCCGCTTTATATCGACCTGGTGGATCCCTCCAGCCGGACCATTACCGATATTGACGAAATGCTCAATACGGTGACTGAACTCGAGAAAAACGTTGAGACGATTTTCGGGCTCAACGGTGTGGAAGCCAATGTCGTTGCCCGCGTACTGGGAATTCCGACCGTGACCGATTCGCTGGAAGATATCGCCACGCAGGCCGCCGAGATTCGCGAGAATCTTCAAATCAACGCAGTCTCGATTCATTGTGTGAAGACCGCCGCACTGGCTGATGCCACCGGCAGCTATGCCGTCAGCGGACCCTACTGCGCCCAGCCCAAAAAGAGCACCGGAGCCGGCGACCGTTTCAATGCCGGTTTTTGCGCCGGGACACTGCTCAAGCTCTCGCCAAGAGAGAGACTCCTCGTGGGTTGCGCCTGCTCAGGCTTCTTCGTTCGCGAGGCCCGCAGCGCCACGGCAAAGGAGCTGGCCGAGTTCATCCAGAAATGGAGCCGCTCGGAAATTTAAATTTCCATTTATAATATGAATAAAAAAATCTGCACGAAACTGTTATCCGTTGCGGCCTTTATCGCCGCGCTCACATTCACCTCTTTTGAAACTCAGGCGGCTGACGGCCGCGCGCTGGAGCTGATGAAGTCCGAGCGCACGATCGTCGTGGGCCATCGCGGCTTCTCAATGGGGGCTCCCGAAAATACGATTCCCTCTTACCAATGGGCCAAGCTGGCCTGCGCCGATCTGGTAGAGCTCGATTTCTACGTCAACAAGGATGGGACCCTCTTCTGCCATCACGATTCGAAGATGGACCGCACGACCGATATCCGCAGTTCGCTCAATTTGACCAATGTGTCCATCGTCGACCTCACCGATGAACAGATACGCAAGCTCGATGCGGGCAAATGGAAATCGCCGCTCTTTGCCGGGACTCGTACTCCCAGCTTTGAAGAGGCGCTGACCGCGATTCAGGCCGATGGCGGCATGACGCTGGCCGAGCACAAGACCGGTTCCGCCGAGCAATGCGCCGCCGTGCTGAAGAAGCTCGATTGCGTGAATGACCTGATCATCCAATCCTTCAACTGGAATTTCCTGGCCGATATGAACAAGGTCATGCCCGAGCAGATCACCGTCGCCCTGGGACCGCAAAACCAACTGCGCGGAGTGAAACTGACCGACGAGCAGAAATATCTGGATAAGACCGCCGTTGACGAAATGCTCAAGCTGGGTGTCAAAGGCGCCGCATGGAATTCCCAGGTCACAGCCGAGGGGATCAAATATGCGCATAGCAAGGGACTCAAAGTTTTCGTCTATACCATTAACGAAATTCCGAAAGTTCATGAGCTGACCGCTCTGGGTGTGGACGGTATCATTACGGACAATCCGGCTCTGGTCTGGAAAGCTCTTGCCACTCGATAAGAGGTGCTGCACAAATTGAGGGGATCTATAGCGCGTGAAAGAGCCATAGGTCCCATCTCTTTTCCATAGTCCATTCTTTGCCCGTATGCTCAGGGTCGAAAATCTGAAAGTTTACTATCCCTCAACGCAACGCCTGTTTGCGCCCCGGCGCTTTGTGCGTGCGGTTGACGGCGTCTCGTTCGCATTGGGCGATGCCCGGACGCTGGGCCTGGTGGGCGAAAGCGGCTGCGGCAAGACGACTCTGGGCCGCGCCATTCTGGGGCTCTCACCGGTGACGGAAGGGAGCATCTCATTTGAGGGGCAGGATATCGCCTCGCTTTCGGGCTCGGAGCTGCGCAGGCACCGCCGGAAAATCCAGATGATTTTCCAGGACCCCTACAGCTCGCTTGATCCCCTGATGACCATTGAGCAAATTCTGGGAGAGCCGCTGGATATTCACCGCCTTTACTCAAGCAGCACGGAGCGGCGGGAAAAAATCCTTTCGCTGATGGACTGGGTCGGGCTGGACCCCTCGCAGGCCAAGCGCTACCCCCATGAATTCAGCGGCGGCCAGCGTCAGCGTATCGGCATCGCGCGCGCCCTGGCTCTTTCCCCTCGCCTCATCGTCTGCGATGAACCGGTCAGCGCGCTGGATGTGTCCATTCAGGCTCAGATCATGAATCTCCTGATGGATATTCAGGAGCGCGAAAAAATTTCCTATCTCTTTATTTCGCATGACCTGGCGCTGGTCCAACACGCCTGCCACCGGATCGCGGTGATGTATCTGGGGCGGATTGTGGAAGAGGGCTCGGTGGAAGAGATTCGCTCACGGCCGCTTCACCCCTATACGCAGGCGCTCTGGAATGCAATTCCGACTCTGGAAAAGGAGACTCTCTCCAGGAGTCTTCCGCTTTCAGGCGAAATCCCCTCTGCCTTGAACCCGCCTGCCGGGTGCCACTTTCATCCGCGCTGCCCCCATGCCGGAGAGCAATGCCGCCGCGTTTACCCGACCCTGAGCGAAATCTCAAGCGGTCACTGCGTCGCCTGTCATCTGCATTCCCCTTCGGAGAAACCTATCCCTCATGAAAACTGAACCGCAAATTTTGACTGAAGAAAAACCTCTTTGCACTCTCTGCTCCGAGCGCGGCGAGCTGCTTTACTCCAAGCTCTCGGATTCACTTTTCGGAGCGCCCGGCCAATGGAATCTTTTTAAGTGCCCCCGGAGCAACTGCGGTCTCATCTGGCTCAACCCGGCTCCCCAGGCCGCGGAGCTTCATAAGGTCTACGCCAACTACTACACGCACGATGTCGGCAGCGAAAGCCTCGCACGCAAAGGGGTCAAGCTCGTTTACAACGGTCTCTCAATGCTCATCCAGTGGCCCATAGGTCTGGCGCAGGCACGCAAACGGATGCAATATCTCTACCTGGACGATAAATTCTCGGGGCGGCTCCTGGATATCGGCTGCGGCGATGGGGTCTATATGCGTTTCATGGCCGGAAAAGGCTGGAAAGTCGAAGGACTGGATTTCGATGAGCAGGCGGTCAGGCGTGCCCGGAATGTCTATCGGCTCAACGTCAAACAGGGGACTCTGGAAGAGGCCCGTTATCCGGATCACTCCTTTGACGCGGTGACGCTCCGCCATGTGATTGAACATCTGGCCGACCCGTTGAAGACCCTGCGGGAATGCCTGCGAGTCTTGCGGCCCGGCGGTACTCTGGTCGTAGTCACCCCCAACAGCGAAAGCCTGGGCCATGGACTCACGCACGAATACTGGCGGGGTCTGGAGGTTCCCCGGCACTTGAATATCTTTTCGCTGACGTCGCTGCGGCGCTGTGCACGCGAGCTCGGCTTCACCGAGACCATGCAGAACTCCTTCACCACGGCGACCGGGGCCGACTTTATTCTCGATGAAAGCCTGGCGCTGCAGGCGCGCTCACAGGCGGGCAACCTGCAGGGCGTCGAGAAAAAAACGCTTCACTTCCAGCGCACTCTGCGGGCGATCCTTTTGCAATACAAAGAGCATCTCTCCCTGAGGCGCGATCCCTCCATTGGCGAGGAAGCGGTTTTGATTCTTCAAAAGAGGTAAAAAATGGGGCCCCTTCGGACCCCATCTCTTCAATTCGTTTTTTTCGCACCACGCTCTACTTTGTCTTAAAAGCGGAGCGGATTGGACGTCCTGTCCAGACCTGAGGTGGCTCCACATCGAGCAGCCAGGCCATCGTCGCCGCTAAATCGTAGACAACGGTGCTCTCCTCAATGGTGTAGCCTTTCTTGACGTTCTTGCCGTAGAAAACGACGGGCCGCTGCATTTCTTCCATCTTCATTCCGCCATGGCCCTTATCAATGCCGCCATGGTCGGAGGTGACGATTACGACCGATTCTTTTAGAATGCCGGCTTCATCCAGCGCAGCGATAATCTCCTTGAGAGCATTATCGAGCTCCAGAATCTTGGCCATATATTCGGGAGAACGCCAACCGTCTTTGTGCCCCACGGCATCGGGCTGATCATAAATAACGCCACAGAGATTGGGCTTTTTCTCCTTGATGTACTGAACGGCTGCCGTGGTGCAGTCCTTCGTATTGAGCCGGAAATCTGTGGCGGCAGGATCGGTCAGGAAATCCATCCCGTCCCACTCAAAAATGTAACCGATTTCGGCATCAGGGTTCTTCTTGTGATATTGCCAGAAAACATCCGGGTAGCGTCCGTTTTCATTGACGACGCGCGGTTCCAGGTCAGGCGCTTTGGAGCCCCAGGTGGTATAGCCGTGAAGCTCGATGCCGCTGCCCATGAAAATACTGGCCCAATTGCAGGCACTGCTTGAGGGCAATATGGTGCGGCTTTCGAGCGTGGAAGAACCCTTCGCCATCAAATCCCGCAACGTGGGCATATCGGCCCCGTCACGGATGGATTTAGCGCAGAGGCCGTCAAAGCCGACGAAAATCACATGCTCCGGACGCCAATCCGAGCAGCTCTCTTTTTCGACATGTTTTTCGTTATGCTTCCCGGTGGAGATGCATACACAACCACTCTGGCAAAAGGCCAGAATCAAACAAGCGGATAATACGATTAATTTTTTCATTAAATAATGATCTGTTCAGTTTTTTTCCAACAACAATGCCCAATACTCTAGGAGCTCGGCGGGCTGTTGTCGAGGCTATTATTCGATAGATGGGTAGTAAAAGCTTGCAAGCGCTTTGCCCATGAATAAGAATCTGTCTGTATGGGACAGTTGGATCAACTCAGGGAAATGTTCAAGATGCAGAAGGCGCTCAATGCGAGAATCGGCGTCAACACCGACTCTATGAGCGATGAAGAGAAGGTCAAATGGGTTTTAAATTATTGCCGGGCAATGAGCCAGGAAATCGCCGAGCTGACCGATAGCGTTCCCTGGAAATGGTGGGCAAAATACCAGAAATTTGAAGAACAGAATGCCCGGGTGGAAGTGGTCGACCTCTTTCACTTCCTGATCAGCGCCGCCCAGGTCCTGGGAATGAGCGCCGACGACGTCTACAATGCTTATCTCAAAAAGAACGCCGTTAATTTTCAGCGCCAGGATTCGGGCTATACTGTCAAGGACGAGAACGATTCCAAGCATATCTAAGAGGAGAGGCAGATAGAACCGCCTCTTCCCTGACTCTCTCCAAAGAGAGAGGGTCTTTCGAAAACGAGTTGCCGTGGCCGTTTATCTTTACCAAGCACGGGAAGCCGGAACAGGACGCGAAGTCCGCGGCTCCATAGATGCCTCCAGCGAGCAGACCGCAATGGCTGCCCTGAGAGGACGGAATCTATTCGTGCTCTCTTTGAGGGAAAAAAAGATCTCCACCAGCTCCATTCACCGGGCAGTGCGCCTGATTGACTTGGCGGCCTTCACGCGGCAGCTTGCCAGTATGCTCGATGCCGGGCTGACCATTCCGCAGGCGCTGCAGACTCTTTCCACTGAAACGGCAAGCCGAACGCTCCAGAAGGTCATCGCCGATATTCTGAAACAGATCGATTCAGGCGAGAGCTTTTCGGGGGCCCTCCAGAAGCACCCGGAAGTCTTCAGCCGCCTATACGTCAACATGGTCGATGCGGGTGAGCGAGGCGGAATTCTCCCCAATATTCTGGCACGGCTGGCGACCTATTCTGAGAAGACCCATAAGCTCCGCTCCAAGGTCCGCGCAGCCCTGTTGTACCCGACCATTGTTTCACTGGTAGCCATAGCGGTCGTGAGCTTCCTTCTGATCATGGTGGTCCCGACTTTCAGCAACATCTACCAGGAGCAGAAAATCCCCCTACCCGCTTTTACTCAATTCGTCATCACGGTGGCGAATTCTCTCAAGGATAATGTCCTCTATTATGGCATGACGCTCGGCGTTTTGATTCTAGGCTCTTTTTCCTTAATCCGAACGCCCGCAGGCCGAGCCTGGTGGGACGGCTTCAAATTAAAACTCCCCGTTCTGGGTCCGCTCTTCCACAAGCTGGCACTGAGCCGCTTTGCCCGCACGACCTCCTCGCTGATTCACTCCGGAGTGCCCATTCTGGAGGTTCTGAACGTCGTCTCGGCCACCGTCAACAACGTCCAGATGGAAGCAGCCCTCAGGAGCTCGGCTCTGCGGATTGAGCGCGGCGATACCCTCTCGGGCGCACTCTCGACCTACCCGATTTTCCCGGCGATTATCCTGCGGATGATTACGGCCGGTGAACAGGGCGGCGCCGTCGATACCATGCTCGAGAAAGTCTCTGATTATATGGACGATGAGCTCGACCAGGCTCTCTCCGGACTGACCTCGCTGATTGAGCCAATCCTGATTATTTTCCTGGGCGTCATGATCGGCGGCATGGTCCTGGCTATGCTCCTGCCGGTGTTCGACATGGTCAACCACGTACGCTAAAGATTTTGGTTCCTCTCCAGCCTTTTTCTGCGTTTTTATTAGTGACAAAAATATAATTCCCAGTAAAATGCTTCAAATTTCTCGGGAAGAAATAATATGCAAAAAAACGCAGCCAAAGAACTAACTTGGGATGAAATGATCGCCAATGCTGTTGCTTTCTCAAAAAAATGGGAGTCAGCGGCCAAAGAGAAAGCTCAATCTCAGTCTTTCCTCCGTGATTTTTTCGAGGTTTTCGGCGTCGATGCCCTGCAGGTCGGCGCTTTTGAACACGATGTACCCAAAGAGGTCGATGACGATGGATTCATCGACTATTTTTGGAAGGGAAAAATTGCCATTGAGATGAAGAGCAGAGGCAAAAGTCTGAGCGCAGCTTATCGTCAACTTAAAGACTATGTTATCCAATTGCCATCGGAAGAAATGCCTGACCTGATGATGGTTTGCGATTTTGAGACAGCTATTCTCTACCATCGAGGAAAAAACAAACGTAAGCAGTTTAAAATAAAAGAATTGCACAAAAATATCCGTCAGTTTTCCTCTATTGCCGGATATGAAACCACTCGAGAAATCGAAGAACAGGTCGAAGTCAACGTCAAGGCTGCCGAAAAGATGGCAAAACTTCATGACGCTCTCAAAGACCATGGCTATGAGGGACATGATCTGGAGGTCTACCTTGTACGTCTACTGTTCTGCCTCTTTGCGGATGATACCGGCATTTTTCCAAAACAGATTTTCCTCAATTATCTGGAAAATTCTAGAGTGGATGGAAGCGATTTGTCAGACCGAATCAACCGCCTGTTTGAAATTCTGGATCTGTCGGATGAGGCACGAAAAAAACGTACGCTGCTTTCTCACGATTTAAAACAGTTCCGATACATTAATGGCAGTCTCTTTAAGCAGCATCTGCCCACCGCAGATTTTGATGCAAAAATGCGGCAATCTCTGCTGGATTGCTGCCACTTTGATTGGAGCAAAATCTCCCCTGCCATCTTCGGCGCCATGTTCCAAGGAGTCATGGACAAAAAGAAACGCCGCGAGATGGGAGCTCATTATACCAGTGAAGAAAATATCTTAAAACTGATCAACCCCTTATTCATGGATGAGCTCTATGAAGAATTTGAACACGCAAAAGTTGATGTTAGACTCTTGGACCGCTTTCATGAAAAAATCAGCAACTTGAAATTCCTGGACCCCGCCTGCGGTTGCGGCAACTTTTTGATTGTCACCTATGGCAAACTCCGTGAGCTTGAATTGAAAGTGCTCGAAATGAAAATCGGCGGTAGCCAGCTACAACTCGATATTTCATCTTTATTGAAAGTCAATGTCGGTCAATTTTACGGTATCGAATACGAAGATTTTCCATGCCAAATCGCTCAGGTGGGAATGTGGCTGATGGACCATCTGATGAACACTCGCGTTGCCGAACGCTTCGGGATGTATTACGTCCGGTTACCACTGACGCAAAGCGCAAAAATTGTACGCAACAACGCCCTACGGATTGATTGGAATGGAGTTGTGCCAAAGCAGGAACTAAGCTACATCCTAGGTAATCCCCCGTTTGTTGGCTTCTCTTGTATGACACCCTCACAAAAAGCAGATCTAGCACTGATATTTCCAAAAACAAAAAATCTTGATTATGTTACTGCATGGTATATGCGTTCATTGAATTATATTCACAACACAAATATTAAATGCGCTTTTGTATCTACAAATTCTATTTGTCAAGGAGAAGTTGTTCCTGTTTTATGGCCAAAACTGTTTGATAAAGGTCTCATAATTAATTTTGCTCGACGCACATTCGTATGGTCAAATGAAGCAAAAGGTAAAGCAGCTGTACATTGTATTATTATTGGTTTTTCATTAAACAAAAAAGATAAACAGATTATTTTTGAAAATAACAACTTATATTCAGCAAAAAATATAAATCCGTATTTATTAGATTCAAGTAATATAATTGTTTTTCCTAAAAGAAAACCATTTTATAATGTTCCAAAGATGGTTTATGGGAACAAACCTGCAGATGGAGGAAATTTAATAATCAAAGAAAAAGAATATTTTGATTTTATAACAAAAGAACCTAATTCTATAAAATATATTCACCGTTATTATGGCGCGAAAGAATTTTTACATAAAAAAATTAGATATTGTCTATGGTTAAAGAATGCTAGTCCAAATGATTTAAAGAAATTACCTCTTGTTCTGGAAAGAATTGAAAAATGCAAGAAGAAACGAGAAAATAGTAAAGCAGCAGGTATTCGGAAATTTGGAAAAACACCAACCTTGTTTGCTCAGATAACACAGCCGGATAATCAGCCTTACATAATTGTGCCAGCTCACAGTTCTTGTACTCGCAAATATATACCTCTTGGATTTGTGCAACCCGATATCATTTCAAGCAATGCCGTTTTTATTATTCCAAACGCGGAGCTCTATCACTTCGGTGTATTAATGTCAAGTGTGCATAATGCTTGGATGCGTGTGACATGTGGTAGAATAAAAAGCGACTATCGCTATTCAAAAGAAATAGTATATAATGCTTTTCCATGGCCATCTCCAACCAGTGATCAAAAGAACTCTATTGAGAAAGCCGCACAAGGGGTATTGGATGCGCGAGGAATATTCCCTGACAGTTCTCTTGCTGCGCTCTACGATCCATTGACAATGCCTCCGGAGTTGTTAAAGGCACACGAAAATCTTGATCGTGCCGTAATGAAGGCCTACGGTACAAACTGGAAAACTGAAGATGAGTGTGTTGCTGATTTGATGCAGAGATATCAGGCTCTTCTCGACAAACAACCCAAAAAAAAGGGCATCTAGGGAAACTCTGCATATTGTTTCATATGCCTCGCTTTGCACTGGAAGCAAGCTCTGCAACGCTATGGGGTAGTGCATTATTTCGTGGCAACCGGATGCCTTCCTTCTTGTTTCAGGGGCGGTTCTGCTTTATTGTGTTGCAAGGGACACGTTATACCCACGGATAGCATCTGGCAATAAAATGGATTTACAATTTTTTAACACTCTTTCTCACCGGATAGAGACCTTTAAAACGTCCGATCCTCTCGGCAAAAAAGTGGGACTCTATTGCTGCGGTCCGACCGTTTACGATTTCGCCCATATCGGCAACTTCCGAACCTTTATTTTCGTCGATATGGTGCGCCGGTTTCTGGAGTTTAAGGGCTTCCAAGTCAAGCACGTCATGAACATCACCGACGTGGATGACAAGATCATTCAGCGCCTCAACGCGAGCCCCGAGAAAATCACGCTCCGCGATTATACCTCCATTTACGAGAAAGCCTTTTTCGAGGATTTCGATCAGCTCAATTGCCTCCGTCCCAGCATTATACCAAGAGCGACCGATTATATTCCCCAGATGCTTGAGCTGATCGGCAAACTGATGGAGAACGGAATCGCTTACCAGACGCCCGACGGCTCCATTTTCTTCAGCATTCAGCGCTACATGGCCCTGGGCGGGAAATACGGGCAGTTAGTGAAGATCAATTTTGATGAAGTCCGTGTGGGTGAGCGGATTAAGAATGACGAATATGAGAAGGAAAACGCGGCCGATTTCGCCCTCTGGAAGGCACGAGTCCCGGGCGACGGCGAAGTTTTCTGGCCGAGCCCCTGGGGTGAAGGCCGTCCGGGTTGGCATATCGAGTGCAGCGCAATGAGCCGCAAGCTCCTGGGAGAAACCTTCGATCTGCACCTGGGGGGTGAAGACCTGGCCTTTCCGCACCATGAGGATGAGATCGCCCAGAGCGAAGGCTCAACCCTCTGCAAAGAAGGCGGCTGCAAACCGACTCCCTTTGTCCGCTACTGGCTCCACTTCTCGCACCTCTTGGTCGAGGGCAAAAAGATGAGTAAATCGCTGGGCAATTTCTACACCCTGCGCGATCTCTTTGCCAAAGGTTATACGGGCCGGGAAATCCGCTATCTGTTGCTCTCGGCACATTACCGGGAGTCTTTGAATTTCACATTGGAAGGACTGAACGGAGCCCGTTCGGCTTTATCTCGCCTGGATGAGTGCCTCGCCAAGCTCAAGGAACTGGCCGGAGCAGCGGAAGCCTCCGGAGCACCATCGGACCTTGTTCAGAATTTTGACGATGCCCTGAGCAATGATTTCAACCTTTCGGCCGGTTGGGCCGCCGTCTTCGACTGGGTGCGCCAGACTAATAAGCTCATCGCCGAAGAGAAGCTCTCGGCCTCGGAAGCCGCCCGGCTGCTTGCTGATTGGGCACGGGTGGATGCCGTCCTGGCCGTGAGCCCGCAGAAGAAAGAAGAGGAGATTCCAGCTGAGATTCTCGCCTTGTTGGAAGAGCGTCAGGCCGCCCGCAAAGCGAAAAATTTCGCCCGCTCCGATGCCATCCGCGATGAATTGAAATCCAAGGGCTGGGTGATCGAAGACACCCCGAAGGGTCCGCGCCTGAAACGAATTTAAACTCTACCTATTTACAGAATGCAAACCGATCCTCCAAACCGGGAAAACCGGGTTCACGCCGAAACGACAGACGGCACCCCCGCGGCAAAGGGACGCTTCATCGTCTTTGAAGGAATCGAGGCCTGCGGCAAAACGACTCAAATCGAACTTCTGGCGGAGCGCTTCCGTGCACGGGGTCAGGATCCGCTCATCCTGCGCGAGCCCGGCGGAACGGAAATCGGCGAGAAAATCCGCAACCTCTTGAAAGACTCCAGCTATCTGGGGCAAATGAGCCCGGAGGCGGAACTTCTTCTCATGAACGCCTCGCGCGCCCAGCTCGTCCGGGAGGTCATCCGTCCGGCTCTGGACAAGGGCCGCATCGTTATTTGTGACCGCTATTTCTACAGCACGATCGCCTATCAGGGTTTTGGCCGCTCGCTGCCCTGGGATGCGCTCAATGCCGTCAACCGCTTTGCCGTCGGTGGATTGGATGCCGACTTTGTCATTTTCCTGGATATTCCCCTGGAGGAAAGCTGGGAGCGTCTTTGCCGCCGCAACGAGGAGCTTTTCCGGACTCTGGGAATCCAGATCAGTGATCGCTTTGAGGAATCCGGCTGGCTTTTTCACGAGCGTGTTTATAAGGGCTTTCAATCCCTGGCGGAGGAGAGCCCCGTCTTCTGGAGAATCAATGGCGCACAATCCCGCGAGAAAGTTGCCGAAGAAATCTGGAATATTTTGAAATGAGCATCTCTCCCATCAACGCCTCCACGCGCTACTGCGGGCTCTTCGGCTGCCCGGTCCGGCATTCGGCCTCCCCGGCCTTCCAGAATGCGGGCATTGCGGCCATGGGTTTAAACTGGCGCTATCTGGCGCTGGAAGTTTTGCCCGAGAACCTGCCTCAGGCCATTGAAGGTGCCAAAGCGATGGGCTTCGTGGGTCTCAACCTGACGGTCCCGCACAAAGAGCAGGCGTTCCGGCTGGCTAATGAAGTAGAGGATTCGGCCCGGATATTGGGCTCGGTCAATACGCTGAAATTTGAAGGGCTCACCCCGGAAGGCCTCTGGCTGCCGGTGCGCGACTGGGGTCGTGAGACTCCGCGGCAAATTCGCTCCATCGGTTACAATACCGATGCTGAGGCGATTATCCGCGCTCTGAAGGAAGACCTCGGGTTCAAACCGGCCGGCAAAAGAATTCTCATTCTGGGAACCGGCGGCGCGGGCCGTGTGGCTGCGCTGCGTCTGGCCGCTGAATCCGCCGCTGAGCTTTATCTGGTCAACCGGACTCTCTCAAAAGCGCAATCGCTCAGCCGGGAGATTGAGAGCCATTTCCCAGACGTCCGGGTTCATATCGGTTACCCGCCGGAGACTCAACCGGTGGATCTGATTCTGAACTCCACCTCGCTGGGCCTCAAGGAATCCGACCCTCTGCCGTGGGACGGCCAACAGTTTTGCCTGAAGCGCTCGGCTCTGGCGTTTGACATGATCTATCGGCCTGCCTGCACACCTTTCCTCCAAGCCGCCAAAGACGCCGGCTGCCGGGTTGCCAACGGCCTCAGTATGCTCCTCTATCAGGGCGTCACTTCGCTGAAGCTCTGGTCCGGAGCCGAACCCCCTGTTGAAACGATGAGAGCTGCACTCAAGGGACATATTTATTCACCTTCCGGACCCGATTCACCCCATGCCTGATACTGAATACTTTGACGCTATTCCCTTCCATTTCTGGACGGTTACCTTTTTTATTTTCGGCTGCATCGTAGGCAGCTTTCTTAATGTCTGCATCTATCGGTTGCCCCGCGGAGAGAATATCATTTTCCCGCCTTCTCACTGCCCGCACTGCAATTACCATATCCCCTGGTATCTCAATATTCCCCTTTTCACCTGGGTGTTCCTGAGAGGCCGCTGTGCCCATTGCCGGGCGCCAATTACGGTCCGCTATTTCATCGTAGAGCTCTTGACCGGTTCGCTCTTTGCCCTCTCCTGGCTCTGCGTGGGCAACAGCAGTCTGACGCTGGCGCTCATATATTGCCTGGTCATCGGCGCACTCATCGTCTCCTCGTTCATAGACCTGGAGCATTTCGTCATTCCCGATTCCATTACTCTGGGCGGAATCGGAGTTGGTTTCGTCCTCTCCTTCTTTTTCCCGCAGATACACTGGACCGATTCGCTCAAGCTCTCCATGCAGGAGAGCTTCCTGGGCATACTGGTCGGCGGAGGAATCCTCTACGCCATCAGCCGCCTGGGCAAACTCGCCTTTGGACGCTACCGCTACAAGATTAAAGCCGATGAGAAAATCATTCTCTCCGAAGAGGCGCTGGAAACCCCTTCGGAAAAAATCCCCTACTCCGAAATCTTTTATCGTCCCACTGACAGAATCATTATCCAGGCCGCCTCGGTGGAGCTCACTCTGATAAACGCACCCCAGCCGCAGGAACCTGCCGATACAGAGGCAACGGAGCCGACTTCCCCGGCATCGCCCTCTTATCAATGGGAAAGCGCGCGGATCGAGCTCTCTCCCACTCAGCTCAAGGTAGATTCCCAAACATGGGACCCGAGCGAAGTGCGAAAAGTGGAGCTGAACGCCCACAAACTGACGCTGCCGCGCGAAGTGATGGGTCTGGGCGACGTCAAATTCATGGCTGCAATCGGCGCTTTTTTTGGCTGGAAGGCGGTTATCTTTATTCTCTTTGCCAGCTCGCTTCTGGGCTCGCTCGTCGGGCTTACCCTGGTAGCGCTGCGCAAGCATGAGCTCTCGGCACGGATTCCCTACGGGCCCTATCTGGCTTTGGGAACGCTCCTCTGGATGATGGGCGGCTACTACTGGTATCCCTCGCTTTTCGAGCTGGTAAACCAAATCCTGAGCCCCTTTTTCCAAAGCTGATAAAGATACATGCAGAGACGCGCCATCATATTCCTGATCGTTTTTATCGACCTGATTGGTTTCGGGATCGTCCTGCCGATGCTGCCTCTCTATGCGGAGCGCTTCGGCGCCAAGGGGCTCATAATCGGGCTCATTGTCGCCTCGTTCTCGATCATGCAGGTGATTTTCTCGCCCTTCTGGGGAAGGCTCTCGGACCGGATCGGCCGCCGGCCGGTTCTCCTCATCAGCGTGGGGACGGGGGTTCTCTCCTACATACTCTTCGCCATAGGCTCATCTCTGGGAGGAAACCTGGCCCTCACCCTTATCCTGCTCTCTCGAATTTTTGCAGGCGCCTGCGGAGGCAATATCAACGTGACTCAGGCCTATATTGCCGATATCACCCCGAGTAAACACAGGGCCGCGGGGATGGGCCTGGTCGGCATGGCGTTCAGTCTGGGACTCATTTGCGGACCGGCTATCGGAGCTTTTTCATCTCATTGGGGACTGGCTGCCCCGGCCTGTGTCGCCGCCATGCTGAGCAGCGTAAGCTTTTTCCTGGCTCTTTTTATTCTCAAAGAAAGCCTCCTGCCCGAGCATCGCAAAAAGGTCAACTCCGTCAAACATCCCAACCGCTGGATTATCTGGAAAGGCGCGTTACAGCATCCGCAGATCGGCGCACTTTGCGTTTTTCTCTTCATCTCGACTTTCTGTTTTTCCTGCTACGAAGTCACTTTGGGGCTTCTGGCAGAATCCAATCTCAACTACGACACGACTCACATCGGCTACCTCTTCGCCTGGCACGGGCTCATTACGGCACTAGTCCAGGGCTTACTCATCCGCAGGTGGATCGCCCGCTGGGGAGAACCCTGGCTGATCGTGGCCAGCTTTGCGTGCAGTTCCATGGCGCTATTCCTGATTCCCTGGTTTCATTCGGTCACTCCTTTTATCTGCGCCATTACGCTGAACTCTCTGGCCGTTTCGCTCAATCGGCCTACCACCTTTGGGCTGGTCTCACGCTATGCGCCGCCTGAGCGTCAGGGTGAGCTCCTCGGAGTCTCTCAGAGCATGGGCGGCATGGCCCGCATCGTCAGCCCCCTCTTCTGCATGGTGCTCTTCACCAAGGCGGTTTGGATTCCCTTTATGTTCTGCGGCCTGATCGCACTGGGCACGATTTTCTTTGTCGTCATTTTCGCGCGCAAAGCCCCGGCCCATACAGCGCTCCCGTCGGCGGAAGCGGAGGCGATTCCCGAAGAAAATCCTTCCATTTATCTCTGAGCTGGTCTATAAGAAATCTCGTGAATAAGCCTATGGACATAGCCCGGAGATATCAGCAGTTGATCGATGAAATCCGAAAGCATGATCAGGCCTATTACCTAAATGACGCCCCGGAGATCAGCGATTTTCAGTACGACCAACTTAACCAGGAACTCCTCCAAATTGAGCGCGATCACCCTGAACTTGCCCGGCCCGATTCCCCTTCTCAGCGTGTCGGCGGCGGCCTCCGGATAGCCGGAACTGAGGTCAAACACTCCATCCGGATGCTGAGTTTGGACAATACCTACTCCGCAGAGGAACTGCTCAACTTTGTCAACCGTGTCCGGAAGGGTCTCCCGGGAGTGGAGCTGGAGTGGAACGTGGAGCCCAAGATCGACGGAGCCTCAATCAGTCTGCGCTATGAAAAGGGAGTCTTCACACTGGGTGCGACACGCGGCGACGGCACCACCGGGGACGACGTCACGCTCAATTTAAAAACGATTCGCTCCCTGCCGCTGAAGCTTGAGGGCAAAGTGCCCGATACTCTGGAGCTGCGCGGCGAGGTCTTCATGACCCGCAAAGAATTTGACCGTCTCAACGCGGCATGTGAAGAGGAAGGCGAGCTCCCCTTTGCCAATCCACGCAATGCGGCCGCCGGCACACTGAAACTCCTGGATAGCGCACTGGTCGCCAAACGCCGCCTGGATATTGTCCTCTACGATCTGGGAGAAGTCTCCTCACGGGAAAATTTTCCCGAAAGCCAATCGGCTCTCCTGGCCTGGTTCAAGGAGCTGGGCTTTCCCGGTTTCCCGACAACCTACCGCTGCCGCAACTTTGAAGAAATCCGCGCCGCTATTGAAGACCTGGATAAACTCAGGGAAAAATTCGGTTACGATACCGATGGCGCCGTCGTGAAACTCAACCGCTTTGACCTCAGAAAAGAGCTGGGCTTCACCGCCAAATCACCCCGCTGGGCCATTGCTTATAAATACCCGGCGGAGCAGGCGCAGACACGGCTTCAGGGCATCACGGTTCAGGTCGGCCGCTCGGGCGCACTGGTCCCGGTCGCGGAGCTCGAGCCGGTCTGGCTCAGCGGAAGCACCATCTCGCGGGCCACGCTTCACAACGAGAATTACATCAAAGAACGCGATATTCGCATAGGAGACCGGGTTCTTATTGAGAAAGCCGGCGAAGTGATTCCCGCGGTGATCTCCACGCTTCCGGAAATGCGAAGCGGCTCGGAGACCGTTTTCCAATTTCCGAAGGTCTGCCCCATTTGCGGGACTCCGGCTGAGCGCAGAGGGACCGTCGGCTGGTATTGCCCCAATGAGCGCTGCCCTGCGCGCGTAAAAGCACAAATCGAATACTGGTGCTCGCGCCCGGCCATGGATATTACCGGCGGCGGAGAAAGTCTTGTGGCCAAGTTAGTGGAGCTCGGTTTCGTGAAAGATGTCGCCGATCTCTATCGGTTGACGCTGCAGCAAATTTCGCCGCTTCTGAAAAAAGCGGATGAGAAAAGCAGCAAAAAATCGAGTAAGTCAAAGTTAGTTCAGCCGAGCCTTTTCCAGGCACTGGGAGCCGCTGTGCCTGATTCGACTCCTGAGCCGCCGGATGAAAACCTCTCCAAGGCAGCCCGGAAATTCCTGACCTCGGTGGATGAAAGCCACGGCCGCGATCTCTGGAAACTCCTGACTGGACTGGGGATTCCCAACGTCGGCAGCGATGTCGCCCGGCTTCTGGGCAAAAACTACTCTTCAATCGATCAGCTCTCCGAGGCAACAGCAACGGAACTCACGCAAATTGAAGGGCTCGGCCTGACGATCGCCGAGGCGCTTATCCAGTGGTTCGGGCAAGCTTCCAACCGGACTTTGATCGAAAAGCTCCGGGCCTCCGGCCTTAATTTATACTCCCGGCTCTACAACCCGGCAGATGCGGTCCCCAAGGGTAAATTAGCCGGTACGCTCTTCATCGTCTCTGACCTTTTCTCCGAGAAAGAGAGGACTCACTGGATTTCTTTGCTTGAAACTCTCGGCATCACCTGCAGGTCGAAGCTGACAGAAACAGTGGATTACTTTTTAACGGATTCGCCGCTGGAAGAACAGGCTCTGAGTGCCCGGAATCTGGGCGTAAAGGTAATCAGCCCCGAAGAGGTTTTAAAATTTAAAGAAGAGTCGCTCGCCCGCCTGAATTATCACCTGAAGCTCCACGCCGAGAATTGCGCGAAGGCTGAATCCTCTCAAAAAGGCGGTGAAAAAGCTCGTCCGCTTTCGGGAAAAACCTTTGTCCTGACCGGCACCTTGCCCACTCATAGCCGCGACGAGGCACGGGATTTGATCGAACGCCATGGAGGGAAAGTCTCCTCGTCCGTGAGCTCCAAAACCGACTTCCTCCTGGCCGGGGAAGATCCGGGCAGCAAGCTGACCAAGGCTCAAGAGGTGGGTGTGAAAATTCTGAGCGAAGAAGAATTCCTGAAAATGATCTCCGTTTAGCGGCCCGGCATGGCCCTCGCGGCAGGCGCGCTAATAGCTCACTCCGTCACTTATCTTCTGGATGAGGCGCGGTTCTTCATCAGCCGTGACAGCGCCCTCGCGGGTCACCTTTACTTCTTTCTCAAAAAACCCGTCCACCTGAATAATCGAATAGACAATGAGCTGAGCCTTGAAATCGACACCGCTGCGGGTGACCGTGCTCAAACGAGGCGGCGGACGCTTGGCCTTCCGCAAACCCTTCTCCGTTTCGGAGGTGACCACGCAGACGACCGGGCTCACGAAAAGATTCTCATATTCCGCCAGATAGTTGAGCGCCTCCTCTTCGTCTCTCAAATCCCCGAAAATCGTTTCAAAATTTTTCGGTGTCAGGAGGTAGTAATCTTTTGAAACTTTAGCCAGATAGAAGGGGCCCAGACCGGCCAGGTCCAGAGGCAAATTTTTCTGAGCCTCGGCCTTCAAAGAAACCTTATAGAAATTGTTGATTTTCACGCGCGGAAGCAAGTTCTTGAACTTGTGTTTCTTCATCTCGAACTGCCCCTTGAGATAGACAATAGTCCCCTGGTTGGGAACCTCATCCATATCTTCACGCGCTTCGACCATCAGGAGATTGAGCATCATGGGGCTCTCCTGGTGATCCTCCGGCACTTTGGCTTCCAGCTTCACCGTGGAAGGGTCCGCCAATTCTTTTTTAGCTTTCCTGGCGGAAGCCGCCTCGGACGCAAAAGAAAATCCGAAAATGAAAACGAAGCTGAGCAGGAGGCCCAGACCCGTTTTTCCCATAATAGTCCTCTGTTTCATACTCTCGTCTCTGCGCTCTTCAGCGCTCAGATTCCACCTCTTTGAGCTCCTGGCTGCGGTCCCGGCTTAAATCCGCCTCAGCGAATCCGGCTGAGTCCTTGGGCAAAATCAGGTGAAAATCATGCACCTGCTGAACCTCGATCTTACCCGTCTCGAACTCCATCGCCAGAATATGGCCGCCGGTTTTGCGGTCCGCCGAGAGGAAATGCAGGTGATACCCCGGCACATTGATCCCTTTCAAGTACTCCGGCAGCCGGAATCCTATCACGTCGCCCTCCACTTTGCCCAACTCAAATTCTGGCTGATTGCGCGTGACCTCCACCAGGGGCGGATAAGGCGCATTCTGAGCAGGAACAGAACGGGTTTTCATGTTGGAGAATTTCCCCCGGATATGCACGGCAACCGGGATATTTTTCTGGGGACAGAGCTCATCCACATAGTCGCTCAAACCCTGATAATCCAACGGACCGTCGAAACGGGTCTTAATATTCGGCTCGAAAAACAGAACCGATGCGAAAGGCGTCGTCATGGCATCCGACGGACGGTAGACCCGGCCATCTGCGCACACCTGGTAGACATCCCCGGAGAGCATCACCATTTCGCCATCAAGCCGATTGAAAGTGCCGATGCCGAAATCGCCATTCTTCTTGAGCTCCCCGAAACTCGTCACTCCGTCATAGACACCTGCCAGAAGCGAATCAATCGTCGCTACCTGCATCAGCCCCTGCGGACGGGTTTCTTCAAACGACACGGCCTCGAAGTCTGCCTGCTCCGAGTCGTGCAGCGTTATCGAAATACACCCGCTCAGGAGAGAGCTTCCCAGCAAGAGAGCCATCAGCCGAAGGGGATATCCTGTTTTCTTAATATAATTCATCATATCACTCCCATAAAAAATAAAGACGCCCCAAGAGCTTTTCTTCTCAGCTCTCAAAGCGTCCTTACCAAAAGAAATACGGCTTAGCGCCCGGCTTCTTCGATCGCTTTAGTGATGTCAGCCTCGGACTTGAGACCCATGAGTTGTTTAACCGGCTGACCATCTTTGAAGATGAACATCGCAGGAATACTGGTTACCTGAAATTGGGCCGCCAGCTCCTGGTTTTCGTCCACGTTTACCTTGGCGATCACCGCCTTATCCTTCAGCGCCGCAGCAACCCTGGCTAAAACCGGGCCCAGCATCTTGCAGGGTCCGCACCAAGGCGCCCAAAAATCCACCAGTACCACACCTTTTTGAGAAGTGGTCGAGTTAAAATTCTCACTTGTTAAATCAATGATTCCGTCTGCCATAATTTTTATTTTCAGTTGATAAGCGATACTCTTCCAAAAAATGCCGCGCAACAAACAAGTGCACGGCACTCCTCTATAAGCTACACCTGAACGGGAAATTTTTCAACTTTTCCGGTCACTTTTTCAGATAGTCAGAAATCTCCGATGCAGCGCGCTTGCCGTCACCCATGGCCAAAATCACCGTCGCGGCTCCGCGCACGATATCCCCACCGGCGAAAACGCCCGGAATAGTCGTCATGCCCTTTTCATCGACCAAAATATTGCCATATTTATTGAGCTTCATCTCCGGACAAGTAGCTGTCAGGAGCGGATTGGCGCGGGTGCCGATGGCCACCACGACCACGTCGCAATCAAGGACGAACTCCGAACCCGCCACAGGAACCGGACGACGACGCCCGGAGGCATCAGGCTCACCCAACTCCATTCTCTGGCATTTCAGCCCGGTCACCCAATGGTTTTCATCACCGACTACTTCCAAGGGAGCGGTCAGCATTTCAAAGCGGATTCCTTCGGCCTCGGCATGGTGAACTTCCTCAACGCGGGCAGGCATCTCCACCTTGCTGCGCCGATAGACGATGATCGCTTCTTCAGCACCCAGGCGCTTGGCCGTACGCACGGCATCCATCGCCACGTTGCCGCCGCCCACGACGCAAACCCGTTTGCCTTTGATGACCGGCGTATCCGACCCCATCGGGAATTGATAGGCTTTCATCAGGTTCACGCGCGTCAGGTATTCATTGGCTGAATAGACACCCTTCAAATTCTCACCCGGGACGTTCATGAAGACCGGCAGACCGGCTCCGTTGGCGATAAAAATCGCATCAAACTGCTCCCGCAATTCGTCAATCGTCCAGGTGCGGCCCACGACCACATTGGTCTCGATCTTCACACCGGCGCGAACGAGGCGGTCCACCTCCGATTGCACGATTTTCTTGGGCAGGCGAAACTCCGGAATTCCATAAACCAGCACGCCGCCGGTTTTCTGCAGCGCTTCATACACCGTCACGTCGTGGCCCTTGCGGACCAATTCCCCGGCAGCCGTGAGGCCTGCAGGACCGGCACCGATCACGGCCACTTTCTTGCCCGTCGCCGGAGCCTTGGCCATATCGGTATTCATGTTGGCCCGGGCCCAATCGGCCACAAACCGCTCCAGGTAACCGATCGCGACCGGTTTGCCTTTCTTGCCGCGGATGCAGACGCATTCGCACTGGGTTTCCTGAGGGCAAACGCGACCGGTCACCGCCGGCAATGCGTTATCCGAGGCCAGGGAGAGAGCCGCATCTTCCATCTTGCCTTCCATCACGAAACCGATGAAACGGGGAATATTCACATTCACCGGGCAGCCCTCCACACAGGTGGGTTTCTTGCATTCAAGGCAGCGTTGGGCCTCTTTCAGAGCGATTTCCATGCTCAAGCCCAGATTCACCTCGCCAAAATTTCCGGCTCGTTCCAGGGGGGCCTGTTCATCCATCACGCAGCGCTCAATAGCCATGCGCTCCTTCACTGAAGGTTTGGGTATGCTCATATAAAAATCTAAATTATTGGGGGTTAAGATTGTTGAGGTGTTTGATGTTGGCAGTGGCAGCGAGGTTCCTCGAGCTTCTCCTTTTCCTGTGTCTTGTAAATGCCCAGGCGGTCCATCAGTGTTTCAAAATCGACCTGGTGCGCATCAAATTCGGGACCGTCCACGCAAGCGAACTTGGTTTCACCGCCCACATTGACACGGCAGCCGCCGCACATCCCCGTGCCGTCAACCATCACCGGATTGAGCGAAACAATGGTATGCACTCCGTATTGCTTGGTGAGGTTGGAAATGGCGCGCATCATCGGCACCGGCCCCACGGCGTAAACCGTCGAGATTCCTCCGGCCTCGAGCTGATCTTTCACCGCATCGGTCACGAAACCTTTGCGGCCATAGCTGCCGTCATCCGTGCAGACGACCACTTCGCCACATTTCTTGAGTTCCGGTTCAAAGAAGACCCACTGCTTGGAGCGGCCACCGATCACCGAAACCACTTTGACTCCGCGGGCATGAAGCGCCTGCGCGATGGGATGCACCACACCGGTTCCCACACCGCCGCCGACACAGATCGCCTTGGAGCCCGGCTCGGCCAGTTCGGTCGGCTTGCCCAGAGGTCCGGAAATATCGCGAATGAATTCTCCCACCTGTGTCTCCACCAGTTCGCGGGTCGATTTACCGACAGCCTGAATCACCAGCGTAATCCAGCCCTCTTTGGGGTCCGCATTGGCGATCGTCAGCGGAACCCGTTCGCTGCCTTCTCCCTTGCAAACAATGACAAACTGTCCCGCCTTACGAATTTTTGCAATCCGAGGCGCCATTACATCCAGACGCCAGACATTGGGACTTAACTGAGTATTGGCTATGACCTTAAACATCGTACTCTATTTTGAAAATTCGGCGGATGATTTTCCTCCATTCCGGTGCCCCAAAAAATTGACTCTAATCAACGGCCCCCGGAAACATCAGCCGGGGCATTCTAAACCAGCAGCCACCCTTCATCAAATATAATTATCTTTAAAACGGGATTCGCCGCAACCCAACCCTTTCAAAAGAAATCTGCGCGAATCAGCACAACTCTGCGGTTTATTCTCTCCCTCAATATTCCCTTCAAAAAATCTGTGCGAATCTGCGTCATCTGCGGTTAAGATTTTCCCTATCGGGATTCGTGATTATCTGACTCCATGCCCATTTGCCTTGTGCCCAGCGGGCACACGCCTCGGAGAGGCGAATGTGCATAACCGTAGGTGCGGCTCCCGCAGGGAGACGTGCCTACGGATAGAAGCGGCCCCTGTGCTCCCGCCTGAAGGGCGGTACTTCACAACCTGGACTTCTCATTCCAAAAAATCTGCGCTCATCTGCGTAATCTGCGGTTAGAAAAAAATCGAAAAAAACATTGTAAAACATCGAAACTCATTCACAATACCGTATGTAATTTTTTGCGTAAATGTTGGAGCACCTTACTAAACTCAAAATGCCCGAAATATAATTGAATTTCAACGTGACTGATCTGCTAAACATGAGGGATACGACAGGGTCCGGGTACGGATACACCCCCTTGAATATACGAGAGATGCCTGAAAAAGGGTATAATTTGTAATGAAAATATTTAAAATAAATTTAATTAAATCATTATTAATTTTAATATTCCCACTCATTATGCTGAGTGGGTGTGAAAAATACTATGAGGAGCTTGATAAAAAGCGAACTGAAGAGTTAAAATGCTGCGGTGAATTAAATATAATTTCTTTAAGAATATACAACGAATTTAAATACAATCAGAAAAAACCGGATAGTATAAATAGATTGTGTCAAGTGTTTAAAGAAGATGGACAGCTTTCGTTCTTTGAATCTTATGGGCTAGAAAACCTTTATTTTAATCAAGATATCGAGCTATGGACTCATAGGGTAGATTATTATAATTCAACTAATATAGATTTTTTGACAGATAACAAAGATAATGAAATAAGAAAATTGGCTATCGCTTTAAAAATAGAACCTGAAAAATATTTGGGAATAAGATTTGACGGTACATGGTGCAAGACAAACACACTTTCCCCGGAATTACATAATATCCTAATTGAACAAGAGTAAGATGAAAAATATTATCGACAGAGTCCATTTCCCTGCCCTGGACAAATGGCTAAGCAGAGGCCACATCGAAGAACGTGGTGGATTCAATCTCCGTGGTTTTGTGAATGATGATTCAGTGAATAAACAGTGAATACTTAAAAAATATATTTATGATTGAATTATTTAAAGATTTGATTATATTTGTTTTTACATTGTTTTACAAAATAATATTTTTTATAATTGTTATTATTTTTCTTATATTTTCATTTGCTTTAAAATTCATTATTACTATTATCCTCCTTCCGTTAGCTTTGTTTTTAAGTGACCCTGAAGTAGATGCTGTTGATGTTATTGGAACATGGATTCCAGGAGAGCAGACATCTTTCGATATAACAAATAAAACATGTCAAATTATCTTTAATAAAGATGGAACGTTTGAAGGTTATTTTCCTTCTCCAGTGGTTCATTTCTCTGGAGTGGATGCCGGACAATGGAGCAATAGAGAAGATCGTGAAACAATGTGTTATGGAATCGGCGACTGGTATATGGAACCAGTTAAAGAAGACGATGATTATTATGACAAATACAATAAAAAATATTTAGAAGGAGGATACCAAAAAGGTAATCAGATATCGTTATATTTTCGGGAAGTTGATGGTGATAGTTCTAAATCGATTGCTACTTGTTTATATATTCAATCCACCGCAGATTCTACCTTTTGGCAAGAGACTCAATTCAATCTTTTATCAAAATGTGAGAACTTCGATCTTTATTTTGGAATTGGGGACCCGGATTCCAGAAATAAGTTTAACTTTAAAAAGACAAGAGCCGTTGAGGAAGATAAGAAGGAGTAATGCTAAAGGCTAAGCAGAGACACGATCGAAGACCGCGGTGGATTCAATCTCTGTGGTTTTGTGAATGATGATTCGGTGAATAAATGGTAGATATTATGAAAAAATTAAAGAAAATAAAAGTCTTATTTAAGTGGGTTAGTATTTTAATACTGCTATTGGTTCTAATTGTTAGCGGATACATAGTGTATAACTTTATTGATTATTCTAAGAATAATCATAAAAAACTTTTCCGGAGCTATATAAATCCCATTCCTTCAACAATTGTTTTCGTTGATTCCGGGGTTTCGGGAATTATGGAACCATGGCAATTCCATTACGTGCAGTTAACACCTCAAAATTTCGATGATATTCTCAAATATCATCAGTATAGAAAAATTGATGAGCTTTCAGATGATGAGATAAAATCAATTGCAGATCCATCGGAGGAAGAATTTTTGGCTACTGAATACAAAAAGAATAGATATAATAATTTTATTCGTTATTATAAAAACTTTGATATGAAATTTAAACTTCCATTTGATGTTAATAAAATAGATTTGTATGAGATATATTATAGAACAGATGTTTCAAATTCATATCATATTTTTCTAATTGTCAATCGCGAACATTCAGAATTGCTCGCACTTTATACACATATGTAACAATGAAAGTTCTGCATAAAAGACTCAAAAGGACTACATGAACGCCCAACTATCAGGCAGAGAAGGATTCAAGTGTGGATGCGCCCCCCTACAGGGGCGGGTGTGGCCGTGGGGTGGATTAATGCGTGGGCACATACAGATGATGTTATGAAAAAGAATATTCAATCAGTACTTTTAGTGAGCGCAGGAATAATGGTTTTGTTGTTTTTGATTATTCCCGCGTTATATACACCAACAGTCAAAGCTCCTTATCCTCAGACTTATGGCTCCCTTAAGCGACTTGGATTCTGGGTTAAACAATCCGAGCTTGATAATAAAACTTCAATAGTTGATCTTATTAGGGACGCTGCGGTATCTTCTGAGTTTAATCTCCGAGAACAATTTTTTCATATGCTTCAAAATGACCTTGGGATCGATAATGATTCATTATCTATAATTGAGAAGTCAAAAAAAGATGGCTGGGGAATTCCTTTCAACATAGATTACACGACAAATATTAGTGGGCTTTCAAAAGAACTATTTAATTCATTGAGCACATGTTCTATCGTGATATGGTCGAACGGGCCCAACCATGAAGATGAAAAATGTCTCGGCGATGACATTCCGTGGCCAATATCTGAACTGGAGTTGCATTTAGATGAATATCTCGAACTACTTCGAAAAAGAAGATAATCAAATACCTGAATTTTTCGACGTGGTCCGTAATATTACGGCAGGTATGGGGCCCCCGGCTACTTACTTGAAATATCTCTTACGATAGCTGGAACCTGGTGCACTCCTATGCGTGGGGATTGGATGCCGGTGGGAGCATGCAGGGAGCCGGGGGAATAAAAATGAGAAAGGAAAGAGAATGAAGAAGATTTTGTGGCAAGGGATTCCTTGGGTAATTCTGGTGTGCCTATGTTTCGTTTTTTGGATTGTAAAAGAATTGATGACAATAAGAGATTGGCCTTTAAGTTCTGGTACCATAAAAATAGAAAAAGTATCTATCGGAGAAAGAAACTTTATTCTGATCGATGGCGAACCTATGAATTATTTAGCTCAAGTGCAATCTATTAACGTGGAGTTAGATAGCTCACTAAATGAAGTGAAGGTTAACCGATACAGAATTTTTTGGTGCCCCTTTACTGAAATCACGGTCAACAATCAATTTCCCATTTTGTATTCAATTGATGGATGGAAGCCAGGAAAATACTCCGTGGTTTATGGATCTGAGACAGGAGATGTTTTAGCAGGCGAATTCGAGATTCCTTGAGATAGCGTGCACCAGAATGAAGCAAAAGCTCAGAGAGAATGAAGAACCAACTATCAGGCAGAGAAGGATTCAAGTGTGGATGCGCCCCCTCCAGGGCGGGTGTGGCCTAATCGACGGAATGACCGGTGCACCGCAGATGACATAGTACAGGGAATCCCATATAGCGTGATAAAGAAAGATGAAGAGGTTTCTTTGCGAAAATTACGAGAAGTGTATACAGGCCCACAATATTGATAATTTAATATAAATATGAAAAGAATTTATTTATTGGCTTTATCTGCATCCGCGGCGTGTTTATTTCTTTCCTACCTCTTTATCCGGTATCTAACAATGCCGCTTGTGAAGATATTTGTAACACCGCAGACTCTAGTCTGGAACTCTGAAACAAATAAATATGACCCAGTTTGGACCATGGGAGAAATGGAGAAAATAGGGGACTTTGTTCAAATAGAGTCTATGATTGCGATTGCATTATCGCTAATCGTGTTTTTTGGAGTTGTATTTGTTGGACGAAGGAATAAAAGGAAGGGAAGTAGAGCGGAAGAATCAAAAATCAAAATGTAAATATTTTTATTATGAAAATAATTAAATGGTTTTTAAAGTTTTTCGCATATTTTTTTCTGCTACTTGTTTTCATAATATTTGTCTCTATATGTCTTTCTGTATTGAATATTTTTAGGAATTTACCTTTTGAGCCATCTCAAATTAAATCTGTCACATTTTACTGTGTGGACCCTTTCGATCTCATGGATTATGAAGGGTACCTCACTTACATAGAGCCTTATTCTTACAAGCTCAGTTTGGAAGAGGCCCAACTGCTATTCAAGGAAACACAAGGAAATATCCATACAGGCTGGAAGGGTGGAAGGTTTCTCGGGGTAGTAGAGCTTGAAAATGGAAAAAGATACGATATGGCCATGGGTATGATGTCCGATTATAAGGTTTTACATAAGGGACTCCATATGCGTTTCAGTGGTGAGTCCGCTGCTCTGTATGAGGAGTTATCGGGAAAACTATATGGGGATTGTCAACCGTTGTTAAAATCCAAAATAGGATTGAATCAAATTAAAAAGAATTTAGACATTTTAGAAAAGGGCGGTGAATATTCTTTAGAGGAGCTATTTGGGAACGAGAAGGAAAGTCTGGAAATCAATCGTCAGTTAAGCAAAATTTTTCAAACGTCAACCAATGAGGATGGGGGGAATATCTTCCATACCTCTGAAATATCGGTAAAAGATGGTCTCCTTTGCGATGCTTATGAAACACCACTTTTTTTTACAAGTGGGAGCAAGGAATGGGCTTCAAAAGTCAATCCACTCATGAAGCCTATGAGCGAAAACTTTTTTGTTTGGTCCTCCGGGAAAAATCAATCTAACGAGTTTGGATTTGGAGATGACATCTTTTTCCCAAAAACCCGATTCGAGCCCTTTGTCATACATCTAAGCTGGTAAAAAACCGATAAGTGCGGATGCGACCCCTACGGGGTCGGGTGTGGCCGTGGGGTGGATGTATCCCCGGGGTCTGGCGACCCCGGGCTATGGGATGGGTATGCTCCGCATACCTCAGATTTGCTGCACCCCGTTGGGGTGCAGAGGGAAATTGAAGCGTGTCCCCGCCGGGAATGGAGAACCTCCTTTCCACACTCATCTTCTTTCCAGTCCAGGTTGTGAAGTACCGCCCTTCAGGCGGAGGAGTGGGTAGGCGGTATTTTCCGTAGGTACGTCTCCCTCCGGGAGCCGCACCTACGGTTATGCACATTCGCCTCTCCGAGGCGTATGCCCTCCGGGCACGGAGACAGCTGGGCGTGTAGACCTCCGGGCACGGATCCCGACAGGAAAAATCTTAACCGCAGATGAACGCAGATTACTCAGAAGGGAATAGGTGGATGCGACCCCTACGGGGTCGGGCGGGGTGTGTGGTGGATGTGTCCCCGGGGTCTGCGACCCCGGGCTATGGGGATGGGTATGCTCCGCATACCTCAGATTTGCTGCACCCCGTCGGGGTGCAGAAGAAAACGATTCATGCCAGTGCGAGTATAAAATGCATTTACATATCTGGTGTTTGTCGCATCCCAGAGGCGAATGTCCCGGGCAACGGATTACCTTATTTTTCTCCGCAGCCGGTTATCCCTTTCAAAAATCTGTGCGAATCTGCGCAATCTGCGGTTAAAGCTTCGTCATCTGCGGTTAGAAACGTTTCCCTCTCATCCGGGGATGGCTCACCTCAGATTTGCCGGGCTAGCGGCTTGAGGAGATTTTGGTAGAGGCGGTAGATATCGGAGACCATTTTTTCTTCGGAGAAGCGCTCCTTTACAAAGTCACGCCCCTGGGAGCCGAGGCGGCACCGCAAATCTCCTTCTTTCAGGAGTGCTCTGAGAGAGGAGGATAACTGCCCGAGATCCCCCGGATGAATCAGAAAGCCGGTTTCTCCGCTGATGCAGACCTCCCGGGCGCCATCGCAATCGAACGCCACGACCGGTTTACCCGCGGCCAGAGCCTGAGGCAGTGCCCGGGGAAGCCCCTCCCGGCGTGAGAGATGGATGAGGGCATCCATTATCCCGGTCAGGGCCGGAATCTGCGAAGGAGGCACCAATCCGGTAAAGACAAAGTGATCGCGAATACCCAGGGAGCTCAACTTTTCCTCAAATTCCCCGCGCAAAATTCCGTCCCCTATTAGGAGGAATTTCAGTCGGGGCTCGGACTCGATGAGCCTCGGTGCCACGGCGAATAAATCGTCATGGCCCTTGAGGTAAAAGAGGCGGGCGATTTTCCCGATCACGACATCCTCCGGGCGGATTCCGTATTTCGCTCTCAGGTTCAGGTCGTTTCGCGCCTCCAGATAGGGCTTGAGATTGAAGCCCGAAAAAACGCGGCTGTAGAGCTCCGGAGAGCCGATCCCGGCGCGGAGATACTGGTCGCGCATGGCATTTGCGACGACGATAAAATGATGGGTGAAACGCCCGGCAAGGCGTTCGGCGTTTTTGAAAAGGAAATTGGCTCCCCTGCCCTGGAAATCCCCGAACGAGGGTCCGTGAATGGTATGAATGACACAGGGAACGCGCGCCATCCGGGCCGCAAGTCTACCCACCAGACCGGCCTTGCCGCTATGCGTATGCACAATATCGGGACGAGTCTTGCGGAAGCGCTGAGCGAGCGAAAACAACGCCCGAAAATCGTGCCACGGGCTTACGGGCCGGACCAGATGCGGCTCCAGATGAAAGAGACCCTCCACAGCCCGTGCCTGCGGCTCCAGGGTTCCTTCGGGGCCGGTCGTGGGACCGGACACCAGCTGGACCTCTACGCCCGGGATATCATGCAACCCCAAGACGGTGGAGAGGGTATTCTCCTGAGCTCCGCCGACAATGAGGCGGGTAATAATGTGCTCAACTCTCACTTGCCGGCCGGCGCTGGCGAGGCGGATTCGGGTTGAGCAGCCGGGGCCGGTTGGGCGGCCGGAGCCGGTTCAGCAGCCGGGGCGGGTGCGGCACCCGTCTTGAGGGCTTCAATCCTCTTCTTCACCATCTCAAGCTCTTCGTCCAAAATATAGGCATTGGTGAGAGCCCTGGAGAACCAGTTGATGGCCTCATCCTTGAGCTGCATCTGCTCGGAAATCTCTGCCAAGCCCAGAATCGCCACCAGATTCTCCTCGTTTTCTTCCAGCATCCCCATGTATTCATCTCTGGCCTGCTGGAGCAGGTTCATCTGAATCAGCGTCGTTATGCGGAGGATCTTCAAGCTGTTGTTCATGGGGGTCTTGCGCAGGAGACCATCGACCAGCGGCAGCGCATCAGCCGGGCGCTTGAGTCCCAGGAGACAATAAATTTTGCGGCGGATATTCTCAGCATTATCGGGAGCCGAAGAGAGCTGGCGGTCGATCATGAAAAGCGCCTCGGAAAAGTTATTATTAGCGATATAAGCGCGGATGAGCATGTTCGCGATGCGGCTATCCTGCGGATTATTCTTCCGGGCCTCGAT
Organism: Verrucomicrobiota bacterium; assembly: GCA_023230105.1. GTDB lineage: Bacteria > Verrucomicrobiota > Verrucomicrobiia > Limisphaerales > UBA1412 > UBA1412. The sequence goes on from JALNXY010000001.1 coordinate 142,900, forward strand.
CATGAGCTTCAGAGCCTCTTTTTCCTGACCGGTGGAAAGCAGACAGGCTGCCTCCTGAGTTTCCAGGATGATCCACTCCGAAGCAGGCATATTGAGTTCTTTATAGCGGGCCTTAGCCTTGCGGATTCTATCCAGCGCCCGTTGGCTTTCGCCAATCATCGAATCCACGTAGGCCAGAGCGCCCAGGTTATCGACGTTATCGGGCAGAAATTGCTCCACCCGGAGGAAGCACTGATAGGCCTGGCGCCACTGCTGGTTGTACATGTAGTTTTCCCCCAATTTGACGAGCTGTTCAGGCGCATCGGGCTTGCCGCAGAGGAGCTCCACTTTATTCCAGGAAGATTCGTAGTTATTAAAGAGCTCGTCAACCTTCCGCTGCTCTTCCGGATTGTAGGAGAGAGAACCCCGCTGGTAATAGGTCTGGTTTACCAGCGCAGAAAGATTACGGGGATAGAGCCGCAGGGCCTCGGCGAAATACTTCAGGGCCTGGGCGCGGTCCCCTGCCTTATCAAACTCCACGGCGTAGTTATTGAGCGCCCGCGCATAGTAGGCCGCCGTATAGGCGATGGAGCCGACGATCTCTTTCTGGCTTGCGGAGACGGCCGGGATCGCATCCAGCCGGGCCTGCTGCGAGGTCCAATATTCCCGGGCCTCTTCTTTCTTCTCGGCTGAGAGAGTCCAGAGGCTCATATCCGCATCCTTATAGGGGCTCATGCGGGTGAGCAGCCCCTCCGGAGTGGGACGACAGGCTTCAAAGAAGTGGCCGAAGCTCGGATGCAGGTAGTAGACTTTCTCTTTACCGGCATAGTAGAGGAGCCAATTGACCATATTGCCGCTATCCAGATAGGTGAGATCCTTCGCCTTGGAAACAAAATCGGGCCAGCGGTCCGGGAAGTATTTCGTCATCCGGCGATGATACCAGGGATAGGAGAGGAAACGCGTATTGACAAAAATATAGGAGCTCTGATCCCCCTGGCGGGCCAAAGTCGCCTGGACCAGGTAGAGACAGATCGGGTCATCGCTCAGGAGGGTGATCGGCTTGCCCGGCTCGGCCTTTTCGGCTTCTTTAATATCCTCGACCAGGTTGCAGCCCAGCTGGTAGAGAGTCTCTCCGCGATTCTGCTTGAGCTCGGGATAATTCCGATAAACCAGGCCGCCGGCCATCGCCAGACCGAAAACGGGCACAAGACCGTAGACCAGAGGCCGGACCATGAGCATCATGCGGGAAACCGGGAAGCGCTTCTGCCGGCTTCCATTGACCGGCGAATGGAAGACGACCAGGAGATAACCGGTCGTATACCCCAGCACCAGAGCCGCAATGAAATGGAACTCCAGACCGTTCACGCCCGGAGAGAGATACCGGGGGCAAAGCGGCAGATCGAAGGCAATCGCCATCGTGTAGAGGAAAAAGAAAATATTCATCGCCCGGATGCCCAGCCGGGTAATCGTCGTATTGAGCCCGGAGTTATCGCTGCGGGTCTGATCCCAGCGGATACTGAGCAGAAGGAGCGGAAGGATCGAGAAGGTGCTGTAAATAAAGAGAATATAGGGCGGCAGAACTTTCAGGCCTTGCACGTATATCCCTAAAAAATATTTCAAGAGCTGGAAAAAGCTCATATCCGAGCGGCCTGCAATATACTCCGTCAGAGGAATATAGAGGAAGAAAAGCAGCCCGGGTAAAAAGTAGAAAAACGAGCGGACGATGAGATCCCGATACTTGAACAAATCCTTGCCGTTAATCCAGATCAAACTGCCCACCCAGAAAGGAAGCAGCAGGACCATGAGGGGATTATTCACGAGCGCGACGCTGTAGAGCGCCGAGGCACGGTAGATCCAGCTGTATTCACCATCCAGACGATGCTCAAGCGTGTTGCGGATGATATAGGCGAGGAAGAAGATATTCAGGATACCGCCCGTGGCCGCAGTGGCTCCCTGCCAGAAGTGGAAGAGAAGTCCCAGGGAAAGAGCGGCAATCGTGGGAGGCAGAAAGGCGAGCTTGCCTACGTAGAGTCCATCCGGGTCGGCATTCCTCACTCGCTGATCGGTGGAGCGGTCTTGAGGCAGCAGCATCACCGCACGCGACAGCCAGACGATGGTGAAACTCGCCAGCACCGCATTTAACGCACTGATGCCCAGGATCGCAGCCGATTGCGGCACGAACTGGAAAGGGAATGTTAGCAGCCGGAAAATCGGGTCGGTCATCCTCAATCCCCAGAAATCCCAACCAACCACCTGAGCCAATACTCCCAGCGTTTCCACTGAGACCCAGTGATTCAACGTCAGAAGGTAGAGGCCAAGGAATATTAGCCCCAGTATCCAGGGTAAACGTGTTTTATAAAGTACAGCAGGCATAAGTCATTCGCAATCTGCCCGGGAGGATAGCTTTTTCTCTCCCGTGCGTCAACGTTCTTTTTAACCTTTACGAAAAAGATTTGTTTCTTGGGCAATGCATGAACAATGAATGAACACGAATGCTTTAGATTGGGTGGTTCAAGAGGCCGTGCGAAACAGGGCCCGCAAAACTCGGGTCAGAGCAGCAAACACTTCAGCGGATATCCTGTATCACTACAGAAAACACCTCACGAATCTGTGTTCATCCGTGGTTCTTCACTTTTCGGTGCGCACATTTTTGAGGCAATGCGTGTGGAGGTTTACAAGTGAGGGCGCAGAGTGGTAGAATCGCGGGCCGGCTCGGAAGGAGGCAGACCGGAGGAATATGGGATTATTTTTTAGAAAAAAGAAGAGATTTTTCAGGGTCAAAGGATGGCTCTCGCTCATTCTGCTCCTGGGTTCGCTGCTGGCGCTCTGGCCTCCGGTTCAGAGCCTTACGGCGGTGACCAGTCTGAGCGACCCGGCCAAGCTGGCTACGCTTGAAAAACGCGGGGCCAATCCGCGGGTCAATAAAATCGTCTATTGGCTCAATCTTTCCGATGAGTGGCATGTTTCCCCGGAGCTCATCACCTACACGGCGCTTCTTCTCAACGGCACCCATGGAGACCACGGCAAGCTCGTCGCCCGTACCGTGTTGCGCAATCTCAAAATCGCCCGTGAACTGGGGCTCCTTACCGAGGAAAACCAGGCCAAACTGCGTCGGGGCAATGCCGCCACGATCACGCTCGGGCCCTATCTGGGCGAGCAGGTGGAGATCGACCATATCGTCCCGGTGAGTCTGGCTCCGGAAGTGGGCAACGACCTGGCGAATCTGGAAATGATGCCCAGCAGCCTCAACCGGATGAAATCCGACCGGGTTGGCGAACGCCAGCTCTCCTATGCGGAGAATTTTTATCGGGCGGGTCTCATCAATTCGGAATCTTATGAGCGGGTCCGGCGCAAGGCCGTTCTGAGAGCCCCTGCAACCGCGCCCGCACTTACCCCCTAAAAAGAAAAAACCCGCGGGAAAATTATCTTTCCGCGGGCTTGAAATCAGTTTTTAACCTTTTCCTTTAGAGCAGCTTGCTCAAAAGCTCTTCGTTCGTCTTGTACTTCTTGAGCGCACCGATCAGGGTTTCCATCGCTTCGACGGAATTCAGGTCCACCATGGAGCGGCGAAGCTTCCTGACGGGTTCGATCTGGACGCCCGGGTAAAGTTTTTCCTCTTTTCGAGTACCGCTGCGGGGAATATCGATGGCCGGGAAAAGGCGGCGATCTGCCAGCTTGCGGTCCAGGATGAGCTCCATGTTACCGGTGCCCTTGAATTCCTGGAAGATGAGTTCATCCATTCGGCTGCCGGTTTCCACCAGAGCCGTCGCAATGATGGTGAGGGAGCCGCCGAACTCGATTTTACGGGCCGCGGCGAACATCTTGCGGGGAATTTCCAGCGCGCGTGCATCGACACCACCGGTCATGGTACGGCCTGAGCCGCCATGGGCGCTATTGTAGGCGCGGGCGACACGGGTCAGCGAATCCATGAGGACGATGACATCTTTACCGCCTTCAACCATGCGGCGGCAACGCTCGATGGTAAAGCGGCTCAAGCGAACATGCGTCTCCAGGTCCTGGTCATTGGAGCTGGCGACTACTTCCGCTTTAACGGAGCGTTCAAAATCAGTTACTTCCTCAGGGCGTTCATCAATGAGGAGCACCATCACGTAGACTTCGGGATGGTTCTGTGCAACGGCGTTTGCGATCAGCTTGAGAATCGTCGTCTTACCGGTGCGCGGCGGTGCAACAATGAGACCGCGGGTGCCTTTGCCGATCGGGGTGACGAGGTCGATGATTCGAGTTTCGAATTGTTCAGGAGTAGTCTCCAACTTAAACTTCTCGATAGGATCGATCGTTACAAGATTCTCGAAGCGAGATGCTTTAATAAATTCTTCATAGGGCATATCGTTGACTGTGAGAACCTCCTTGAGCTGTGGGCTAGTGCCCCGATGCGGGGGCTGCAAGGTTCCATGCACGTAAGAGCCCTCACGCAGAGAGCGCCTTTTGATCGTGTCAGGAGTCACGAAGATGTCCGTCGGCTTTGGCTGGAAACGGTTTTCCTCTGAACGCAAAAAACCAAAACCTTTTTCTGATATTTCTAAAAAGCCTGACCCAAACTCTGGGATTTCGGCTACTGTCTTACCCATATAAACGCAGATAACAGCGCAAAGAAGCGCGCTTTTTTGTACTATAAACAGGTATGCTTCATGCAAACGGCCAGGCAAACGAAAAAGAAAACCTAGAGAATGATTGAGAAACGTACCACTTTCCTTGACCTTGGCGCCGGGCACTCTGGAAGTTTATAAACCCCAGACCGCTTGATCCAGCCCGGTTCCGCTTTCGAAAATACTTCAAATCGGAAAAAGAGGCAAGAGATATTTTCATTTAAAAAATCACTGCATTTCAGGGCGGATCATGCTAACTTCCTCAAACGACGCAGAAAGCGCTCCGATTGGCTCAGAAAAAAATTGTAGGTTATGGATAACTTTCCCCTCGTAGATGCTGTTCCACTGCCCGCGCCGGTGGTGATATTCAAGATATTGCTGCTCATTACCTCTTCTCTTCACTTTGTCGCCGTGGAAGTATTGTTGGGCGGGATATTGCTGGCGGCGCTTATAAACCGGGTCGCACCCTCTCAATCGCGATACTCGGTGGAAGGCCGTGACCGGCTTTCGGCGGCTTGGGTGATGGCAAAGCGGCTCCCGGTGGTGATGACCTTCGTGATCAATTTCGCCGTCCCTCCCCTTCTCTTTAACCAGGTGCTTTACGGCAGCGCGCTCTATACCAGCAGTGTTCTCCTGGGCGCCTACTGGATTTCCATCGTTGGCTTCCTAATGTTCTGCTACTGGCTCCTCTATAAATTCGCGGACCGCTGTTCCCGGGGCGATTCTGCCCTCTGGTTCGGCTTTCTGGCGTGGATGGCGGCCGCATCGGTGGGCAAAATCCTGAGCATGAATACGACGCTGATGCTCCGGCCCGAGGTCTGGCAGCAAATGTATTCACTAAACGCACTGGGTCTCTTTTTCGCGCCGGCCGATCCAACGATGGTGCCGCGCTGGGCTTTCATGGTCCTGGGCGGATTGGTGGGAGCCGGTGCCTGGATGCTCTGGCTGGGTTCCAGACCGTCTCCGACTCCTTCGGTGAGAGAATACCTCTCGCGGTTGGGCGGATACCTGCTCCTGGTGGGAGTTCCCGTTCAATTACTGACCGGATACCGTGTCTGGATGGTGCAACCGGAATACGTCCGCGAGGCGTCACTGCAGAGCGGCCTCTTCGGGGTAAGCTGGCCGCTTTTCGTTCTTTGCTGGGTAGCGCTCTGGGTGATCGGGTTCAATCGGGTCAAATGGAACGGCTCAATCCGGCTCTCGGGCAATCTGACCGCAATCCTGGGAGTGGTCGGCTTTTTCTTCATGGCCGTGGCCCGCGACGCAATCCGGGATATTACTCTATCCAATAAAGGCTACGACGTCTGGAAACGCTCAGCCGAAGCGCAAACGGATTACCTGATACTGGCCGCCTTTTTACTCCTTTTCATCGCGGGACTCTGCGTGGTCGCCTGGATGATCTGGGTCTCCTGGAAGAGCAAGCCGACCTCGGACTTCATTACCGAAGCCGTCCCGGCCAAGGGACATCTGGTCCAAATGGCCCCCAAGCCGCAGAAAGAAGAGCCGCAGAGCTGCAGCTGCACCATGAGCCGAAGCGCATTCCTGGGGACAGCCCTGACCGGGGTCGGCCTGCTCTATGCCGGCGGAGTCAGCTACGCCCTTTACCGCTATCTGGGCCGGCCGGTGGAATCGGTCCTCTCGGATACGGAAGAGGCGCCCACCGAACAGACGGCCGACGGAGCCTTCGTTCTGAAAGACGCGGCCAAGATTCCGGTGCAATCGATGATGACTTTCGTTTTCAAGAGGCGCTTCTCGGTTCTCATCCATCATGCCGATGGATCGTGGGCAGCCATGGACGGCATCTGCACGCATATGGGCTGCAAGGTGCGCTATGAACCGGAAAAAGACCGGGTATTCTGCCCGTGTCACGACGGCGTATTCGATTCAAGAACAGGCAAAGTCCTCTCGGGTCCGCCCGAGGCCCCGCTGCCGCTCTATCAGGTCGAGGTTCGGGGTGAGGATATCCTTATCAGCTAGAAAAACAGAAAACTGATTTAAAGATTATGAATTATCCATTTTGGGACGTACCGCTCATAGGAGCCGGCTGGGTGATCGGAATCATCTCCATCTTCCATGTCATGATCTCGCATTTCGCCGTGGGAGGCGGCCTGCTCATCCCGATGCTGGAGCGCCGGGCGCTGAACCTCAAAAGCCCGGAGTGGATGGCGGCTCTGCGCCGGAACATGCGCTTTTTCCTGATCGTCACCGGCGTTCTGGGGACCGTCTCAGGCGTAGGTATCTGGTTTTCCATCGGGCTGGCACAGCCGACCGGGACCAGCGCGCTCATTCATATTTTCGTTTTTTTCTGGGCTGTTGAATGGATCTTTTTCCTCATTGAGCTCACCAGTGCCGCTATTTACTACTACTCCTGGGGGAGAATTTCCGAGCGGCTCCATGTGGCGATGGGTTGGGTTTACTGCGTGAGCTCCTTTTTCACGCTCTTCATCATTAACGGGATACTCTCCTTCATGCTGACGCCCGGTCAGGAGTGGCTTCAGGCCAATGGAATGCGCGAGTTTTCGGGAGCCGTCCTCTATGCATTCTTCAACCCGACTTTTTGGCCGAGCCTGCTCATCCGCGCACTGGCCTGCCTCTCTCTGGCGGCGGTATTCGTGCTGATGTCCGCCAGCCGCATCCGTGGCGAAATGCAGCCGGCTTTGAAGGCAGGCATCCTGCGCTATCTGCTGCGCTGGTTCGTCCCCGGGCTTCTGCTCCTGCCCCTCGGGATATTCTGGCTGCTCCACATGCTGCCTCAATCGCAGCTGAACCTCTTGAAACTCCCCGAGCTCAATCTCATGCCGATTGCTCTATCGGTGATCTTCGTCTCGGTCCTGACCGCTGTGGCAGCCTTCATATTGGTCTGGCCTCGTCCGCTCAAGTTCACCCCGGCGCGTGCCTGGATACTGATGATTCTGGCGGCGGTGGTGGTTTCCGGGGCGGAATACTCCCGTGAAATGCTGCGTAAGCCTTTTGTGATTGTCGGCTACATGTATTCCAACGGGGTGCGCGTGTCGGATGTGGAGCGCTATAACACGGAGGGCTACCTCACCAAGAGCCTCTGGGTCGATGAAGAAAACGATTTTGCGGCCGGCAAGGCCATGTTCCGGGGTCAATGCATGATCTGCCATACCTGGAGCGGCTATCGCTCTATGGATAAGCTGCTCAAGGGCCGCAACAAGGAAAGCCTCCAGAGCGTGCTGGATATGCTCCATGAATACAGCCCCGAATATCGCTTTACCCAATATATGCCGCCTCTGGTAGGGACTCTGGCCGAGCGGAGGGCGCTGGCCGTCTGGTTGGAAAATAAGGCCCAGCTCAAAGGATCTGAGGGCGAAGAGAAGAAATAGAGAGCGCTAAAGCGCAGAAAGTTCTAGCGAGAATCAAGCCACTGATTCCTCAGCTTGCGGGCATTGCTGAAAAGGGAGTGGATATTTTCCGGGGATTCGGTTTTGAGCGTTTCCTTCATGCTCTTGAGCGTCTCGATATAGGCATCAATTTCAGAGAGTACCTGCTCGCGGTTGGTGAGCACGATATCCCGCCACATATCCGGCGAGCCCGAGGCCACGCGCGTCGTATCCCGAAAGCCCGAGGCACAGATCCGGGCCTGAACATCGGAGTTATTATTTCCCAGTACGTGATTGACCAAAGCCGTCGCGATCAGGTGAGGCAGGTGACTGGCGCGACAGACCAGCTCATCATGATCGGCAGGGGAAAGACAGACCGTTCGGCACCCGACTTTTTCCCAAAGCTCCTGCACCTGATGCAGAGCCGCCGGAGAAGTCCGCTCCGTGGGTGTAAGGAGGCAGATCGTGTTGCGGAAGATGTCAAGATACGCATTGCCGGGACCGGTTTTTTCCGAGCCAGCCATGGGATGCGAGCCGACAAAGTGAATTCCGGCCGGGAGGAAAATCGTTTCCAATTCCGTGACCAGTTCCCTCTTGGTGCTGCCGACATCGGTTACGATCGTCCCTTCCTTGAGGAAAGGCAGGGCCGCCCTTGCCAGGATGGGGATTTGGGAGACCGGCACGCAAAAGACGACCAGCTCCGCATCGGTGAACGCCTCTTCCATGGAGAGCGTGGCCCGAGTAACCACACCCACGCGAGAGCACTCTTCGATGCTCCCGGCGCGGCGCACGTAACCGACTACTTCCCGAGCCAGACCGCGCGTTTTGAGATTCAGCCCCAGAGAGCCTCCCAGAAGGCCGACTCCCGCCAGTGTGACTTTTTTAAACATTCTGTTTTCCTCTTTTATTAGTGGCAGCTTAATGGTTCCCTAAACCTCTTCGGGTCCGACGATGCTGACGACGCAGTTCTCCGGATTCAATATCAGCCGGGCCGCATCCTGCACCTCTTCCAAGGTGACATTCCCGATCAGCTCGTCTTCTTTCTGAGCGAAATCATATCCCAGCCCCAGGAGCTCATGGATGGCAGCCGTCCGGGCCACCGCTCCGATATCCTGCTGGCTGATGGCGCGCTGGCCGAGCAGTTTGGCCTTGGTGCGGTCGAGCTCTTCGGGGCTCAAGCCATCACTGCAGAGCTTTCCGGCTTCGGAAAAAATTTCCTCCACGACACGCCTGGCCTGAGCCAGCTCCGTACCCGCATAGAAGCAGAAATAACCGGGCAGGGTCCCGCTCTGCTCGTAAGCGCCGACATAGTAGGCAAGCGCCAGCTCTTCGCGGATTCTCATAAAGAGCCGCGAGCCCAGGCTGCTGCAGGCCTCCTGGAGGAGAAGAATCGGGTAGACCCGCGGGTCGCGGATGCTCACGCTCGGATAGCCCACGCAGACGACGGCCTGTTTTTTATCCTGTTTTTCGAGAATCTCTCTGCGGCCCGTTTTGAAGGCGGGCGGCTCCGGAAATCTGTTTTTGCCGTTGGGCTCCCAGTTCTTCCACTTTTCCTGCAAAGCGCTGAGGACGGCTTCCTCGCCATCGATATCGCCAAAGACGGAGAGGACGGCGTTATCCGGGCGGACCAGCCGGTTCCAATGGGCCTTCACGTCGGCCTGGCTCACGGTGCGGATGCTCTCTTCTCCGCCGCTGGAGCTCAACCCGAAAGAGACCGGTCCAAAAAGCTCGGTCCTCATCCGCTTGAGAGTATAGGAGAGCATATGATCTTTCTCGGCGCGAATATCGGCCAGGATCATCCCCCGCTCCAGCTCCAGCGCCTTGACGGGGAACACCGGATTGAGGACGACATCGCTCAGGATATCGAGCCCGAGTGCGAAATCTTCTTTGAGGACCTCCACCGAGAAGCCAAAAGAACTGTGGCCGGACCAGCTTTCGATTCTGCCGCCGACGCTCTCAATCTCTTTAGCGATCTGCTCGGCTGTGCGGGCAGCGGTTCCCTTGAGCATCAGGCGGTTCATCATCAGGGTGTAGCCGTTGGTGGCCTCCTCTTCCGCGCGGAGACCTCCTTCAAAAGCCAGACGGAATTCGATAAAGGGCAGCCGGTCATCACGCCGGGTCAGGATGCGCAGTCCATTGGAGAGAACATTCTTCTGCACCTGCTCGGCGGCACGCTGCTTTTGGGCTGATTCTTCCGCCTGAGCGCTGCCCGGCGGCAAGAGGCTGTAGAGAACTTTGTTCTGATCCCTAAACCAGGTATTCGCGACCTGAAGCACCTCTTCCGGGGTGACTTTCTGGATTCGCTCCAGGCTCCGGCTCGAGAAATTCAAGTCCCCTGCCCTGAGCCAACTGCTGCCCATCTCGGTTGCCTGGCCGGAGGTCGTCTTGAGCTCCGAGAGCAAACCGACCACGCACTGCTTCTTCACTTTTTCGAGCTCATGCAGCGGCACGGGTTCGGTCTTGAGCTTTTCTACCTCTGTCAGAATCGAGCGAATCGCCTCCTCGTATTTTTCCATTTCGATCTCAGCGCTGATTCCGAAGAGTCCCTGCTCTCCCGGAGCGTAGATCCAGGAATCCACCGCCTGAACAAGTCCGATTTCTTCGCGGATTTTGCGATAGAGGCGGGAGCTGCGGCCGCTGCCCAGGATGCCGGAGATCACCCCCAGGACCGGAATATCCGGGTGCAGCGCATGGGGAATATGCCAGGCCAGATGCGTCCGGCAGAGCTCCACGACTCCGGGCTCCTCCACGATGCGGGAACCGGTCTGAGGCGGCTCGGCCGGCAGCACTGAGGGCGGTATGGCACCGCGCTTGACCGTGCTGAAGGCGCTGCGTATCTGGGCTTCCACGGCCTCGGAATCGATATCGCCGACCACGACGAAAAAGAGGTTATTGGGGGCATACATCAGGCGATAGTAGGCCAGTAAATCTTCGCGGGTGAATTTCTCAAAGATGTCCTTGTAACCAATGACCGGGTGCCGATAGGGAGAGACCTGGTAAGCGGTTTCAAAGAGTCTGCGACTCGAACGGCGGTCCGGGTCATCCTGGCCCATATCCATCTCTCTCAAGATCACCTGCCGTTCCTTCTCCAGCTCATCGGCCGGGAGCGTCGCATTGCACACGATGTCGCAGAGAATATCCACCGCCACGCTCACTCCCGCCGTGGGAATATCAATGTAGTAAAGGGTATAGTTGAAGGAAGTGCAGGCATTCATCTGACCGCCGGCGGCCTGAACCTCCTGGTCAATACGCGATGCGGGCCGGGTCGTCGTCCCTTTGAAAAGCATGTGCTCAAGTACGTGGCTCATGCCGGCACCCATCCAGGGACCTTCATCCACGCTGCCGGCACGGGCCCAGGCTTGGACCGTCGCCACCGGCGAGCTGTGATCCTCTTTGAGAATCACCACCAGACCGTTTTCCAAATCCACCTTTTTGACTCCGGCCGGGAGCCCCGTTTTCGTATTCTCTATTTCCATAGGTCTTTATTATCCGGAGACGCTGAAGAGTCTTATTTCCAGACACCCCGCTCAACATCACAGGGATATTATAGAGCAGTCGGTAGCCCCAAAGCAATCCCGAGGGATACTTTTCCGCATCTCCATACTGGGATTGCATTTGACCGGGGGTTCGTGGATAATAGCCCGCGGTTGCAAGGCCAGGTACACCTATTATGTATTCATTATCTACCTGTTGGAACGCAAAGAGACATACAGACGGACGCGCCATGCTCGAAGAGGTCCGGTCTCTGGGCTTTGAGTATGCCGAGCTGGGACACAACACACGAATCAGCCTCCTGGAGGGTATCCTGGATGCGGTCAAAAATGGCGTGGTAAAGATTTCCAGCGTCCACAATTTCTGTCCTCTGCCGGTCGGTGTGGACCACTCGGCTCCGAATATCTTCCAGTTCAGCTCCGATGACCCCAGAGAACGGGAGCGGGCCATTAACCAGACCAGGAAAACCATGGAGATGGCCGCACGCCTGGGCGCTCCGCTGATGGTCACCCACTTCGGCTCCATTCAAATCCATGACTACAGCACCAAGCTTTTACCGCTAGTCAAGGCGCGGCTCCAGAATACGCCCCGTTACGAGCGGATCCTCATGGAGGTCAATGAATACCTGGAAATCGCCAAGGATGCCTGGTATGAGCGCTCCTGCCAGGCGCTGGAGGAGCTGATCCCGACGGCTCGCGAGCTGGGAATCAAAATCGGCATCGAAAACCGGGAAGGCCTTGAAGAGCTGCCGCTGGATGCAGACTTCCAGTTCCTCTTCAAGAAATATCAGAATCCGGAGGTCGTTTACTGGCACGATACAGGCCATGCGCAGATCAAGGAGAACTACGGCTTCATCAATCAATTTTTTCATATTGATAACCTTTGCGCGCGGATGTACGGGCTCCATGTCCACGACTGCACCTACCCCAACGGCGACCACTGCCCTCCCGGAGAAGGAACCGTCGATTACGAACTCCTCAAGCCGCTCATTAAACCGGAGCACCTCAAAGTGATGGAGCTTAATCCGTTTGTGGAGGCCGAGCGGTTGGTCAAGGGTTTCGAGCATCTCAGGAATATCTGGGGCAACGAGTGAAATCGAAGCGTGCAATTCTCAGCATGGCAGGGCGAATCGGTATCAGCGCCCTTCTATTGCTTTGGATTTTTCACGCCATCTTCATGGAGCAAGGCAAGCTCCTGGCCGTCTCCGAATCTTACCCCTGGCACGAGCTCACCCGATGGGAGCAATGGCGCCGGGCCTGGAGCATCGGCCCCGGGGCTCTCTATAATATCCTGACGCTGACCCATTGGACCTACTTCATCCCTTCTCTCCTCTGTGTCGGCGCGACAGTCACGCTCGGCGCCTGGCGCTGGCATCTCTTATTGCGGGCTCAGGGAATCGCCGTCACGTTCCGGAAGACTTTTCAGATCAGCATGATCGGCCAGTTCTTCAACGGATTCCTGCTGGGTTCCACCGGCGGCGACGTTCTCAAAGCCTATTACGGTACGCGCGAAACCGAAAAAAGCAAAACCGAAGCCATCACGACCGTCTTCGTGGACCGGCTCTTGGGGCTTTTTTCCATGCTGCTTTTTGCCGTTTTCTTCATGCTCCCCAATATTCACCTGCTTCTGATCAATAAGCGGCTGACTCTCCTCACCCTCTTCACGCTGGGGATGTTCTTCTCCTGCCTGGTCTTGATTTTCGCTGCAGGCCATGGGGGATTACTCTCGCGGATTCTGGGCCGCTTCCAGAGGCTCACCCATATTCGCCGCTCGCTGGAAGCCTGCAAAAAAACGGCACGCCAGCCCCGGCTGATGCTCAAAGTCTTTCTCCTCTCAATGTTGCTCAATGGATTTTGCGTGGCTCAGTTCGTCCTCATCAGCCGCGACCTTGAGCTCAATATCGGCGTGACGCAGCTGGCGGTGATCGTGCCGATGATTATCTGCATCTCTTCCATTCCCATTACCCCCAGCGGACTGGGCGTCCGGGAAAACCTCTACGTCATCATGCTGAGCGCTCCGATGCTGGCCATTCCTGCCACCAAAGCGCTGGCCCTTTCCCTGATCGCCTATGCCGGCTTCCTCTGCTGGAGCGCCCTGGGCTCCTTCTTCTACCTGGCCTACCGCTCCACCTGCAAAAGCCAAATCGCCGAAGCAGCCAAAGAAGAGGCCTAGTTTCTACTTTTAGAACCGTCTCGCAAGTTTTTTGAAAAAATTTTCAGAAAAATGCTTGCTTTTTATTTGATGAGGCGTAGGGTGCCCCTAGATTTGTCTTTTCAGGGAAATTCTGTCCCCCAAAAGGGAACCGTAATATATGAAAATTTTTTCTACTAACCGGCATAATAAAACAGCGAGTTACATCGCTCCCGTCGCAACTGCAATTGCGTTTCTTTTCGCCGCAAATCTTCAAGCCCAGCAATACCCCGCAGAAGAGGGGTATGCCTTTGAGGATGCTCAATATCTCTACAAATGGGTAACTCCAGAATATCCTCCTCTACCAGACGTAAGAATCGATGGAGAGTGGTTTACGTGGGAGGAGGTTTATGGTTTCTTCCCTGAGCCGGAACCCATTCTAGTTAGAAGGTCTAAGTATCCGGAACCTAAAAAAAACATAATTGAGGCCAACCCAAACCTTATTCTACAGGATATCACACAAACTAACGCAGCCCCGATTGTTGAAAATTACGAACAGATTAAAAGGAAACTTACTGACCGGGTCGAAGATTCCTTGAAAAATGAAAAAGAGGGGAACGAGCGTATTCTGAGGGCGGTAAAAGAGCAAAATATACCTTTACAGGTCTTGGATCAAAAAGGTCATGTTGTCACAACACTAATCGATATTACAGAGAATGGAGAACCTCTTTATGTGGCTCCTTGCAACATTAAGGGTATGGCTACCATAGGAGTGAATAAGGTTTGGCCTTCAGGTATCCAAACAGGGCATCCTAATATTTCTTCAGGAGAAAGCGGTTTGGGATTGAGTGGTGATAACGTAACTATCGGAATGTGGGAGGCTCCCGATGTTACCGGAGGGTCATCTGTATTGACAAACCATACTCAATTCATGAAGTCGGATGAGAAGAGCCGTGTTATTATGGGGAATTCCAGTTCTGTAAGTCCTCACGCAACTGCCATAGCAGGAGTTTTAGCTTCTGGAGGCAAAGACACAGGGGCTTTCATCGTTGATACCAACGGTTTTCCGGTCTTTAACACTGAACTGGGTTCCCATACAAGAGGGGTTTGTTATAATGCAACAGTTCATGCCTATTCTTTAGTGGAAAATGCACTGAGCACTTTCACGAGTACATTGTATTCGGAAGCTACCAATGGGCTCAGCCTGGCAAACAATTCCTTCGATATTCAGGCCGGATGGGTGAAGTATGGGGGTGATTGGTATTGGCATGGAGGTACAAATGTTGCCGTGCTTGAAGACTGGAAATTTGGGGCCTATACTGGGAATACCATTGGATATTCAGGAACCAGTTCTGTTGCACTTGATCAAAGCGCGACCAATGCCCCATATACGTTGATGGTGTTTCCTTCGGGGAATGCTTCTGGTGTTGGACCTCAGGTACCTCATAGTTATTATTATCCGGGAAATACCACACTCCAAACCGAAGTACGAAATTGGGCAAACGGAGATCAAGGCGGTTATGATACGCTTTCTCCCACGGCCTGTGCTAAAAACGTTCTAACAGTTGGTGGCATTTACGCTGTTGGCAGTTGGGATTCAAATCCTACCGTGACACTGGCGACGAATAGCTCTTTTGGCCCCACAGACGATGGCCGTATCAAGCCGGAGATTGTCGCAGCTGCAATGTGTTCTCCAGATGATACCGTCTATAACCTTGGATACTCTAAGGGGTTTTGGCTACCAGGTTTTATCTCTTTGACTAATTTGTCAAATTATAATTCTAATACGAACATTGGTACCAGTTTTGCATCTGCGGCAGTCACTGGCGGGTTAGGGCTGGTTCTGGAGCAACGCCATGAGATCCGTCCCTCCTGGAAAACGAATTATCCGGTTCGCAGTTCAACACTACGTGCGCTTGCTGTTCACACGGCAAAAGAAGCAATTGACAATCCCGGACCCAGCTATAAGTTTGGGTATGGGGTTTTTGATGCAGTAAAAGCGGTCAACCTTATGCGAACAGACGCCTTAACAAATACAAAGCCATACATTAAGGAAGTTTGCATTTCTTCAAACGATAATATCCAATTCCAGGTAAAAGCAGCTAACTGGGGTACACCCATTAAAGTTACAATTGCCTGGAATGATCCTCCCGGAACCAATCAGACCAGCGGAGCTGTTGATGAAACAACAAAACGCTTAGTTAATGACTTGGATTTGAGAATATATCCTCCGGGAATTACAAACTATAATGCAAGTGCTTATAACACACTCAAACCGTTTATTCTTGCCCCGGATTTGACAGATAAAAGAGCATCTTATCGGGAAGCGACAGCCACAAAAGGGGACGATTCCGTCAATAATTTAGAGCAAATCGTTATTGAGTATCCCGTTACAAGTGGTTCTTACACGGTTCGAGTTGTCCCAAAAGATGATATACAATATGGACCGCAGTGGGTTTCGATAATTCTTTCCGGTGTTGAGGTTCCAACAGAAGACCTTGAAATATCAAATGTAAGCATTGTAGATGACTTTAATCTAAATATCAAATGGAACGCTGTTGTAGGAGGTATCTATATTTTGCAGAGTTCAGATCTCACAGGAAATCAATCTTGGGTAAATGTGGGTAGTCCTATTTCTGCAAATAAAGAAATCATGACAACTACAGCGTCACGCCTTTTAACAGGAAAGAAGTTTTATAGAATTAAACGTCTATATTAGTTATATATTAATATAAAATATTACTATATAAAAAACAATATGAAAAAAATAAATTATTTTAGATTTAATAGTTTGGCTACTGCAATAGTCTGCTCAGGTGTAATATTCACTTCAGTCTTAACAAGTCAGGCCGAAGTGAGAACCACCAAATTCGATTCGCCGATAACAGTCGCACTAGAGAGTGCTATTGACCCATACTTTGCTTTCTGTTTTTCTCCTGATTTTAATCACGATGGTTTGGGTGATTATTTATTTTTTCGTCGAGGAACCCCAACATACTGTTATTTTAATTCACCCAGCTCTATAGTAGTTCAAAAGCCCTATACTCTTCCTCCTTATCTGGAGGATGATTATGCCTGGGTGGCCGCCCTGCCCCTCGGGTCAACGATTGGGGAAGAACTTTCATACCCGGAAGTTGATATGAACGCCTATTCATGGAGCGAAGGGGACGAGTATACGGGTTCATTCCCTTACGATTACATCGCCTTCAACAGGAGTACCGTACTTACCGCGGATGGAGTTCTGCCTTCCAGCTCGGCAATATCCGGTTCTGAGAACATATCAGGTAAAGAGAGTTCGGAGGTGGAAGCTGCGTACAGTCCTTTTGTAAAAGGAAACGTTTTGGGAAAAGAAGGAGTAATTGGAATAAAATTTGCCACAAAGATTCCGGCCAGTTACTACGCAATACCCCTGCCGGAGTATTACACATATTACGGATACATTCATTTTTGGTGTCCCAATGAAGGAGTAATATATTTTTTGGGATACTCTTTTGAAAGTGAATGGAATCAACCCATCGTAGCTAAACCACTGATTATGCCTTCAATGAAGATTCAGTTTTCGATTCAGAAGCGGGAAGATGGAGGTCTGGATCTCTCCTGGCTTGCTACCCCGGGAGCGACTTATCAGGCCGAGAGAAGTTTCCATCCCGAGGGACCCTATGAAAAGGTGGGTGAAGAAATAGTGCCTGTTCCCACCTCCGGAGCCAAACCGGTTCAGGAAAAGGTGATCATTTCCAAAGAAGAAGCTCAATCCTCCCAAACCAGTTTCTGGCGAATAGTGAGATTGAAATAATTAACCCTTTATGAGAATATGTCGAACATGAAAAAGATTGGACGGATGGCATTCTTTGCCATTGCGGTTACTACAAGCCTAACTTGGAACAGTCAGGCTGAAGTGATCGTAAAAAAGTTTGATCCCCCATTTCAGGCGGGTGATTCTGTTTTCGCGGGAGATACATATTCTGCGTATTCAACCCTTAATATCCGGGTTGACTCTACAGGAACAGCAGATTTCCAAATTCCATACTCCCTCACAGGAATCAGTTTCAGCAGTCCGACAGAAATCATCGTTGGGAAAGAAGATCTGTGGGAAACACGGCTGATTGGGGGATTGGCTTTTGACAGCACTATCGGAGAAAACATTGTCGAACATGAGGGTAATGAGCATGTATGGTCTTCGGAAATTCAAACCGGCCAGAATATTTATTTCCTCGCTACTTTAATACAATCTGTCGTACCTCTGTCCCTGGATGCAGAACCACCCTCCGTGGGTTACGTAAGTGAGATACGTGGAAGAGAAGGGATTATTGGATTCAGGTTTCAACATGAAGACCCCTATGGAGGATATACCATGCACTATGGTTACTTTCATTTCGACTTCTCAGAAAACTCACAGAGTTTCCCAGGGGAAAAAGGGTATCTCCTGGGTTGGGCTTACGAGACTGAACCCAACAAACCGATCATCGCAAAACCTCTGAATTCCCTTTCCGAAGCGGCTTCACCCGTGTCGGATTTCACGTATGAAATCCAGGAGGGCCAGGTCACAATCACGGCTTACACGGGCAGCGATGAGCATGTCGTCATCCCTTCCGAGATTGAGGGGCTGCCGGTGAAGGCTATTGGAGAAACTATGGAGGAGTACTTCGCTGATCCGGAAGGATTTGGTTATGCTTTTGCCTCAAATAAAACGCTCAAATCTGTCGTTATCCCGGACACGGTTGAGCTTCTGGGTGCGGTATCTTTCGGCTATTGTGAAGCACTGGAAACGATTCAGTTTTCCACCAATCTTCAGGTAATAGATGAAAATGCCTTTTTCTCCTGTCGGGCGTTGAAAGAAGTTATACTGCCCGACAGCCTTCAGGAGTTGGGAAAGGAGGCTTTTCAGTTTTGTACCGCTTTGGAAAAAGTGAAACTTCCGGCCAACCTGGAAAGAATAGGTGACAGATGTTTCATTGTTTGTACTAATCTGGTAGAGATTGCGTTGCCCGCCACCGTACGCGAGATTGGTGAAGAAGCGTTCCGTCTTTGCAATAAACTTCCGTCGGTCGATTTATCGAATATTCAAACCCTGAAAGCCGGGGCTTTTGC
The DNA here is from genome assembly GCA_023230105.1 of Verrucomicrobiota bacterium. Classification (GTDB taxonomy): domain Bacteria; phylum Verrucomicrobiota; class Verrucomicrobiia; order Limisphaerales; family UBA1412; genus UBA1412. Next base: position 161,540 of record JALNXY010000001.1, read on the forward strand.
CGGTTGTTTCCAGTTAGAAAACGTAGCGATTCCTGAAGATTGGGAGGTTTTGGAGGACGGTGTTTTTAGTGCGTGTACCAGTTTCACGGAAATTCAATTACCCAAGAATCTAAAAAAAATAGGAGCCAGGGCACTCAACGGCTGCACAAACTTAACAGAAATAATCATTCCTGAAAGTGTGACGGTGATAGGGGGCGAAGCTTTCAGAGGTTGTAATGGTCTGACACAGATGACGCTCCCGGAAGGGCTGAGTGAACTGGGAGAGGGCGTTTTCAGAAAATGCATCAATCTCACTAACATTGTCTTGCCCGACGGTATCACCGAGTTGGGGGAATCTCTTTTCAGGGATTGCGCCAAATTGACTGAAGTTCAGCTCAGTGAGCAAATAACGAAGATCGGAGATAATGCGTTTGCAACATGCAGCAGTTTAACCGGAATGGTCCTGCCCAGTGGTGTTACCGAAGTGGGGGCAGGTTCCTTTCTGGATTGTGCCAAATTGAAAAAAGTCCTCATTGAGGGCCAAATCACCACGATTGGTGATGGTGCCTTCAGCGGATGTGAAGCCCTGGAAACAATAACTCTTCCATATACATTGACCCATCTGGGGTTAAGAACCTTCACGGACTGTTCAGCTCTGAGCCGAGTCTATTTTAAGGGCAATACGCCTCTGGTCACTTTCAGACAACTACCTCAATATCCGCAGATTCCGGAAACAGTTTTTTCTGAACCCTATCCCACTCTCTATTACCTGGAGGGAACGACAGGCTGGGGTGGTGAATACTATGTCGACCAGTTTGGCAACTTCATTGAAGGCGAAGCACCCCCTTCCGGTGCGGTGATTATTTTTCCTATAGTTGGGATAAGACCATCGCCGTTATCTTCACAGATGCGACCTGTTAACTGGTGGACAGAAGGAGCCGTCCTAAAGACCTGGACGCTGCCGGCAGATGAACCGGAGGTATTTATCCCCAAAAAAACGGTGAAGGACGGGAAAGTGGAGATGACTCTGGTTTTCGGCGGGGCATTGCAGAGCAGCACGAACCTGAAAGATTGGGAGCCGGTAGAGACGGCGAGTCCTTATCTGGTCAACAGCTCTTCCGGGACGCGAGAGTATTATCGGGTCCATTCCGAAATTGCTGACTGAGACTGACAAACAGTCTTCTTCAGAATAAATCGGCACTGTTGGTTTTATAGTGAAAAAATAAACGCAAGAAAGATACTTTTATGAACACATATTTCCCATATCATTTCCTGAGAAAAGTGATTGTGGTTTCTCTTTGCGCAGGGGCTACGAGCCTGACCTGGAACAGCCAGGCAGAAGTACGCTGTACGAAGTTTGATCCCCCTTTATCGGTGCAATGGAACTCCTTTGGTTGCATCCCAATAGACATTGATATGGATGGAAGAAGAGATTTCACTTTTTCTGCTGCAGGGAATATCAAATGTTTCATGGAGGCTCACAACGCAGTCATCATTCAATCCCCCGTCTTGTATCCCACAGGTACGGATATGGATTCTGATGCCGCGTGGATGGGTGTATTACCTTTTGGAACAAGCATAGGCAAGGAACTTTCTTCTACTATTGAACTGAGCGATTATTCCTGGAGTTCTGGAACGGTTGTCTCGAGAGAAATACCGCAGATTTTAGAAATGGGGGATCACGAATCCATTCTTGTCGAAAGTGGTTCTTCTCCGACTCCTGGTTTTACTCCGCCATATGAGGGTGTTTCCGCTCCTCTTCCTGTACATAATCCGAAGGGAAATATTCCTGGGAAAGAAGGGGTATTGGCATTGCAATTCTCTATTCCTCTCTCTGAAGAAGGAACATCGGATATTTCTTCTCCTCGTTTTGGGTATGTTCATTTCGATTTTCCCAATACGGATAATCCACGCACAGGGACCCTTCATATCCTGGGTTGGGCTTACGAGACTGAACCCAACAAACCGATCATCGCAAAACCTCTGAATTCCCTTTCCGAAGCGGCTTCACCCGTGTCGGATTTCACGTATGAAATCCTTGAGGGCCAAGTCACGATCACAGGCTACACGGGCAGCGATGAGCATGTCGTCATCCCTTCCGAGATTGAAGGGCAGCCGGTGACTGAATTAGGTCGTCGCGCCTTCAGAGAGAATACGCAGGCCAAGTCATTTGTGCTCCCGGACAGCTTGAGGAGAATAGGAGATCAGTGTTTCATGTTGAGTAAAAATCTGGAAACAATCGAAATCCCGGCTCAGGTTGAAAAGATAGGCAATTTCGCATTTGCCGGCTGCCTCCGTCTGAGTCGTGTCACCCTTCCTGCGAGTGTCGCTGAAATTGGCGCTTTTGTTTTTAATCGTTGCCCTGAATTGATAGAAATCAGCGTGAGCGAGGGTAATCCCAACTATAGCAGCCGGGATGGAGTTCTTTTCGATGAAGAGCAAACGACCCTCATCAAATATCCGCCAAATCGAGCGGCGGTGGAATACACGATTCCGGAAACAGTGCGGAAAATGACTCATTGGGCTTTTGATTACTGTCAGAACCTGCAGACTGTCGTAATTCCCGATGGCCTTACCATTATTGACCCGGGGGCATTTACAGAGTGCTACAGTTTACAAAAGATAGATATTCCAAACACGGTTACAAATATTGGAATGTTAGCATTCGATCTTTGCTCTCAGTTGAAAGAGGTTAATATAGGTAATGGTGTAACCCATATTGAGAATGGTGCATTTAGATCCTGCCCCCAACTGCGCGAGATCATTATCCCGGACAACGTTCTCAGCCTGGGAGATTCTTTGTTTCTTGACTGTAGGGGCTTAGAGACAGTGCGAATCGGAAATGGCGTCACGGAAATAAAAGGCAATATGTTCAAAGACTGCCCCCAGCTAAAGGAGGTGTCTATGGGTAACGATGTCACAATCATCGGAGAGAGCGCATTTTATGATTGTTCCAGTTTAATAAATCTTAGCATCGGAAATAATGTCACCCGCATCGAAAACAATGCGTTTGATGGTTGCACGAAGTTACAGGAGATCGCCCTGCCCGACACCTTGACCCGCATTGGCAACATGGCCTTCAGAGACTGTACGAGTTTGACGGATGTGGTTATCCCTGACAGCGTGCTGAGCCTTGGCAATGACGCATTCAATGGATGCCTGAGCCTGAAAAGTGTCGTTATTGGGGATGGTATTTCCAATTTTTTGAGTAGGACCTTTGCCGAATGCGTAAACCTGGAAACGGTGAGACTTGGAGCAAGCCTGACCTCCATGGGGGGAGACACCTTCACAGGGTGTCTTAGCTTGAAGTGGATGGATGTCAGCCCGGATAGCCCTTTCTTTTGCAGTGTGGATGGAATCCTCTTTGATAAAACATTGAGTCAGCTCGCTTTCTATCCGCCCAATTACCCAAACACAGAATATACGGTTCCCGATGGGGTGAAAGAGGTTTATGGCCTGGGTCAATGTCTAAACTTGAAGCGCGTCACCCTTCCCTTCTCTGTGGAGAAGATAAGTTCTTTTTCACAGTCCGTTACCGACGTTTATTTTAAAGGAAACGCACCCGTTCCCATCGGGTCCATTCCGAACTATTTCACGATCCATTACCTGAAGGGAACTGTCGGATGGAATAAAACCAAGTTCTCCTGGTTGGAATTTTTTACTCTGGAAACGTGGACGCTGCCGGCAGATGAACCGGAGGTATTCATCCCCAAGCGGGTAATAACGGAAAATGAAACTCAGATGACTCTGGTTTTTGGAGGAATTCTGCAAAAGAGCAGCGACTTGGTGAACTGGGAGCCGGTTGAGACGGCGAGTCCTTATCAGGTCAAGAGCTCCTCCGGGACGCGGGAGTATTATCGGGTCTATTCCGAAATTGCTGACTAAGACCGGCAAAGGAAATGAAGGATTCAAGCCCTCCGACGTTAATAACGCCGGCGCATTACTGCCGGAGTATCACGACGTTGGAGGGATGAAAAACTCAATTGACCGGGAAGGGATTTTGTGAGAGCATAGCCCCCGATGCTGAGGTGGGAGCCCACGGCTTTCGATCAAAACAGCCCCTCGGCCGGAACTTCACAAAGATAAAGATTAAATATGAATCTGGATGCTGTATATCAAGAACTTACAGGCAAACCCCAAGGTAAAATTGCTCTTCTGGTAATGGATGGTGTCGGAGACATCGCCGTTAAGGAGAACAATTATCTCACGCCGTTGGAAGCAGCCAAGACTCCTAATCTGGATGCCTTGGCAAAGGATTCGGCCCAGGGCCGGATGATCCCTGTGGCACCGGGAATCACCCCGGGCAGTGGTCCAGGTCACCTCGGTTTATTTGGCTACGACCCGCTGGAGTTCGAAGTGGGCCGCGGCGTAATTGAAGCTCTGGGTCTGGGCATTGAGCTCAAGGCCGGAGACGTGGCCGCCCGTGCCAATTTCTGCACGCTCGACGAGAATGGGATCGTAACCGATCGCCGCGCGGGCCGGATACCGACCGAGACATGCGAGAAGCTCTGCGCCATGCTGAGCGCCAAGATCAAGAAGATCGGCGACGTGGAAGTGATCATTCAGCCGGGTAAAGAACACCGCTTCGTGGTGGTCCTGCGCGGTAAAGGAATGGAAGGTCCGCTCACCGATGCAGACCCTCAGAAGGTCGGCTTCCCGATTCCTCAAGTCGAACCCAGGGACGCCAAAAGCGCCAAGGCCAAAAAGACGGCCAAGGTGATTAAAGAATTTTACAAGCTGGCATTGCCCATCATCGCCAAAGAGAAACCGGCCAATGGTTTCCTCATGCGCGGCATCGCTCATCAGCCCGATATCCCTCTCTTTGAGCAGAGGTACAATCTGAAGCCGGCCTGCATCGCCGTTTACCCGATGTATAAGGGACTGGCCCAACTGGTGGGAATGACGAAGATCGAGGGGCCGCAGACGATTGCCGAGCAGTTTGCGACGTACAAGAAATTGTATGATGAATACGATTTCTTCTTCATTCACTTTAAATACACCGATAAATACGGTGAAGACGGCAACTATGCCGCCAAGGTCAAGGCTATTGAAGATTTCGATGCCGCCCTGCCCATCCTCATGGAGAAGAGGCCCGACGTGATCGTCGTCACCGGCGACCACTCGACTCCGACTCCGATGAAGGGACACTCCTGGCACCCTCAGCCGGTCCTGATTCACTCTCAGTTCTCCGGCTCGGATAAACTGGACCGCTTCACCGATACGGGCGCGAACCTGGGCTCTCTGGGAGTATTCCCGGCCAAGGATCTGATCCGTTATATTCAAGCCAACGCCGGAATGCTCGAAAAATTCGGCGCCTAATAGCAGGCCTTTATTACTCCATGGGGAATACTTCTCGAGTTGCAGGTATTCCCCGTTGTTTGTTCCCAATAACCATTATCTAATCTACTTCGTTTATTCTGATGAAGGCTGTCATTCTAGCTGCGGGAAAAGGAACCCGTATGCGCGACCTCACTAATAGCTGCCCCAAACCAATGCTCAAAGTCCAGGGCAAACCTATTCTGGGGCATATCGTGGAGGGTCTCAAAAGCAACGGCATCACTGATTTCTGCATTATCACCGGCTGGCAAGCCGAAGTCATCGAAAACTATTTCGGCGACGGATCCTCGATGGGAATCACGGTTCAATACGTCCGCCAGACAGGGCTGGACGGAACCGGCAAAGCGGCCGAGCTGGCCAAAGATTTTGTAGGGAACGAGGATTTCATCCTCACCTATGGGGATATACTGGTCCGGCCCGAGACCTACAACCAAATGATCAGACGCTACTGCAGCGGCTCCTACGAGGGACTCGTCACCGTCATAGCGGGCGAAGACGTGACTAAGGGAGGCCTCCTCTTCTTCGATAAAGACTTCTGTCTGAACCGTCTGGTGGAAAAGCCTTCCGTCGAACAGCTCGAAACCCTCCGCAAAGAGGGCTGGATTAAAGAGGGCGCCCCGGTCTGGTACAATGCGGGCATCTATATCTTCAAGCCGGTTCTCTTCAAGTACACCGCCAAATTACAAAAATCTCCCCGCGGTGAATATGAACTGACCGACGCCATCGCGGCACATTACCAAAACAATCTCCGGCTGGCGGGCCAACAGATCGAAGGCCGCTGGGTGGACGTTCGCGACCCCGAAACCCTGGCTGCTCTGGAGGCCTAGAGGAAATCGGCAAAAAATCAGCCCGGTCGGTGACAATCCCGGCCGGGCTGATTTTTTATCTTTTTATTTCGGGAACTTTGGTCCTTATTTCTCTTCTTTTTGCTGTTCTTCGTCTGTCAAATGGAGTTTGTGAAGCACACCGGAAATCTTCTCCAAGGTCAGCGGTTTGAGCAAGACATCGTCAAAGCACGTTACATCAAAGGAGTTGTCAATCTCGGTATCGGCCGTGACTGCTACGATTTTGACGGATTGGCATCTGCGATCCTGGCGAATGGTCTTTGCCAACTGGGTCCCATCCATGCCGGGCATCCAGATATCAGTCATCACCAAATTCGGAGTATAGCTCTCCAGAGCCTTCAAGGCTTCCTGGCCTGAAGCTGCCGCTTTGGAAGTGATCCCCAGCTTCTTGAGCACTGCACTCAAGACCTGGACATTCATTTTAACATCATCCACCAGCAAGACCTGGTAGTCTTCGGTTATGGCAGGGGGTAATGCCACAGGTGCGGGCTCCGGGACGACCGGGTCAGCCGAAACGTCCGGGGCAGTCGGGTCAGCCGGAGGCTCGGGGCTATTCTTTTCGTACTGGACAATGGGAAGGCGGACCGTGAAAACGCTTCCTCTACCCTCTTCGCTCTCCAGCGTCAACTCGCCGCCCATCTTTTCGACCAGGCGCCGCGAGATGGAGAGGCCCAGACCGGTTCCTTCATAAATACGCCCTCCCCTCACCGTATCCTGCTGGACGAAGGGTTCAAAGATCTTTTCCAGGTACTCCGGCTTAACGCCGATACCGGTATCCGTCATAGCCAGCGTCAAAGCGCCGAAGCGTTCATCGAACTCAGTGAACCTCACATGGAGGCTCACGCTCCCTGCATTGGTGAATTTGATGGCGTTGCCGGTCAGGTTCAGCATCACCTGCCGCAAGCTCGGTGTATCCAGATAGAGAAGAGGCAGGTTTTCCGGACAGTCGATTGTCAACTTGAGGCCCTTAGACTGGGCCTTTTTCTCAAAAATCTTCTCAATCTCATCGAGCAACTTGATCAATGTCGTTTTCTTGGGGGTAATTTTGGTCTGGTCGGCCTCGATCTTGGATAAGTCCAGAACGTCATTAATGAGGCTCAGGAGCGCATTACCGGCCACGTTGATCGATTGGATGTAATCCTTCTGCTGATCGGAAGTCAGTACACTGGTTTGGAGCAGCTCGCTGAAACCGATCACCGCATTGAGCGGAGTCCTCAACTCGTGGCTCATGGTCGCCAGGAAGTAACTCTTGGCGCGGTCGGCTGCCAGGGCGGCTTTCATCGCGGTCTCGAGACGGCGTTTGCCTTCGTTGATATCGGTCACATCAATGGCCGTTTCCAAAACCAGGGCCAGACGATCCTGACGATCAAAAATCGGCTGCAGGTTCACCACGAACTCGCGGTTCGAATACCGGACCAGCTCAACCTGATAGGTTCCCTGAGCTTCGACCATGCTGCGCGGCGGATTGCAGCCCAGCTGAATGCCATCCCTGCAGAGATTGCTCATGTATTGTCTGCAGACCGAATCAGAGCCTTCCTCGGACATCAATGTGCGGTAGCTGGGGTTGGCGATAATGACACGGCAATGCGTATCAAAGAGAGCGATCGGAATGGCGATGTTATCGAAAATCTGCTTCTGACGGAATGAGCCTTCTGCCAGCGCGTTCTTACGGCGGTTACGCTCGTAGGCCATCTGGAAAAGATTGACCGCATTGTGAATGGTACGCAGATCATTTTCATTCAGGTCCCGGGCGCGCGTGACGAAATCCAACCCGATGAAGCCCCAGAGCATGTCATCCAGCCAGATGCCGGTGAGCATCATCGATTTCACATCCCGCTTTTGCAGAAGAACCGAGGTTTCCCTGAGGTTTTCAGGTGGTTTGGAAGCGTCCCGGATGACGACTTCTTCTTTATTCTCCAGGAGTTGGCTCCATGAAGCGATCTGGTCGCGATTCAAGCTCTTATCTGGCAGGCTATCAATATTGGTACGGGTCCACTCAAAGATACACTTCGCCCGTTGCTCCTCCTCCTGAAACGCATAAACATAGCAACGATCGGCGTTGCCATTTTCACCAACGATGCCCAGCATGTCGGGAATGACTTTTTCAAAATCCTCTTCCAGGGTAATGCGGCGCAGACACTCATTGACGATATCGCCGCTCTCGACCAGGTCGCTGAGCCGCTTGATCATTTCGGTGCGGTCGCGCTCGAGTTTCTTCTCGCGGCTGATATCCAGGTTGAGCTCGACGAGCAACTGTCTGCCTTCGCGATTGCGCATCGGCATCTTGTAGGAGTTATAAGTCAACTTCTCGCCACGGGCGCTGACACAATCAACCACAAAATGCATCGGCTTACCGAACTTGAGCACCTCTTCATCCAGGCGGCGAAAATCCTCGGCAAAGCCCGGATAGGCGTTGATCTCGAAATCAGTCTTGCCACGCACCTCTTTAGCACCCACTCCCGTATGCCGTTCGTACTCCTTGTTCCAGATAATGTACCTGAAATCATCCTGCACGTCTTTGGCTGAAACACAGGCCGGCAGGTAATCGAGGATGAGCTGGAGGAGCTCTCTGGATTCGATTTCCTTCTTTTGAATATCTTTGAGCTCGGTGACATCCACCGCTACGCCCAGGAGCAGGCGCCGTCCGTCGGTTTGCTCAATCTGAGTCTCGAGAATCCTTAAAATGTGTTCCTCTCCCTGTTTATCGGTGATCAATCCGGTCCGCTCGGTAGCTCTGCCCTCCACCACGGTATCGAGGTTGACCTGGTACAATTCATTTTGAGCGAGCGTATCCTGGAGGTCATAAATCGTTTTGCCTTTGATATCGGCTCCGAGCTCCATGAAGAAGTTGCGGATATGCTGGTTATCGAGAATATAGCGGAAATCATCGTCAATATCACGGGCGTAGACATAACAGGGCAGTCGGTCCATGATCGTGTCGAAAAGCCTGCTGGCATCGTGGAGTTTGCGCTCGCTCTCCTCGATATGGGTCAGGTCCTGAATGACGCCGAAGATTTGTTTCTCTTTCTGGTCCTCCGGCTGGTAGATGGAGGCCAACATCGTATAGTAGCGCAGACTCCCGGCGTAATTGGAACGGTAGGAAACTCTGAACTCGTTGATTTGCCCCAGGACCAGTTGACTCCAGCCATCCTGGAATTTGGTCAGATCTTCCGGGACAATCCACTTGTCGGGGGCGAGGGGCTCGCCGTTTTCATAGCCCCAATTTTTGCTTCCGTCAGATTCAACGGTCCGTTTATGAGTCTTCAGGTCGTAGATGAACGAGGAGAGGCTTGCGAGTTTGGCGGCATGTTTGAAGTTCTGAAGAGCCGAAATGGCCTGGTTCTTTCTTTCGTACTCCTGGGTAATATCACGGAAGACGATGACCACGCCGGCAAATTTGCCTTCGCTGCCGCTCACCGGGAAAGCTCCGTGGGCAATGTGGTAACGGTTTTGCTCTCTTGAAATCAGGATCGCTTCCTCATTTTGAGAATACTCGCGTTTATCATAAATCGCTTTGGCCGCGGGAGACGGGAACGGATCGCCGGTCCGATGGTCGACCAGGTTCAGAATCTCTTCGAGCTTTTTGCCCATCGCTTCCGAACGCTTATACCCTGTCAGGCTGCAAGCCAGCGGGTTCATGAGCATAATATTACCCTCGGCGTCAGTCATGATGAGGCCGTCATCGATGGCTTCCAGAATGATCCTATGCTGCTCGGCTAATTTCTCTGCTCTGCTGCGCTCTTTTTCAATCTCGTTGACATCCTGGGAAACAGCGACGATGGCGTCGGTACCGAAAATATTTTTTTCAAGAGGCGAACAGGATATAATCCTCTTTCTGGCCTCTTCCTCGTAACGGATCGTCGTCTGATCACGAGTCTGCAACACCCATGCCACGGTGTTCTTCACCTGCGCCGGATCCAGCTCCTTAAGGTCGCATGACTTCAGAGAGCCGGAACCGGAGGGACTGCGCTGGCCGCGCTCCATCTGGCAAAAGAGGAGGCGATTCTCGCGGTCGACCACGCTCACCCTCACCGGAAGCTCGCTAAAAATAGCCATTGTCCGGCGGGTAAAACGGCGATGACGCCTGTAGAAAAAGATCATCCCCACCAGGGAAAAGAGAGAGAGCACGCTCAGGGTAAGAGCCAGGATGAGAGTACGCGTACTCGGATTCCAGGCAGGCAGAGGTTCAAACAACTTTTTGGTCTCTGGCGGCAGGAGGTCCGTCTCCAGGTTGAATTTCAAAGCCGTGGAGATATCCACCGTGGGGATAGGGGTGAGGTTGATTGCCGGTACAGAGGAGGCACCCTTCTGGCTCATCACCGTTTTGATAAGATCCGAAGTTTCTTTGGCGAACTCTTTGGCGCCGACACCGTACCCGCCGACGGCTCCGAAATGAATCGGCATGAGGTTCGCGGCAAAGCTGGGCTTGGGAGCCTCCTGTGCCGCCATGGCCCTGATCAACGTTTCAGCGGTTCCGAGGATGGCCTTGTCAGACGCGCTCAGAGACCCCAGCACGACAAAAGATTGAGCGGGCAGCTGAGTGACCGCCAGCAAAATATCCTGCCTCGTTTTTCCATCACTTGGCAGAACCGATATTTTACACTCCTTGAACGGGGTCTGCGGGCCGACCAGATTCTGCAGCGCGGCGGAGGCGGAAGTATCGTCGGAGATAAAGAGAATCTCACGGGTTTCGGGGAGCATTTTCAAACCGAGCTCCACCGTTTCCAGGGGCATATATTTCACCGTCATTGCGACCGTGTTGGAGTGTTTCTCCTTCAACCGGGAGCTCCAATCCTCATAACCACAAAAGACCAGCGACAGCTCCTGAGGGAGACTGTCAATTATTTGCGCCAGAAGATGGCAAGGCGTATCCAGAATGCCTGCCACCAGATCGTAGTTCTGAGCCTGAATCATGGCCCGGAGCATCCCGGAGAGCCGCTCCATCTCCTCGGGCGAGGTACGCACGCCTGCCGGGATATCGAGCTCCTCCAAAACGATGGCGGGCTGAGCGCTGAGCTCGCGGGAGAGCTCCTGGCGAAAGACCTGGCTCCAGGGGTTGAGTTCTCCCTCAGGAGTCGTGGAACGCTCGGAGAGAATTAAAACTTTATACGGTGCCTTCGGATATGCTCCCTGAGGCGAATTTGCTGTCTGAGCTCCAGTTTGCAAAGGGAGCACCCAGGCAAAAAAAGCAAAGCAAAGAACCGTATAAAACAAAGCCTTTCTCCCCTGGAGAAGACTTTTATTTATTGATAGGTTCATAAATATTCATCTTTTATAAGCGGCTCACCTGCTCTAATCCTCCCCGGCCGGAGAAGCTTCTTTTGCAGATGAATCACTCAACTTTTTCTTCTGCAAGTCTCTGAAGAGACTCTTTATTTTAGAAACCGTAAGGGGCTTGAGCAACACTGCATCAAAAGCACCCATATCAAAATTAACATGCACTTCCGCATCCGCCGTTACGGCGACGATACGAGTATGCTTTAATTTTTTCTTTTTGCGAATATTTCTTGCAAGCTGGCAGCCATCCATATCAGGCATCCAGATATCCGTCAGGATGACTTCCGGGGTGAACTGCTCAAGCTCACTGAGCGCAGCAAAGCCCGAATCAGCCAATCTTGGCCGAGCACCCAAATTTTTGAGCATCAATGAAAGCAGGGACAGATTCAAGGGCACATCATCCACCAACAAAATATCCCGGGGGATTTTAAGCTCTTCTTCCACCGCAGGAACGGGAGATTTATTTTCAATCCTATGCTCCCCATGTTTATAGGGTACATTTTTCAAACGGAGTGTAAATCGGCTGCCTTGGCCAACTGTGCTTTCCACTTCCAGCGAGCCGCCCATACGTATAGCTAATTGGCGGGCAATAGCCAACCCTAAACCGTTGCCGTGGTGTAAAAAAGTGTCCCTGATGGAATCCTGCTGGGTGAAGGGCTGGAAAATCTTTTCCAGAGCCTCTTTCTCGATACCGACACCCGTATCCTCGACGGCTACACGCAGATTGCCCATCTCTCCGGTAACGGGGGTAAACTCCGTAATGATTTTCACGCTCCCCTTATCGGTAAATTTGACAGCGTTACCGACCAGGTTAAGCAGGATCTGGCGAAAACGCAATTGATCTAACTTCAGAAACGGTATATCCAGCTTGAGCTCGACCGTCAGTTCCAGACCTTTGACTCGTGTCTGGTATTGGAAGATGGATTGAATCTCCCGAATGATCTCTGAAAGATTGACGTAGCGCAAAACCAGCGGCACGGCTCCGGCCTCAATCGTGGACAAATCCAGAATGTCGTTAATGAGGTTCAGCAGCGCATTGGCTGCAAGGTGAATGGATTCGAGGTACTTGAGTTTATCCTCCTCGGTGCATTTCTCTTTTTTGAGCAGATCGCTGAAGCCGATCACGGCATTGAGCGGGGTCCGGATCTCGTGGCTCATCGTCGCCAGGAAATAGCTTTTGGCCTTGCTCGCCTCCTGAGCCTTGAGCAACGCCCTGGTCAATTTTTCCTGCGCCTTGCTCGACTCGCTGACATCGACAAAGGTCTTCAGGATATAGGCCAGCTTGCCTTCGATAAAAATCGGATGAGCGCAAATTACGTAATCCGACCCTTTAAGCTGAATCGATTTCTGGTGCTTCTTCAGGTCTTGCCGGGTTAGAAAAGTCGGGCAATCATTAGGCCGGGCCTCGGAGCCACAAAAATTCCGGTAACAAGGCTCTCTCAAAATCTTTTCTTCAGAGCCCCCTGCCAGTTTTTTAGCCGCGCCGTTGATCCGAATGAGTTTCATGTTGGAGTCGAAGAGCTGAATGGGGATATCCATGGTATCCATGATCAGCCGCTTTTCATACTCGCTGCGCTCCAACTGGTGATGCTTGAAGCGGGTATCCAGGACCACTTCCACCAGGTGCGCGGAGACCTTCAGCCAACGGTTATCTAGAGCCGAAAACTTCTTTTCTTTCTTTCTGAAGTAGAAGGAAAGGCTGCCCCAAAGCTTATTGTTCTGGAAGAGCCCCACCCCGCCCATAGAGGTTATCTCGTTGGCTTTCAGATAGTCACTGAAGCTGGTAAGACCATTGTTCCGGGGGCTCTGTTCGACTAAAAACTGTGCCTGGTCCACGAGGAAAAGCTCCCGCTTATTGAAAAGAGTGTGCCAGGGCTCATTTTCCAAAAGAAGGTTGTTCTCCCGGGGAAACGGAATCTCATCAAACTCGGGATCCAGGTACTTAATGAGAGGCAAAACTTTCGAATTCGCAAAATCATACTCCGACAGATAGCAGGCATCGGCCCCGATATGCTGGGAGACCGTTTGGAGCAGTACCCTCAGAGATTCATCGGCACTCGAATTCATGACGACCGACTCCAGGCAGGAGGTAAACATCCGCTCCTGTTTGATGTGCTTATTGAGATTATGGAGGAGCCGCTGGCGCTCTTTCCAGTTTTTCTCCTGCTCGGTAATATCCGTGCCAATTCCCAGGATCAGGCGCCGCCCATCTTTAAGAGTCAGCAGGTTCTTGAATATCTGGAAAACGCGTTCTTCACCGGAAGCGCTTGTGACTACGGAGACAATATCTGTCTTACCCCCTTTCTCCAGAAGCAATAAATCACTTTCACGGAATTTATGCGCCTGCTCAGTCGACGGAAAAAACTCCGGACCCGTTTTCCCAATATACTCTTTGGCGCTCTTTTGGAAGAAACCCTCAAAGTGGTCATTGCCCAGAAGGAACCGGAAATCATTATCCGCATCTTTGACGAAGAAGTGACACGGCAGGTTATCCATGAGCGAGCGCAGAAGCTCCACGTTTTCCTTGAGCTCGCTGCGGTTTTTCTCAATCTCCGTCATATCAACAGAGATTCCCAGAAGGAGCCTTCTGTCAGTTTTCTGAGGAAGGACCACCTTGTAGAGCTGGAATACCCGCGTCCTACCCTCCCTGTCTACATAGTGATCCAGGAAATTTAAAACGCCGCCCTTTTCCAAAACCTCCCGGTCACCCTTGATATAAGCCTCCGTTACTGCCGGCGGGAAAATTTCCGAATCTGTTTTTCCGACCATCTGCTCCGGGCTCAAACCGAGCACGTTCAGATTATGGCGATTGCTGATAATGTAACGTCCCCCGTCATTGATATCCTTTACAAAAATGCTACAAGGCAGGTTTTCAACTATTTCCTGCAAGAGAAGATTGGTCTCCAGGATGGAATTTTCGCGCTCCCGGGCCAAGGTCACATCGCGAATCAGTCCAAAAAATCTTTTTTCTGCGCCGTAAGCGTCAGACCTGCGCACATGCATTTCGAAATATCTGAATTTTTCACCGGACCGGACGCGATAAGAGATGTTCTCCTGAAAACTGACTCCCTCCAGAACGCGTTTCCAGGATTCCTCGAAAAGAGGCAAATCTTCGCTCCATACCCACTCGGTATGAGAAGCGGGGCTCCCATCCTCCTTGCGGGGCCAGAAATTCTCATACCGCGAGCACTCAATTTGCTTTCCCTGATAGTCACAATAAAAACAGCTGATATCTCCCATTTCGCAAACATTGGCAAGCAGCTCCTGGCGAATTACCCCCTGCTTCTCTCTCCAGCGGAACATAATAAAACCGCTGAGCAGTAAAGGCATCACCATGGCGCACCCCAACGCCATCGTCTTTAAGGGTTTTTTGTAAAGACCCCAAAAACCAACCTTCGGTTTAATTGCCTCGGGCAAAGGATTCGTAATAGTTGCAGAAAGACAATCGTCTGCAAAAGAGCCCCCTGACGCCGCCTCATCCGCTATCACGCAAGGCATTTGCAGTATCCATATAATGAATAAAACGGAAAGACCGGCCAAAAGATATGTTTTCCTGAGCATTTTTTTAATAAAATGTACTTGATCCGATATCCCTTCTTTTACGGCTCCCCCCTTTTATTCTTTGAAGGAATACGAATCCCCAATCTGCTGCGGACCATCCTATTAAAATAAAAAAATTAAATCAACAAAAAAATCATTTCAGTGGTAATTTTTTCATCGGTGCAAAATTTTCTCCGGGACGGGAGCGGCGGCTTTCTTTAAAGTTCAAGGTATCAATCTATCTATTTCCTCTTCCGATTCAGAGAGATACACATTTTTCAGTGCGTTCTTTTTGAGGCAACCACCTTTTTCTCCTATTCCCTCAGCCCCTTTTCGGTGCGCATATTTTTGAGGCAATGCGTGCGTATTTTCTGATGCGTATTTGGTCCAGAATAGGAGTGACAAATGGATTGATCCTACCCATAATCAGACTGTTGAGTGAGTTATGAAGAGAGAAGTAAACACCCCCACCGGACAGGGCTGCGCGGCCCGTTCCTCTGCCAAAGGTACCTTGCATCTGCCTACGGGCGCATGGATTCATTGCCTGGTCCTGCTATCGGTCCTTTTATTTTCCACCCGGGGAGAGGCGCAGAATCCCGCCACTGATTTCCATTATACGATTGAAGGGGGACAAGTCACCCTCACCGATTATATCGGTTCGGCGACCTCTGTCGTGGTGCCCGGGGAAATCGAGGGCTCGCCCGTTACCGCCGTGGACGGATGGACCTTTACCCGCAATGATACCCTCCAGAGCGTCGAGCTGCCCAATACCGTGAGCCGGATCGGAGTAGAGGCTTTCTCCTACTGCCGGAATCTTGAGGCGGTAGCGCTCGGAAGCGGCGTAACCCAGATGGGGAGCTATGCTTTCTACGGCTGCAGCAGTCTCGTGAGCCTGGATCTGCCCGAGGGACTCACGCAGATCGGCCCCAATGCCTTTGGCGGCTGCCTGAATTTACTCCACCTGGCTCTGCCTTCGGGGCTGACCCGTCTGGAAGATGGCGTTTTCTATGGGTGCAGCCGTCTGGAAAGCGTCGATCTGCCTCCGGGGCTCACCTTTATTGGCAAAGAGGCTTTCAGCAGATGCTACAATCTGGCCGCCATTGAGATCGGCAGCGCGGTCGAATCGGTGGATTCCTCTGCATTTGCCTATTGCACGAGCCTGCCCGGCTTCGAAGTGGCTCCTGATAATCCCTATTACAGCAGTCTGGATGGCACGCTCTGCAATAAAAACGAAACGCTGCTTCTGATCTGCCCGGCCGGCAAGAAGGGGATTTTTACTTTGCCCGAAACAATCGTCAACTTCCTGGAAAACGCTTTTCAGGGGTGTATCTTCATGACCGATTTTGCGGTGAATGAAAATCACCCGGTCTACAGCAGCCGCGACGGAATCCTTTACAACAAAGCCGGCGACACGCTGATGGTTTTCCCTGCTGGTCGAACCGGCCAATGCGTCATCCCCGAGGGAACGACGACTCTGAAAGCGCGTTCTTTCAGCGACTCCTCGCTTCTGGGCCTCATTCTGCCGGCCAGCCTCACCCATATTGAAAACCGTGCTTTCTGGTACTGCTCTTCTCTCACGGGAATCGGTTTCGAGGGGAACGCCCCGGAGACCGGAGCCGATATTTTCTACAATGTCCCGAATTCTCTGGCCGTTTATTACAAAGCGGGAGCCACCGGCTGGCTGGAAGAGTTTGCCGGCTATCCTGCACGGGGGGATGCACAAAGCCAAACGGTCACCCTCAGCACCATCAGTCGGGTGGTAACTTATGGAGACGAGGATTTCCAACTCTGGGCCTCTTCGAGCAGCGCACTACTGGTGACTCTTTTGAGTACCCCAGAGGAAATCGCCACGGTCAATAGCGCCAAAATGATTCACATAAAAGGGGCCGGCACGGTCACCATTACCGGCTATCAACCCGGAGGAACCCGCAGGAACGTCAATTACTTCCCCGCAACGCCTGTCTCCCAAACTCTGGTGATTCATCCCAAGGCGGCCACGGTGAAGGCGGATGACGTCCAGGTTCCCTCCAACTACCCTTTCCCCGCTTTTACCTATACTGTGGCGAGTCTCATCAACGAGGATACACCGGAGGGCTCCCCTGTTTACTACATCAACGGAATCCCGGCCAGTGAAATTCTCACGCCTCTTGCCGAGGGGACTTATGAACTGAGCGTGGGCGGACTCACCCATCCCAATTATCTCTTCAGCTCAACGCCGGGGACTCTGACAATTCTGCCTCCGGGTGAATTCGGCTGCACGTTGAATTATGGCCAGATCACGATCACTGCTTACTATGGAATGAGCAATTCGGTCGTCATCCCCGAGAGCATTTCGGGCTACCCCGTCGTGAAAATTGCTGAAGAGGCTTTCCAGGATCGCGCGGATTTGAAAGCGGTCACGTTCCCGGAGACTCTGCGGGTGATTGGCCGAAAAGCCTTTGCCCAATGCGGGCTTGAGGAAATCCGGATTCCGGATGGCGTCGTGAGAATCGAGGAGGACGCCTTCCTCAACTGCCCGGCCAAAACAGTCTGGATCGGCAGCGGTCTGAACACTCTGGGCACGGACGCCCTGATCGGATCCTACCGGATAAGCGTCCATGCAGAGAACGCGAGCTTCAGCAGCCGCGATGGCGTTCTATTCAATAAAGATCAGACGGTACTCCTTTTCTGCCCTCTGGGCAAAGCGGGCTTCTACCCTGTACCCACCGGGGTTTTGGAAATCGCACCTCGGGCCTTCTTCTCGCAGAAATCGCTCACGAGAATTGCCATCCCCTCTTCGGTGGTGAAGATCGGTCCGTGGGCCTTCGCTAAATGTTCCGTGCTGCAGAAAGTCGTAATCTCCAACCCGAGCACGACTCTGGGAGAGGCGGCCTTCTATGATTGCAGCAGTCTCTCGGAAATCACGATCCCCTCCGAACTTGAGGAAATCCCGTGGTATGCCTTCTATAACTGCACCAGTCTGAGGAGACCGGTGCTGCCTCCGGGTTTGGTGAAAGTGGCTGAAGGCGCCTTTTATGGTTGCAGCAGTCTCGCGGAAATCAATTTTCCATCGACTCTCACGACTTTGGAAAGATGGTCCTTCCGCGCGACAGGTCTGTACCAGGTGCAAATCCCGGCCGGCGTGACGGGCGTTCTGGAAAACGGAGTCTTCCGGGATTGCAGCGTGCTGAGGGAGTTTGAAGTCGCTGAGGAGAACGAAAGCTACAGCAGCCCGGATGGGGTGCTCTTTAATAAAGATCAGAGCGTCCTGATTCAATACCCGGCCGGCAGAACGGGCGGTTATACGGCTCCGGATACGCTCACCACGATTCATGATTATGCCTTCAGCAGCGCTGCCGGACTCACCGAGATCATTTTGCCGGCAGGTTTATCACTTCTGGGTGAAGATATCTTTACCGGGTGCGATTCTTTCACAAAGGCGTTCTTCCGCGGCAATGCACCGCAATTGATCGGCCGGAATCCTTTCCAGGAGACACAAGCGACCCTCTATTATTCAGAGGGGACTACAGGCTGGAGCGATCCCTGGGGCGGCAGGCCGACCCGGTTATGGATTGGGGATCCACCGGTGCTCACTCTTTCGGAAGTGGAGAGGGATGAAGCAGGCCAGGTTATCGCCTTCACAATCAACTTCGCAGGTGTGCTTGAATCGAGCCTTGATATGACGAACTGGGAAGTTATCTCCGGGCCTTCCACAAGCGACACCTATCGCGTCACGGTCGAACCGGGGCAGAATATTTTCTACCGGGTCAGCTGGGAAAATTAAACCCGGCAATCGATTACTGAAGCTGAAAAAAGCGCAGAAGCTCCCCTCTCCGGAGGCTCTCCAAAAGTGAGGCATCCGGCGGGGGGAATTCGTATTGAGCCAGCTCGGGCGCAGTGACCCAGGCCAGATTCTCACACTGAATGGGACGAGGCTCGCCCCGGAGCAAGGTGCAGCGGAAGAAGTGAAGTTTGACCGTCTTGAGCGGGTATTCATGCTCGCACTCATGGAGGAGCTCGTGGACCTCAACCTCTACCCCGAGCTCTTCGCGCAGTTCCCGCTTCAAGCACTCGGGCAAGGTCTCACCGGGATCCTGTTTACCCCCGGGCATCTCCCATAATCCGGCCAGGTGGCTTCCTTTGGGACGCTGGGTGATGAGGAGCTTGCCCTCACGAAAAATCAAACCGGCTGTTACCTGAATAATCATTTTACGAGAAAAGGAGAACTGAGAGTCTGCACGCTCAAATTCTCCTTTTATATTTTCTAAATTCTGCCGTTCTAGCGGCCAATGCTCTTGTAGATAAAGCCCATCGCCTCCATCTGCGCAGGGTCAAAGAGGTTGCGTCCGTCAAAAAGGATGGGATGAGTCATGGTCTTGCGGGCTTTTTCCAGGTCCAGTTTTTTGAACTCGGGCCACTCGGTCGCAATGACAAGCGCATCGCACCCCTCAGCCACCTTATCCATATCATCCACGAAGGTGACCTCTTTCAAGACGGTCTTTGCCTTATCCATGGCTTTGGGGTCGTAAACCTTCAGATGGGCGCCCTCCTTGCGCAGACGCAAGCAGAGAGCGATCGCAGGAGACATGCGGATATCGTCGGTGTTTTGCTTGAAAGCCAGGCCCAGAACGCCGATGTTCTTATCTTTAATCACCCAGAGCGTATCGGCGATCTTGCGCACGAAGCGCTCCATTTGCATGGCATTGATCTTCTGCACTTCACGCAGAAGCGCGAAATCGTAGCCGAGCTGTTCGGCGATCTTGATAAACGCGCTCAGATCCTTGGGGAAACAGCTGCCGCCAAAACCGAGCGACGCATTGAGGAAATCGCGCCCGATGCGCTTATCCATTCCCATGCCGGCAGCGACCTGTTCGATATTGGCGCCGGCGGCTTCGCAAATGACTGAGATGGCGTTAATATAGGAAATTTTGAGAGCCAGGAAAGAATTGGAGGCATGTTTGATGAGCTCGGCCGAGTTGATATCGGTCACCACGACATGGGCATTGAGCGGAGCATAAATCTCCTTCAAAGCATGGACTGGCCGCTGGCTCTGAACGCCGAAGACGACCCGGTCGGGCTTGAGGAAATCCTGCACTGCAAAACCTTCCCGCAGGAATTCAGGGTTGCTCACCACGTCAAACTCCACCTTGGATTTGCAGTAGCGCCGGATAATTTCTGAGACCTTTTCGCCCGTGCGCACCGGCACCGTGCTTTTATCGACGATGATTTTGTAGCGGGTCAGCACCTCAGCAATTTCGCGCGAAACCTTCTCCATGAAGCTCAGGTCCACGGAGCCATCGGGTTGAGGCGGAGTGGGAACAGCGATAAAGACGACGTCCGATTTCTCCACACCTTCCTTGGTGGAGGTGGTAAATTTCAGCCTTCCGGCCGCTGCGTTCTTCTTGACCATCTCCTCCAGACCCGGTTCAAAAATCGGCATCTGCCCGGAGTTGAGCATTTTCACCTTTTCAGGCGCATTATCCACGCAGATCACGTCGTGGCCTATTTCTGCAAAGCAGGTTCCGGTCACCAGTCCTACATAACCGGTGCCCACGATACAAATTTTCATCGGAGCGTTGAACATATAGCCAGTCTCTCTTTATAAAAGCCGTTTAGCAGTATAACCTGCTTATCCGTAAAATAAAATTAAAAATGATTAAAGGTTCGAGACCAGAGACTCCTCGGGAATGACAGTACGCACATCCACCGCTTCCATACCGGCGGCCCGAATGCCAGCCAGCCCCAGATCGGTATCCTCATAGGCACGGCAATTCTGCGGCGGGACCCCTATTCTGCGGGCGGCCTCCAGGAAAATATCCGGAGCGGGCTTCTGGTGCACAACGTCCTGACTGGTCACTACGGCATCAAACCAATTCTGAATTCCAAGTTGCGGCAGGATTCTATCCATGATGGAGCGCCGTCCGCCGGTGGCAATCGCCATGGGCAGCTTGCCCAGGTTCTCGCGCGCAATTGCGGCAATGGTATCAATCAGCACGACCCGGCTCATCATCTTCACGTATTCTTCCTCTTTCTCGCGGGCGATTCCTTCCACATCCAGATGGGGAAGCTTCTGCTCTTCTTTCAAAATCAGAAGGATATCCCGGGAGGGAATCCCACCCATGGAATAGAGTCTCTGGCGTGTCAACGCGATTCCATGGCGCCGGGCCACGATATCCCACGCCTTCCAATGGAAGAACATGGTATCGGCCAGAGTTCCGTCGAAGTCAAAAATCAGTCCTTTAATTTCTCTCAATTTATCTACTCGCTTTCAAATTTCAAATGCTCCGGTCTCAGGCACTGAAGCTTTCCCCGCAGGCGCAGGTGCTGGTCGCGTTGGGGTTATTGACCTTGAAGCCGGCCCCTTGCAACGCATCCACGTAATCGAGCTCCGAGCCCGAAACGTAGAGAACGCTCTTGGGGTCCATGACGATCCTGACACCTTTGCTCTCAACCAGAATATCGCGGGCGGCCGGCTCATCCTGCAGATCAATCTTATACTGCAGCCCCGAGCAACCACCGCCGGTGACAAGAATCCGCAGCACTCCCTCGGGACGATTCTGCCGCTTCAGCAAAGAAGAGATTTTATCGGCGGCGTCCTGAGTAACGCGGATCACCCGCTCATCAGCCACTTTGTAATTCATCGGCTGTGCGGACTCGGGTTGAGAATTGGATTCAGACATGTCGCACTTTACACTTTATACTGCTAAACGATTCGAATTAATTCGGGCTCTTCCGAATCGAATCATTCTTTCTGGAAGAGCTCGTCGGGATCCAGAAGATAAACTTCGGCCTGCTCCAGCACTTCAATGGCCCGATCAGTGTCATCAAGCCGGAATAGCTGCACGCTGCGCTCCCGTGTGGAGAGCGAAAAACCGTACATATACTCCACGTTGATCCGATTTTCGTTGAGGAGCTCCAGGATTTTGAGGAGCCCGCCGGGCACGTGAGGAATGGAGATCGCCAGCACGTCGCTGACTTTGACGACCAGCCCGTCGTCTTCAAGAGCCTTAAGACCTTCTTCCCACTCCTGGATAATCAGGCGGAGGATGCCGAAATTGGCCGTATCAGCCAAGGTCAGCGTCGATATATTGACCGAATGCTTTTTGAGCACATCGCACACCCGCACCAGAGCGCCGGGTTCGTTGGGGATCACGAGCGAAAGTTGTTTCAGCTTCATAAGTCGTTAGGATAATGTTTCAAAACAGTTCAAACTACTGGGAAATAGGGTTCAGATTACGAAGATCGCTCACCCGCTGAATTTTACCTTCACTGCGCTGCAGCGTTTCCGGCTGCACGAGCTTGATAATAGCATGGATTCCGACAATTTGCTCGAGATTCTTCGCAATACGTTTTTCCAGAGCGGTGATTCCGCTCACGGTATCACTGGCCAGCTGAGCATTAATCTCAACCTGCACCTCCAGTGTATCGAGGTTATTTTCCCTTCGCAGAATAATCTGATAGTGAGGCAGCGTCCCTTCGATGGAGAGCAATGCAGTCTCGATTTGCGAGGGGAAGACGTTGACGCCGCGGATAATGAACATATCATCGCTGCGGCTGGTGATACGCCTGATCCTGCGCAAGGTCCGGCCGCAGGAGCAGCGCTCCGAATTCAGAGAGGTGATGTCGCGAGTCCGGTAACGGATCATCGGCATGGCCTCTTTGCTCAGAGTGGTCAGGACGAGCTCGCCTTCCTCACCGTCGGGCAAGACTTCTCCGGTATCGGGATTGATGATTTCCGGGTAGAAATGATCTTCAAAAATGTGGGAACCATCCTGCTCAGCGCATTCCATCGCCACACCGGGGCCGACAATCTCTGACAGGCCGTAAATATCCAGAGCCTTGATAGCGGTATGCGCTTCAATGTAGCGGCGCATCTCCTGAGTCCAGGGCTCGGCACCGAAGATACCGAACCGCAGAGAAAGCGTCTTCATATCCACACCCATGGACTGAGCTTTATCGATCAGGTGGATGAAGTAGCTGGGAGTGCAGCAGATGGCCGTCACGCCAAAATCCTTCATAAGCATTATCTGACGGTGAGTATTACCGCCGGAAGCCGGAACCACGGTCGCACCCAGCGCCTCGGCTCCGTAGTGAAGGCCCAGACCGCCGGTAAAGAGACCATATCCGTAAGAGACCTGGATCACGTCATCGGGACCGAGCCCGGCAGAAACCAATCCCCGGACGATCACCTCTTTCCAGACATCGATATCTCTCTGATTGTAGCCGACGACGATCGGTTTACCGGTAGTTCCGCTGGAAGCATGGACACGGACCACACGATTCATCGGCTGGGCAAAGAGCCCGAAAGGATACGTATCGCGCAGGTCTTTTTTTACCGAGAAAGGAAGCTTTGCGATATCTTCAATTTTCTGGATATCGCCGGGCACCACTTTAAGGTCTTCCATTTTGGCGCGGAAAAACGGAACTTTTTCATAAGCTTCGGTTACCCGCTGACGGAGCCGGGTGGTTTGAAGCTCTTTAAGCTGCTCCGGAGGAAGATAGTCGGGAGCGCTGATCGGATTAAAAACGGTCTTACTAGCCATAAAATTCAACCTGCGTCGGCGGAATCATTCCGCATCAGCCGGCACGTAGAAAATTATTTACCAGCTTTGCGAGAAGGCAAGCATAAAAAATCTTTACCGCAGGTTTTTATTTTCTTTCCGTCCATTCGCTTTATTGACCGACACTAACGTTTAAAAAACAACGAGTTAGAGATAATAACCGGCGTTTATGGGCGTTTTTTTAACAATAGAGGCAAAGAGGACGGTTTGAATGAAAGTTGGGAAATTTGTAATCGCCTATAAAAAAAGATGTTAAGAAAGTGAAAAAAAACGTTGCCAACGGTGAGAAAAACACTTAGAATGCACCCGCTATTTGGCGGAGCGTGCAGCGGCTTCTTTAGTGCAGGCTTGATTTGTGATGTCACAAGAAACCTGAAGCACCTCTCAGTAACGATAACTTATAATATTTATTATGAATAAATGGACATTAGCCCTGGCTGCAGCCGGGATCGTTAGTATGGCCGCCGTTGCATCGGCAGAAGAAGCCGACAACCAGGTCTTAACAGCCGTTTCTGGTACAACCATTAGCGGTTATGTGGATACCTCCATGAATTGGCAGTTCGGGGACAAGAAAACCAGTGCTGGCCGCGTCAACGACAGAAGTAACAAGCAGAACGGTTTCAACCTGAATGCTGTGAAGATCGGCGTCGGAAAAGCCTTGGAAGAAGATGCTTCCGTATGGGCAGCCGGTTATCAGGCTGACCTGCTTTTCGGTGATGATGCGAATATGTTCAGCCAGGGAAGCGGCGATTTCGTTCTCCAGAATGCTTATGTAGATCTCCGCGCTCCTATCGGCAACGGCCTTGATTTCCGCGTTGGTGTATTTGAGTCCATCGTCGGTTACGAGAGCTCTGACAGCTACCTGAACCCGAACTTCTCCCGTTCCTATGGTTTCGGAATTCAGCCCCGTCAGCACACCGGTGCCTTGGCGAGCTACTGCTTCGACATGAATGACTGGATCCTGGGCGTCCGTGGCGGTGTGGCAAACACCTATGACCATTGGTCCTATAACGGTCGCGGTTCCGAATCCGGTCGTCTTTCCTATATGGGCGCCGTGAATTTGATCTTCCCTGAATCCACTGGTTTCATGGAAGGCACTGAGCTCTATTTTGGTGTTGTCAATGGTATTGATAATGGTTGGATTGCCTCCGGAATCAACAATGGTTATGATACTGCCAACGTTGTCAACTACTATGCAGGCATCACGATGCCGCTGCCGGTTACCGGTCTGCGTTTTGGTTTCTCCTATGACTACCGTGGTCAGAGCGAACGCACTAATGACTCTGGTGCATTGGTCTCCCGCAGCGCCTGGGCAAACGCCTATGCCGCTTATCTGGCCTATGATGTCACCGATAAGTTGACCCTCGCTAACCGCGCTGAATATGCCAATGGCACAGACGGTTCCTGGGGCTTCTGGTCTGGTGAGGATGATGAGTATCTCTCTGATACCTTCACCGTCAGCTACAAGCTGTGGGAAAACGTGATCACCCGCGCAGAATTCCGCTGGGATCATGACCTCTCCGGCAACAAGGCCGCAGTGGATGACTGGGATCGCAATAACTCCTTCGGGATCACCGGCAACATCATCTACGTGTTCTAATTTAGTTGATGTAATAGCCTTAATTTAAAACGAAAGCCTCCCTTCGGGGAGGCTTTTTTATTTCCGGGTGCTATCGGAGAAGAAATAATCAGAGAGGCAAAGCAAAAAGAAATCCGGTGCTTCTATTCCGGCAACTTTTTGAGGAGTTCGTTGATATCTTCCACCATTTTCTTCTGAGAAGAAGTAAAAGAATCCGGGACGGGAATCGGCCCCGGGAAAGAATGGAGGAAATGGAGGAGACTCGAGCGCAGATATTCCACCACTTCCGTATCCAGAGCGTCGCTGTAGAGACTCATCTCGGGTCCGGCTCCGGAGATTAAGACGCATCCCCAGTCAAAGCGCTCCTCAATATTCACGGACGATGAGGAGGCGTTCGGTTTCTCTCCCAGAATCCACGCCGGGGAAGCGAGGCTTTTTTCGGCTTCGGCTCTCAGGTTTTCATCCCACGCAGGACCGGGCAGAAGGGGCAATCCATAGGAAGCGGCAAAGGTTTTCTGAAGACTTTGAGTAAGGGCCCCCAGCGTGAGAGCCGGGCATATCTGACAGAGGTTTACCACACGGGAGCGGACCGATGCGACGGACTTGGAGCGAAGCTTGAGAGGGCTCACACGTAAATAACGGGCGAGCTTTTCCATGCTGACCTCGACCATCAGGGTACCGTGATGATAGGCGACCTGAGCGCTCTTGAAAAAGGCATTGCCGGAAAATTTCAGCCCTTCAACCGTCAGGTCATTGCGTCCGCTCAGGACCGCAGGCACGCCGACCGCTTTCAGAGCCTCAAGGAGTATTTCAAAATTCCGGTTGAGGTCATAATCCTTCCGGCGGTTTAAAAAGGTAAAATTCAGATTGCCCGCATCGTGAAACACGGCACCGCCGCCGGTTTTCCTGCGCGCCAAACTGACGCCCTCGGCACGGATGGCCTCCAGATCGCATTCATGGTAAGCGCTCTGGTGCTTGCCAATCACTACGGTGTGATCATTTCTCCAGAGGTAGAGAACCGCCTCGCCCGGGAGAAGTTGAGAGCGGAGGATATCCTCCAGCGCCAGATTGTAATAAGGCGAAAGAGATTTGCTCTCGTAATAATAAAGCTTCTGAACCATAAAACAGGACCTGCATGAAGAGGCAGCACCTCTTCAGAGGTTCTCTCTTCGCCTCTATCCCGGCGCATTGGGGATACTTGCCTGCCCGTTTCAGGGAGTAACGTTCAGGCGCTCGTGCCGTTCCTCTTCCAGGAAGGTCACGCCTTGCTGCTTATAGGGTTTGAGAATAAAGTGAGTGCCGGTAGAGATCACGCCCTGAATCGTGGCCAATCGTTCCGAGACGAACCCGGCCACCTGACGCAGGGTATCCCCTTCCACCATGACCAGGAGGTCAAAGCCGCCCGACATGAGGTAGCACGACTTCACCTCGGGATAGCGGGCGATTTTACGGGCGATTTTATCAAAGCCGCCTTCACGCTCCGGGGTGATTTTGACCTCGATCATGGCCATGACCTGAGGTTCATCCTGCAGCTTGTCGGTGTTGATCACCGTGGTGTAGCCCAGAATGGTGCCGTCGGACTCCCAGGCTTTGATCTTGCCAGCGACTTCATCAGCAGTCTGGTTGACCAACCTGGCGATTTTATCAACCGGCATAGCGGCGTTATTACGCAATATATTCAGGATATCGTCCATTTTGAATTTTCGTTTTTAGAATTTAAAATCGAGAGAAAGTTTATTCGTTTTCGCTGTAGTAGGCATCCACATGCGCAGCCACATCCCGGTAGTCGATATCCACCTCGTAGATGAGCTTGAAATGCTCGATGGCCTCCTCTTTTTTGCCCATCATTTCGTAGGTGATGCCCAGGAGGTAAAGGAGTTCCTTTTTCTCCTCGTCCATGCTCTTTTTATCCGCCAGCGCATTGCTGTAGGCGCGCACGGCCAGGTCATACATCTTGCGCTGGGCAAAGCATTGCCCCAGGAGAAGAAGGCTGGGGATTTTCTTGCCCGGATAGTTCTGGGTTTTTTGAAGTGCCTGGATGGCTTTGCCGAGTTTGCCATTCTTGAAATAGAGGGAGGCCAGGTCGAAAAGAATGATCATATCGGTGGGATTAGCCTCTGAAAGGCTCTCCACTTCGGCCATCTCCACTTCGGCGCGCTGCTTTTGAAGCTCGGCGATTTTTTCGGTTTGCGCCGGGTCCTGCGGGTCCATCGATGCGAGCTGAGAATCAAGAATCCGCAGCTTCACCTTCAGAATATTCATGGAGAGCTGAGGATCGCTGACCGAGAGGAGCGCTTTCAAAGATTCATAGGCGCTGAGCGCTTTTTCATACTCCTTGATGCGCAGATATTGATCTGCCAAGGCGCGCCACCAGCGCAGACTGGTAGGCTCGGCTGCGACTTTATCCTCCAGGTTCTTGATGATCGCTTCGGAGGAATCCGACGTTTGCACCAGACGAGACTCCTGCTCCAGACGCTTGGATTCGTCTTCGCTTTTCAAGGCATCCCGGTAGGTACCGCCCTCGGACGCAGTCTCATAGCCGCCCTCTTTCATGGTACGGCTGGCGGAGACATCTTTGAGCGCCTGGATCAGGTCCAGATTGTCCGGGTTTTCATTGACCAGCTGGGCATAAATCTCTTCAGCCTTGCCGGGCTGACCCGCCTGTGCGTAAACATCAGCCAGTTTGCGCGCCATGGCCATATCTCTTTGTCCGAGCTTATTGAAAAGAAGCTCAAGCGAGATGAGAGCCGTCCGGACGTACCCGGCTGAAAGTGCGGCATCTGCCATCATCTGGTGCGCGGATACATTCTGCGGGTCCTTGTTCAGGATCTGCTCAAGGGCAGACATGGCTTCGCCGGGATTGCTCTTGAGGATCATTCGCGCTTTGCTCAGGTGAGCCAGATCGCCAGTCATCCCAAACGCCTTTTTGAAAAAACTTCTCTGGCCAGTCTCTTCCGCCTTGCGAAACTGCGTCACACGGAGCGCCTCTCTGCAATCCAGGCAGCCGGGCTCCTGGTCCAGCAATTGGCAAAAAATCATCATCGCGTAATCATAGTTTTTCCTATCCAACGCTACACGTCCTTTTTGATACTGGTCTTTCCAGAAGGGCAGAAGATCACTAACCTTTTTTTCAGCCATAACTTATTAAGAATTTAACACAAAGCACTTGCCGGAGCAATCTCTTTTGAATGCCCGTACAGAAAAAATGAACCGATGAATCCTGCTAAACATAACACTCCACGGCGAGGCCCGTATTCTTACGGATTTGGTCTCCCAGAGCTTCAAGCTCCGCCTTCGTCAACGCACTGAGCTTGAGTGAATCCAGCCCCGGGGCGAAGGTGGGTCTGGCAAGCGTATAAGCCTGAATGCCCAGGATTTTTCCGCCGGAGTCTATCAGGTTTTTAATGCGGTCCATGTAGGCCAGCAGCTCGACTTCGCTCATCATCTGGCCATTGAGCTTGAGGAACATGCTCTGGATATAAACGGGGATGCGTTTAGAAATGAAATTCAGATTCGAAAGGATGCGCTCAAAAGGAACACCCGAACGGTTCATTCTGGCATAATACTCAGAAGTGCCGGCATCGAGCTTGGCCCAGATTTCTCCATGGGGATAGCTCATCAGGATGTCCAGAGCTTCATGGACCGAGGTCAGATGCAGACAAGTGGCATTGGTAATCAGGACCACCTTGCACGTCGTGAGCAGATCGAATTCTTTAAGCACTTCGCCAACCGCCCGAACCGCATCCGGAAAATCCGGACAGAGGGTCGGCTCACCGTCGCCGCTGAAAGAGACATCCCTCACCTGCTGCAGGAGATCGCCGGCCTGGGCAAACTTCGGCTCTTTGCCGAGCTCACCGCTCAGAGCCTGCTTCAGAAGCCAGGAGAGCTCTTCTTTGAGGAGAGGAATATCAATTACCGATTTCTGAGCCGCCGGTGATAAGGGAGCCGAGCGATCGACCTCACAATAGACGCAATCGAACGTGCAGAGGCGATTCGGGTTTAAATTTACGCCCAGAGAGAGTCCGCCCGCGCGGCGGGAAATTACCGGGTAGACGTAATTGCGGTTCTTGAAATCTCTGGCATGATCCTCCACGGCATGAAGTTTTCTCAAGTCATCTTTATTCATATCAATGTTCTCCCCATAGGCTACCCAGGCGATAGAGCCAGTAGCCTGAAAATTCTTTAAACCACAAATCAAAAAACCAGAGGCACTCCGGGTCCGGAATAAAAGACTTCCAGTGCGGCGGCTGCGGGATACCGACCACGTAAAAATCGACCGGGTAAGGCACCACTTCAAAGCCCATCTTCTCAAACGCGGCGGCAGAGCGGCGCATGTGATAAGCCGAGGTCACGAGCATGACTTTTTTCCAGCCGCGTTCCCCTGCCAGTTTTTTGAAAGTCACTGCCTCATCCCAGGTATTCTGGCGGGGACCGAGCGAAATCACCTCCTGATCGAAAAGATTCCAACCCTGAACCCAGTTAGTCAGACTGTAGCCGTGGGCGATCTTTTCTTCGCCTCTCATAAAATAACCGCTGCTGGTCACCAGAGTATCGGCCTTATTCTGGCGCATCGCTTCAAAGGCGCCAACGACACGGTCCCCGGCATGGTTGAGCTCAAGATAAAAGGGCGGATGCTCAGAATAGAGCTGGCCGCCGCCCAGGAGCAGCACGACATCGCAACGGGGAAGCTCCTTCAGGCGCACATTCTGATAGGGTTTCTCCAGGGTGCCCAGGAGGTAAACGGGCAGAAGTCCGCTGCCGGTCAGATTCATGAAAAGAGCCAGAGAGAGACAGAAGAGTCCCATTTTTTTACTCTTTTGCACCCGCAGCAGATAGATACCCATGAGGAGCAAAAGAATCCAGACAATCCCGCAGGACGTAAGCAACGGCTTGAGCAATCGGGGAAGATATAAAAACGCGTCCATCTGCTTTAATTACCGATCACCCATTTCCAACCCCATTCTTCGATCGCCATTTCGCGGGTCTTCCAGTTTACTTCATAATAGCCGACCATATTTTGAAAGCCTTTAATATGAATGGGAGGCACCGCGCTACACTTCTCGGACCACTCGGGCTCATCCTTGCAGAGCTGCTCATAGGTCGATTCTCCAATGTGGATTTTCCCAACTCCGGCCAAACGTTCCAGTCGGCTGGCCAGATTTACCTCGCGGCCCACAACGGTATAGGCCATCGCGCTCTTGGAACCGATGAAGCCGACAATCGCCTCGCCCGTATTGACTCCGATTCCCACGGTCAGAATAGGCAGGAATTCTTTCTGCGGCTCATCGCGGCTGATGGCTTCCGCATTGAAGTCGGCTATTTTCTGGTTTTCCACCTGCCGCTGGCGGTTAAGCTTGAAGATTTCCTCCTGCATGGCGACAGCCGCCCGCACTCCGGCCAGGGCATGATGCTCATTGGGGGTCGGTTCGCCCCAGAACGCCATGACCGAATCACCGATATATTTATCGAGCGTTCCACCATGATTCATAATCACTTCGGTCATAAGCGAAAGGTAGATATTGATCGTCTTGAGGAGCTGGGCACCATGAAAATCGCGGTATTCTTCGGCTTTCGCGCCTCTGAGGTTATGCCGGAGAATATGATTCTCGGCCTGTTCGTGTTCATAATTCATCAGGTCCGTAAACCCGCGAATATCGGCAAAGAGGACGGTGATCGTGCTCCGGCTGCCTTCGGTTTCCAGCTTGCCGGCTTGAGCGCATTTTAAAATCTGACGGGCTACTTCCGGCGAAAGCATTCGCTCGAAGATTCTTCCCAAACGGTCGCGATCCTCGGCCACTTCATGCTGAATGACCTGGTCGCGGCTCCAGCGAAGGAAAATGCAGCCGACCGATGCCAAAGCGGCACAGCCCACCGGGACAGCCATGGGAATATCCAGGCCGAGCGTGCCCAGGAGCAATATCTCGACGAGCAGCAAACCGATCAGTGAAAAAATACCTACCAGAAGAATTTTTGAGGCTGAACAACACCAGGAGAGAAAGGTTCCCGAAAAAACCAGAATCGTCAGGAGAATAATGCTGCCCCAATCGGGGATTCTGTGGGCAAACTCTTCTGACCCTGAATACGCCGGCAGATAGGAGAGAATCTGGAACTGGTAGTGAGTCAGAATCGACTCGATTTTCCAGAATAAAACCTCCCCTTTGCTCGTGGATTCTTGCCCCAGAATAAAAAAGCCGAAAACGACGCACAGAACAGCCACAACGTAAGGAATCGCTTCGATGGCACTGTTCTTCAATATCTGGCATTTATTTTGGCTTTTCGTACTCACCCCTCAAATCCACCCGCAACACTTTATAGGGATTGAAGGCAAAGTGCTATTTAAAAATCACCGCTCATGCCCCGTCTTATCCCCTATCGCCTCAAAAACAGGGACACAGAAATGGGAATGGAAAGTTAAGGGGGTGAATTTAGAAAAAAATGGAGCCAGCAATCAGGATTGAACTGATGACCGTTCGATTACAAATCGAATGCTCTACCGCTGAGCTATGCTGGCCCCAAAAGCAGTGAAAGAATAGGTTGGGAAAGCGGCTTTGTCAACCCACTTCTCGCCTAAAGTCCCCTCTTCCAGAGGTCGTAATAGTAGAGAGCAGTGACAATAATGCTGTGCCTGATCTTGCCCTCCGCGACGAGGGTCCTGACTTGGGAGATCGGCACAAGGCGTATGCGAATATCCTCGCCCGAATCCCACTCCAGCTCGTGTTTGGAGACGGCGCGCTCGACCAGAATCGTATGAGCGCGATTGGTCAGAATCGCGGGATTAGGGAAACAGCAGCCGATCTGGCGGGGGTTCTCGCCTTCATAGCCGGTCTCTTCGCGCAGCTCTCTGCAGGCGGCTGCCACGGGATCGGTTTCTCCCTTATCCATCATGCCGCCGGGGAGCTCGAGCTCAATCGTATCGGTGGCGTGGCGGAACTGCTCGACCATGACCACTTCCTCTTCGGGCGTCAAAGCGACGACATTGACCCAGTCCGCCGTATCCAGCGCATAATAGGTCGCCTCGACTCCGGTGCGCGGGGAGCGTTTGCGATTGGATTTAAGGGTGAAGATATTGAAATCCCCGACCACTTTGGATTCCAGTAAAGGCCAGGGGGCCAGCGGACGGGATTGGTCCACAGAACAAGACGCGCTTTCACGCGTCTGTCCCGAATTGTTTGAAAGCTTTTCCATGTACGGATTTTTTCCCTACTGAGCGGGCTCCACAGGGACAACTTCCACCGGCGGCGGAGACTTGGTTTCGATCTCAGTAATGGCGGGATCATCCGTAGGAGGAATTTCCGTCACTGAGAGGTTTTTACGTTCGGCACGCTGCTCAAGTTTCGCGTCGGTTTTGGATGCCTTGGCATCAAGCTGGTCCATGCGCTCCTGGAATTTCTGGAGTTCTTTCTTTTCTTTGATATCGAGCGCTTTCTCCTCTTCCAGGACGGAGAGCATCTGGTTGCGGGTATCGCGATTGTACTCACGCAAGGCCATATAAGCTCCGGGCAGAGTCTTGCTCTCGCTCTCGGAAAACTCGCGGATTTTTTCCGGGTCATCCAGAATTGTCGGGCGAATAAAGACCAGGAGCTCTGAGCGGTCATTGGACGTGCTCGTACTGCGGAAGAGATAACCCAGGAGAGGAATATCCTTGAGGTAAGGCACGCCGGAATTGCCCCTGCTCTTGCTCTGGCGGATGAAGCCCCCGAGCATGATCGACTCGCGGTCCTGCACGGCGATCATAGCCGTGGCATCGCGATTGACGGTCTGCGGAGCTTTAAGGTCGTTGCCCATCTCGACCCACTGTGAAAACTCGTCGATGGTCTGAGAAATATCCATCAGGACCAGGCCATTGGGGGTGATATAGGGGGTGACATCAAGCTGGATACCGACATCCAGGTAATCGAAAGAGACGTTGGCTGAGCTTGTATAGCCGCCATAGTAGCTGCTGCTGGCATAGGGGATTCTCTGGCCGTTAAAGAAACTGGCCGGGACGCCATGCATCGTCAAAATGCGCGGACGCTGCAGGACGGTCGCCTTATTCTTGGAGGCCGCCGCGGCGACACCGAACTCCCATTCATCATTCAACTTACCAAAATAGCTGAAGCCGGCCGGCATATTGGTGAGACTACCCGCATTGCGAACGGCCGAAGAATAGGTTCCCTGGCCATTAAACATTCCTCCCAAACCGGAGAAATCAGCACCATTGGTTCTAACCTGCGCGACAGAAACACCAAAATCAAATTTATCTCCCAGGTTGACATCGACGATGACCGATTCGATCAGGACCATCGGCAGAAGGAAATCAAGCTGTGCAATCACATTGGTGATAACCTGCATGTCACGCTTGGTCGCGTAGACGATGAGGGAATTGGAGCGCTCATCAGGGATGACCTGTGCGCTATCCATCAGAAGCGAAACCTGTTCATTGGCACCAGATGCCCGGCCCATGATATTACCCATCCGGCTCTGAAAAGTTCCCACTCCACTTCGGCTCCCCAAGCGCTGCATATTCACCTGAGCCCCCGTCAGACGGGAGGAGCGACTGCTGCTAGTACGGTTATTGCGAGAGGAAGTTCCTGTACGGCTGCTGGAGCCGAGAGTGGAGCGGCCTCCTATCCCGGTCTGAGACGTACGGGAAGACCCCATACCACTCACTGAGCTGCTGCCGATCAATGTGCCTACCACGTTGTTGAGATCTTCCACCGTTCCGTAGCGAATAGGAATGACTTTAAAGCTGTAGTCATCATCCGGGGTGACATCCACCCGCTTCAATATCTCGATCATACGTTTGACGTTGACCGCATAGTCGCGAATGACCACCAGTTTGGATTCTTCAATGGAGACGATCCCGTTGGGGATTTTGGCAAAAGGCTGAATCGAGGCGACCACTTCGCTCGGGTAAGCATTGGTAAGCTGGACGATCTGAGTCATGAACTGGAGCGACTCGGGGATTTCCTTCATATCCATCTCGTTGAGCTTGGAGCCCATACCTGCGGCATCAGCCAGAGGCGAGGCGGTCACGAACTTCTGACCCGAGGGGATAATCGTAATCTGGTTGACCATGAGGACACCTTCCAGGGCTTGCACGAGCTCGCGCTTGGTGAGCGGCGTCTTCATTTTGAAATTGATCTGAGCCTGCGGCAGTGTGGCGGGACGAATCACGGTGCGGGCGACCAGGTCTGCATAAACATCCAGGAAAGCATCCAGAGGCATATTCTGAATCTGCCAGGCACCCACGGGCATGACTTCGGTGGGGTTATCAAGCTCAAATGTCGTGAAAGTCGTCGGCTCCTCCTCAGGAATGGCGGCATTGGCACCCGGCTGGGCGACTCTTGCGGCGTTCAGGGCTTCACTGGAAAGCAATCTGTTCGTCTGAGCTGAGGGAACAAAAGCGGGAGGAGTCGTTCCACCCGGGCCGCGCATTCCGGGGGCTTGAGGCGACATCCGGGAGCGATCAAAACCGGAGGGTCTGCCGGGAGCGCCCAGTCGGTTGTTCATACTCGGTCTGGTTCTACCGAATGCAGGATCTGCAGGGGCAGGAGTCGGTGCGGGCTCGGCCGGGGCTACCGGAGCGGGATCGGGAGCGGGAGTCGGCTCAGCAGGTGCTGGTTCAGCCGGAGTCGGTGTGGCAGGGGTGGGAGCAGGTGCGTCCACCGGGGGAGTCTCTCCGCCATTTCCGTCACCTTCATCTTCAGGCGCAGAGGGATTCTCGGGAGTCTGCGGCGCGGGCTCCTGGTCCTCCACCGGGGCAGCAGGAACGGGAGAAATTGCCGGAGGTTGCTCGGGAGCGGGCTCGGCCGGAGCGGGCGAATTTTGCCCATGGAGTACCGGCAACAGAGCGGCAGTGCTCAGCAGGATTCCACAAAAAACAGCTATAATCTTTTTGGTCATGACACTGTATCCTTATCTTTTGAGAGCCGGAGCCGCGTTTGTAGCAGCCCCGGGGGATCTTTGAGAGGTTTGTTTATCTAAAGGGGTCTTGGTCGCGGAGGCCGCATTGCTTTTGGTATTTCCGCTATTGGTGGAGAGAGCGCTCGGTTTGGCTGCCGGGGCCAACTTTGAAGACTTGGCCGGAGCCGCCTTCTGGTAGCTGGCGATGAGGAGCGCCTTGCAAATCAGGCGGGTGCCCGTATTGTGCGGGTTGAGCTCAAGCTCCTTCACGCGGATATTGGAGTTGCCGTTGCCCAGATTGTAGAGGAAGAGAACCAAATCTTTTTCATCCACCTGCTGCATCTGAACCGAGAGGCCGGACTCTTCAAAAAAACTGTTTGTCGCACTACCGGCAGCACCACTCGAGGCGCCAAGGACTCCCCTGCGCGGGTTGGCCGGGTCATAACGGTTAATGGCCACACCGCTGCGATTGGCGATCTCCTGAATCGTTTTCTGGAATTGGACCGCCTGCTCTGCCGCGGCAATCGACGCGCCGCCATCCTGCTCGAGTTCACGTATCAAAGTGCGGTAGCGGCTGATGTTATCCACCTCGGTCTGGTAGCGCTTGACCTTCAGCTCGGTCTCTTCGGC
This sequence comes from Verrucomicrobiota bacterium, assembly GCA_023230105.1. Classification (GTDB taxonomy): domain Bacteria; phylum Verrucomicrobiota; class Verrucomicrobiia; order Limisphaerales; family UBA1412; genus UBA1412. Next base: position 197,152 of record JALNXY010000001.1, read on the forward strand.
ATTCTTGGCATTCTTGGCCCAATCACCGAAATGCGGCCAGACGAACCAGACGTTGATCAGGATAAAGGCACCGATCAGGACTCCGATAACCAGGCGCCGCTCCTGGGGCTTTAAATTCAGACTGTTAAACCAGGATGTCATTTCTTTTTGGTCTCCGTTTTAAGCTCCGGCAGATTGAGTTCACAGGTAAAACGCCAGGTCAGAGTATCCGGCGCTCCTGCCTTTTGAACCGAAGTGGGCGGGTTGACTTTTTTGAAGAACGGCACCGGGTTATTCCCATAGGTGAAAGCACGGGAGAGCTGCTCATTGAAGGCAGTCACCGCTCCGATCTGCGCAGAGGGGGCTTCACCCACGTATGAGACTTCAGAGCCTCCGTTGAAATTGAATCGGGTAAGTTTGAGCTCCGAAGGCAGAAGCTCGGCCGTCAGCCGGTAGCAATCCAGCGCGGCAAATTTCAGGCTGTGCTGCAACTGGAGCAAATCGAGCTGCTCGCGCAGTTTCAGGGCCGTTTGATAATCGCCATTCAGGAGCTGGATTTTCGCCTCGGCACGGGAATTCTGGAAGTCCGCGAACGTCGCTCCGCCAAAATAGACGAAGCAGAAAATGAGATACGCCGCCACCGCCGCCGTGATGCCCTGAAGCCAGAGTTTATCGACATATCGCTGGCGGTAGGTTCCGGCAAACTCGGGCGGAAGCAAGTTGGCGGTCGGGCCGCTGCAGATCAGTGAGCAATTGAGGCGAGCCAGCTCGGGCTCGGTCATCCGCTTATCCAGCTTGCCTTCGCCATAGAGGTTGGTTAAAAGTACATTCCAATCGGCAATCGGGAGCGCTTCATCATCCTCGGCAGGAACGATCAGGGTCCAGGAAAATTGATCCTTGAGCCAGCCGGCCACCTGCCCTGCCCAGATTACCTGATTGAGCTGAACCGGGAAAGCCGTCTTCCAGGTCTCATCGACCGGCAGATAAATCATGTCGATATTCTGCAGTTGGCCCTGGGTCCACCAGGCCGTCACGGCGAGGTTCCTTGAGCCGCTGCGCATCGGGTAGACGTAGAGCCCGTCGCGGGTACCGGGAGACTGCAAAATTTCATGCAGGAAAGGCAGCTCGATCCGGTCCGCATTGAAGGCGCTCTCTTCCAGCAGAGCCAGTAAATTCTCAATAGCGCTCCGCTCGGCCATCAGCACCACGACCGCATAGCGATACATCGGGCTAATGACCTCTTCGGGATGGGCCGGGTCGCGCTCGGGCATGGGAAGCGGCTTGGGATCGGGGAGCACCTCGATATCCCAGACCAGCTGAGCCAGGGGCACAGGGGAAATCTTCTCCAACTGCAGCTCCACCATCATCCGGAGCTCTTCGGGCGATTCACCGGGCAGGTGAATGACCTTCAGGAAAACATCCTCGACCGATGCCCAGGAAACATTGACCTTCTGGCGCAGAAGATTGCGATAATCTTTCAGGCTCCAGTTTTCTTTGGGTTTCTGGTGAACCGGGCAATCCTGAGAACGGGGTGCCTTGAAATCGGCGCCCACGCACTCGAACTGATGAATGCGATGAGTCACCACACCGGGAATCAGGAAATTCACCAGCCGAAGCTGCTTCGATATTGATTTCTTTTTCTCCTTCTTCATGGCTCCTTACCCGGGGGTGATTTCTTCAAAATGATCCAAATGCTGCTCAACCTGCGTCACGCGCAAGACCTCTTCGACCGTAGTCAGCCCGAGCTTCACCTTTTCCCAGCCATCCACGCGCAGGAGACGCATCCCCTGTTCAATGGCAATCTGAGAAATCGTGCTCGAGGGTGAGCGGGACAGAATGGGAGTCCGCAGTTCCTCGGTCACCAGGAGCAATTCATAAATACCCATTCGGCCTTTGTAGCCCTGCATACGGCACTGCTCGCACCCGATGCCCTTATAGAAAGTCGTTGTCGCGATTTCGTTGGCCGGGTAGCCGATGCGCTTCAGGTAATCGAGCTCCAGGTTCTGGGCGGTCGCGCAGTTTTTGCAAATGGTCCTCACCAGACGCTGAGCCATGACCGCTTCCACCGAAGTCGCCACCAGGAAGGGCTCAATCCCCATATCAATCAGACGGGTAAAGGCGCTGGCCGCATCGTTGGTATGGAGCGTGCTCAAAACCAGGTGGCCCGTCAAAGAGGCCTGAATCGCGATTTCAGCCGTCTCAAGGTCGCGGATTTCACCCACCATGATCACGTTCGGGTCCTGGCGCAGAATGTGGCGCAGTCCCTTGGCAAAGGTCAGGCCGATATCGGGCCGCACAGCGATCTGGTTAATGCCTTTGAGCTCATACTCGACTGGTTCCTCAACCGTGATGATGCGTTTGTGAACCGAGTTGATGGAACTCAGGAAGGCGTAAAGAGAGGTCGATTTACCCGAACCGGTGGGACCGGTCACGAGGAAGATGCCGTGAGGTTTGACAATGATCTCACGGATGGCCATTTCATCGCGCGGGTTGAAGCCGAGTTTATCGAGACTTAAAAAGATTTTGCCGCGGGTCAAGAGACGCAGAGAAACGCTCTCGCCGTAAACCGTCGGAACCGTCGAAACACGAATATCGATTTCCTCACCCTTGATGCGGACATTGATGCGTCCATCCTGAGGAAGGCGTTTCTCGGAAATGTTCATTCCCGACATGACCTTGATGCGGGAGATAATGGAGGCCTGAAAGCGTTTCAACTGAGGCGGCATCGGCGTCTGATAGAGCAAGCCGTCAATACGGTAGCGGATGCGCAGCTCATCCTCAGCGGGTTCAAAGTGAATATCTGTAGCTCTGTCCTTAAAAGCCTCCCAGATGATCTGGTTGACGAATTTGATGACGCTGGCATCCTGATCGCCCTCGGTGATCTCCTTGTCAGAGGAGATATCCAGGTCCATGAGGTCGTCTTCGGCCATTTCGGTGAGGGTTTCAGCGCCCACGCCGTAGTATTTCTTGAGCGTCTTCTCGATATCCGATTGGGAAGCGAGCTGGAATTTCACCATGCAGCGGGCGTCAAAGCGTACCGAGTTGAGCATGGCCAAATCAAAGGGATCGCACACGGCAACCGTCAGCAAATCCTCCTCCAGAGAGACGGGCATGACCGTAAACTGGAAAGCGACCTTGGGGGAAAGCTTCATGCTGGCCTCGCGGGAAATATCGGCCTGGAGGATGTCTACCCGCTCCCAGTTCAGAATCCGGGCGACTTTATCAAGGTATTCGTCTTCGGAAACCCCCTTTTCCCTGGCAAAGAAAGAGAGCATCGAGTCAGTGGCACCTCCATCTATGGAAGCTCTCCACGCTCTGAGCCAATGGGAGAACTCCTCCCTCGTCGCTAAACCCTCGTCCTCAAAAAGAGTCGTTAAGGATGCCGTCAACATATTTCTCTTTATCTACCTGTTTTAACGGCTGTTCAACCGTCGGTTTCCTGAAGAGAAACACTTGCCGCGGGTGAAAGTTGCGTTATATTCCAATGAAATTCTACTTTCTCTAACGGCAAACACCCCGAGGGCTGCTCTTAATGAAGTCAACCAGATGCTGAACTTCCGGTAGTAAGGTACCTTGAGACTCGAGCTCCTTAATGGAATTATCCAGGGCCATTCCGGAGCGGAAGAAGAGTTTATAAGCCCTTTTGAGCTGGAGCTGAGCCTCCGCGGAGACGCCTCTGCGGGTGAGCCCGACCTTGTTCAGTCCCTTGAGTTGAACCGGGTTTCCATTAGCCATAACATACGGGGGCACATCCTGAGTGATTTTGGAAGAGCCGCCGATAATGCACATGGTACCAATCCGCACAAATTGATGAATCGTAACCAGACCGCTGATCACGGCGTAATCTTCCACGGTGACATGGCCCGCCATGGCCAAACCGTTTGAAATAATGATGTGACTGCCCAGGCAGCAATTGTGAGCCACATGGCAATAGGCCATTATCAGATTATTATCCCCAAGCTCCGTCACTTCGCCTTCTCCGGTACCGCTATTGATGGTCACCGCTTCACGGAGCGTATTCCGATTGCCGATCCGCGTATAAGTGATGCCGCCGCGCCACTTGAGGTCCTGAGACCTCTGCCCCAGGGAGGCAAAAGGGAAAATTTCGTTATCCGTGCCCAGGGTCGTGTAGCCATCGATCACGACGTGAGAGAGAAGGCGGCAGCGGTCTCCCAGTTCCACATTTTTACCGATCACACAATAGGGACCGATGACGCAATCGCTGCCGATTTTGGCTTCGGGTGCGATAACTGCCGTAGGATGAATTTCTGTCATAAATTATTCCAGAGGGTCGCTGATCATAAAGGTTACTTCCGCTTCGCTGACGATCTCATCTTTGACCTTGCAAACCCCTTTGGCTTTGCCGATCTTGCCGCGCGTGCGAACCATATCGACCTGGATGATGACCGTGTCGCCCGGGATGACCGGTTTGCGCCACTTCACGTTTTCAGCGGACATGAAATAGGCCAGCTTGCCGAAATTCTCCGCGCTGCGCATGGTCAGGATACCCGCTGTCTGTGCAATGGCCTCCAGCTGCAGGACGCCGGGCATAATCGGTTTGCGAGGAAAGTGCCCCTGGAAGTAGGGTTCATTGATGGTGACGTTCTTTTGAGCAATGGCCCGGGTGGGCTGAATATCCAGTATCCGGTCGATCATCAGGAAAGGATAACGATGGGGCAATATCTGGTAGAGGTCGTCAATATCCAGTCCTTTGCCATCCTCCACCGTGAGGTTGCGCTTGACCGGCATTTCCTGGTTAGGCGGAGGCAGGAAGACCGCCATCGCGCGCTCATCGCTCGAAGCCTGGCGGAGAATCCGGCGGGCCATTTCGCAATTGACGCTATGGCCGGGCTTGACCGCTACCACGTGCGCACAGAGGGGTCTGCCCAGGAGAGAGAGATCCCCGACGATATCGAGGATTTTATGGCGGACAAATTCATCGGCGTAACGGAGCGGCTCGGTCGTCAGAATCGCATCTTCGCGGATAACGACCGCATTTTCCAGAGCGCCTCCCTTGATGAGGCCACCGCGGATGAGACCCTCGATCTCTTCATAAAAGCAAAAAGTGCGGGCGGCTGCCAGTTCCCGGACATAAGACTCCGGAGTCACTTCCAGACTGTAGTACTGAGTGAAGCGGCCCTTCTTATCGGCACTGGTGCAGGAGATTTTGAGGCGGTCGTGGGGGAAAGCCATCATCTGAGTATCGCCCACTGCGAACTCGATCGGTGAGGAAAGATAAATCGGCTCGATGGAGCCCACCTGCAATTCAACACCCGTGACCTGAATCAGCCGGATGAACTCCCGGGCGCTGCCGTCGCAGATCGGAGGCTCGCAGGAATCAAGCTCCAGGTAAGCGTTATTGATTTCCATAGCCGAAAGGGCTCCGAGAAGGTGCTCGACCGTATGAATACGGACGTTACCCTTACCCAGAGTTGTGGAGCGGCTGGTCTCCACGACGTTCTCGATCTTCGCCTCAATCTCCGGCTTACCCTCCAAATCCGTTCTGCGGAAAATGATTCCCGTATTTTCAGGCGCTGGCAGAATCGCCAAATTGACTCGATTACCCGTGTGCAGCCCTGTACCGGAAAGATAGGCCGGTTGCCTCAATGTCTTTTGTTGCAACACAGGGAACATTACAGCAGGAAACTCCCTCTATTGCAAGTGTTGAGAAAGAGAAATGAAAAGAAGAATGGCCTCCGGAAATGCAAAAAACGAGGGGGTCATAATCCCTCCTCGTTTTCGCATAACTGCCTTTGGAAACAGAATCGTCTTAGCGAATCTCAGGTTCGCTGGTGCGCTCACGCATCCATTTCACGTCATCGTTATTCGGGCTGGCGACGCTGAAATCCAGGAATTCTCCCTTCTTCAACTGCGGAGCCGTACGAGGATCTTTCCACTTTTTAATTTCAGAATGGCCGTCCGCAAACGAGAAACCGCCCGCATTGCCGTGATAGGCAGCCGGGAAATCCACGATCGTAAAACTGGTATAGTTCGGATCAGCAATGCTGTCCATACCGACGATGAAGACCGAGTCATTGATACTGTCTTCACGCTCATCGAGAATGACCCAGGTAGAGGAAGGACGTCTCATGGAGCTGGTCTTACTATAAAGCTTGACCTGGCCGACATTCCACCCTGAATCTGCGTTCACATAGTCATCCGTCTGGCCACCAACGAAGGTGTTCATACTCATACTGCGTACACGGTTCCTGGAGCCCGATTGGCGTCCTGACTGCACCAGGACGGTAGACTTGTCAGCAGGGCATCTCCAGATGGCGGGAGCTTTCGCATACTGATAGAGAGGACTGCGGGTGATGTTGTTGGTGATTTCGTAGTTGGCCGGGTTGGAGCCGGAGAAATCCATCGAGCCGCCGACAAAAGACTTGCCCAACGTGTAGTTAGCCGGGTTGGCTTGCTCGTTGCTCGCATAGGCAAAGCAGACGTTGTCACTATTGTCATCGGCATAAAGCCTCCAAGCCATAGTCAACTGCTTGTGATTATTCATGCAGGAAATACCCTGAGTTTTGGCTTTCGCTTTGCTCAAGGCGGGGAGAATCATTCCGGCCAGAATGGCGATAATGGCGATCACCACCAGGAGCTCAATCAGGGTAAAACCTTCTTTTTGGTTTTGTTGTAATTTCGTTTTCACGTTTAGTAATTTACAATTAATCTTGTCTCTAAAAAGTTCCGGGCTTCTCCCGGTTTGACCGGCCCGGAAGTTTAAACTCCCGGACCGGTCAATCGTATCGAATTTCGATGGTCCTTGCAATCAGAAGGACCATCGAAATGCGGTCGTGATGCTTACTGCGCGAGGCGATAGAACTTGCTACCGGTCACTTCAGAAAGCGGCACAACCAGAGGAGACGCCTGATCGATGGCGACCCAGCCTGCATCGGCCGTGTCGGAAACTTCCAGAGTTCCACCGGTCCATTCAAGAACCAGTTCTCCATCGACAACTTCCCAGGTCAACTCTGCGGTCGGCAACGGCGGCAGCGGCTCTGCAGGAGGAACGTCAAGCTGAGCAGGACTCAGGACGCCCTTCCAGAGACGGACGCGGTCAACGGTACCGGTTGTCGGACTGGATCCACCCAGTTCACGACCCAGGCAACCACGGAGGTCATCCACCTGTGCGTTGAAGTTCGGTCCACCGGCCTGCTGCCTAATTCCGTCGAGCTGACCATCGATGTAGACATAGATGATTCCGGCAGGAACGTTGTAAGCAACGGCGATGTGGTGCCAATCTGCATCATTGGGGATCACTACTCCGGTGTTGATATCGGCAACACCGAGCGTCGTAAGGAAGACGGTGCGATTACCGCTGACTGCGTCTGTGGCGCTGACTGCGAAGGAGAGACGCGGGCAGGTACCAGCCATGTTACCCAAGGTCTGGAAGAACACCTGTTTGGTCGTTTTCACCGCGAAGTCCTTGATCCAGGCTTCCATCGTGAAGCTGGAATCGGTCGTGTCACCGAAGTTCACTCCATCCGTGTTGAACGGAGTGTAGCTGGCACCGCTGAAGTAGAGAGAGTTACCCCCTACGTTTTCGGCACTCTGCCAAGGATCCAGACCGCTCCAAGTGGGCTTGGAGAGATTGGCTGCGCGTTCCTGGCCATTGACAACCTGCAGAGGCATTTCGCCTACGCTGTTGTACGGAGGAACCATCTCATTGAAGCCATAATCCAGAACCGTGTTCTCAGTGACCGGCTTAGGATTGGCCGCTTCGCTGTCGAGCTCATCGGCTGTCAGGATTGCCTTGTGCAGACGGACACGGTCCATCATACCCTGATAGAGAGAACCACCTGCAGCGTCGCCGCCCAGAGAGACAGTGTTGTTTGCATAAGGATTGGGCTTACCCGTAGTAGCGGTGACACCCTGCTGGACGCCATTCTTGTAGAAGGTCACGCCGACACCCGGCTCCCATACGGCAGCCAGATGAGTCCAAACGCCATCTTCCACAGTGATCGTGGAGTTGATATCCACCACACCCATGAAGGTAGCCTGGAAGACTTTGGCAGTGTTCATACCGATCTTGACCGTGTTGCCCAGACGCATGAAGTCTTCATAGGTCTTGTCGCTTGCAGACTTGCAAACCCATGCTTCCCAAGTGAAGGGAGCGTTCAGATCAAGCACATCTTCTTCGGTCTCGGCATAGAGCCAACCGGTTCCGGTGAAGTCGACACTGAAGTCGCCCAGGAGCTCAGAAGGAGCTGCGCCGGCGGCGATCGCACCAGGAATGGGATCAATGCCGAAGTTGGCGATGGCGCCGCTTACCTGACTGGATGTCACAAGCCCGCTGCCTTCATCCAACTGGAAGTCCAGAAGCTTGACGAAGCTCTCGGGATTACCGGTGACGACCAGAGGAATCGGGTCACTCGTTACACCACCCTCATTGTTGCTCACTTGAACCGTGAACAGACCGGCATTGGCCAGGTCAGCACTTTCAATCGTGTAGGTCGCTTCGGTGGCTCCTTCTACGGCAGTACCATTGCGATACCACTGATAGCTGAAGGGAGGCGTACCGCTGACGTCCACGGAAAGCTCCGCAGATTGACCAGCCTCGACCATGGGAACCGTGACGCTCTCAATGACCGGAGGAACGGCCAGAGCGACATTGTAGAAATCCAACTTGCTCGGATGCAGCGCACCTTTGTGCAGACGGAAGCGATCCATGTAACCAACATAGTTGGATCCACTGGATTCCTTGGCCAGATATGCACTTTCCGTATTTTCAGCATTGAAATTCACCGTGCCCGTGTAGGCTCTCTGATCCCAGAGCGCTCCGTCCACGAAGAAGTAAATCATGCTCGCCGCCTTATTGAGCGTGAAAGCGATGTGATGCCACTTGCCGTCCCGAGGGATTCTGGCCGAAGAAGCATTGTCCGCGACACCGTACGTGGTAGCGAAGACACTGTAATCCGTATTGATGGAGAAGGAGAAACGACCCATTCCATAGTTCGCAAAGAGAATCTTGCGGCCGGTTTGAGGCTCACCCTTGACCCATGTTTCAATCGTGAAACTGGGATCATCCTGGTTCAACTGAACGTAATCATGGGCAATCGTGCCAAATGCACTTCCATTGAAATAAGTCGAGTAATCACCCACTTTGCTCAGAGGGTTATCCGTGCTCCACTGCACGACTTTGTCCGCGGCAGCAATCTCGCCACCATCCTGATCCAGGACCGCAACCGGAGCTATGGAGCTGGAGTAAGGCATTCCGTCTTCACTGAAGTCGAAAGAGAGCAGCGTGTTGGCCGTTGTCGGCTTGGGATTGCTCGGATCGCTGTCGAGATCATCAGGTGCTAAGAGCCCGCGATGCAGACGAGTGCGGTCCAGTTTACCCCAGGTCGGGTTGCCCGTTGATTCGGAACCGACCGTAATCCGGTAGAGGTTGGCATCGTCGCCTTCAGCAAGAGGTGCGCCTGCCGCTCCGGTCTCAGCTATGTCGTCCATGAGTATGCCATTTTCATAGAATTTGACGCCAACGCCCGGTTCCCAGACCGCGGCTACGTGCGTCCATTGACCCGGATAGGGCATGATCTGACTGACGACGTCCACGACTCCGTACATAGTGAAGACCAGGTTGTGATTATTATCGCAACCCAACTTGATCGTGTTACCGTAGGTGAAGAACCCTTCATAGGTCTTATCGTTCAGCGGATCAATGTAGAGCCATGTTTCCACGGTGAGAGGCTGAGTGAGGTCATAGAGCTCGGTCGTATAACCCATGAGCCAGCCAATTCCGCCAAAGGAGACGCTCTTATCACCCACAATGCCCGAAGGAGTTTCATCGGAGGACTGGGGATGGAAGTCGGCTGAATAGGCTTCACCAAAGGAGACCTGAGCGGCTGCTCCACCCACACTGCTGTCGGCAACATAGCCTTCGCCCTCATTGAACTGATAGTCCAGGATCATCTCGGAATTAAACGGAGTCTCTTCCAGAGAGAGCGTACCCTCATTGGTCGTGATGCTGCCGGCTTCATTGGTGGCAGTCAATTTGTAATTACCCAGGGTCGCTTCGGTAGCAACTACTTCCAGAATGGCTTTGGTTGCGCCTTCGATCGCCACACCGTCTTTGTACCACTGATAGCTCATGGGGAACTTCAGGTCCAGAGGGGCAGTACCGACACCGGTACCTACGATCTTCGCATTAAAGGCCACCTTCGTATCGGTGGGAACCTTAAAGGAACTCGGTTGAGTTGCCACGATAGGAGCGATGATCGGGTCGCCATAGTATTCATAATCCAGGTCAGCCTGAGCCAGGACACCCTTGTAGAAACGCAAACGATCCACATAACCGCTGAAAGGAGCATAACCGGTATGTTCGGCACCGATCATACCGCAGTTGCTGTCATCCACGTCGGGGGTATAGGAGTTGGCACCATCGGTCTGAGTGGCGAAGTTCACGCCGCTGTTGTAATTTACCGTACCGCCCAATTTTCCATCCAGGTAGACATAAATTACACCTGCAGGGTGATCATACGCACAGGCGATATGATGCCAGCCGCCATCCTCAGGGATTTTGACGCCGGTTTCGATATCCGCGATGCCCATCGTCGTCAGGTAGACTGTGAAGTCAACGCTGATCGCGAAAGCGATACGCGGGCACTTAGCCTCCGGGCTGCTCCAGAGCTGGAAGAAGACCTGCTTGACGCTGCTCTTGGACAAACCCTTGAACCAGGCTTCCATGGAGAAGCTCGGATCGGTCTGATCGCCGAAGTCAATCGTATCGGTCTTGAAGTAGCCATATTTGCGGGCATAATCGGTCACGCCGGCATTATCCACATAAACAGAGAAATCGTCCGTAATGCTGGGGTCGATATCCCGAGGCGGAGTGCTCTCAGAGAAACTAACCTGGCGAACGTCACCCATCTTTTCGGTACCGCTTTCCAGAGGCAGAGCCGGGGAGGTCGCGCTCAGGAAAGGAACGGTTTCCTCATTGAACTCGTAGGCAATCACCGTATTGGCCGTGATCGGCTTGGGATTGGCTGCATCCGAATCCAGTTGGTCAGCAGTCAGAGCCGCTTTGTGCAAACGGACTCGGTCCATCATGCCCTGGAAGAGAGAGCCGCCGTTGTTGGCAGCGCCGACCGAGAGAACGTTTGCCTGATAAGGGCGGAACTGGTTCGCCGTCTCAATTTCATCCATTATGATTCCATCCCTATAGAAACGAACCATACCCATTTCCGGAGTATAACCGCCTGTGGGGTCCCATGAGCAAGCCAGGTGAGTCCAGTAGCTGCCAGAGATTTCATTGGCTTTAACCACGATGTTTGCGGTATAAACATTCTCAACTGCGCGGAAAGTGAGCTGAAACTGGTTAGTACTGTCAACACCTATCTTGAGGGTATCGCCCAAATTGAAATAATCTTGAATTCCCTTGGTGCTGTCTTTATCCACATAAATCCAGCCTTCCCAGGTGAGAGGCTGTGTCAAATCTATCGGCTCTGCACTGTACTCGCCGTACAGCCAGCCATTCCCATCAAAAAGGGCTGCCCGATCATTGGGTAAACCGGAGGGAGCCTCCTCGACACCTGTAGGTGTCCAGGCAGGATCTATCTCCGTACCCAGACTCACCGTAACATCTCCAACACTACTCTGGGAGGTCAAACCCTCACCTTCGTTGAATTGGAAATCCAAAAGCAGATCAGCCGCAGAAGCGGATGCTGCCGCCACCAGAACCGCCGCAGCGAATCCCAGTACGATTTTTGTCCAATACCTTATTCTAGTCATAACTATGTTTGCTACTGTTTAATTGTACTCGAACGGGCCTTATCAAGATTTCTCTCCTCTTCATTAAAAACAGACGAATAAAAAACCTTGCAATCCCACATCGGGAGGATTTTACGTCTGCCCCAACTTGATGACAAGTAAAAAAGGGGAATAATTACGGGGAACCAAGAATCGGCGGTAAATTTTCCGGGGCCCGCTTTACGAAACACCCTCCTGCCCAGACACAACGAAGGGAATCATAAAAGGAAATATTTGATTAACAGGAAATTATTGAGGATAAACCGGGCTTTCTTCCAGGGCGGTGCGGAAGGCTTCCGCGCTGCGGGAATCAAAACAAACCAGAAAGACCTCCATATCCGAATCATTCTCCCGGAAATACTCTATCAGGGCGTTGACTGCCACCCGGGCAGCTTCCTGAAGCGGATAGCGGTAAACTCCGGTACTGATCGCCGGGAAGGCGATGCTGGCGCATCCGGCCTCACGGGCCAGCTTCATACTGTTTCGGTAGCATCGCCTGAGGAGCTCGGCTTCTCTCCGGTTGCCTCCGCTCCAGACGGGGCCGACGGTATGGATGACATAACGGGCCGGCAAGCGGTAAGCGCCCGTCATCTTGGCTTCACCGGTTTCGCAACCGCCCAGGCCGCTGCATTCATCCATGAGCTCCGGGCCCGCCGCTCGGTGGATGGCGCCGTCCACTCCCCCACCGCCCAGGAGTGAGCGGTTGGCGGCATTCACAATGGCATCCACCCTGCATTGGGTAATATCACCTTCAATTACTCGAATTTTCATCATCTCGACAGTTCGGGATAATATATCCCCGTCATTGATCTTAACGTCTAACTTCCCAGACCCAGTCGCCTTCGGCCGGAGCTCCGACTTCCTGAGACCTCGTTCCGCCGTCATCCTTGCGGTCCCAGCCCGCTGACCAGAGCAGGTAGCCGGTATCGGTCAGGCGAATCTGGGGCGGACGGTCATTGACCCAATCGCGCGGGAGGTTCTCCTCGGGCAGGAACTCTCCCAGTGCCTTGAGCGAGGCCGGGTAGCGTTCATTGGCCAGGCGGTAACGCTCCAAAGCGCATGCGATCTCCGCGGTCTGGTGCAGAAATTGATTATAAGCCGCACTACGGAAGTTTGTTTCGGTTCCCCGAACGATGCTTTCATAGGCGACAATCAGTCTGGCGTACTTCGCCCCTGAATCGGGGGTCCGGTAGTAAGCCAGCGTTTTAAAGGTTTCGGTGAGCTCGGTCGGCTTATAGCGCTGGTCTTCGTCGTCAAAGATATTGAGCAGGGAATCCATCATGAGGTTAAACTCCAGGAGCTCGCGGTAATACCAGCCGATCGGCCGCAGACGCGTCATTGCCTTTTTGAAAAAGCCTTCGGACTCGGCCCCGGGGGCAGTGTACGTTTCCTGCACTGCATAGATTTTATTGATCAATACATCCATCCAGCGGAGGTCACCGGCAAGCTCCTGGTTGTGGATGGCTCTGTCTCCCATGATACTCAGCTTCTGATCATTCCAGAAGTTTACCTTCCCAAAGCGTTCCTGAAGCTGTTGCAATTGCTCGGCACTCCAAGCCTGGGCTTCTATCCCCTCCCAGAGGACATCCAATGCCACTCTGCTGATGCTCATTCGGATAGTGAGACTGATGGGGAAGGGCTCCCGCTGGAGTGTATCAGCCAGGTTCAGAATATAGAAAATATCCTCCTGTGCCGGAGCGGATTCTCCACGAGCAAGATGGATAAGGGCCGAAGCCTCCGAGTAGTGAGCCAGGTCAAGGAGCGCGCCCAGATGCGGAAAAAGAGGTTTTAGGAACAAACCGTGATTATCCAAATTATATTGAACGGGATAACGGCATTCCGGACGATCCTTCAGGTACTGGCGCAACTCTTCAATTGCGGCACGGTTTGGCTCAAGCTTCTTATCCCAGAGCGCCAAGGCTTCCTCAAGAGTGGGGCTAGCCTCCGGCGCTTCACCCTTTGCCTTCGAATCGGCTTTAAAGAACAGGGACAAATCCGCGCGGCGTACTTTATCCAATGAGGCTCTCCAGTTATTGCGTTGATCAGGAACCCCGGCACGGAAAGAACTCCAGCGCTCGGCAGCGCTCTTATCCTCTCCCGTAAGCTCTTTGAGCATACCTTGCTCGCCCTGAGGGTGGGCAGCGGCCTTGAAAATCCATTGCCAGTAGGGATGAGTGGCGAAATTCTTCTCGTCGGCAAGAGGCGACGGGATCACATCCTTCATCCAGATGTAATTGCGTTGCGGGGAACTTGGAATTACGAAATCCTCAGAGTCAACTGAATCCACCCAACCATCAGACTGGCGCACATAGCGCTCCCAGGCTTTGCGTCCGATTACATTTTGCAGCCCATAAGAAGCTCCTGCCGCCAGAGCCGCCAGGAGAACCACCCCTACGAAGACCAGAAACGGCTTTTTGAAAGGGCAGCCGGAGGGAGAACAGGTTTTATCAGTTTGTTGCATAGCACGTCATCTCTATTGAATTATACCCATAATTCATCCAAACACAATTCCAACCTGAAGAGCAAAAGTTAGCGTTTGATTTCCCAAACCCACTCCCCTTTTGTAGGAATCTTATCGAGCTCGGAATCCACAAACGCAGTACTTATATTCTCCCAATTCCAGTCCTTGGCCCAAAGCTGATAGCCCTTATCGGTCAAGCGGATCTGCAGTGGAGATCCATCGACCCAGCTGCGGGGGATTTTATCTTCGGGCATGAGCTCTCCCAATGCCTTGAGCGAATCGGGATAGCTGCCATTGGCCAGCCGGTAACGCTCCAAAGCGCAAGCCACCTCCGCGGCCTGGAGAAAAAAATGATGATAGGCCAATTTCTCGAAACACGCTTTAAAGTGGAGTTGGTCCTCATAGAGTGCAATCAGCCGGGTATACTTCATCCTCGAGTCGGGAACCATATAGGAATCGAATTCTTTGAAGGCTTCGGTAATCACCTCAGGCCTGTTACTCCGGGCTCCATCATCCAGGATAGAGAGCATGGAATCCATCAGGAGGTTAAACTGCAGAAGGTCGCGGTAATACCAGCCGATCGGCCGCAGATTGGCTTTCACTTTTTTGAAATAAAGCTCAAATTCGGTTGTCTCATAAATTTGAGGCAAATTCAGCTTTTCTTTCATAAAATCCATACGGCGCGGATTCCGAGCCAACGCCTCGTTCATGCAGGCTCTCTCACCCATAAGACCCAGTTTTACGCCATCCCAGAAGCTTACCTTACTGATCCGCTCCTGGAGCTGCTGCAATTGCTCCGCATTCCAGGCCTCAGCCTCCAGTCCCTCCCAGAGGATATCCATACCTGTTGTGCAGATGTATACCCGAACCAACTGTGTTACAATTAATGGCTCCGGAGCGAGCGTATCTCCCAGGTCCAGCATGTAGAGGATTTCCTGCAGGGCCTCCTGGCTCTGTCCTCGGGCAAGATTCATGCAGGCAAACGCCGCCGCATAGGTAGACATACCTTTGATCGTGCCCAGATGCGGCAGGAGCGCTCTGAAGGTATCCTGATATCGAACAGGAAAACGGGCTTGCGGCCTCTCTTTCAGGTACTGACGCAGCTTCTCATATAGAGCCCTGTTCGGCTCGAACTTCTCATCACAGAGCTTCAAAGCCTCCTCAAGAGTGGGAGGCGCCTCATTGGTCTTGCTAATTCCACCTCCCCTGAACTTCATTAACTTTTCCTTGAGGGTCGGCCCGAAAATCCCGGCCAAATTGGCCCGGCGCATACTCACCAAAGAGGGAATCCATTTATTGCGAGAAGAACTAGGAGACCCGCTAATAAAAGAATCCCAACGCTGTTCGTCACGCTGCTCGGCTTCGGAAAGTGTTGCTTTATTAGTGAAGAACCTCTCGAAACTCCATTTCAAATAGGGATGAGTGGCAAAATTCTTCTCGTCGGGAATTTCCGCAGGAATAATCCCCTTAAACCAGAGAAATTTACGTTCAGGGGAAACAGCACCGCTATCGGCGGAATCCACCTGAGCGTTGGCCTGGCTCACATAGCTCTGCCAAGCTTTGCGGCCAGTTATATTTTCAAGTCCATACCAAGCTCCTGTCGCCAGAGCCGCCAGAATAACCACGCCGAGAAAAATCGAAAGAGGCTTTCTCCAGCGGTGAGTGGTATTTGAAGAACTGTCAGCTGCTTTTTGCATAGTAAACGTACTCTACATGCAAATCGCGCTAAACGCAAGATTAAATCAGAAAATAATTTAAATTTAACCGGCCCATTGAAGTTTTTCCCGAAGTGTACTGAAAAAAGAGGTGCCCGGGAAGCGAACCAGAAAGATTTTTTTCTCACTCCGCCTGCAAATAATGACATCTCCCCGGTTCATGGGGAAGTGCTCCTGGCCATCCACCGAAAGGATCGTCTGGAGCTTCTCGGAGCGAACTTTCACGACAATCGTCGAGGAATTATTGACCACGACGGTCCGATTCTGGAATGAATGGGGGCAGATGGGCGAGATCGAGAAGACCTCCGCATTGGGGATAATGATGCCGGCACCGGCCGCCAGCGAATAGGCGGTCGAACCGGTGGGAGTCGAGATCACGAGCCCATCACACAAGTAACGTGCGACGAACTGATCATCCACGAAAACTTCCAGCTCGATCATGCGCGATTTGATACCGCGGGAGAGGACAAAATCATTAAGCGCGATTTCGTGAATCTCCTCCGGGCCGATCTTGGCTTCGCCCGAGAGAAGGCAGCGGGATTCGAGCTCATACTCGCCGGATTCCAACTGGTCAAAAGCCCTTTCTATCTGATCGGAAGTGATCTGGGTGAGGAAGCCCAGCCGTCCGGCATTGATTCCCAGGAGGGGAACGCCTGTACCAGCGATCTGGCGGGCCACTCTCAACATGGTGCCGTCACCGCCGATCACTACCAGGAGATCAACGTTGCGGGCCAGTTCCGCCGGGGATGAAAAAATTTGGATGGCGCCCAGGTCGCAGCAGCCGACCATAGAGCTTTCACTGGCGCAGCTCAAGCCCCGGGAGCGAGCCTGCTCCAAAACCTGGCCTATCATTTCGGGTGTGTTCTGTTTTTCCAGGTTGGCAATGATGCCGATTTTTTCAATTGTTTTCATCTCGTTAACTGCTGCTCTTTTCCGTATCCAGATAAACCAGAAACTCTTTGTTGCCGGCCGGCCCCAGAAGTGGGGATTCCACTACCTGGCCCCAGCGAATACTGGGGAGAGTTTTACAAAATTCTTCCAGCTCTACAAGAACCCGCTGGTGGATTTCCGGGTTGCTGATTACTCCCTTACCACGGGCGACTTCTCCCTTGCCGGCCTCGAATTGCGGCTTGATCAAGGCCACGATGCGTCCGTCGGGCTTCAGAAAAGGAATAAGAGGCGGCAATATCAGCCGAAGCGAAATAAAGGAGCAATCCACTACGATGATATCGGCTCCCCGGAACTGTTCGTCGAAATGGGAGCGATCCAGGAAACGGGCATTGAGCCGCTCCATGACGACCACGCGCTCATCCTGCCGGAGCTTCCAGGCCAGCTGCCCCTGTCCCACGTCGATGGCGTAGACTTTGCCGGCACCTTCCTGGAGGAGACAATCGGTAAAGCCCCCCGTGGAGGCCCCGATATCCAACGCCACGGTGCTCTCAGAGAGCCTGATGCCGAAGGAGTGAATCGCATGCTCCAGCTTGAAGCCGCCGCGGCTCACGTATTTTTCCGGTTCACTCACGCTGAGCTCATCCTCCGGACGAACCCAGTCGCTCGGTTTGGCGGCCTTCTGGCCATTGACCATCACCTTGCCGGCCAGAACCGCCACCTTCGCCTTTTCACGGCTGGGGATCAAACCGCGGTTGACCAGCTCTATATCTAATCGGCTCCTTGCCATTATGCTCACTCCTTATATCAGTTGCGGCGATGCCGTTCAATAAATCCTTTTGCGCTTCTCCGGATACCTCGTCCATTGCCTGATGGTAATAAAATCTTGATAAAAAGGAGGAACATGGGAGAATTCCGGTGGATTGGGGATACTACTCTACAGCCTGGAGTATCAAAACCGTCCATTGTGATTCATCGGCACACCTGTATTCTCTTTACCCGGATGCACGCTAAATCATGAGCGAAGAATGTGAAATAACCGACCCGACCAGCCCGAAGCCTGACCTCGGACGAGAAATCGCCGCTGAGATTCAGAATAACGGCCCCATCAGCTTCGAGCGTTACATGGAGCTGGCTCTCTACCACCCTCAGCTGGGGTACTATGAGCGACACCCGGACATACTGGGCAAAGCCGGGGATTTCTATACCAGCGTTTCGACGGGTCCGCTTTTCGGCAAACTCCTGGCAGAGCATCTCCTCTCCTGGTCGCGGAAGATCGACTGGATGGACCGCTGGGTCTGGATCGAGGCCGGTGCGCATTCGGGCACCCTGGCACGGGATATTCTCGAACACGCAGCCCATTTCAAGCTTCCCCTGCCCTTGGAATACCATATTATCGAGCCCTCGGCCACCCGACGGGCCTGGCAGGAAAAGACGCTGGCCGGCTTCCCGCAAGTGAAATGGAAGCGCTCCTTTTCCGATTACGAGGAGCCTCTGGCCGCCATTATCTTCTCCAACGAGCTCCTGGATGCCTTTCCCTGCAGGCTTTTTGAGAAAGATGCCTCCGGCAAATGGCTCGAGCTCAAAGTCACCTGCAGAGATGAACCGGCCTCCTTCCATTTTTGCAAACATGAGGCATGTCTTCCCGAAGCGCTTGCACGGCTGGCCGTTGAAGAACTCCCGACAGGTTACCGAATGGAATACTCCGCCTCTGCGGCACAATGGTGGCATGAAGCTTGCTCTCTCCTCAGGTCAGGATTGGCTTTTACTCTGGATTACGGTGTCACAGATGCCGAGCTGGCCGGGGGACTCAAACCTGCATCGACGGTCCGGGCGATACGCTCTCACCGGCTCTTGGATAACTGGCTCGAGGAACCGGGCCTGACCGATCTGAGCAGCGCAGTCCACTGGGATCACCTCATTGAAACGGGTGAATCCCTCGGGATGAAAACCTTGGAACTGATTTCGCAGGAACGCTTCCTCATGGGGATTATCCGCGATTTGCAAAGCGAAAACAGAGTAAGACTCGCCGCATCGGCTCAGGAGAATTCTCCTGCAGAAAGCGGCGGCATACTGAGCCTTCCCGCACAGGCGCTGAAGACCCTGATTCATCCCCAGTATCTGGGGCATTCGTTCCAGGCTCTGGTACAGGAGCGGAAGGTCATTAGCTGAGGAATATTAAGAAATGGTTTATAAGAATTTTTTATCGCAACAAATCTTTGGCTTTAAGGGTGTTAAAGAGATAGATGGAAAAATTCTCTTGCAAGTGAGATTTTTTTCAAATAGCGTTATTTGGATTGCAGTTTACTGATTTTTTGGAATCATGAGTTTTCCCACGAGAGAAAGAATTTTAAAATTGGTTTTACCCGCCGCCGGTTATGTACTGGCGCTGGGTGCTTTGGCCGTGCTGGCAGCGCCTGCTATTTCAAAGATTCAAAAGCTTTGGAATGCGGATAAATTGCCTGTAGTGGAAGAACAGACACCGGCAAGGCCCTCTTCGCGCACTCTGGTTGCGCGCTCGGCAGACTCCTGGTCCAGTGCGACTCCCTCGATTTTAAGCGAAACGAGCAACAGCGGAATCAGCCTGCCCAAGCCGGCTGAAGAAGAAGAACCCCAAGAGGAATATGATGGTGGCAACAGCGCTCTGGCCCAACAGGGATATATGCCGCTCTTGGGAGGGCAATCCCGAAGCGGCGGAGAACGCCAACTTACCAAAGCAGAGCGCAAACGGCTACAGGAGAAAAAGGAACGTGAGGATGCCTGGGCATATGGAAGCACCGAGGATATCATGAAAATGGCTGAGGAGGACGCCCTGAAGTCAAATAACTCTTCCCTGGACTCAGAGGATTACGAAGAAGAGACCATGGAGAGCATCGTTCTGAAGGACAGGAAAACCCTGCTCCTCTACCGTGCCATGAAGGGTGATAGCGCAAGTTCATCCTTCGACAAAGACTCTTCCCGGATGGCGGACGGCCGTACGGATTCTGATTCCTCCGGTCAGAGAGGTGATAACCCATCGGCTTCTAAATCCAACTCTGATGAGAAGGCCTATGCGGATTCGGAAAATGACTCACAAACCTATCAGGAAAAATCCCCCTTCGATTCCAAGACCTCTTCGCTCTCTTTTGCGGATAAGCCGCTCTATACCGGCAATAATCTCCTGAACCCGGATAATCCCCTTTTTTCCGCCAATAGTAGCGATTGGAGCGGAAGCTCAAGCCGCTTCCCGGTTATGCCTCAAAGCCGGACGAGCCCCGGGGCCGACTCTTTAATTTCGTCTAAATCGGGCGATCAGCGCATCAATGATTTCAGAGCCATGATCTCTTCGTCGACAGGCAGCAGAGCTCCCATAGGCGGTTTGCCGAATAATCGGGCCATTATCAGCGGCTCGGGCGGCGGGATTCCCGGGCTCAACCCCACTGCGGCAGGCGTGAGCACTCCCGGACGAATCACTCTGCCCGGCAGCTCTCAACCCAACGGCATCTTTTCCGGAGCCTTATCTGCACCGGCTCCGGCTCGTTCACTTTTACCGGAAAATCCGACCCGGGGAGCCGCTCAGGAGGGTTCCTCTTCGAGAGCGATCCCGAGGCTGATTATCAGAAGATAGAAAGATTTGATAGACTCAGGATAACCACTTAAGATACTGCGACAGCCTATAACAATATAACAAACAACAATTTAACAGGAAATACTCGAGAGTGAATGCTAAAAGTTTTTATTCATGGGTGTGTGCGGCCGTATGTGCAATGACATTTGCAGCGGCATTCGTATCCACCAGTCATGCAGCAGGTTCTGAAGAACAGACTTCAGCAGCGGCAGTTCAGGCTCAAAATACCATGACGCCCCAGCCCCTGATTTTGGGCCGCGGTGTGAACGTCCTGGGTTATGACCCGATCTGGAATCAATTCGAAAAACGGCGGTTCCAGGAGGATTTTTTCCCCAAGATCAAGGCGGCAGGCTTCGACCACGTCCGGCTGAATCTCCATCCTTTCCGCCACATGACCGAATCAGAGGGAAATATCAAGTTCAACGAGGGCTGGGAGTCGACGCTGGATTGGATCGTGAATAATTCGCTGCGCAACGGCCTCAAGATCATCATTGATTTACACGAATTCCAGACACTGAGTAAAGACCCACAGGCGAACAAGGCCAAATTCATCGCCTTCTGGGAAGCCATGTCCGACAAATTCTCGGGCTACTCCAACCGGGTCATTTTTGAGATCCTGAATGAACCCCATGATAAGCTCGATGCCGCTTTGTGGGAAGTTTACTACAAGGAGGCTCTGGCAATTATCCGCAAAAATAACCCCGAGCGCCCGGTCGTAATCGGCCCCACCCAGTGGAACAGCATTAATAAACTCGATACTTTGAATCTGCCCGGGGAAGATAGGAACCTCATCGTCACGGTTCACTATTATCTGCCGATGCGCTTCACCCATCAGGGTGCCAGCTGGGCCGGCAAGGAATTGCAGGAGACCAGCGGCGTCACCTGGGGAAGCGAGGCGGATTTAGCCGCCGTCACTGAGCACTTCAAGAAAGTGCAGGACTGGGCACTGGAAAACAATCGCCAGATCTACCTGGGAGAGTTCGGCGCTTACGACAAGGCCCCGATGGAGGGCCGGGTTCGCTACACCGACTCGGTCTGCCGGACCGCTGAGAAAATGGGCTGGAGCTGGGGATACTGGCAGTTTGACTCTGACTTTATCGTCTTCGATGTGAAAAATGGGCAGTGGGTGAAGCCGATTCTGGGTGCTTTAATTCCTGACTCCCCTTCCTTGAAAGAAAATTAGAGAGCACACATGAGAGAATCAATCAATGCCGATCCCCCCGATGAATTCTCTTTTATACCTGTAAGTTATTTTAAGAGGTCATGAGAAAAGAAAGTAGTTTATTACGCAATCTGCTTTCCCCTTGTTCATGGGTGTCGACCTTGTGGGTCATCGTTTTCCTTTTCCTTTTATCTCCGGCAAAGCTTTCCGCACAGGTGCCTCTGAAGGGTCAGACCAAAGAGTTCCTTCTGGTCTACTCGTATACCCTCGCCTCTCTGCATCACTACGATATCGCCTGGAGTTTCATGCGGGAAATACAGAATAACAGCGAATACTCCTGCTTTTTTTCCCAACTCGAGCTCAACGCGAACAGTGATCATGATCAGCTCACGACCCCTCAGCAAAAACTTCAGCCCTACCTTGGTAATCTGGAAGCCGGCACCTACAAGGCTGTGGTGACTTTCGGAGATGAAGCCAAAAAACTAATCGAGGCAAACCTGGATAAAATCGCTCCGGAAACGGTTATTTTCTATACAGCCATCACCGATCCGAATGCAAAAAAGGCCTCTCCTCGCGCCCATGTAGGGGGAAACATTCTGACTCTGGACCCCAAAGAGACGTTGGATATGGCTCTGCGGCTTTTCCCCGACCGCCACAAGGTTGTTTTATTAACGGACGAAACTCCCCAGGGACTCCATGTTAAAAAGGTCATTCAGGCTCAAGTTCCCCAATATCTGGGAGTCGAACTCGTCCTCATGGACATTTACGAACACGCAAAAAACCCGAGAAAGCTCACGGATTTCCTCAATAAAATCAGTAAAGACGTTATTGTAATCTTCCACGCATGGGACGATAAAGATGTTTCGTCTTCCGAAACAATGAGTATGGGTCAGGATTATACCGATTACCTTGCCAGAGAACAAATTCCCACCTTCGCATTGCGGTATGCTTACCTGCAACATGCAATTCTTGGCGGAAGCATGGTCCTGCCAGCCATTGCGGGTGAGGATGCCGCTGCCCATGTAAGGGCGATGCTGAGCGGGGAAGAAATTAATCCTGAATTTACCCCTCTGCCGCCCAAGGTTGTCCTTAACTGGAACTGGCTCATAAAAGACGGAGCTTCGCTTTCCGGGGTTCCGCCCGGAGCGATTCTTCTCAATCAGCCGCCGGGCTTATACCAAACCTATAAGGTTCAGATCATCACCACGGTCTGCATTATCTTCGTTATTCTCTCGATCCTGCTTCTGGTCGCTTTCAGTCGCAGCCGCAAAAATTGGGATCAGGCACAGAGGTATGCAGAACAGCTGAACCTGACCTTGAAATCCATCGCAGACGCGGTCATCGTTACCGATCAATATCTTTGTATCGCCATCATCAACCCGGTTGCAGAAAATCTTCTCGAATGCACGGAAGGCAGCGCCGTGGGCAAACCGATTGATTCGGTGCTCAAGCTCTACAACTCCATAACGCGCTCTCCGGTAGAAATCAACTCTCTGCTCAAGCAGACTCTGACCAAGGGTCTCTCCGTTCCTCAATCCCAGCAGTCCCATTTATGCTCGAGCGACGGCAGAGAGTATAACATCTCCTACAATGTCTCTCCTATCCGGGACAGTCGGGGAAGGATTTTCGGAGCCGTAATGGTGCTTCGGGATGTCACCCGGGAATATGAACAGCGGATGCAGCTGGAAAAAGTTTCCAAGGAAGCTCGTGAGGCGGAGAAGGCCATGGGCAACTTCCTTTCCACGATGAGCCACGAAATCCGGACACCTCTCAATGCGCTGATCGGTTTCACGGAGCTCCTGCAGGACCGCTCTATCAATACGGAAGATGCGCGCGAATATCTCTCCGCAATTCATCTCTCCAGCAAAGCGCTATTGATGTTGATCAATGACATCCTGGACCTTTCCAAGCTCGAGGCAGGCCAGATGGTTATTCACCCGATTCAGGTGCGGGTTTCGACACTTTTCAAGGAAGTCGAAGCCATCTTCCATCAGAAGGCCAAAGAAAAGAATCTGAAGCTTTCGTTTGAATGCCCCCCGGATATGCCCGTTCTCTGGCTTGATACAATTCGGCTCCGGCAAATCATTCTGAACCTGGTCAGTAACGCCCTCAAATTTACTCAGGAAGGAGACATTTGCGTCAAGGCAGACTTCTCCGGAAAGCCCGGCCAAAAGGGAACCTTCAGATTGAGCGTTCGCGATACCGGGAGCGGCATCTCCGAAGAATATCAAAAGAAGATGTTCATTCCCTTCTCTCAACAGCACTCTGAACATCAAACACAGGAACAGATCCCCGGCACCGGTTTGGGTTTAAGCATTTCGCGCAAGCTGGCTCAGGCGATGAATGGCCACATGGAGATAGAAAGCCAGGAGAACAAAGGGAGCACCTTTACCGTCATACTCGAAGCGGTAAATAGCGAAACCGATTCCTCGAAAGAAAAAGAGTGGGAGAAAGACAGCCCTACCCCTGTCGTGGATATTTCGCTCCTCTCCAGTGAGGTGCTTCTGGTGGATGATCAGGCACTGAACCTGAAAGTTCTGGACCGCATGATGAGGCGCGAGGGTTTCTCCCCGATCTCGGTAACATCCGGAGAAGAGGCGATTAAAGTGGTCAAGAGTCAGAAAATCGATTTGATCTTCAGCGATCTCAAAATGCCGGGCATGGACGGGGATAGATTGGCTCAGGAAATACGCGAACTGCCCGGCGGCAACCGGATAAAAATCTTCATCGTTACGGCCGATGTCTACGTTGACGATCACTACAATCTGGAGAAGGTCGACGGCATTCTGACCAAGCCGGTCACGCACGATAAACTCAGTAAACTCTTGAGAATCCTCAGCAGGAATAAGCGGCAGAACGGCGGGAAATTCGTCAATGAGCTCGACGGCAACCCGATCGTGGTAGACCAGATGCTCGAAGATATATAGGCGCGAGTGCTCTTTCCCAGGAATTCATTGAAGCAAGAGAGCAGAAATGTTAAAAGAGTCCTGCGGCGGTTGCCGGGCAATGAATCCAGAAACAGACAGGGATAATTTCGATATTTTGTTTTCTGAAATGGGGAAGCTCTCGAGTAGAGTTTCTTTCTTCTTTGGGCCTTGCCGCCGGAGCTGACCAGGACCATGAGCACCCCCATTACCGATTCCACACCTGAGAGCTTGTCTTCCAAAGAAGGGCTTCACCCGGCCACCGGCAGTTTTCCCCGGCCCGGTTACTACCGCTTCAAAATGGTCATCGCTTTTGACGGAAGCCGCTATGCAGGTTGGCAGTTTCAGCTATCGGGCCTGGCCGTGCAGCAGTGCGTTGAGGAGGCTCTGAAAAAACTTTTTCCCGGCTCTCTGGGCGTCCACGGATGCAGCCGAACCGATGCGGGAGTCCATGCTCTGGCGCTGATCGCTCATGCCGACGTCCCCAAAAAAGAATTCCGCATCCCGCACCAGAAGCTCACTCTGGCCCTGAATGCGCATCTGCCCGAAGATATCCGCATCCAGCAGGTCTTGCGCTGCCCACAGAATTTCCACGCTCAATACCACACGACGGCTAAGGAATACCGCTACCAGGTATGGAACCACGCCGGGATGAACCCGCTCCTTCAAAACCGGGTCTGGCATGTACCCCGGAAGCTCGACCTGGCGGCAATGCGCCGGGCAGCAAAATATTTGGAGGGACGCCAGGATTTCCGCTCTTTTGCCTGCGTTCATAATAAATGGATTGATAACACGGTGCGCACAATCCTCTGCTGCCGCATTCAGCGCAGAGGCTACCACCTGACCTTCATCATCCGCGGCGACGGATTCCTCTACAAGATGTGCCGCAGCATCGTGGGGACTCTGGTGCAGGTTGGCCTGGGACGGTTTACGCCCGAGACGGTCCAATCAATGCTCCGGGAACAGAACCGCGAATCGGCCGGGATGTCCGCTCCGGCGCACGGTCTGACCCTCTGGAAAGTCTGGTACGGGAAAGAAAAAACGCGCAAGGCTGATTGACAACCTTGCGCGCTTTGAAAGGATTTCTTCCGGATTCTGCGGCTATTCCAGACCGAGGCGTTTGCGTGCCTCTTCGCTCATCATGCTCTGATGCCAGGGCGGATCCCAGACGATTTCCACGTTAGCCTCTTCGACGCCGGGCAAGGCCAGGATGCGATTCTGCGCATCGCCGGCAATGCTGGGCCCCATGACGCATCCGGGCATGGTCAGGGTCATTTTCACAAAGACGCTTTTTCCTTCTATCCGGATATCGTAAACCAGCCCCAAGTCAACAATGCTGACCGGGAGCTCCGGGTCGAACACCATCCGGAGCGTCTCCCATACATCCGCTTCGCTTAGAGCGGCTGAGCTTTTTTCCAACTCTTTGGTCTCCTCCGGGGAGGGTTTTGAATTATCCTCGTTCATTTGTTTTGAAACTTATTGAGTTTAGCGATCATCGCCTCGGCAATTCGCCCTATGGCAAGGGCCGCATCCGATTCGGGAGCGGAAACCACGATCGGCACGCCTCGATCCCCCCCCTCGCGAATGCTGACGTAAAGAGGAAGCTCACCCAGGAACGGGTATCCGCGCCGCTCAGCCTCACCGCGTCCGCCGCCCGTGCCGAAAATAGGAATGCTTTGGCCGTCGGGCGTCACGAAGCCGCTCATATTCTCCACGATTCCCAGGATGGGAACCTTGACCTGCTCGAGCATCGCGATGCCTCTGCGTACCACTCCGACGGAGGCCTCCTGAGGCGTCGTGACCACGATGCCGCCGCTGAGCGGCACCGTCTGGCAAAGTGAGAGCTGCGCATCTCCGGTGCCCGGCGGCAAATCCACCAGGAGGAAATCGAGCTCACCCCAGACCACGTACATGAGGAATTGCTGGATGGCTTTCATGATCAGAGGCCCGCGCCAGATAACCGGGGCGCCATCCTCGGCCAGGAAGCCGATACTCATCAGCTTGACTCCATGGCGCTCGGGCGGGATCAACATCTCGTCATCGGTCACTTCCGGTTGGCCCCGGACGCCCATCATGAGCGGGATGCTGGGGCCATAGATATCGCAATCCAGGAGACCGACCCGGTATCCTTTTTGCGCAAGGACACAGGCCAGGTTGGCCGCCAGGGTCGATTTACCCACACCGCCCTTGCCGCTGGCAATGGCGATCACGTTTTTCACCCCGGGGATATTGCTCTGCTGGGCGAAGGGGTCAGTGACGGTCGGCCCGGCATCACGGGTGCCCGAAGGAGTCGTGACGAGAACCCGCACCGGTTTTCCGGTCAGTTCGCCGACTACCCGCTCCACGCCGTTACGCAAGGAGGTGATCACCTCTTCCTTATCGGTCGTGAGCTGGAGTTCGACTTCGGTTCCCTCTTCCGTAGAGCGGATATCCTTGACGATGTTGAAGGAGACGATACTCCGGGAGTAACCCGGGTAGCGTATCTCCTCCAACGCCTTTTTAATCTCTTCAGAGCTCGCCATCTAAATCCTTTTTTTGTTGCGGCCTCGAAAGGCTTTTCCCTTATGCAATCTGGGTATCCAACCAGTGAGCGCTCATGGGAACGGACACCGCCTGTGCCGTTTTACCCGTCCACTGCTTGTTGCGGAAATTGAGTCCCGCAAAATCCATGTAGTGCCCAAAAATATCGGTGTTGCGGATGAGGCCTTTAAAGCGCTCGGATCCGGGTCCCTTGGCCACCAGTGCCACGAAATCGGCGGAGTGATTGCCCGAACCCCAGCTGATCCCGAAGTGATTGGCGAGTGTCATGCCCAGCTGGCCTGTATAACCGCTGATGGGGCCATAAATTTCCGTGTGGCGTTCATCGCGAACCAGCAGGAGCCAATTGGCCTGCTCTGCCGTGAGCTTGATCTCGTAGTTCTTCTCGATATAAGCCTGAACCTGCGGGGCATTGCCGCACTTCTTCAATCCGCTGGTTAGTCTCTCAAAAGAGCCCTTGGCTTTCTGGATATTGGCCAGGAGCGCGGGAGTGTCGCCGTAGTTCGAGCCCATTCCGTTGAGGCTCGGTCCGCCACAGCCGTGATCGGCCGTCACCACGATCAGGGTCTCGGGATGAGCCTTCTGGTAATCCAGAGCTACCTGAATTGCATCGTCGAAAGCCAGATGATCATAAATCGCGCCCGGGGCATCGGAGGAATGGCAGGCATGGTCCACGCGGCCGCCCTCAACCTGGAGGATGAAGCGGTCATTGGCCCCAAGCATCTCCAGCGCCTTAGTCGTCATTTCGGCCAAGGTCGGAACCGTCGCCTGGAGCGATTTGTGGTTCAGCCAGTCAATCGTCATCGGCAGGTGACCGCCGGCGAAGAGGCCCAGCACCTTTTTGCCGGTATCAATCTTCTTGAGATCGTCCGACGTTTTCGCAATCTGGTATCCGAAACGGCGATACTCTTCGAGCATGTTATCCTTGTAGATACTTTGACCGCCGCCCAGGAGCACGTCGATTTCCAGCGTGCGATAATAATTTGCAATCGCAGTGGTGTCACCTCTGCTTTCGCAGGCAGAGCCAAAGCCCGCCGGAGTGGCGTGCGTGATTTCAGTCGTCGTCACCAGACCGCGCTTCCAATGTGGTTCGCGCAGGAGTTCGTAAAGGGGTTTGAGGAGCGTTTTATCGGGCAGGCAGTTGACCGCGCCGTTATTGATTCGGCAGCCGCAGCCCCATGCGGAAGAGGAAGCGGAACTGTCGGTCACGCAGGAACTCAGAGAGGCCACGTCCATCAATCCGGTATGGGCATTCTCATCCTTGCTCATCGCCAGCCAGCAAAGGCCGCGGTCGCGAACCGTTCGGGAAAAAATATCCGAAATGGTCACCATGGACGGGCTCGTCCCATCCGAAACAAAATGAATAATCTTGAGCGGTTTGCCACCATTGCCACCCGCACTCTGAGCTTTGGACTGAGTGGCAATATAAGGCGTCGCCAATGCACCTGCTGCCACGCCTGCGGCAGCTTTAATGAAATTACGTCTGCTATAACTCATGCAGGCGATAGTTTAGCCCTCCTTTTTCAATAGGACAATCCCTAAATCCCAACTATCACCCAGTTAAAAATAAATTAAAACGCTTTATTTCCAACGGGTTGTGTTTTTTAAAAACACGCGAAAACCGGCATATTTTTTACTATTTTGCCTCCGGCTCCAGCTTGAATTTTTCAAGCAGTTTCTCGTATTCCTTGAGCGAAATGGGAATCATGCTGCCGTGGCGCACCTCCGGCGGAAGGCTGTATTTATCCCAATCCGGACGCTGGTACCCTGCAACCTGGAACCAGGGGCCCTCCAAGCGCTCGGCTACCGAAAGCCCGTAAGAGACCCCGGGGTACTGCTCATAGTAGAGATACCACGCTTTGCCGTTGGGCGAAGGGATCAGCGTGGGAGCCTCGCGGAAACTGGGAGTGAGCGGCGCACTGAGTTTTTCGTAGGGTCCGGTCAGCGCCGAAGAACGGGCAATGCGGATGGTTTTCCCCGTGGGCCAATCCAGTGTCGGGTAGCGCTCATCTTTCAAGATGGCGAAGTAGGTATCCCCCACCTTGCGGATAATGGTGTCGATGGTCGCGATTTCCGGCCAGCCGAAGATTTTCCGAGGAGGCTCGGAGAAGGTTTTCAGGTCTTTGCTCAGGGCGTAAATCGTCCGCTGCCCAGCCCAGTACGGTTCGGGTAGATCGGTTTTGCCCAAATCATGAGTCGTATGCCAGGTGAGGAGATACTGGCGGCTCTCGGTATCAAAGAAAAGCTTGGGTGCACCGATCCGCTTCATCACGCGGGGATAATCGGGGATCGTCTCCAGGTTCGGCGAGTAGTCGCTGTATTTCTCCCAGCGGATCAGATCCTCCGAAACCCAGAAATTGATATCGGGTTGGTCATCGCCCCGGTTGCCGACCAGGTAATAGCGTCCGTCATGACCCCGGCAAATATCCGCATGGCCGCGGTAATTCTCAAAAACCCGTTTGCCGCCATTGAGTTGCTTCCAGTGCAGGCCATCCCGGCTGACGCTGTAATAGAGCCTCCCGTAATCGGCATCCATCATGTGGGCAAAGAGGTAGGCTTCGTGGACGGCTTTCTCTCCGGGCTTGACCTGACCCGGAGGCTCAGGCATCTGGGCGCGCATCCCCACTGCCAGGAAAAGGAGTAGAAGAGCGGCCATGATTCTGAGAGTCCATGCGGGCAACAGCCTGGAGCAAAAACGGTTCCTTAAAATTTTAATGCGTTTCATGATTGAGTATCTCCTTCCGTCATAACGGTATCTTCGTGTTCATAAGGGGGTGTGCAGCAGCAGAGGAATTGGAGCGGCTCCTCGCCCATATTCCATATCTTGTGGACATCGCCCGGCAGCATCCCGATGGCATCCCCGGGGCCGATATCGCGGCTCTCTCCATTGACCCGGATTCTTCCCCTGCCCTTCTCAATATAATAAATCTCCTCGGTCCGGGGGTGATAATGCTCCTCGGTCGATTGGCCCGGATAGACGGTCGCCTGAGCCAGACTCTGGGCGGCAATCCCGGAATTCCGATAGGCCATGATCTCCCGAATTTCGGAGCTATCCTTCGTGATGAAGGCCGGCACTTCGTTCACATTTCTGACTTCCATAACTAACGCAACGTATTCTAACCCAATTACCCCCGTGAGGCAAGGAGAGCCCGGTTAAAGAGGGGAAAAAGCGGGATTTTCGGGCTTTTTTTCGCGATTCCGACCGGTGCCGGACAGGGAAAGAGAGGCACTTCCGGCCGGTTCGGAGTTATTTTTTCCTGTTTTGTGTTGCAATAGAAAAAGAGTGGAGTAGAAT
The DNA here is from genome assembly GCA_023230105.1 of Verrucomicrobiota bacterium. Lineage (GTDB taxonomy): Bacteria > Verrucomicrobiota > Verrucomicrobiia > Limisphaerales > UBA1412 > UBA1412. Next base: position 227,469 of record JALNXY010000001.1, read on the forward strand.
GTTTGCCCATTGGCCCCCGTGAGGGAGCCTGAAATCTGGTTCCAGAATAGCTCAATGGTAGAGCAATCGGCTGTTAACCGATGGGTTGTAGGTTCGAGCCCTACTTCTGGAGCCATTTTCTTTTTTAACCCCCTCTTCCTCTTCATTAAAACGATTCCCCTTACTCACACTCTCTATGCTCTTTTGGCCAGGCTTTGGATAGGAAGACTAATAGGGCGATGCTGATGAGGGCAAAGGGGAGAAATGCGAGCTCAGGGTGCCAGGGATTCATCAAGGCCGGTTCTTTGGAGAGAAGGAAAAGGGCTGCAACGGTGTCCAGGCCCGTCATGAGAATAAAGCCCCCGAGAGCCCAGCGCGGACGTTGAGCCGCCACAGCAAAGAATACCATTGCACGGGATGAGGCATGGCAGAGAAGCGCGAGGATACGCTCCACCGCCGGCAGGAATATCAGTGAGACGGAGCCTGCCGCTGCGGCTTGCGTCCCGGATGTCAGCGATGCCAGCGCAGCCACCAGTCCCAGAATGATGGCCTCAAACGCTCCGGCACCGATTCCCACTGCGATTGCCCGCTCAGAATTCTGCGAAAGAAACGGCCACCGCTTTGCCGCCAGGATCGTTACCCCGATCTCGAATACACCGGTGAGGAGCCCGACATAGAGCGCACCCGCTACCCATGCCGCAGGTTCAGGCAGCGCCCTGTTAATGTCCACGAGGATTGATTTATTGAAAGCAAAGGCCCAACCGAATTTCAGGGCGACACCCACGGCCCAGAGCGCAGCGCCGATGCCGAAATAGGTCCAGGCAACGCGTGTTCGCCTCCGCCAAAAGAGGAGAGCAAGCGCTCCGACCAGAACCATCAATTTGCCGGTAATAATTGCCGATGAATTCAGGCGCGAAGAATAGTTGCCGTCGTGAATGGCAAGCGTCCAAGTGCCGAGGGCTTGTTCTGCACGGATCTCAGCCATGTATCGGCCGACGGGAAAGTGCTTGTCTTCATTCGGTCCTGCCTGGGAGAATATTTTCCCTGCGGAATCGACAATGACAACACCATCCGGGCGAATGAGCCGGAAATGAACGATGCCGGTCTGAAGCTTCACATGTATTCTATACTTGAGCTGGGCTTCGGAACCGCTCACCTCAAAAGGGAGTTGCTGGAGGTCGCTCACCGGTTCAGGCCCCAGCGTGCGTGAGGCGTTCATGTAGACCTTACCCCGACCTAAAAAGAACGAAGCAATAACGACGGCAACAATAAGCCATAGGATAATTAACCCTCTGCGACTAAGGCCGCGGCGGCTGGTTGTTTGCTCATCATTCATGGGCGAGAGTATGCTCTCCATTGCCCGCAAATTACAAACAAAACATGCAACCGGTTTCGGGCACCCCATTGCCTCAAAACAGGCGCACCGAATCTTTCCTATTTACATTCTCACTGAAGGGTTTAAAATGCCTCTGCTTTTAGAATTAGTCTTACTTGAGAATTATTATGAAAAAATTATTCCTCTTATTGAGCGCGGCGATGATGATCGTGCTTCAGAACGGAGCATCGGCGCAAACCGGAACGGTTCAGGATGAGCTCACCATGAAGAGCGAAATCCTCAACATGGATCGCAAATACGCGATTTATCTTCCTCCCGATTACGAGACCTCAAACCGCAAATACCCGGTCCTCTATCTTCTGCATGGAGCCGGGGACGATCAATCGGGCTGGGTACAGTTCGGCGAAGTGCTGCACATTGCCGATAAAGCGATCAACGAAGGCAAAGCCACCCCGATGATTATCGTGATGCCCGATGCCAACAGCGTCCGGCGCGGTTATTTCAACGACCTCAAGGGCGAATACCGCTACGAGGATTATTTCTTTAATGAGCTGATCCCCTTCATCGAAAAGACCTATCGGGTCCGCTCCGAAAAACGCTACCGTGCAATCTCCGGGCTTTCCATGGGCGGCGGCGGCACCTTCATTTATGCGATGCATCATCCTGAACTCTTCGCAGCAGCCTGCCCTCTGAGCGGCGCTCTGAGAAACTCCGATGACGAAGCGACCGTCAAGCAGATGGTCGAAAGGGATGCCTCGCTTAACCCGGAAGAGACACTCAAATATCTGCGAAGCCTCAACCCGCATTGGCAGATCAATAACGCCACCGACGATCAGAAGCGCGCCTTATCCTCAGTTCGCTGGTATATCGATTGCGGCGACGATGACTTCCTCTATGAAGGCAATTCGCAGATTCATATTGCGATGAAAAAGAAGGAAATCCCGCATGAATACCGTGTGCGCGATGGCGGCCATACCTGGGATTACTGGCGGAGCGCTCTGCCGACCGTTCTGGAGTTTATCACAAAGAGTTTCCATCAATAGGAAAAGCGAAGCGGGCTCACTCCAGATTGTAGAGTGAGTTATCCTGCGAAAGAAAGCCGGTGCCGGAAGCGACGTTTTCGGCACCGTCTTTGTTTTCCAGAAAGCGATCGGGCAAAGAGCGGGCATGTCCGTCGCAAAAGGCGGCATTGCTGCGGCCGTGATGGCGAAAGCCCTGGGTACCGGACCAGCGGCCCCGGAAAGAGGCGTCGCCCGGATTGGGCCAGGGAGCACGCATGAATTTATTGGCACCGGCCGAATACTGGCCATCGCCAAAGAGAATCGTCCGAATCGGATGGCGGAGGTCCGCTACGCGTGCCGGCTCTGGGATACTCTCCCCTTCTCCGTGGCCGATATAGCTCGTGTTATAATTGTAACCGGTAAAAGGATCGACCGACCAGTTGGCACCGCCCCGAAAAGAGGGACACTGCTGCACCTTCGCGGCGCCATAGCCCTGCCAGAGAAGTCCCGGCCGCACCACCGGCTCCGGTCCGACGCCATAGCTCGTGGTTAAATCCCACGCCACGGCCGTATATCTTCCCCCGGTGAATTCCGAGGAGTAAGCGATCGGATAGTAATCCTCAAAATCCACCGTGTAGACATGGGCGGCAATGGCCATCTGGCGAAGATTATTGAGGCAATTGACCGACCGGGATTTCTCTTTGGCGCGGCTCAAGGCCGGCAATGAAAGAGAGGCCAGAATCGCAATAACGGCAATGACGACCAGGAGCTCCACAAGCGTGAAGCCTCCGCCCGAAGGGGCTGCATTCCCCCTCGAGCGGCAAGCTCGTTTCTCTTGTCGTAATAAGTTCTTCAAGGCGCTATTCCCGCGAAAGTTTCAGGCGATAGAAGAAGGTTTGGCCTTCGGGCGAAATCTCCTCTTCCCAGGTGAGCGAGTCGGAATTCTCCGGGGTGAAGTTTGCGATCAACTCCCAGCCAGTCTCCCGGGCCAAATCTGAGGAGCGCTCCAGTGCATAAACCCAACCGGGCTGCGGCTTAAAGCTAATGAGAACCTTTCCGCCGGAAACCGCGATTGAAAGAGCCGGAGATTCCATCCGCGCCACTGCCAACATGAGCGAGCTCGAGACGTCCTCAAGGAGCAGACACCCCGAACTTGGATCAAAGCTGAAAGACCGACGCTGCCAGGCCGCTCCCTCTTCCACGCCGAGACTCCAGAGCTCGAGATCGGAACCGCTGCCCTGGTAAAAAGAGGAGCAATCCAGAGAGAGTTCTGCCCGGAACCGGAGCACCACATCCTCAAGGCCCGTCAAGGTCTCCACCCGGAGACCCAAGGCCTTCAGAGGCTGAACCGGCAGAGTGCCGAGAGCCTCTTCTTCCGGACGCAGAATCTCCGTGCTGACCAGAGCGATTCTATTGAGCTCCCGGAAACGAAGCGCCAGGAGTGTCTCCGAAATGGATGCGGGATTCCGGAAGAAAAGCTCTGCGGGCTCAAGCTGCGGGTCCTCGCCGATATTGCCCGGACTCAAAGTCAGGGATTCACCCACGAGGGCAGGACGCACGGCAGAAAAGGCATCGATCTCACCGCCCGAAAAACCGTCAGCCGCTTCCACACGAACAAACCGGATGAAGTCAAAGCCCGACTCCGCTAAATCGAAACCGGTTCCGCCTCCGCTGCCGGCATAGAGGCTGATGGCATCGGCTGCAGAGAGGTAGCTCTCCGCAACGCCCAGGACGCTCGACAGGGCGGGATTCACCGGTTTGGTGAAATCCATTTTCTTCTTTGTCCAGCCGTTGCCAGTGCGCTCAAAGAGTCCGGCGTCCCAGTGGAAACCGTGGGTCGGGAAAGTCGTGTCGCAGTAGGGTCCCTCTTCGTAAGTATACCAGCGCTCGCCATCGGGGCTGACCGAGACCTTCATCGGCTCAGCGAAAGCTCCGCCGCTCAGGAAGTAGCTCCTCATATCGGTCGTATCGCTGACAAAACCCTTGCCCACATAGAACGTATTGCCGAAAACCAGGAAATCAACCCCGTAGGGATTCGCCGGTTCGTCATAAACCGGGTGGTCGAATTTAACCGTGACCGATCCATAAACCGTGCCGGTCTCCCCGGAATCTTCTTCCAGAGTCAGTAGCGTTTTATTTCCATCCAGGTCCAGATTATAAGCCGGCTCCACCAGTTTGACCCGGAAGGGATCGGGCAGACCAAAAAAAGCGAGGTTCTGAGCCATCGTGGTCGGCTCACCCAATACGGCCAGGGGGTCGGCGTAGAGAGTAGAGCGGCTGAAGGGCGGCAACGCCTCTGCCAGCTCCAACGGATAGGGGCTCGAGGCCGTGTCCGCCGCGACGACCTGAGACGTAGGTGCCGCTTTATGCCAATTGTAGGCAAACGTGCCCGGATCCTCAGGGTTCATGTAATCCAGGCCACCGGCTGAAACCGTCAGCGCAATCCAGGAGCCGTCGGAGAGTGCGGTTCCGCTCAACCCCAGTGCGGCATAATCCCACTGGCCATGAGTCCCGCTCCAGGGCATGAGCGGGTCATCGGGCGTCCAGTAAGGACTCGGGCCAAAATCGGGAATTTGATCGAAAGCGCCGCCGCTGCCGGCTTCGCACCAGAGTTCCCAGCCCGGACCGTAGACGCCGCCCCAGTACAGGTCGGCCGTATCCAGAGATTGAGCCACATCGGCCACGTTGTAGGAGCCGGTAATGACGCCCTGACGGACATCGGTGAGAGCGGCCAGAGGGGAATAGGCCCAGGTATCGGCCGCGGTTTGAATTCCATAAACCTGATTCGCATTCAGGTCATAGCCCAGCCCGAGAACCATCGAGCCAAAACCGGTATCTTCTGAAAGTACGGCAAAGAGCCGCGGGTCCGCAGCAACAATTGAATTGAAAAGATCGGCCGCAGTGGCCTCTCCTTCCCAGCGATAGCCCCAGGCAAGAGTCTGAGTGGTCGAAGGCGGGCGCACCTCCGTATTGTTCAAAACTTCGGGCGACTTCCACTCGATTAGTAGCGCGGCCCGATGTTCACCGCTGCCGACCCAGTACTTGATATCCTCCAGGCTAAAGGCGGAGGCCTGTGCCGAGGCCGCACATCCCCAGACCGCTGCCAGAAGGGGCAACGCCAGAGGCTTCACTATTTTATTTATTTTCCAGAACTTCATCTTCGGATTTCTCATTTCTTCATATCATTCGATTCATACGACAGAGGCCGCCGTTGAAGAAGGTTTTCCGAAAAATGAAAAAGCCTTCTCCCGGCAAATCACGAAAGAAGGCTTTCAAAAGTGAATTCTGTTTTGAGGAGGGTCCGCCCACAAGCTCAGAACATAGAGGCCTCATCCATCTCTTTTGCGGAGAAGTGCCCTGCTCTCCCCTATCGGGAGCAACAGGACAGATAAGCACAACTGAACCGGTATCCTGACTCGCAGCTTCAAACCTCGCTCCCGCCTTCCCAGTCATGTGACCAGTGGCTTTTCAAGGAGCTTGTAGCTTTCACAGTGGCGCAACCGTCCCGGATTTTCACCGGAGTTCCCTGCATTCAATTGAGACACACACAGCAGGCAGCATTCGCTACCCTTTCAAAGAGCAAAAGGAGGTTAAAACTTTCAGATACCGCTGTCAACCTCTTTGGCCGGGGTGGCCTTCCGGAGTCTCTCCTCCAATTTCGCGGGGTCCATCTTCAAAGTGAAAAAAGACGCACCGACCATCATAAAAATCAGAGAAAAAATCAATAACAAGAACTGAATAGGGGGAAAGAATATAGCGAAGTACCAATCTCTATTTTTATCTAAAATTTCTAAATTGCCGAACACCAGCGCCACAAACCAAAAAGGGAAAAGGAGCGAAAACGCCACAAAGAGCCAAAGGAATCCGGGCAACTTCATTGAATTCACGGTCATAATCACAAAAAGGCTGTAAAAAACAAAGTAGACGATAATGCATATAGTACCATACATCAGTCCAGCCTCAGTAGTATCCCACCACCTCGGTTCAGAGAGAGATACTATTAATACCATTCCGGGAATAAGGGTAAAGATAAGGAAAAGAAGAGCGAGGATTCGCCGATTAAAATTTCCCAAATTCCAAAAGAAAACAAGCAGCAATATATCGCCCAGCAAATAGAACAGTAGATATAGATTGGTAAAGGAACGATTCAAAAAAGGATTCAAAAAAACAATACAAGACACCGCAGCCAGTAAAAAAAGTCCCAACCAGAGGAACGAAGCCCAGTACCTCACGCAGCCGGAGGCTTTCAAAAGACAGAGACAGACCAAGACAACAAGCCCTGAAATCGGGGGCAATATAAAACGGGCCTCGTTAGTACACACCAAATCCACTATGGTGAATACGATGGCAAAGAGGGCGGATATCAGCAAAAGAAGCTGCCAGACGTTCTTGGGGAAGCCCGTGGCAAAACACGATATAAAAGCATTCATTGAGGCCAAGCCAGAACTATTAGATACCGTATCAACCTCTTTGACCAGGGAGGCCTTCCGGAGCATTTCCTCCAATTTCGCGGGGTCCATCTTCCGGGTGAAAATAGACGCACCGACAGTCATAAGAACCGTAGAAATCAGGATGAGGATGAACAAGAAAGGGAAAAACGGCTCAATATTGTTTTTAAAATAGGAATTGCCCGCCAAAATCAACAGAATAGCAAAAAGAATGAGCGAGAACCCCGCAAAGAGCCAACGGAATCCGGACAGCTTAAGCAACTTGATTGAATTCACGTCCGTAATCACAAAAAGGCTGTAAAAAACGAAGTAGATGATAAGGACAATAGTGAATCCAAACATCAGTCGAACATCAGCAATATTCCACCATAGGCCAGAAAGAAACATTATTCCGGAAAGGGGGGTAAAGATAAGGAAAAGACGAGCGAGGGTTCGCCGATTAAAATTTCCCTGATTCCAAAAGAAAACAAGCAGTAGTATATTGCCCAGCAATAAGACCAACTGATGGGGAATAGAATAACTCTCAAGATGAATAAAAATTCCCCCCGCAAACAGCAAAAAAAGTCCCAACCATAAGAACGAAGCCCAGTACCTCACGCACCCGATAGCTTTCCGGAGGAAGAAGAAGGCCAAGAGGGCAAAAACAACAAGCCCCAGCATCAAAAGCAATACACTAACAGGATAATAGACCGAGGAAAAAAACATCATATGCACCAAATCCACTATGGTGAATACGGTGACGAGGAACGCGGATATCAGCAAAAGACGATGCCACACTTTCTTTGGGAAGTCCGTGGCAAAAAACGATCTAAAAGCATTTATTGAGGCCAAGCCAAAACTATTAAATACCGCGTCAACCTCTTTGACCGGGGTGGCCTTCCGGAGCATCTCCTCCAATTTCGCGGGGTCCATCTTCAAGGTGAAAAGAGACGCACCTACAATCATAAGAATCGGAAAAATCGGTAAGAGGATAAAAAAATAGGCTAAAACGTCAAACATCAACTGTTCGTTGTGTCCAAAAAGGAGATCTAGCACATAAATCAACAGAACCGCAAAAAGAAGGAGCGAGGGCCCCGCAATTAGCCAAGGGAAGCCGGGTAACTTTCTGGCACTTAAGGCCAGAATTACACTAAGACAGTAAAGTACCAAGAAACCGGCAAAAAAAACAGAGGCTTTGTTCGGAAATACGTTAAAGAGATCCATCGCGGGATAAAACGCCACCCCGAAAAAGGCTAAGCATAAAAGAAGAAGAGGAACACCTATTCGCCAGTCAAAACGTCCCAGATTCCAAAAGAAAACAAACAATAGGATACCAGCCAACAAGTGGAATAACTGATAGGTGATAGCACTCGAAGAATGCGAAGAACAAAAAGTCGCTCCGACCATCAAGAATAATCCGGACCACAGGAACATGGCCCAGTACCTCACACAGCCGGCAGCTTTCCAGAGGCAGAAAAGGGCCAAAACAACAAACCCCAGCATCAAGAGCAAAATAGGAAAAGTCTCCCCGGAAATAAGCACCAAATCCACTATGGTGAATGCGGTGGCAAAGAACGCGGATATCAGCAAAAGAAGATGCCAGATATTCCGGGGGTAGCCCGGGGGAAAATATGATTTTAAAGCGCTCATTGAGATCAGGCTAAACCTTTTAGTTCACACTTTCAACCTCTTTGGCCGGGGAGGCCTTCCGGAGCCTCTCCTCCAACTGCGCGGGGTCCATCTTCAAGGTGAAAAGAGCAGCTCCGACAATCAAAAGAACCGGAGAAATCAGGATGAGAATTAACACGAGAGGAGCTAACAGATCTCCATAGTTTTCAAGATAGGAATCGACCAACGGAGCCGCCACGCAAACAAGGAGAAAGAACGAGAATCCCGCAAAGAGCCAACGGAATCCGGGCAGCTTGAGCAACTTATTTGAATTCACGGCCATAATCGCAAAAAGACTGTAAAAAACAAAGCAGATGATAAAGCCAACAGTGAACCCAACCATAAATCCAACCTCAGCAATACTCCAACTCCACCCTGGTTCAGAAATAAACAGTATTCCGCAAAGGGGGGTAAAGAGGAGGAAAAGAGGAGCAAGGATTCGCCGGTCAAGATTCCCCAGATTCCAAAAGAAAACGAGCAGCAATATACTGCCCAGCAAATAGAACAACTGATAGGCAATAGAATAACTTGCGGGAGCAACTACAATCCCCACAAACAGTAAAAAGAGTCCCAACCAGAGGAACGAAGCCCAATACCTCACGATCCCGGAAGCTTTCCGGAGGCAGAAGATGGCCAAGAGAGCAAAACCAACAACCCCAAGCACAGCAAGCCCCGGAAAAAAAAGCAAATCGGTAAGATCACCCTTGACAGAAAACGCCAAAACTACTACGCCCACTACGTTAAATACAGTGGCGATGAGGGCGAATACCAGCAAAAGAAGATTCCAAATATTCCGGGGGTAGCCCGGGGGGAAAAATGATTTTAAAGCGCTCATTGAGATCAGGCTAAACCTTTTAATTCACACTTTCAACCTCTTTGGCCGGGGAGGCCTTCCGGAGTCTCTTCTCCAATTCCAAAGGGTCCATCCTCAGAGTGAAGAGAGAAGCGCCGACGGTCAAAAGAACCGGATAAGTCAGAAGGGGTATTATGAGATAGGGTAAAGCGGCAAAACCCGCTTCTTCGCCGCCACCAAGAAAGAGTCCGAACACTAAGAACACCAGAACACCAAAAAGAGGGAGTAAGACCCCTGCTCCAAGCCAACCGAGGCCGGGTAACTCTTTGGCCTTTAAGGCTAGAAACGCACTAAAACAGTAAAGTGTTATGAAAACGGCAAAAGAGACAGGGACTATGAAATAGCCGACTATCGAACGGAATACCTCAAAGAAACTCATCGAGTAAGGGGGAGACATTCCCTCGGAAAAATACCACGACCACACGGAAGAATGAGGCAACCACACGGAAGAATAAAGCCACGCCCCGGAAAAGACTACGCATAAAAGAAGAAGACAAACACCGATTCGCCGGTTGAAATGTCCCAGATTCCGAAAGAAAACAAACAACAGTATACTAGCCAACAAATGGAACAACTTATAGTCGATATCTTTCGAAAAACCCGAAGAACAAAAAGTCGCTGCAAACAGTAAAAAGAGTCCCAACCAGAGAAACGAAGCCCAGTACCTCACACAGCCGGCAGCTTTCCGGAAGCAGAAGATGGCAAAAACAACAAAACCCAGCATCAAGAGCAAAGTGGGAAGGTTGGCTGCTCTGTAAGTAAACACCAAACCCATTATGGAACCTAGGAGAGTAAACACCAAATCCACTATAATAAATAGGGTGGCCAAAAGAGCGGTTATCAGCAAAAGACGATGCCACACTTTCTTTGGGAAGTCCGTGGCAAAAAACGATTTTAAAGCGCTCATCGAGATCAGGCTAGAATTTTCAGATACCGCTGTCAACCTCTTTGGCCGGGGTGGCCTTCCGGAGTCTCTCCTCCAATTTCGCGGGGTCCATCTTCAAAGTGAAGAGAGAAGCGCCGACAGCGATGCAGAGAAGTGAAAGCAGCTGGGTACAACCCACGTAAACCAAGGTCCATTCGTCTAAATATTTAACAAAATGGGCCAAATATTTAACAAAATGGGCCAAATATTTAACAAAATGGGCCAAAAACAGGGTCGATGTCGTTATCTGCAAGACAATGAGCGAGAATCCCGCAACGAGCCAGCGGAAGCCGGGCAACTCTTTGGCACTAAAGGCCAGAACTACACAGAGACAGTAAAATGCCAAGAAACCGGCCAAACAAACAAAGGCGATCAACAGTGGTATTTTAAAGGCCATCAACAGTGATAAACCAAGGAAATCCAATGTGAGATAAAACACAACCCCGGAAAAGGCTACGCATAAAAGAAGAAGAGGGACACCGATTCGCCAGTTAAAACGTCCGAGACTCCAAAAGAAGACAAGCAACAGGATACAGGCCAGCACATTGAATAGCTGATAATTGAAAGTACTCGCAGGGCAAAAAGTCGCAGCAGCCATTAAGAATAATCCGGACCACAGGAACAAAGACCAGTACCTCACGCACCCGGATGCATTCCTGAGGCAGAGGAGGGCCAGGACAACAAGCCCCAGCATCGAAAGCGAAATAGGAAGATAGGGCCTGGGAGTAAACACTAAATCCACCATGACGTAGGCGGCGCAGAAGAGCGCCGGTACCAGCAAAAGAAGATGCCAGACATTCCGTGAGAATCCCGGGGCAAAATACAATTTAAGAGCACTCATCGGAGTCAAGCTAGAACTTTCAGTCCACTCTGTCAACCCCTTTTGCCGGAAAATATTCTGATATTTTTCCGCGGTCCGCGCCGGGTCCATCTTCAGGGTGAAACGAGAAGCGCCGACCAGGAAAAGCAAGTCGTCATTTTGCGCTGGCAATAGCGACTACTTTCCCCCTACTCAACTTCCCTTTAAGGAAAGGGTGGCTTTGCATGGCATTGAGCAGTCCAAGCAGGTGTGCGACCTTTTCGAGCACATCCGGTCTGAAACCCGTCGCTTCAGCTTCGGCGGACAGCTTCTCGGGAGAGATTTTCATAATACTTCCCCCCATGCCTGTTCGAGAACTTCTCCGGGAATTACCAGGTTCCATTCCGACACAAGGCGGCCGGCTGTCCGTCTTGCGCGCTCCAGGTAATGCGGCTGCCGGGGCCGCAGATCATAAAGCGCCTTGAGATGGCGGTCCTCCACCATCAACGGTTCGCGGTGCTGTTCGAGGAAGAATCCCACCTTCGCCACGGTGGTTGCATTTCCGAGCAGGAGTGCATATTCCACGACCTTATCGAGATCGAAGAACTCGACAGACTCCAGCGAGCGCCAGATTTCCTCCCAGCTTCCCGAAAGGTGCGGACGATCCAGAACGTCCACCAAAGTTCTCTCCAGGCTAGCGACCCGCAACTCCATCCCTGCGCGTTCCGCGGTCAAAACGCCGAAGTGGGTTTTTCCCGAGCGGAGGAGAGCATTCGGAAACCGAGTTCCTTGGAAAACATGGGAGCGGAAGCTCAGAAGTTCAAGCGGACGGGAGGCTGAGTACGGGAACTGTGTATGAACCGAGTAAGCCTTTCCGTGAAATTCCAGCGCCGTATGGTGCGTCAACACCGAATCCGGCGTCAGCTTCGCAGCGAGGAGGAACGGATCGACCCGATACGAATCGATCCCGGCTCCCGGTGGAATGACGGCATACAACCCGCGGCGTACCTGAACGACGCGTCCGGCCTTCTGGTAGTACGTCAGGAGCGTCTCCTGCGTCCGCCCTCCGACTTCACCAAGAGATGACAGATATTTGGCAAACTCCTCTCCGGTGAAAACCGGGTGCTTTCGGAAAAACTCATCATGTTTCATCTTCGGATTCCTTGACTTTGTTTCACATAACCCATAGGAATACTATGGGTATCATGAAATTTTGTCAAGTCCGGGATCTGTGTTACTTGACAATGTTACGGGAAACCCATAGGAAAACTATGGGTATCGTGAAATTTTGTCAAGTGGTGGGCACGCATTGCATAAAAGCATCGGGCATCAAGGCTCGGTCTCTTTTTGAGGCAATGGGTCCTCAGTCTTCGAGAAGTCCATCTTTAAGGTAAAACGAGAAGCCCCAACAGCGATCAGGGTCAATGAAGCCAGGTAGGTGGGACCGACCAGGAAAAGCACTTGGCCCACATAAATAAAACGTCCCAGAGCGATCATCGTGTCAGAAAAAAGAAGTATCGAGAGCCCCATCAAAAGCCAACGGGAACCGGGCAGATCTCGGGCGCCGGCAGCCAGACTCACGTTGGTACAGAAAAGAACCATATAGAGAGCAATCATCACCCGCAGCGGATTCTCGTGAGAGGCCGGAAACGCGGAATAGAGTGCAAAACCATAAAAGGCCCCGTAGAAAAGAAAAAGAGGAATCCCAACCCGTCGGCTGAAACGTCCCAGCCGCAAAAAGAAAACCAGCCAGCAGATTTGAGCCAGCGAGAAACCGCCAACCCCCAGAAGGAAATGCAGCGAGGCGATCGGCGCGTCTTGAAAAACGAGGAAGAAATCCCCTACGAGCGTCAGGGCCAATCCCAACCAGAGGAAAAGCGCCCAACGCTTCACTCTCCCGGAAACTTGCCGGAGGCAGACGACACCGAAAGCCACAAGCCCCAACGTGAAAAGAGGAAGGAAGAAATTGCTCCCCTGAAATATCAGCCCCAGAAGAGCTCCTGCAGGAATCAGCAACAGGAGAAACCAAACTTTCGGAAACGGACGGATAGCGGGTTCGGAGCTAGTATTTTTCATAGAGATCACTCTCCATGGAAAGAGCTTTGGGCGGCCCCAGAACGGTCGAAATAACAATATAATCCTGCAAACTCCTGGGCGATTTTAGATTCTGGCTCAGGCGATAGGCCGGCACGTTCTCGGATTCCATCCGGCTGGCTCTGACCGAGCCGATCGGCAGGGTATCCACTTCGACATCGAGTCCCCTGACATGCTCGGAAACTTTGATTTTGAGCTGGGAGAGCTCGCTCTTGAGGTCGCGCCTGATCTGGCCCACACCGCGTGCTTTGGGAGCTGCGGCGATTTTGCGCACATCGATCTCCTTTTTCAGAACGGGAGTCGACGAAACCTCCGTCCCGGAAAAATCATCTTCAAAGGAGTCCCGCCGCTGAGGGGGGATTTCAACGCGCTGACGCATCGGCTGAGTCTGCAATTGGATCCCGGCACTCTCCTTCGGGGGAGCCTTGGGCAGGGAGGTTTCTCCCATAATTTCCCGAAGCTGTTCCTCAAGGCTGCTCCAGAGATCCTGTTTTTTGGGCTTGGCCTCCGCAGCCAGTGGCACGGGAGCAGAGCCAGACCCTTGTTCCTCACGGCGAGCTTTCTCCTCCGCGACTTTCTGGGCTCTTTTGGCGATAAAGCTGAGGATGAAAAAGACACCCACTCCGATGAGGGTGAAGAAATCAAAACCTCCACCGGCAGCTAAAATCGTGCTCATTTGAAATGTTCCGCTCATTTTTTCAGTCTTTCAGCCGCCGGCACCTCCGTGAAGAGGCCAACGGCGGCATGAGAAAACGAACCTTTAGTTCTTCTCACTCATTCAGAGTGAACCCTATTTTCCCGGTCCCTTGGATTTCTCCTGGGAATCGGTCGTGGGTTTGGTCCCCTGGGAAATGCTCTCGCGCATTCCGGTATCGGCCTGGATATTCTTCATCCGGAAGTAATCCATAATCCCGAGATTGCCGGAGCGGAAAGCCTCGGCCATGGCCAGCGGCACCTGAGCTTCGGCCTCAATCACCTTGGCGCGCATCTCCTGGCTGCGGGCGATCATTTCCTGCTCCAGTGCGACGGCGGCGGCACGGCGGACTTCAGCCTGGGCCTGTGCGATGAGCTTGCTGGCCTCGGCCTGCTCGGCCTGCAGTTTCGCGCCGACGTTTTCGCCGACATCCACGTCGGCAATATCGATCGAAAGAATCTCAAAAGCCGTATTGCTGTCGAGCGCCTTATCGAGCACCGTCTTGGAGATGCGGTCCGGGTTCTCCAGCACTTCCTTGTAAGTAGAGGCTGAACCGATGGTGGCGACGATGCCTTCGCCTACGCGGGCGATAATCGTCTCCTCTGTGGCACCGCCGACGAAGCGCTCCAGGTTGGTCCGCACCGTCACGCGGGCACGGGCCTTGATGACGATACCATCCTTGGCCACGCCATCAATGGAAGAGCGGCTCTGGGCTCCGCTGGGGCAATCAATCACCTTGGGGTTCACCGAGGTTTTGACGGCGTCCAGAACGGTTTTCCCGGTTCCTTTGGTGGCCAGGTCGATGGCGCAACCGCGGTCAAAATTAAGATGGATACCGGCCTTCTTGGCGGCGATCAGGGCCAGAATCACCATCTCCACGTTTCCACCCGCCAGGTAGTGCGTCGACAAATCATCAATCGTAACCTCCAATCCTGCTTTCATCGCCGTGATGCGGTTATCCACAATGTAACCGACGGGCACCTTCCTCAGCCAGAGGGCCATCAGTTCCACATAAGTCACCCGGGCTCCTGAAAAGAGGGCGCGTATCCAAATACTGAGGAACTTGAGAATAATAGAGAGCAGAACGATCGCAACGACCAGTCCCAATCCGAGGAAGATCAAAAACCAGCCGCCTTCGGGCATCTGAGCCATTATTGTATTCATTATTTTCTTCTTTCTTTAGAATTTAACAGAGTCACTCACATTCAACGATTGAAAAGATAACACGCTCTTGCCCATCTGGCAACTTTTATAACACGCATTGCCTCAAAAACAGGCGCACCGAAAGGGGGCTCTTGGGAACAATGCGGATTAAAACCCGACGACAATATCATCTCACACCG
>JALNXY010000008.1 GCA_023230105.1 Verrucomicrobiota bacterium
AGTCAAGCTTGATACGGCAAATATAGAAGGGATCATCCGGGGCAAAACGGTTTTCGTGACCGGAGCCGGAGGGAGTATCGGCAGCGAGCTTTGCAGGCAAATTCTGAAATATGCCCCTGGTAAATTAGTTCTGGTGGAGCAGTGTGAAGTTCAGATGTTCCTGATACATCAGGAATTATTGAATTCGGATGCCGGGGAGGGCTGGAAAAGCATCGTTACGCCAGCGATAGCGGATATTTCTGACCAGGAAAGAATGGAAGGGCTTTTTGGGAAGTACCGGCCGGAAGTGGTATTTCACGCAGCGGCTCATAAGCATGTTCCTCTCATGGAAATGCAGCCCAGTGAGGCGATTAAGAATAATACTTTTGCGACGGCACTTTTGGCGGACCTGGCGCTGAAATATCAGGTAGGCAGATTTATCATGATCTCCACGGATAAGGCGATCAACCCGACCAACGTCATGGGGGCCACCAAACGGATGGCGGAGCTTTACGTGCAGTCGCTCTGCGCCCACTCTGAAGGGACGCAGTTTATGGCGGTGCGCTTTGGGAACGTGTTGGGCTCTTCGGGCAGTGTGATCCCGACATTCCGCAAGCAGATTGAGGCTGGCGGCCCGGTTACAGTGACGCACAGGAATATTACCCGATTCTTCATGACTATCCCTGAAGCCGTGGGATTGGTGCTGCAATGTGCCACTCAGGGGAAAAACGGAGATATCTTCGTGCTGGATATGGGCGAGCCGGTCAAGATTGCAGATCTGGCGCGAAACATGATTCGCCTGAGCGGCTTTGAACCAGACAAGGATATCGAAATCCGTTATACTGGTCTTCGCCCCGGTGAGAAGCTGTATGAAGAATTGAGCTATGTAGGCGAAAATATCGAAAAAACGCCTCATCCGAAAATCATGCGCTTTCTCTCCACACCGCAGGAGACCGAAAAACTCCGAGGCAAGTTCGAGGAATTGAGGGAGGTTCTGGGGGATCATCAGTCTTCAGATGAGCTCAAGCTCAAGATCGGGCAGATTGTGCCGGAGTACAAACCGTATCTTTCTTCAAACGGGTCGTTGTAATGTGCTAGTCCTGTTAGGCAATGATAATGTTGGGAGCGTAATCTCAAGAGTGAGGAAACATTGTGGCAATGAACACAGAATTAAAACCGATAGATGTAAAGCGGGTTCCAAAAGTTAGATTCTATAATGGAATCGAAATTCCTGCCATAGGATTGGGGACATTTGGTTCAGATAATTACAGCCCGGCACAAGTGGCTGAGGCAGTAAAGAGGGCTGTCCCTCTAGGCTACCGCCATATAGATTGCGCCTCGGTCTATGGGAACGAAAAAGAGATCGGCGTTGCGTTAAGGGAATTGCAAAAAGCGGGAGTTGTCAAACGTGAGGAGCTGTGGATCACCTCCAAGGTCTGGAATAATCGCCATGATGATGTGGTGGGTTCCTGCAAACAATCCTTGTCTGACCTGGGGCTTGATTATCTGGATTTATTTTTAGTGCACTGGCCCTTTCCCAATCACCATGCCTGTGGTGTCAGCGTAGATTCTCGCGATCCTCATGCCGTTCCTTATATTCATGAAAACTACATGAAGACCTGGCAGGCAATGGAAAGCTTGTTGGATGCCGGGCTAGTGCGATGCATTGGCACATCCAACATGACTATTCCAAAGATGAAACTTCTCCTGAGGGATTGCCGCATTAAACCGGTGGTTAATGAGATGGAGCTTCATCCTCATTTTCAACAGAGAGAGTTTTTCGATTATCTTAACGGAAACGGAATTAAGGCGATCGGTTTTTGCCCCATTGGTTCACCAGGACGGCCTGATAGGGATAAAATGCCGGAAGACAGCGTTCCGATTGAGGATTCCGTGATTGTGGAAATCGCCAAAAAACACGGAGTTCATCCGGCTGTTATTTGTGTGAAATGGGCTGTTCAAAATGGGCAAATTCCCATTCCATTTTCCGTGAAACCTGAGAAGTTTTATGTGAATCTTCGCTCTGTTACGGAGGACCCTTTGACTTCCAGTGAAATGGAGCAGATAGGGAGCATCGACAAAAATTGCCGTTTTATCAAGGGACATGTTTTTCTCTGGCCGGGGGCCAAAGATTGGCATGATCTATGGGATGAGGATGGAGTCATCAAGGGCGCCTAATTTAAATCAAAAAGAAGGGTATTGAGATAATGGAAGCGACGAAGAAAATGATGAAAGCAGCCTATCTGCCCGGCAATAGCACGGTGGTGCTTAAGGACGTCGAAATCCCCACTCCGGGGCATGGAGAGGTGCTGATTAAAATGAAGGCATCCACCATTTGCGGAAGCGATATCCGAGCGATCTATCGCGAGCATTTGGGCAAGGGCCCCGAGGGGTATCAAAATAAAATTTGTGGACATGAACCTTCTGGACAGATTGTCCGGTGTGGTCCCGGATTGCGGCGTTTCAAGGAAGGGGACCGCGTAATTATTTACCATATTTCGGGCTGCGGAGTCTGCAATGATTGCCGCCGTGGGTATATGATCAGCTGTACCAGTCCCTATCGCCGTGCGTACGGATGGCAGCGGGACGGAGGCATGGCGGAGTATTTGCTGGCCGAGGAAAAAGATTTGGTGTCGTTACCCGACTCACTCTCCTATTCGGATGGAGCCCAAGTGGCCTGTGGCTTTGGAACGGTCTATGAAGGCCTGGAAAAGATTGGTATCTGCGGGAATCACGACGTACTCATTGTGGGGTTGGGGCCTGTGGGTCTCGCATCGGCGATGTTGGCACGCGCTCTTGGTGCCAGACGTGTCCTCGGTGTGGACACAGTGGAAGCACGTATGAACATCGCCAGGGAAAAGAGACTTTGTGATGATGTCTTCCCGTCTGATTCCTCTGCGCTTGAAAAAATACTGGATTTGACAAACGGGAATGGGGTGGAACGCGCCGTTGATTGTTCTGGCAATACCTATGGACGGCAACTTGCGATCCGGGCCACTCGTAAATGGGGCAATGTTGTATTTATCGGGGAAGGGGGAACCTGTGAATTTACTCCGAGCCCGGACATCATACATGGACAGAAAACCATTTATGGTTCTTGGGTGACAAATCTCTGGAGAATGGAGGAACTTGTCGAGCGAATCGAACGCTGGGGAATCCATCCGGAGGATTTGATTACCCACCGTTTTCCGCTTGAACACGTTGCTGATGGGTTTGCCTTAATGAACGAAGGTAAATGCGGTAAAGTTGCGATTTGTTTTGATGAAGAATTGAAATAATCCAATCTTCAGCTTTATCTTTAATCATAAAAATGCATTCCAGATCAAAATGGAATGCATTTTTTATGTATAACGGGCCTGTCGTACATAATAAAAAACTCCAAGGATGACTTGGAGTTTTTTATTATCCGGAAATGTAAGAAAAATGGTCGGGGCGGAGAGATTTGAACTCTCGACCTCTTGTACCCGAAGCAATTCTTTTAAGAAAATGAGGGGAAAGTCTGGTTTTTCTTGTCCGAAGTGTCTATTTATATCTATCTTGTAATCAATCAAATAAGTGCAGAATGGAAGAGTTTGACAGTTTACGCCTTTTAAGTCATTTTCTTATAGGGGTGGGGTACAAAGGTGGGGGGGCAGCGAAACGGTTCAAATGAGAGAATCTTTTGGGTGTTATAAGGATTGCTTATTTTAGGACACACTTTTTTCACCGCTCGTTTGAGTTCAACGCCCCTCTGGCAATCGGAACCTGCCCCGGTACCCGTCAAAAAGATTCCTTGCCGGGGGGGGAGCGTTTGTTTTGGAAACACTTTCAAAGCCGCTCACACGCTTCCCACGTATAGGGAAACCCATTACTTTGCCAGCTTGGGGACCGGTATTCGGACAAGCCGCGGTTTTGTGTGTTGACAGATTGAATTCATCCGGTATGCTGCATTCATGATTGCTAAAAAAACAAAGGAAACAGCGTGGGGAGTGACCGTCAAAGATAATTCTCTGGCCCCTGAGATACAGCGCGGCGATGTTCTTTGGATTGCAGAAGATAGAGAATTCAAGAGCGGCCATATAGGCGTTGTCTGTATGCACGATTCAAACACCCAGGGCGGCTTTGCTTATCTTGCGCGCCGCGTCTTTATCACTGAAGAGGGCCGGGCAATACTGAAGAGCGATAATCCGAAGTACAAAGACCATGAGAAGGCGTTTGGAGACGGGCAAGGGGAGATTGCAAAGATTCATCCGGTCACTGGGTTTTTCAGAATAGACCGGTTTTTCAAGAAGAGTTTAAATAGCAATTGAGCTGAGCGCTGAGCTAATTCCAAGAGGCGCTTAGCCAGGTGCTAACTTAGCTTCCAAGCCAACAATGCCTCTATTTCACCGGGGCAGGAAGTGTATTTGTCCATGCAAGCACTGTATGAAGCAGGAAAAGAGATACGCCAGGCGCGGGAAAGTTTGCGGCTTGCCGTTTGGAACGGATGGAGCCTTGCAAGATACACGCTGTTTTTAGGTGGCGGGGATACCCAGACCAGCCCAGACAATGAGAGGCGCTACCATGAGATGCTTTCCGCGGTATCTTCAGACGCGCGGAAAATCGCCAGGGAGTACATTCAAGGCTGGAAGTCTTTATTGCCCGTAGTTGTTTTCCGGGCTGGCTTGTATGCCAAACCAATGCCCAGCCTTGTTACTGGTTATCGTTTGGGCAAGCCGCCAGCATCGATGCAATCCACAAACCATAGGGATGGAGGCCGCGAAAACGGCGTCTCTTGTTTGATTGTGAAGCAGGAAGGGGAAGCAATAACAAACTCAGACCGCGGCTATATGGAGACGGCCAAGGCGTTCTATGGGCAAGGCCGCATCCACAAAGTCTTTTGGTATCTCAACACTGTGGAGACGGGGAGCGATGGGGAGCCCCTAGTTGTCGTTTTGTCACACGGCTAGGATTATATCATCTGAGCCCTGCGGCTTCATCTTCTCCTGGCCCAGAGCCGCAAGCCCGGCGAGGTCTCACTCCTTGGCTTCTCATTCTTCGGCGGGCCGGGGTTGTTATCCTTAGCCCCCCCCGGGAGGGAACCTCCTAGGTCGGAAATTGCTAGTGCCGGTACCCAAACACCTCACATCCTGACCACTCATGACTTTTTTTCGAGGGCCGAATCCATAGGCACTTACAAAGAATGGCAAGAAAACCGCGGTCAGAAGCTTCGCGCGCGCGTAGACTTTTTAGGATTTTTAAGTTCATGTATAAGTATATATATATCAGTCACTTATTGCCTTAAAAATAGTTTCTAAGCTTCTTGTGTTTACTAAGGCAAAACTTAAAAACTCCCCTCCACCTTAAAAACCAATTTTTAAGGTGATAACCAGCTGATAATGAGATTGTTATTTGCAAAACTTAAAAACCTCATAATAGCTTAGGAAATGAAGGTGCCTCTAAGCCAGAGTGGCTTCCCGGGCTACATGTTTTCATTTGCCGTGAATTTTCGTTTGTATTTTCCGTTCTGGTTTTCCAGCTCCCCGTTGTTCTTCAGCTGGCGGATAAGCCCTTCAGCCGTGCTCTTGCTCATGCTGTGTTTTTTGGCGCATATATCCCAAAGGTCAGCGGCCTTAATCTCCGTTTTGAAATCTGGAAAGAGGTTGAGAATCATCTCTTCAGTGAATACCTTTGGCCTGCCACTAGTCCCCCCGGCGCGTCCGGTTTTCTTGTATGCGGTCGGGTCTTCATCCGGGGCCAGATTCAAGCGCGGATAATCATTTAAGCTCCAAACTTCATCTTTCGGGTTTCGTTCATTCCTAAGTTTGAATCTGGCAATTATATGCCCTTCCTTCTCATGCGGTACAAGCAATACATAAGCCTCGCCGATTCTTCCAGAAATGCCGCTTCCAGAAATTCCCTCTTCGGCTTCTTTGTTTGATATATCGCCTTTGGTTGAATGCGCGGTGACAATCATTGTGCGGCCCGCACCTAGGTTTCTAACATCTCTGGCCAGCTTGCCCATCTCTTTGCTGTTATTCTCATCCATCGCTTCAGCCAGATAATAAAGAGGGTCAACGATAATAACGTCATAGTAATTGAGCGGTCTGCCTGTCAATGATTTCAGCTTGTCATTCTGAAGGATTTCGGCCAATGCTTCCAAGTTGGTCTTGTTCCCCCCTAGCGTGTATTTCAACATTTCGTTTCTGAATACAAATCCAAGCTTATTTCCCGGATTCACATTCCAACCGTGCATACAATCCTTTGCACGCCTTTTAACGGTCGATTCCTTATCCTCCAAGGAAATCAATAACACATTGCACGGCTTGCAATGCCGGCCAGCAAACGGAATTCCAGAGGCCAGGGCAACTGCCATGTTAATAATGCAGGTGCTTTTTCCACTCTTGCTTTTTCCGGTAAAGAAAAACAGGTCATTTCTTTCGAGAAGTCCATCTATAAGATATTCTGGCTTAGGTAATTCTTCGGAAATAATATCATCTGCCGTTGTTATTCGGATTTCTGATCCACTAGGGAGCCCCGCCAGAGCTTCTTTGAGCTTTTCCGCTTCTTCCATCTTCTCCGGTGTAAATATGGCTTCATTCATTCCACACCTCCTTCCGGTATTTGAAGGGCAGGGAAGGGCTCAGCATCTTCAGCCTGTTGGGCTATTGCTTGGGCGGTCTCCATCCTGGCTAGGATTGTGGCTCTGGTTTCTCTTAGCGGCATCTCAAGAATCGTGGTGTTGTAAGACGGATTCGGATTCAGATATAGGAGCCGTTGTTCTTTCCTTTCAGAGACGCGGCGGCATCCTGGAAGCCGGCACATCTGTTGAATTTGAAACATGGCGGGGTCAGCTCCATAGGGAGATAGTTTTTCCTTAAGTACCTCAGCACACTTTTTCCATTCTGCCAGGGAGGAGGCATTTACTTTAACAAGAGTGTGAACTGACTTCCCGCCCGTCTCGAAGATTGCGGCAATCGGTAAGGGGAGCGTTACTATAAACTTCAGCCAGTCACCGGCCTTCACTGTATCGGATTCAAACGCTATATATTTAAAAGAACAAGCCGCGTTTGCGCATCGGTATGAGAGCCCGCCGCTCTGATTTTTAGCAAGCCGGCCTGTAATGGGGTTGGGCATATAGCAAACGCCTTTTTCGTTCTCGATTGAGATTCTCTGAAGCGTCTCCAAAGCCTCACGGCTGCCCGCTTCCAGAATATAACCATTCCAGCTTTCTGGGTTGGTTGTCACAAAAAGCTTTTCCCCTGGCTCATATAACCGGCTCAGTATGGAAGCCGCGGATTGGGAATCCGGCACAATCGGGGAACGCCACCATAGCCAGTCAAAAGTAATTTTTTGCATCACGTTTTTAATCACTTCTGCCAGCAAATAATACCCGTTTTGGTTTGAATTATTGGTCGGTTGCTTGTATTGTTTCTTTGTGTTTTGAATGTATTGGGCGCTTCCCGATAGGGGGGCGCTTTCTGCTATTCTCAAGGCATCCTGGGCTTTGTGCTCAACCTCCAAGGCGGTGAAAGGCGGTTGACATCGCGCTTCATTCACCATTTCAGCCCATTCCCTTATTCTTTCAGGATACCGCTGGGCACATGCAAGAAGGGCATTAAAGAAGGTCATCTCACCCTCGCCATTCGTTCCTTCCTGGCAAGGTGGAATATACTGAAGTTTCCAGCCTGCCCATTCTTCAAAAGTTTCATTCTTGAAGCTATTCATTATTTCCTCCTTTTCTCGTTTGCGACAATTCAGCCAGGTCACTAAAAGGCTGGCTTTCCTTTGAAGACTCATTCATTAGCCGGTTAAAACATTCATCTTCCTTTTTAAGCCACTCTTCCAGGCTCTCATTCGTGCTGTAGTCGGATATATAATCCAGCACGAAACACCTATCCTCTTCCGGGATTGTGCTCAGCCACTCTTTAAAGCTTTCTTTATGAGCGGTCATTCGTTTCATGAATGCGAGGCGATTGAATTTTCTCATATTCTTTTTGTCTCCTTTCTCTGAAGCGGCCCCCCGGGGCAATGGGGAGCCGCATTCAGAATCTTGTTCATTGACACACGGCCTCTCTGGTATCTGAAGAAAGAAACCGCAAGAGCTCAGCTTTGCTCACTCTTATATGCCCCCACTTGCCATTCGGTTGAAAAACCTTCAGCCTTCCGGCCAGACTGGCGCGCTGTAGGGTTCGGGTGGATAAGCGGCAAACCTCAGCCGCCTCCGGTAAGGTCAGGAAGATGAATTCATCCTCACTGACTGCTTTGGGCGGGGTGAGGGCCGTTTCGCCTTTTGCCAGTAAGTTGTAAACCTTCTCTTTCGTTTCGAGGTTGGAGTTTACAAGCATGTTCACTATGGAGCTGATTTCGGGGCTCTGGCCACTTTGGCCACCTTGTTTTGTATCTATGTTTATCGTCTGCATATAATACTATTTCTAGTCTTTTTTCGGCGCTCTATGTTGCGCCTTGACTATATGCTATGCGAAAAACAACGTTATTCCCTAAGTGCAAGATGGTGCAAAATGGTGCAAGATGGTGCTTTCGTTTTATCGGCTGGTTTTAGAGACAAAAAAAAGCCCTATCTGACTGATAGGGCACATAAAAAAGTCTGTCTGAAATTTGCTATTACCTGGCTGGGCCTCTCTTTTTCTTCGCGGTTGCCGCGGTCGGTTTTACCTTTGCAGCTCTTTTTTCTTCTTCTTTCTTTTTCTCATATTCCTTCCTGATGTTTTTCATTTTTGGGCCGTTATTCCAAGCCGCCAGGGCTTCCCCCTCAATATATAAACCGCCCGGAGCAGGTTTTAAATTTCGCACGTAGAGCCCCATCTTTATTCTGCGAGCTGAGAGGTTGAGTTTTTTCGAAAGGTCTTCCGCGCGTACCCATTTTTCCTCCTGCTTAGGCTCTATCTTGTCTTTTATCTCTTGTTTTACCTCTTGCACACCTTGTTCTATCTTCCCCTCTTGAGCCTTCAGTTCGGCATATCCGGCTAGTATTGCATCATTTTGCTTTTGTATCTTGTTAAGCTCCTCAAGTATTGTATCCGCTTTTAGTTTAGGGAGCATCGTTTTTGAAAGCTCCAAGTTTTGAACAAAACGTTTGATTATATCTCTCATTTCAACATTTAGTTCAAAGAAAATGGAGTCACCATACTCTTCAAAGAAGGAGAGCACTGTTTGGGTGGTTTTATGTGCCGACAATATAAAACCAACAGGAAGACTACCGACCATAGAACGCTCACCTCTTAAATAAAGTTCATACATTCGCCAAGTTCTGCGTCTTGCCCTATCTATTGAGGAAAGATAATTTAACACCTCATTGGCAAGGTTTAACCGAATAACTAGTTTTGAGCTGATTTTTTCAACTTTCAGAATGTTTCTCTGAACATGATATAGCATATAGCCAGAAAAAAACCTTTCTGCTCCTGGATTTTGAAATAACCATTCGATGAGCCCCTCAGTTTTTCGTCCCCCTTGAATAACTTTCAAGATTTGCTCTGTCCATGGTATTACTTTATTCAGGAGTTCTTCCAGAACATCGTCCAGAACTCTAATGATATCTTCCTCTTTTTTTACCCGATTAAGTCGTAGTGTTGAAAGCAAGTTGAGAGCTCCTTGAATTCCCTGGGGGTTTAGGTTGAGTTCTTCTTTGGTCAGGCCGATTTCTCTCTTTAGAACGTCAGGCAAACTGTTGGGTATATCTTCATCATTCATTTCCATATACGTTTCCTTTCAGTATAAATTCTAGTGGTTTAATCAGGGGAGTAGTTCTTTAATCTGTTCAAGAGCTTGGGCAAGCCTTTCGGGAGGTGTATCCTTCAGGATAGAAGCGGCCAGGGCTTTCAGTTCTTCGGGCGTTTGAGCCTTCTTCAGGGGCAGAGCGGTTTTTTGTTCTGGCGCGGTCTCGCCCAAAGCATAGGAGGGGGCTTTGCTGGTAAAACCTTCCTGCATGAAATTATCGTCAATTTTAATGTAGTGCTGATAAATAACCTCAACCAGCGAAGAGCCCAGAACTTTCTGAATGAGCTCCATCTGTACACCGGCTTTGATTGCAGCCACTACAAAAGAGCCCCGGAAGCTATGCCAGCCGCGAAGAGAGGCTCTGATCGCTCTGCCCTTCTTTTCACTGTTCAACCTGCCGCGGCCTTCCGGGGTTTCTTCGGTTTTGCCAGTGAGTTTTATTCTTCGGAGGATTCTCAGGCCGCTCAGCTCTTCCAGCGCGTTTAGATTCATTGAAATAGCGCCTTTGCTCACCTTTAATTCTCTGGCCAGTTGGGGAACGGTCTCTCCATCCAGGTAACGGGTGACAATTTCCCGAACTCTCTCTTTGCGCCCCTCTGTCCATACTGATTGCTCAATTGCGGCCAGCGCCTTTTCAAGAGTTTGTTTTTTGTTTTTGCCTTTTACGTTGCGGATTTCTTTCCGGTTTGAAGTGGTATAGCCCAGGGCAAGCAAGACTCTATCCAGGCGTTTCTTCATTGCGCCCGCGTTTCTGAGATACCGCTCAGCCACGTCAGGGAAAACATACTGAGCCGCGGCAATGCCGTTTTCATGCGTTTTGGAGAAGAGCTCTTGAAGTTCCTGGCGAAGAAAAGGCCACATACCCAGGGCAACGCTGCCTCCGGTTTTGTGGGTCTTCAAGGTGATAAGGTTTCTTTCAAAGTCAATTGAGCTCCATTCCAGCAAGCAAATATCCTTCAATCTTAGCCCGGTGCAGCTAGCCACAATCACCATGCTTTTAACCTCACTATCCAGCTCAGCCGCCTTTTGAATAATCTCCACAATCTCTTCGGGACTGAATAGCTCCCGTGAAATGAAATTGTCGGGCTTGCGTTTGAGGTCTCTCAGCCACTCATAGCTTTTAGTGTAGGAAACATATTTGCGGAAAATGGCCCTTAAAGTGATAAGGTTGTCATTCCAGGTGCGGGGGGTGAGATGCAAATTCTTTTCAAGATAATTCAGGAAGGCTGCCAGCTCTTCTGTTGTTACGCTTTCAAGGTATTGTGTGCGAGGGAAGCGCTTGCCCATAAACGCGGCAAAGCGTTCAATCTTAATCCGGGTATATTCATTGTATTGAGTGAGCTCCCGGCCAGTGTAGAGCTCCCCGGCAATCTTTCCCCAGAGGGTCTTTATCTCAGTGCCCGTGGCTTGGGCCTGACCATATTTGACTTTAAGAAGGTGCCGTGTTTGCTTTTCTTCAAGAAGATGCCGCTCTTCCGCGGCTTTTGTGCTCCGGCTCTGATTTTTGAGGTTTTCGAGAATCTCTTCGGCTTGTATCCTGGAATGCTCAAATTCAGAATTCCCTCTGTCTTTTACAAGGCCGCTGGCTGGGGGAGTACCCTTCCAAGGGCACAAACTAACCTCTAAACGCTTTCCATCTTTTACGTATCTTCCGAACCAGTGAGGGCGTAAGGTGCCCGCATCGTTTTTTCTCAGTTTTAAGCTCATAGCAATCCTTTCAGAATGGTCTCAATGGGGTGGGGTACAGAAGTGGGGTGCAGAAAGGAAGCTTGAAGCCTCAGTTCAAATTTGCATTTACTTTTAGCGCGCTCTCTAAGTTGAAAAACTCTTATTTCCACAAAGTAGCTCCCTCTGCTAGGTCAGAATATAGCTCTTTGTCTTTTTCTGTTCAATCTTAGTGTTCTATGCGTGGAAAAGAGGGGGGGTGGGGTACAAAAGTGGGGGACAGAGGGGGTGTTCAAATGATTTTTGAGCTTTTTCCAATTTTTTTTGATTTTCGTAAGTGATTGAAAATGAAGCTCTTAGAAATGGTCGGGGCGGAGAGATTTGAACTCTCGACCTCTTGTACCCGAAACAAGCGCGCTAGCCAGGCTACGCTACGCCCCGACGTATCCCTCTGACGAAGGACGTGTTGGATTCTGCCTTGAATTCAGTGCAAATGCAATAGATTTCCTTATTTATCAGCAATTCTCTCCCATCCATCTGCCTGCATCCAGTGCGGCTTGGCATCCTAAGCCGGCGGCAGTGATGGCTTGTCGGTAGCGGGAATCAGTGCAATCGCCTGCCACAAATACACCGGGGATGCTGGTTGCAGTTGTGCCGTTTTTGCGGAGGATATAACCAGCCTCATCCATTTCCAACTGCCCCTCGAAAAGTTTGGTGTTGGGAATGTGTCCTATCGCAATAAAGACTCCAGCGCAAGACAGTTCCGAAACAGCGCCGGTCTTCACATTCTTAAGCTTAACGCCCGTTACTTTGTTTTGAGCAACATCCAGAATTTCAGTTACGACTGAATCCCAGACAGGTTTGATTTTCGGGTTATTCAGGACCCGATCCGCCATAATAGAGCTGGCGCGGAGAGTGTCTCGTCTATGGATTAGATAAACAACAGAGCCAAAGTGGGTTAAGTGAAGTGCTTCTTCGCATGCTGAATCGCCGCCTCCTACTACGACCAGGGGCTGATTGCGAAATACGGGTAGGGCTCCGTCACAGGTAGCGCAATAAGTTACCCCCTTTTTCTCCAGCTGAGTCTCAGATTCCAAGCCCAGGTGGCGATGTGATGCTCCAGTAGCAACGATGACCGATGCGGCTTTAATGGTTTTACCACCTTCTAATTTGACTTCAAAAGGTTTCAGGCTTAAGTCCACCGCTTCCACGTTGCCAAATTCGACCCTGGCTCCAAAGCGTTCTGCCTGAGCTTGCATTTGGGTGACCAGATCAAATCCCTCCACACCTTTGGGAAAGCCCGGGAAATTTTCCACGACTCCTGTGGTCGTAATCAAGCCGCCCGGAGAAGGGCCACAGATTAAAAGGGGATTCAGGCTGGCGCGTGCGGCGTAGATCGCAGCGGTCAGGCCGGCACATCCGGAACCGATAATGACTATATTTTCCATAGATTTTGAAATGAGTTCGCTAATTTTTTCTTCTTTTCCCAGCTTAAGTTCGTAAGGGTTTCTCGTTTGTATGGACTGGGTGATGATGTTTTCCATGGGGGCTAATCCTCGTTTTACCACCCTTTGGGTTCTTGCTGGGTGATGCAGTGAAAGGAGCCCAGGCCCCAGATGAGGTCGGTACTGTCTATGCCCACGACATCACGCCCCGGGAAACAGGAGCGCAGGATATCCAAAGCCTTAGCATCCTTGTCGGAGCGATAAGTGGGGACCAGAACGGCATGGTTAGCGATATAAAAATTGGCATAAGAGGCCGGCAGGCGCTCTCCTTCATAAAAAACAGGATCGGGCATGGGAAGTTCGATAATCTTCAGCGGAGCGCCCTCCTGATCTTTCATAATTCTTAAAAGCTCAAGGTTTCTCTGGAGGATTTCATAGTTTTCATCTTCTTTATTTTCCTCCACAACGGTGACCACTGTGTCTGGGGATATAAAACGGGTGATGTCGTCTATATGTCCATCGGTGTCATCTCCCACGATTCCTTCTTCCAGCCAGAGAATGTGGCGCACCCCCAGATATTTCTTAAGCTTGGCTTCGATCTGTGTTTGAGTAAGATTCGGATTCCGATTGGGATTGAGTAGGCAAGATCTGGTAGTGAGAAGTGTGCCACAACCATTTACATCAATAGAGCCACCTTCCAGAATCATTTTAGGCTGGAAAAGCGGAAGATTCCGATAGTGGGCCACGTGGACCGGCACTTGATCATCTGAGTCGTAAGGAGGATACTTGCCTCCCCAGGCGTTGTAATCCCAGTCAACCACAGCCCGATGGCGTTGATTATCCACGTCTTTTACGACAAAGATGGGGCCGTGGTCGCGGCACCAAGGCTCATAGGCAGGGAAGGGATGAAAGAAAATTTTATCAGAAACCACACCGAGCCCGGCAAGAATATCCCGCACATCACAGGCCATTTGGTTATTCCAGACATTGATGTGCACCTCTTCGGATTTTAAGAGCTCTCGAATGAGCTTTGCGTAGGTTTGAGGAATAGGCTCGTATTTAGCGGGAAAGCTGATTCCATCTGGACGAGGCCACGAGAACCAAACTCCCGCATGGGGCTCCCATTCAGCCGGCATTCGATACTGCTGAGGAAGGAGCTCTTTTTTTTGAGGGAGGGTTTGTACGAGTGTGTCCATGTGCAAATAATAGAGTTAATTCTCAGGGCAGTGGCTCACCACGGGCGGCCAGGAGCAGCTTATACCATTCCTCACGGCTCAGATTCACTTCATCAGCCTGGGTAAACTGGCGAATACGTTCGGGATTGATAGAGCCTACAATGGGTATAATTTTGGAGGGATGCCTTAGGAGCCACGCTAAGGCGATAACTGAACGTGTTGTCTGCTGCTCATGTGCGATCTCATCCAGTACGCGGTGAGTTTCTTTTAACGTAGGAAATTTTTCGAGGGCCTCTTCCGTCGGTGTGTACCCATCGCCCAGGACTCCGCCGGCCAGAGGGCTCCAAGCCAGAGGCGTCATTTGTTGAATTTGGCATTGATCCAGAAGGCCAGTCTCCATTGCATAGCGATTGAGGAGGCTGATTTCTACCTGATGTACCGAGGTGAAGTGAATATCGGAGCTGGCTGACTTCAGGAGGTCCACTTGAGATGCTGTAAAATTGCTTACCCCAAAAAAACGAACCTTTCCTTTTTGGTGAAGCTTTGTAAAGGCTTCAGCGATCTCTTCCGGATTCATCAGGTAATCCGGGCGGTGTAATTGATAAAGATCAATGACATCCGTGTTCAATCTCACAAGAGATTCTTCGCAGGATCGAATGATGTGCTCAGCAGAAAAATCGTAGCGTTGAGGAGAATCAGGGTTAGGGACAGATCGGAAGCGGATGCCGCATTTGGTGGCGATCACCATTTTTTCGCGTAGCCCGGGATTCTCGCTTAAAACTTGTCCAAAAATAGTTTCAGCAACACCGGAGCAGTAGATATCAGCGTGATCGAAGAGAGTATATCCGGCATCGTAGGCTGTCAATACAGCCTTTATGCCTCGCTGCAAATCAGCCGGGGTTACCTTAGAATGATCCCAAGTGCCTGCCAGCCGCCAGCACCCGTAGGCCAGAGAGCTGGATTCGAGTCCTGTGTGCGCAATGGCTCGCGTTTTCATAGTGCTTATTATACGCCAAAAAGCATGTCTTGTGAAGTGCGTAGTGCTCCATCCTTACAGAGGAGAATAGGGAAGTCAAAAAGATCGTTGCGCGCAGAGAATGCGACGTCTTGGGCCAACGCAGGGATGGAGTGAAGAGCTTTGCCGTTGCGAGAAAGGGCGAAGTGCTCTGTCAGACCCTTCTGTGCTGCCTGCTGATAGAGGAGGCGGCAGGCCAGTACAGAATCAGTGTAGCGCGGAAGAATACCCGAGAATAAAAAAGAAGAAATCAGTAAGTCAGCAAAAGCTCCGGCCCCGAGCATATCTTCATAGGAGTTTTCTTCATGAGTGCCGGAACAGACCAGACAGACACGAGGAGTGGGATAATGGAGGAGCCAGTTGACGGAAGCTTTCATGTTGAAGAAAGAGACTGCCATTACCTGCGTTGCCATTTTGCAGTGGGTCAGGGCCATCGTTCCGTTCGTCGTTGTGGAAATGATCGTTTTGCCTTCAATGACCTCTCTGACATATTCACGGGGAGAATTGCCCAGGTGAAAGTTTTTACTGCCTGAAAGGGAAGCCGTAATTTTAGCGCCATTGCGTTCTCCCGCAAGAAGGGAATCCGGATGAAGTTTATGTACTTTAAGGGCTTCTCCAATTGACTCAACAGGAATAACGGCTTTGGCTCCATTAGCCAGAGCCATTGTGGCCGAGGAGGTGAAGCGCAGAATATCGAAAATGATGCAGGTTGTATTTTCAAAAGCACTGGGAAGAGTTTGTTTGATTTCCGCAGGACCGAAAAGAAGGTCGATTTTTTGGATTTGAGTCATAAGGAAGAAGGTTCCGCACTAAGAAACGGATGACAGATTTCCGTTTAACTTCGGGGATGCATACCGGACGACGATAAACCACACACAACATGGTACCGGCGGGGGGTCTCGAACCCTCACGATATCACTATCACCAGATTTTGAGTCTGGCGCGTCTGCCAATTCCGCCACGCCGGCAAGCGTCGTCGGGGAATATACAAGCAAAACCAGAGCTTTATAGCAAGCGGATTTTGAAAATCGGCAGCGTGTGATAAAAAATATCCGCAAGCAAACATGCCCGCGGATATTCTTTTATCTGTTGAGGACGGCTATTTTGTCTCGTTAATTAAAACCCAGCCCTTGGGGAGCTTGGTGGTTAATTTAAGTTCGTCCTCTTTATTGTGTTCCCATTTGATTTTGATAATACCCTCAGACGTTGGGAGTGAACCCTCGCACCAATCAAGGGGGATACACCCGATATCGAGTTTCACGATCCGGCGTACTCTATCTACGGATTTCACTCCCAGAACATCCCGATAAAGAACACGGATTTCGTGACTGGCAAAACCGTGGTTACAGCTGGCATAGTCGCCATCGTTTTCCCAGAGGGTGCCTGTGCGTTCTGCCATGTAGAGAAGATACTCGACGGATTCATCCAGAATTTTATCCAAGTTGCCTCCGTAACGGGAAAGAAGTTCCAGACGCATCACGTTTCCAATGAGCTGATTGGCCATATGAATTTCTGGCCAGGTTTTAGTCAGTTTGCGCTTGGGCCCGAAGTCATTGACGAGCGTAGTCCAGAGGTCGGGATGAGTTTCGGGAGATACCACATTGAAGTAGAATGCAAAATATTGACATACCTCGGTGGATTCCCCAGAAAGAACGAGCTTTCCGTCTTTGCGTACGGCGTTATCAACGAAGAATTTTCCATTCCAGGACTGCTTACGGACCGTTTCACGGATAACGTAAGCTTCCGCTGCCAGTTCAGGCATATTGTAGAGCTTGGCAGCGATTTCCAAAATGGCAGCGAAGTGCATATTTGAGGGGTAGTTTACATCCTGTACCAGGCTATTTGCTCGAGACCACTCCACGAAGACCCAGCTGGGGAGTTTTTCCAGTAAGCCATCGGAATTTTTATATTTTTGCAGGAAGTTAATAATTCCCAATACGCGTGGTTTCATTCTATCGGCCATCTGATAGTCACCCGTGCGCTGAACGTATTCTTCCAGTTGGGAAACCATCCACATGCACCAATTGGGGATAAATACTCCGTCATAATGATCACTTGGATAGCACATGGCTACCATTCCCTCGGGTATGTTTTCAAACTTCTCCGGCGGCAGATAGTTTTCCAGGAAAGCCTGTTCAATGATGCTTTGGCCGGTGAGGTCGTATTCGACTCGTGCTGTGAAGAAGCTGTCACAAAGCCATCCTGCTCTTTCCCGTGAAGGACAATCCATGAAGATATCGATGGCATTCTGGCGGAAAGTGTGTCGGGCTGCTTCAAAAATATGGTTCATCCGCTCATCGCTGCAACGGAAATCAGAATCCCATACAGCGTCGTTGGCATATTCGCGCAGATAGATCTGACCTACAGAGCAATCGCCCGTAAGGCTCATGACTTTCAGGTAGCGGAAGGTGTAGGGCTCAAAGGATTCCAAAAAGTAAGTTCCGGGAGCCAGATCATACTCGATAATGTTGACACAGCCCAGACGTTTGAAATCGACGTCATTATCCCGAAGTATCTCATCAAAGGTGAAGAAAAGTCGGGTATCTTTGTTCACTTCAACTTTTGCGCCGATAAATCCTGAAGAGTTTGTCCCAAAATCCAGGATGCGATATTCCGATCCTTTTAGTTCCAGGAGATGGTTCTCGCGATCCCAGGGGATGTTGAGCGTTTCCGAGTCCTTGTTTGCGACCGTTTGAAGCTCCAAACTGGGGATACATGTGAGTTCGGCTTCAGGAAAGCCGCCCAACTGAGGGCCGATACCTGTCAGGGAACGATCTTTCCAGAAAATGGCAGGCTGAATATTTGTCGCCAACGTTCCGGAAGAGATGATTGTGGTCGGGTACATTTTCGTGAACCACGTGTAGGGGACTCTGCGAGGTAAATATTTTTTTGGTGGTTGTACTTCGTTCTCGAGGGGTTTCACTCTCGATTTCGGATCTGTGCGCCATTCATTGAAATCAGAAGCAAGTCTGTAGACCTCAGTAAAAGGTCGCTGAAAGCTGTAGCGTTGTACTTTTTGAACTCGGTCGTTCAGCACAATTCCTTCGAACTGCGCACCGTCGTTTCCGGTCGAGGCAATGACTTTACCCCGGCCATTCAAAAGCTCAGCCTGAAGAAACGGGGGGCGGTCTACGAGATAAAAGCTATTGACGTTGTATCCCGCCACTTCCACCGCTAAGAGATTCTCGCCCTTTTTCATCTTTCCGTTGAGACTCCACTCATCCACCCGATAGTAATCGTGAGGACCACGCGCCGGTCCGTGGCCTAAAAATTGTCCATTCAGAAATATCCTGTAGAGTGAGTGACCTGTAATTTTCAAGGTCGCCTGATTTCCAGCGGGACGCTGGAAGAGAGTGCGATATCCTATTGTAATGTTTTTGTCATCAACCAATCCTTTGGGCCAGATGGGTTGTGCAGAAACAAAAGGTGATACAGCCTCGGCTTTTGCCTGTGGTTGGGTGGGGCTTTCCTGCGCAGACAGTGAAAAAGAACCCGCAGCCAACAGAACGATACAAACCGTGGTTTTCCAAGAGCTCGTTAAATAATTTAGCAGCCTCATAAAGGCAATGTAGCAGCTTTGGCAGGGCAGGTGAATCAAAATTTAGGCAGAAATAGGAGGTTTTTGATCGTGTGCGTGGGTGTTTCACTGAGTTTTTATGTGTAGGATTGAGCAACCTTTCCTACTGAGTATCTGACAGATGGTGCTCGCTTTAATCCGATGATGAAAGATTCTGGAAGATTTTGAATATTTATCCCTTTTTCTTGTTGAGGGAGACTTGAGCTGAGGTTGATTCCTCCTTAAAATGTTTCATGTCGAGTTTGTTGACTATCGGCTTAGTTCACATAAAAATGGCTTTCTGAGTCAACAGCTTTTGATAGGCTGTCAAAAAGGTTTTCTCTTAGATAAGAGATTGAATAACAATTGTTGAGAGCCTGTGGTAACTTTTGAAAACTAGTGCGATATGACTCTTAAGAATTATAAGAAGAGCGGTTTTACGCTCATTGAGCTGTTGGTGGTAATTGCTATCATAGCGATTTTGGCAGGGATGATTCTCCCGGCCTTGTCGAAAGCAAAAAGCAAGGCGCAACAAATTCAATGTGTCGGGAATCTCAGACAGCTGACTCTTTGCTGGACGATGTATTCCCAGGATAATAACGAAGCAGTGGTTCCTAATCTGGAAAGCTACGCGGCCGGCAGCAAGGTTGATTGCTGGGTGAATGGAATTATGGGCTTGGCATCCGATAATGAACCAGACTCCACCAATGATCTATTCCTCAAAGAAGGTCTTTTGTGGAATTACAATAAAGCCACGAAGATCTACCGTTGCCCCGGAGATAAGTATATGGTCAATTTTGCAGGCAGGACTTATGAGCGCGTGCGCAGCGTCTCTATTAACTGCTACATGAATGGGGTAGATATTGCATCCGTCCCCCCCTACAGTGTAGCGCCTGCAGGTACCTATCGTGTTAATAAGAAGACTACGGATATCGTATTTCCGGGACCCAGTAAAGCATTTGTGTTTCTGGATGAGCACGAGCTCTCCATAGATGATGGTCACTTTGGTTTTCTTCCTGAAGGGAATCAATTTTTGAACTTTCCATCCACTCGCCACAATAATGGAGGTAGTTTCAGCTTTGCGGATGGGCATGCAGAGACCTTCAAGTGGAAAGATCCGAGAACGATGAAGATTACAGCTAATGGAGCCGATGGCACCGGAAGTGCAGACTTGAAGAAAATACAAGAATGTACCGCGGCCAGAGTTCGTAATTAGCCAAACTGAGGAACAAATTTTTTACTGTTCCTCAGTTTAGCGGAAGCGGGCATCGTGTGTTTGCCGTTGAGGCTGCGCTTCCTACACGTTACCATATCCTCAACGCAATGCAGCCATGAGGGTTGATTTTGGTCGTGAAGCTGTCTTTAAGCATTCCGATATCCTCTTGTCTCCAGATATCCCGGACACGATGCTCTCCTTCTATTCCAAGTTCGCTCCATAAAAGGGTAGCGTTTTTGTGGAAGACGTCATCCATGTTGAAGAGCCCCACAGCGCGGGATCCATCTTCCAGGGTTTTTATCCAGACCTGAATGTCCCCCTCTTTTTTAACGCAGTGAGCTTGAATGCAAAGAGGGTCCTGGTTCACCTCAATCATTTCGTCATTAGTTAACAGGCTCAAAGTGAATTCGTCCATTTGAGTAATATCTCCGCTGAAAATCAAGGGCGCTGCCAGCAGCGACCAAAGGGTGACGTGAGTATATTGTTCATCGGGAGTTAATGGAGTGGGAACTCTTTGTCCCTTCCAGTTACTTAATATTCCAATCAAAATATAATCTGGATCATTGTACTGACCGGGTTTGTGGTAGGATTGTTTCCCATCGAGTCCGAATCCATCCGTATAAATTTGATGAGCAATTTTTTCAAAACTTAACCCTAGATCACCTGCAGTTCGCCAGCTTTGCCCATAGAGACCACCCCATTCCCAGACATTACTCATTCCGTATTGACAAAGATTTAATACAATATCACGAGGCTGGATATTCAGGCATTTGGATATTAGCCAATAGGGTTTTTGCATATCCTCCGAAGTAGGAGAAGAGGGAATTTCCCTGCCGTAAGAGCACCAATCGTATTTCAGAAAATCAAATCCCCACTCGGCGAAGCGTTGAACGTCATCCAACTCGTGTCCGTAAGAGCCGACAAAGCCAGCACAAGTCAGTCTCCCAGGTGAGGAATAAATTCCGGCTTTCAGCCCTTTGGAGTGAATGTAGTCTGTCAGGGCTTTCATATCCGGGAAGCGGTTATTGGAGAGGATGCGTCCTTGTTCGTCTCTTTCAGTGCCCTGTAGGGTTGGGTCAGAAGAGCCGGGTTTGATGGCCCAGCAGTCGTCAATATTGATATATTGATAACCATGCTGGATCATTCCGCTCAAAACCATAGCGTCTGCAGCATCACGGACAATTTTATCGGTGACATTATTTTCCCAGATGTACCAGGAGTTCCATCCCATGTGCGGTGTCAACGCAATTCGATTGCCGCATTCAATCCTAAAAGGCCTTTTCACTACGCCCAGAGCGTTGGATGCGATCAAAGAGCATGGGTAGGTTCCCGGGACGGATATTTTTCCCTGAATCTGACCTGTAACTGTATCTAACTGCAGGCCTGCAGGAAGCTGTTCGGCAAAGAAAGACATAGGACGGCTGCCTGTAGCGGCAATCGTAAAAAGGAAAGGGCTGTCCGGACGAACCCCGAACACCTTAGCTCCATTAATTTTGGGCTTGGCAGAAGGTTTTGGTGCCAGAATAGTTGCTTGTCCGCACCATGGGGTACCGGGAACCGGCTTTTCCCCGGTGACATGAAAGAAAGCGTTGCACCAATTGGCATGGTCGAAGCTGATTCCATCGCCAGCCGGGAGGACAGAGAGAACAAGTATTTCTTTCTCGGTAAGGTCAACGTCTATTTTAAGAGGTGCGTCGCCTTCGTGCATCACAGGTGAGATGAAAATTTCATCTCCGTCGGCTACAAGACGAAATTGAACACTGGCTTTTCCATTGCTATTAGCGCTGTCGTCGACTCCAACCCAGGAGGTGAATTTTTGCGTGCCTTTATTGAGTTGGACGATATAGCGAAAAGCGGCGTGAGTTCCAAGTCCTGTTTCGAATTCTTGCCCTCCTACAGACAATTTTTTTTCACGTATGGAGCGGTTTATCTGTGGAGCTCCCCATTCTTGCGATGCGGCGGACATATCCATAGAAGACAAAGGGACCAGTTCCATGGCAGGAAGTGCTACGAGTGCAGCATAAAAAAAAGTCAAAATCGCTGGCCAAGCGTACATATGGCCATCATATGCAGGAAGCTCTTTGAAAAGCAATTTCTATTTGCTTCCCGGGAATTAAGGAAGATTCATTAAGTCCAGGGTCAAATTGCGGCCCATAATGAAAGCCAGTCCCACCAGAAGAATGCCGGAAACCCTCGAAATGTTTAGAAGAGCTTTGTTGGAGAATCGGTGTCTGCGTTTCGCTACTTCATACGCGAGAAACCAAAACCATCCCAGGCATCCGGCCCCGACTCCGGCGATGTAAATCGATTTACTTGTAAACTGTATACTGACCAGCTCGTGGGAAATTACGGTGGTTGCCATGGTGATCCAAAAAAGAAGAACAACCGGATTGAGCAATATCCTAAGAAATCCCATTGTGAAAGCAGTTTGAAGGTGAAGCTTCTCTTCAACGTAATTGGCTGCCAATACCTTGACCTCGATGCTATTGGCAAAGAGATACTTCAAACCCAAAATGCTTAGGAGAAGAAAACTCATTAATTCCATCATTGCGCGAACGAGACTGGAGTCGAAAAGCGAAGCAAACCCGGTAAAAGCAACCATGCAGTACAAGACCTCCATGGTGACCGCGCCGATTCCGATAAAAAAAGCCGACCGGAATCCCATTCGAGCGCCTTCGTTTACTATCGTCACATTGATAGGTCCAACCGGCACAGAAGTGATGAAACCACTCAGTATCCCTACCAGAAAAGGTTTAATAATGGGCCAAAAGAGCATTTTATCCCTGCGGGGCGTTAGGAGAAGGGGTTTCTGGGGGACTTTTCTTTGCTTTATTATCCCAAAAGAACCGTACTAATCCATAGGCTAAATAGATAAAAAAAGCTGCAGGCAAAAGAATGGGAAGAACGTATGCTCTCATGACAATGCAGCCGCCGATGCCCAAAGCGGCGATCACAATCCAGGCAAACGAATTGCGCGAGCGAGGACGAGTTTTCAGACTAAGGTGCTTGAAAGAAGGATAGCGCACGTTGCTCACCATCATATAAGACAAAAAAACCATTATGAAAGGAAGGGTATATCTCCAGTTGCCGACAACAAACTCTTTATCCTGGTACCAGAGCATAAAAAGAGTCAGAGAAGCAACTAAACCCGCTGCGGCCGGGATGGGAAAGCCGACAAAATCCCTTGATGGTGGTTTTTGATTGTGAGTGGGAGAGGCAGCCACGCAGTTAAATCGCGCAAGTCTCAAGGCACCACAGACCAGGTAGATAGAAGCTACAAACCAGCCTATTTCCGGGATATCTTCGAAAACGGGTTCAAGCACAATCCGATGCACCAAGAAAGCGGGTGCAGCCCCGAATGAAATCAAATCGGCCAGAGAGTCAAACTCTCTCCCAAAGGGGCTTTCTTCTCCTCCCATCCGGGCCACTCGCCCGTCCAAGGCATCAAAGATGCAGGCAAGCAAAATAAAAAGCAGAGCCTGGTAAATGACGGATGAAAAGCTATGAGAGGTAATATCCGCCTCAACAATTTTCGTGAGAGCCAAAAAACCACAAAAGAGATTTCCTGCAGTCATCAGGCTGGGAAGGAAGTAAATTTTAACTCCCTTGTTTTCGTTTACCTCATCCTCAGGGCGTTGGGTGTGAGGCAGGTTTTCAGGTTTTATCTGCTTTTCTTTCATATAAGCATCTTTACCATTTAGCTAAAACAGTTTCTCCGCCACGAACTTTCCCCCCCAGTTGTATTGTGACTACTGAATCCAAGGGCAAATAGATTTCAACTCGAGAGCCAAATTGGATCAATCCAATTCGCTCTCCTTGCTGAACCTGCTCATCTGTTCTGACCCAAGGCACAATCCTGCGGGCAATAAGCCCGGCAATCAATCTCACTGAAATCTTTCGTGAAGAGTCTTTATCTCGCAAGCCTATCAAGAGATTTTCGTTAGTGGTGGCCGAACTAAGTTTGAGAGCGTTTACAAATTCGCCACTCTTATGCTCCATATATTCAATGTGACCCGCAATGGGGGCGTTTTGAACATGGACATCAAAAACAGAGAGGAAGATCGAAATTCGTTTGCACGTCCCTTTCAAATACTGGGGCTCAATTCCTTCACCTATATAGTCAACAGTCCCATGTGCGGGAGCCACGATCACACCCTTTTCATCAGGAATATGGGGAGTCGGGTCCCGGAAAAAGTAAAGGGTAAACGCCAGGAGCGCGAGCCAGAGAACGAGAATAACTCCTGAAGCGGCTACGAGAAAAGAGGAGAGCAACTGAGTGATAAATCCTCCTATGGCCACTGCGAAAAGCAGAATAATCAGTTTCCAAAGTATTCGGCGAGCGGCTGCTTTAGTTTTGCCTGTATGCTTATCAAGATTCATTTTTTCTTAAACAAACTAAGATATTGTTGGAGTGAAGTTCCAGGTATCTGTATCTCCACCCAGCTCGGGTGAAGCCATCATCTTCAATTGTAGCCCAAAAGAGACTGAAAAATCCATAGGTCCTTCGCGATTATCCCTGATTTTAAAGCGGAAAGCAGCTACCCATGAGCGCATATCCCGGTAGAGGGTGTATTCCTGCTCCTCCAGGGTCCCGTCGCGTGCTTCAAACTGAAGACGGGTTCTGAAGGCATAATTTTCATTAATACGGAGAGTGAAACGGCCCATAAAGAGATTGTTGCTATACCAATCAGGATAGCCTGTAATCATGCGCTTTTCCATGAATCGATATCCAAAGGCCAAGCTCCACACAGAAGAGGGGTGCAGTGTGAGATAGTTGCTTGATTCACGCATATCACCGGTCTCAGTGGATACTCTGTTTTCTGTAGTGAAGCTGATCCACTCGCGAGGATAAAAATTAAGCCCACTGTAAAAGTCTGAAAAGCGACTTTGGTCTTCTCTGGGGTCCAGCCTCCAGTCGCAGTAAATAGCCCAGTTGATCAGATTAACCAATCGGTTTTCTCTTTCGGTTTGCAACCGATTTCTTAACCCCAGGCGCATCACATTTTCGCTATCAATCGAATCAATGGAGTTATAATCGGGGTAATCCAGCGGCATAAGCCGGTAAGCACTGGTGAGCTCGTCAAATTGAGGCAGCTCCTGAAGATTTCTACTGGGATCGGGTACAAAAATATAATTAAAAGAAGGCTCAATCACGTGCCTCAAACCATCCACGTCCCAAAATTTATTTTCAGCATTCTTCCACGTTCGAGAGAGCTTGAAAGAGGCTTCAGCTCCCGTGTTGAAAACCGCTCTTCCAACATTGGCTGTTTTCTTGCTGGAGCCTTCGGATTCACTGTAAAAAGAACCTCTGCCACCCACTCGTGGCGAAAAATTCAGCCACCCGAACGATGCGACAGGAAGCGTGATCTGGTGGTAAGTATCTCCACGAAAAGCGCTGTAATCATCGGGGCGGAAAGCATCCATGTTCGAATATCGATAATTAAAATAGCCGGCTTGTGATTGGCTTTCGTAGTAGAAGGGGGATACTCCCAGCTGTTGCCGATAAGCATCAAACTTCACATCGGGCAATCGCTCCACCGTTTGGAAAAAATCGTTGACCCTTGGCTGGGCCAGAACGTTTAGGTTAAAATTGTACCAATCGTAGTTGAATTCAGCGAAACTGGAAGGTTGCTGATTCTTTTCATAAATATCCTCTTGGAAGTCTCTAAGTGCGTAAAGATCGGACTGCTCCCGTATAGCTGTCCTGATTTCCATATCCGGACGCAGTTGCAACCGGTAATCAAAGTAAACCCACTGCCGTTCCTCGGGAATCCAGGTTTCTCCCTTGTACTGATGCGGATCCTTATCACGAGTGTAGTAGGTCTGGAGGTTCCCGGTTCCCCACTCTTCGTGCCTGAATTCGAAGTCCTGACCGCCGGCCAGTCCTCTATCCCATCGATAATCGATATGGGTAGCTGCCGAAAGATTTTGATTAAAATCGTAATGGAATCCGTTCAGCAAATAAGCCCCGTAAACACTTCTGTAACCAGGTTCAGGTACGTAGAAAAAGCGATGTTTTTTTAGATTCCGATGATAGTAAGGAAAGTAGAAAATGGGGGTGTCTCCTGCGTAGACTGTTGCCTTGCGAGCTTCCACATATTCGCCGGGGGATATTTTTAATACTTTAGCTCGAACTTTGAAATAGGGATCAGCCACGTCATCGGTGGACATAGAGATGTTTTGCATTTCATACTCTTTCCCTTCGACGTCGTAACTCAAACCGGCACCGGATGCGAAATACGGGGCAGAGCCCGCTTTAAAGAGCCCGGTTTTCATCTCGCGGGTTTTGAAGTTGTACTCAACCTTCGTTCCCGACCAAGTCATATCACCCTGCTGGACAATGACGTTTCCCGTAGCGACAACTTCCCCGGTGTTGTTATCCAAGGTGGCTTCATCAGCGGAGAGAATGGCATCTTCGAAAGTAACAACGACACCGCCTACTGCATGGCTGATGCCTGTGTTGTAATCATAATCTATATGTCCATCCTGGCTGAGTGACTCCAAATGCCATAGCTGGGATTGAGGCTCCGTTTGTCCCCATCCCTGAATGCCAGTTACCAAAAGAGCCACTAAAAAGCTAATCCGCCGTCGCAACTTCATTTGCGCCCAGCAGTCTAGCTTATCCAGGTCAGGGTGCCAAGAATTATGATAGAAAGAGCGCTCGGAAAAATGTATTGTATGACCCTGATCTTCTTTATTTTCTGCGAGGGCCGATTTGATCCAGAGGCAGAGGTTTGATGCCCATCTTGAGGGCAGGGGAGTCAGGCTTCAGTGCAAAGTTCCCGTTGGGAGCGTCTACAAACCCCGGATCCTGGTCAACGAAGTTATTCACCCAGTCCACCATACGATCTTCTGCGTGCCAATATACTTCCTTCCATTTGCCGCCAAAAGAGATGTTATCTTTTACTAGAATGTTTTCCGGAGGTACCCCGTTGGTCTGAGCCAGGTATTTATCAACAGTGTAAATTTCCGGATAATTCTTTTCATAGATGTTCCGAGGAACCGCATTCAGGCGCTCTTTGAGCGTCCCGTAGACTTGGTTGTACCAAACCGGGCTTTTATCTAAGCCGCGTCCATCCAGCGAAACGGCCGGATTACAGTCCACAAAAACGTTGTTTTGAACTACAAAGTCGCGGCCCCCTCCCATGAAGACGGCGCGTTGAACCTTATGGAAGAGGTTTCCATACATGTAAGTTCCGCTCAGGCTGTCGTCATTGTAAATACCCATACTGCCCATCCCGACCCCGCCAGTGTGGTGAATGTAATTGTACTGAATCTTGTTGCCCCGCATAGTGTAGTCTCTGCCTGCATAGATGGCCCCTACGTCTCCGGTCTCCAAAGCAACGTGGTGAATTTCATTGAATTCAATTGTGTGATTGTTTCCACCGTAGAGAATAGCGCAGTGAGGGTGGTCAAAAATCAAATTATGCCGGGCCTTGATGCCGACACCATCAAAACCGATTGCGGGAACATAACAACGGGACCATCGGCCTTGTTTTTGAAAGACGCAATCCTGGACAATGTGGCCACAGGGTTTTAAAGTCTGGCGGTCGCCTCCGGAGAGATAAACGCCTCCGTCCCCAGTCTGGGTAAAGTCACAGTTAAGCACCATACAGCCCGAACCTCCCGAAATGCTGGCTCCGCGGCTGCCGATATTGACAAAGCGGCAGTTTGTGATGATAACCGCAGTGCCCTTTTCAATAGTGATTCCCTCGCCACGGCAGGCAGTCAGGGTTAAGTTTTCGAAGGTAATGAATGAGGCTCCTGAAGAGCGAATCATCGGTGTTTCCAATTCTGAAACAAAAGCTTCCCTGTCAGGCTTTCCTTCGGTGGGCGGCCAGAAATAGAGTATACCTTTTTCCGTGTCCACATAGTACTCACCGGGCTGATCAAGCTCTTCAAGCACGTTTACGTATGAGACACGTTGCCCTTTTCGGTAGCCGTAATTGACGCCCTCTGTTTTTATGAGTTTCTTTTCGGGATCAATACTTAAAACTTTTTCATAAGAGTTGGCCCAATCCCAGGCCCAGTAGCCATGAGCCCAGATACTGTTGGCAGGGGAAGGAGTTTTCCATGTGCCAGGCCTTTCTCCATCATAAAAATAACCGTTTTCTTTGGAACCGATAGTTCCACCATGTTCATCATTTGTACCTGATTCAGCAAAGCCGGCGATTTTTGAGAACTCACCCGGGTTCGGCCATTGAGCCAAAGTCATCGGTTTGCCATCATAGAAGAGCTCGCAATGAGCCGGATGAGTAGGTCTGGCAAAGCCTCTGGAACGAAGTTGTCCAAAATTCTTCATCCCCAAAGCGCCTAAATCCGCAGCCCATATTTTCCCTTGGGTTTCCGGGACAAGTCGCTCCTGGATGGATTTATCAGATAGTTCAACAAAATTAGTCACGGAGCGCCCGCCTATAAGCCGAGCCGGATTTGTTGTAGAGTAGGAGCAGTAAACGATCCGGCGATCCATGCGGCCATTATCTTCGTAGTTTAGTTCCAGGGTGCTATCGACTAAATAATCACCGGGGAGAAGATGAATAACCGCGCCTTCTTCAGGCGGAAGCATCGTTTCCCTTTGTATTTCTCTCAAAAGGTCCCGAGCTGCCGAAAAAGTAGCTAACGGTTTTTCCTGTGTACCGGGATTTTGGTTGTTGCCGCCTTGCTCAACGGGAGCTACAAAGAGTTCCAGAGGGGCTCCGTAACCGATCACTGCTTGCGCAAGCAGCATGACAAATAATACCTTCTTCATAACGCTCAACAACATCCGTAATACCATTACAGAACAGGGTCCTTTAGGCGAGCAAAAACG
Organism: Verrucomicrobiota bacterium; assembly: GCA_023230105.1. Taxonomy (GTDB): domain Bacteria; phylum Verrucomicrobiota; class Verrucomicrobiia; order Limisphaerales; family UBA1412; genus UBA1412. Next base: position 28,557 of record JALNXY010000008.1, read on the forward strand.
CCAAAACTACTTGCAAAAAAATGCTCGCCCCGAATGCCTGTCTACGGCTAAAGCCTCAAAACGAAAGCCATTGCTTTAATTGTTATGGAGATCAATAGTACTAATATTTTCCGCAAGGGGGTGAAATTGAGGGCAATAATTAAAATCCAAATACCCCACTGGCTGAGCCAGAAATAGGTTTGATAACTCATGCGGGTGAAATTCTTAAGCAAATGAGATCCATCCAAAGGAGGAATCGGTATCATGTTAAACCATGCCAGCAGGATATTGATATAAACCAGATTTAACAGGAATTGGGAAAATCCGTCAGCGAAACTTTGATCTTGAGCAAATCCGGCTGAAATAATTTTAAAGAGTATGAGCGTTATAAAGGCCAGAATCAGATTGGAGAGCGGCCCTGCAACGGAAACCAAATTATCATCGCGAATTCCCCTGCGATAATTCCGGGGATCTACAGGTACGGGTTTAGCCCAACCAATCACGAAACTGCTCAAAGCAGCTCCTGTAGACCCCAGAGCGGGCAAAAATATCATAAGCAAGGGCAAAATCACCGTACCCAGAGGGTCTATGTGGGCCAGAGGATTTATCGTAAGGCGCCCGAGTGCTTTTGCCGTGTTATCGCCACACCGAGATGCCACCCAGGCATGAGCAAACTCATGAAAACTGAGAGCTATTATAAAACAAAAATAAAAAATGAGACCGTTAGCTAGAACACTCGCATTCATCGCCCGCACACTTTACCTGGGTGCTTTGACATACGCAAAACAATAACGGGAGGCCTGCTGCCTGAGCCTGAATAAACTGGATTAAAGGAGCAACTTACCTCCAGAATGCATAAATAATACAATTGTCTGCTTTCCCATGCTCTTCCTGCTGGACAAATACAAACGGAGTTTGAGAGAATGGGAAAGGGTTTTGAGATATGAGTACTAAACTGAGTGACCTTTTAGGTGTCTCTCCGGAAGTGTTGGAGAAGGGTGGCGTTTTTAATGCGTTAGTAAACCGGGATTCCTTGGTTTATGTGGACCCTCATGCGCTTTTAACATCGAAAACGCCTGAAATCCAGCTGGCAAATCATCGTTTTCGCCGCTATGCGTCTGGGCTGATACGCTTGTTGCAAGTTTCGGGCAGAAGCGATGACGTCTTTTATTCTGAGGTATTGAATGAGCTTCATCTGGATGATATGGGTATTCATTTCTCTCATGCGATTAGCAGGGGGCTCTCCGGTATGAAGGCAGATATGGTAGCAGCGCTAACTGCCACGGCTCGAAAGTTTATACGGGCCGGAATTACCGATACGGAACTATTCCCACTGGTGGCTGTTCTGGAAGGGATTGAAATGAAACGGGCTGGCGGTATGGTTGCCAAGGTGATCCTTCCCAATTTATTTGCATACACTGATCGTGTCGTTCAGGAGCACGGGATAGCGAACGGCCGCTATCGCTATATGAACAAAACCTATTGCGTGCCATTTCACCCTTTGGATTCGAAGCCGATTATTTTTGTGCCCGCTGAGCTGCTCAGTCTTAAACCGGTCGCTTACAACTGGAGTGAAAATGATATTATTTCTGAGGATAATGATGTGGTAAAGATGATGGTTGCTTCTCAATTGGGAGATAATTGGAAAACGGCTTTTGAAACTTGTTTCCCATCAGTGGTTAAGAAAGTGATGCTCCTTCACCCCTCCCTCATGGTAGACTTGGTTCGCCACTACAAGTCTAAGCCCAGTAACTCTGTTTCCGCCTCATTAGTTGTTTAACGAGCATATAATAATAGAAGGGAAACGTATGCCGAGGCGACATGAGGAGTGTTGCCTTTTGGCTTTTTAATGGTTTCAAAATTCTTCGATAGATAATTAGAAAAAAGTATGGATGATACAAACTCACTTATTGAACAAAGAAAAGCAAAACTGAATGCGCTGCTGCAAAAGGGAATCAATCCCTTTATGAACAAGAGCAGACCTGACTGTGATATAGATACAGCTCGCGAGCAATTCGAAGAGGGCAAGGAAATTTGCTTGGCTGGACGAATTACGGCATACAGGGATATGGGTAAAAGTCTTTTCTTTGATATTCGGGATCAAAGTGGAAGAATTCAGGTTTATGCCCAAAAGCAAATTTTAGGAGAAGAACAGTTTGCCCTTTTTAAACATTTGGATATTGGCGATTTCCTGGGCGTCCAAGGTAAATACTTTAAAACACGTACAGGGGAAATTTCAATAAAGCTTGAGTCTTTTACCGTTCTCTCAAAATCTCTTCGCCCCATGCCTGAGAAGCGCAAAGGGGTTGTTGATACGGAAATACGTTATCGTCAGCGCTATCTGGACTTGATGTCCAACGAGGAGGTACGGGGTGTATTCATTAAAAGGAGTATCATCCTTCATGAAATAAGGCAGTTCCTGAATTCCCGTGGGTTTATGGAAGTTGAAACTCCCATGATGCAACCGATCCCCGGAGGCGCTGCCGCAACTCCCTTTATCACCCACCACAATAGCTTGGGCTGCGATTTTTACTTACGCATTGCGCTGGAGCTTTACCTGAAAAGGCTTTTGGTAGGAGGTTTTAACCGCGTTTTTGAAATCGGACGGAATTTCAGAAATGAAGGTTTGGATCGCCGCCATAATCCTGAGTTTACCATGATGGAGGTATATGAGGCCTTTGGCGACTATGCAAGCATGATGGAGCTTTTAAAAGACATGGTCACCCATGTGGCCCAAAAGGTTTTAGGCTCCCTGGTAATAGAAACCAGAGACGAAACGGGGCAGGTCAACAAACGGATTGATTTGACCCAGTGGAAGCAGGCGAAATACAAAGACATGGTCCGCGAAAAAGCAGGCGAGGACTGGTTTGAGATTACCCCGGACGAGCGGAGACAGAGGGCGTTATCAATGGGTCTTGAGATCGGAGACGACTACGAAGACTTTGAAGTAACCTCAGCAATTTTTGAGAAAATGATTGAGCCGACTTTAATCCAACCTACTTTTGTGACCCATTTGCCCAAAGAGCTGGTGCCACTTGCAAAACTTTCTCCCGAGGATCCTTCTGTCGTGGAAGTATTCGAGTGTTGCATGAATGGTCAGGAAATAGCACCTGCATATTCAGAGCAGAACGACCCGATTGAACAAAGGCAGCGGCTTGAACATCAGGCCGGTGGAGAGCAACAAAAACTGGACGAGGATTTCTTATTGGCCTTGGAGCACGGAATGCCTCCTGCCGGAGGTATGGGCGTGGGGATTGACCGGCTGGTGATGATGCTTTTGGGGCAGGATAGCATTCGGGATGTACTCCTCTTCCCTCAGCTCAAGCCTAAGCTTCCCTCTATAGAGGGAAGTGCTGAGCCCAAAGAGTAAAAAATGCTCCCCAAACCGAGTTGGCTTATTCCGTTAGAACATGCGGCAGATGCAGGTATACAAGTATCTGCCGCTACTTTGGAGCAGTTATTCGAGAGATGTGCCTGGGGGATGTTTTATGAGCTGACAGATTTGGGTTCAGTCCTTCCAAAAGAAACTAGAGAATTTGAGATTTGTGCCAATGGCTATGAGTCGTTGTTGGTAGAGTGGTTGTCTGAGCTCAATTATATCCACACGGTTGAGCATTACCTATTTTGCAGTTTTGAAGTTAACGCAATAAATGAAAATTATTTGAGGGCTACTGTATCTGGAGAAAAATATAACCCTTCACGCCACTTGATTCAGAACGAAATTAAGGCGGTGACGTATCATCTCCTTAAGGTTAAAGCGTGTTTAACCGGCGGGTGGCGCGCAGAGGTTCTTTTTGATATTTGAATATCTGTTGAGTAATACGTCTGGCATAGTTCGTTATCAAACGATCTTGGCTAAAGAGGACACCGACTCGCAGATTTATCCAGAGGGTCGATTCAAGTAAGAAAAGGGCTTTCCAATCGAGAATAAATCGGCTATGTTTAAGACTGTGGGTGCGTCTCTGACGAGATGCTTTAAGCAGGCTATGTTTTTGGCGCTCAGAAAAAAGAAGGTTTCCTTAAGGATATTAGCAGGGTTGCTGAGAGGTATTTCCTTGGTGTTGGTTTTGTCCTTTTCAGTGCAGTCTCTTGCGGAGGCATCATATAACTCCAGCACGGTTTTTTCTAAAAGGAATATCCCAAGTTCTTCTTCAAAGACTGTTATTGGTAGTGATTATTATTCATTTTTGGATAATAGGTTAACAGCCAGTTTAGGGTTGTCGCCGAAAACACCATTTTCATTTGGTATATGTAATACTCAGATTGATGATGGAGGGAAAATATTGCTTGAGAAAGCGGATTTCAAACAGACAATCGGCAATCAAACAACAGGTATTACTCGTTCTGTCAGAAAAAAACAAATATCTATCCCGCTAAACGAAATGTTTTACTCACCGCGAGAAAGTGAGCTTAGTTTTTTTACGCTGCCCGATCAACTTCTTGGAGGCGGATTGGTTGCCATTTACGATGCAAGCTATAACAGAAGATCTGAGCCAGGAGAGACGATCAAATATGCGGTTCCCACTTACAGCGCATCTTCTTCCAAATACCCTACTGAAAGAGAAACTTACAAGCAAAGGGAGTCGGAACATGCGTCATCATATGATAGCTGGAGAAACCCAGAACCCGTTTATTTAAAAGCACCTCACCCAACGGCGTATTTAGGGCCATCACGCGACTTAAAAAACTTACATGCAAAAGATGAAGGCCTTATTATTCGGTTTTTCAGATGGCTTTACTTCGATGTTCCCTGGATGGTCGTCCATATTTTTATCGAAAGGCCAATCTATATTATTGGTGGGATAGCTTTCCTTGTTTTTTCTTTCGGTGGTATCGGGCTATTTATTTTGTGCCAGCTGGGTCGAAAGATAAAATAGAGGTTTTGTTCTTCAGGGTGTTGAGCGAAGAGCCCACTGTTTGAGGCTATCCTGATACTCAGCTAAAGCAATCAAAGGCCAGTTGATCCGGTAATAGTCGTAACGCATATAATATACTCTCGGAAAACCGGTTCCGGGGTATTGATCTCCGTTCCACGTTCCATCGGCATATTGCGTGTCAGTGAGGAATTTGATCCCGGATTTTATACTAGCCCTTGTTGGGTCGCCAAAAGAGAGGATGCCCATAACCGCCCATGCCGTTTGGGTGCCAGTACTTGTTCCCAAACCCTTAAGAGAGGGGAAGTCATACGAGCCTGGCGTTTCACCCCAGCCCCCATCCGGATTTTGGCAGGATTCGAGCCAGTTGCGAGAGCGGATGATCCAATCCTGGTTCATGTCTATTTTTAATGCCCCCAGGCCCCGCAATGCCTGCCATGTTCCATAAATATAATTTACGCCCCAACGTCCATACCAGGAACCGTCAGGCTCCTGCGTTTTTTTGATATAGTCGACTATGCTCTTTAACGTTTTTGAATCCATTGGGTAATCAGTTTTGCCGATGTATTCCAACATTCTCCCAGTGATATCTGAGCAGGGCGGATCAAGAATGGCATTATGGTCGGAGAATGGAACTTTCTCCAGCCACGGTTTAGTCACGTCTTTATCAAAAGCTGCAAAACCTCCTTCTTTGCACTGAAAGCTCAAAGCCCAGCGAAATGCCCGGTCCATTACGGTTGCCTGCAGTTCTTCATCGGAAGCTTTCATAAGCCTCAATCCCAAGAGCACTTTGACGGTATCATCCACGTCTGGATAGAATACGTTATTGAACTCAAATGCCCAGCCGGAGCACTCGGGATAGGGGTTTTTTACAAACCAATCGCCTCTCTGCCGAACTTCTTTGCTTAGGAGCCAGTCAGCTGCTTTTTTGAGACTGGGATGATCTGAAGGCAGTCCCGATTGGGCTAAGGCGACAGAGCAAATTGCCGTATCCCATATCGGCCCAAAGCAGGGGCGAACACGAATCTCGCCAGTAACCGGATCATTTACGACCAAGTTATCCAAGTCTTTTTTGGCTTTAATATAAATCGGGTGGGAACGAGAATAGCCCAAGGATTCAATAGCCATGACAGCATTGGCCATGGAAGGGAAAATGGCACCCAAGCCATCGCTTCCCTCGCCAATTCGCTCAAGCATCCAATCTTCAGCCGCTTTAAGCGCTTTTTTCCGTAATGGCTTCCATGCAAGCGCATCATGAAATTTCAGGAAGCGATTAACTAGAAGGAAGAAGTTCCTCCACGAAAAGAGCTTTTTATCGCGTGGCAGGGAAAAATCTTCCTTTTCAGTTCCATAAGGATACAACTCATTAATCTGATGCTCGGGCGGGAGATTTCGTGTGGGCTTAAAGTGGTTAAGAATGGACATGGATACCACCATGGCCCTGGTCCATGAGGAGAGCTCGTAGATATTAAAAACAAACCAGTTAGGAAGGAGGATGAGCTCCGGTGGAATGGAGGGAAGATATTTCCAGGGGAATTGCCCCACAAGAGCCAGGTAGAATTTAGTATAGGTGTTAGTCTTGGGGATACCTCCCATTCTTAAAATTGTAGCCCTGGCACGAACCATTCTGGGGTCTCGTTCCGAGATTCCTGCTATTTTGAGAATATGGTATGCTTTAACAGAAAGATCTATATTGGAAGGAGATCCGGTATACTGTCCCCAGCCACCATCTGAATGCTGCTCTTTTAAAAGATGTTTTGCAGCCTTTTCCTCAAGCTCGGGATTGCTGATTCCCGACCAGTGGAGGAAAATAATATAATCGCAAATAGTAAGAGGGTCTACCAGGAGCTCCGAGTTCCAAAATCCTTCCTCAGATTGCGCGGTAAGAAGATATTTTTGCGAGCGAAGAATGCATTCTTCTATTTTCTTAGTCAGCTCGCTAATGGCCTCTTTTTCCAAAACCAAGGTTTTTATCTGAGGCTTTGATTCAGATATTTTTTTTTCTTTTTCAGGAAATGGCCGTATCCCTTCTTCCATCATTCTATTTACTGGCTGCACTTATTTTTGTTCCAACTTTCTCTCAGCAATTGCTTTGTAAAAGGACTCGACGAGCCACTGAGGAGGGCGTATGGCGTTGCCATTTACGTTTACAAAAGCATGCACGGTGTACCCTTTTACAACCACACGTTTTGTGACTGTATTGACTAAAAGTTCTTCTGCGCGGAATTTGGCTCTACCCTGGAAAAGGATACGTGTGGTTAACTCGAGCAAATCATCATATTCTGCGCGATCAAGATACTCCACATGCGCCTCAATCACGGGGAGGAAGACACCCTCTATTTCCATAGTGGAATAGGGAATTCCCAAAGCGCGAAGCACTTCAGTTCTTCCGCATTCAAACCACTCCAAAGCACGGGAGTTATAAAAGGTCCCCATTTGATCGGTTTCACTGTATCGAACTCGGAGTTGGATTGTGTGATCGAAAAAAACAGACTGGTTCTCGTTGTCCATATATACTATCCACCAAAAGATTGTTTGATTTGATGACTCACTTTCTATTTTTCTTTTTTAAAAGTGGTACCGGTGGTCGGACTCGAACCGACACGTCTTTTAAAGGACCCGGGATTTTAAGTCCCGTGCGTCTGCCATTTCGCCACACCGGCATCTCTTTTAAACACTTCTGAAAGTAAAAGCCCTATGCGAGAGCTGTTTCAGACTAACAAATAGAACAACTTTTGGCAAGATTCCTTTTTATCCCGCCAATATCAGATTGAAACAAAAAATTAATTAGGAAGATAGAGGAGACAGTTCTTCCCAAAGATAAACGCTGGTAGCGACACCGTTGTCAAAGCACTCTAAACTGAACTTTTCGTTGGGCGAATGAGCGTTATCATCGGGTAAGCTTAGGCCTATCAGAAGGGCCTCCGCACCCAGTTTGCGTTTAAATTCCATTGTGATAGGTATGGACCCGCCTTCACGCATTATTGTTGGTTCCTGCTCAAAAGCTCGACCCAAAGCGCGAAGTGCAGCCTGTACTTTTGGACTGTCGGGCTCAACGATATAAGGGTCTCCGGCGTGGCCACGCACAATCCTGATGGAAACAGTTGGAGGACAAATATTTTCAATGTGTTTACATACTCTGTCCATAATCACATCTGCTTTTTGGTGAGGGACGATGCGGCAGGTGATCTTTGCGCTGGCGACCGATGGGACAATCGTTTTGCTACCTGTGCCTTGGTATCCGCAGGTCAAACCGTTAATTTCCAGGGTAGGGCGGCAAGAACGGCGTTCCACTGTGGTGTAGCCTTCCTCGCCGAAGAGTTTTTTCAGTTTGAGGCTCTCTTTGTAGGATTCATCATTATGGGGCAGTTTTTTAAACTGTTCTCTCTCGTAAGGGGAGAGTGGCTCTACCTCATCATAAAAGCCGGGAACCGTGACTCTGCCTTGAGAATCATGCAAGCTTGAGATCATGGAACAAAGAGCATGGGCCGGATTTTGCACGCCGCCACCGTGTATGCCGGAGTGTAAATCTCTATCAGGTCCTGTCAGGAATACTTCAAATGCCAAGACGCCGCGCAAAGCATAGGTAACGGCAGGACAGGTAATGGCGGGCATTCCCGTGTCGGAAATCACGACAGCTTCGCTGCGGAGGTCTGCAGCGTGCTCCTCAAGAAATTGGCTCAGACTTCCGCTGCCGATTTCTTCCTCACCTTCCATCAGGAAAACAACGTTAAAAGGAAGTTCAGAACCTGTCTTGAGAATGCATTCTATGGCTTTGAGGTGAGTGAATAACTGCCCTTTATCATCCGAAGTGCCTCTGCCATAAATATTCCCCTCTTTAACAACAGGTTCAAACGGATTTTTAGTTTTCGTCCAGCCTTCCAGTGGTTCAACTGGTTGTACATCATAATGGCCATAAACCATGTAGGAACGCTTAGAGGCACTGTGAGGCGTTCGAGCAAGAACAATAGGGTGGCCTTTGGTTTGGTGAATTTCAACATTCAAGCCAATCGCTTTGCAGTGGTTTGATAGCCACTTTGCGCAGCGCTGCATATCTTCCTTATGCTCCGGTTGGGCCGAAACACTCGGGATACGTAGGAACTCCATAAGTTCCTCCAACATCCGTTCACGATTTTTTTTGAAATACTCTAATGGCTTCATTCCTGTTTACCTCTGATTCTATTAAAGAGACCGCCCAAAGAAGGTTTGTCTTTATTGGTGAGAGCATTGCCATCTGTTGTGTCGTTGGTTTCGGCCTCTTTTTTCTTGATACCCACCAAACTACCCAAGCCTTCAGCAATTCCTTTTACCCCATTGGTGTTATTGGAATCGCCAACCAACAAACCTCCTACCTGGCCTACAATTTTGTTAGCACCTTCGCCGACATCACCTACCGCACCAACGCCAGATTTTAACAACAATCCGGCTATGGCCACTTCATTCAAATTGATTTTATAGGCGGCTGGGGTTCCAGCAATTTTAACAAAGTCAGGCATCGCCAGGAATCCGATGTCGTTCGTTCTCACATTAATGGAAGACAGATTGGATTTTTCAGCCACTTTCGGCTCCAGATAGATTGTCACAGGCAGGCTTAACGGGGTATTCATTAAGACTGGTTCCAGATTCATCGTGCCAGTTACGTCGGCTTCAAAAGCGTCGGTAACAACTCGGGCAGAATTGATGTTGAAAGTGCCGTTGGTGCCATTCATGCTCGCATACACGCCCAAAATAGGTGAATCTGCCAAATCACTTATCCGGAGCAACGTCAAGATAGGCGTCAGCGCGAGCTTATAGGCTGGGCTGATGGGGCGGAAGCTTACGTTGGTTAGTCCACACACATTTTGTAGAGCCAGATTCTTTTGAATGGCCCCCTCAGTGAGTCCGGAACCACTAATTGACCCAATTGCAAAGATATGGCCGCTGGCAAGTTCTCCCGGCATATCAGGTGCGAGGAAACTAAAAATAGGCGCTGCGGGAATAGAGGGTGCGTCATAATTGAGCGTGTACCGGTAGCCAGGATGATTTAAATCAGCCTGAGCAGAAAGCTTAGCATCGCCACCGTTGATATTTAGACTCTTTGAGGTTAGTCCTACCACATTTGTTTTTATGGAGATGTTCGCATTAAGATTGCTTGCAAACATTTGATCTAAATAAACAAGGCCCAAATCTAGATCGCATTCAAAATCTTTGACAGGTAAATCAATGGGTTGCGGTTCTGCCTTGGGGAAAGGTAAGGAATTATCCGAAGGAGTATTTGCGGGCTCCGTCGCGGCGACAGCTTGTGCTTCGTCAGCCGTTTCAGGTGCGGACTTAAGCCAGGCGAGTTGAGGCGTAAAATCCATGGATTCCGACGTAACTTTTAGGCGTGAGGCTTGAGCCAGATTGGCATAAGCCACTTGACCGGTAACACCGATTTCATTTTTTGCGCGATCAGTAGGTTTCCACGCGACGTTCAGCTTCTGGATGTCCAATATGTTAGGATCCAACGCGATTTGATAATCTCCATTTACGAAGAAATCTTTAATATCCAACGTTTCACTCTGAAGAGTGAAACTGTCTGCCTTAAAGGTACCGACAAGAGCGCTCTTACTCTGGTCTCGGGTGAGTTGTCCGGAAGCTTTAAGAGAGCCGGCTGCGGCATACTCCAGCAGGGTTACAGAGTTAAGATTGCATTCACTTTCTACGTTAATTTTATTACCCGAGTCAGCCACATTTAGGTTGAGTAAACCATTTAATATTCCGGATGCCTGAGGGTCTTGTAACAGGCCTTTCCAATCAGCCAGCTCCAAGTTCCAAACAACACTGAGTGCTGAATCCGGGGCAGCCTCACGCGGCGATGCCCCCCAACTTAACATGAGAGGTTTTGTCAGATCTGCGGTTAAAAACTTCTTTTCACCTACACTGCCTTTTGCATCGACCTCGTTAGCTTTGAGAATGCTCTTTTGAAGATCGGCACCAACGTCCAGATTAACTGTTAAAGAAAGCGGAGGTATTTCCTGAGCTCCGGTTAACTTGATATCTTTCAGACTTGTCTGATTCTTCAGTTCAAAAAGCGTAAGAGCATTGCTGGCCTTGATGTTTCCGGACGAAGCAAAGAGAGCTTTCTCAAATTCAAGTCCCGCAGAACGTGAAAAAGTGTTGAGGATTTTCTGATCTACATTGGCAAGTGCGTAGTTCATGTTGACGGAAATATCCTTCAAATTCATTTTGAGGTCAGTTTCAAAAGAAGCTTGGGATCCTTCAGAGGCCATTTGGAGCGGAGCAACCATGAGAGTCACATCATCATTTTTTATAACGAGGCTCGTATCCAGCTTGGAAAGGACGACGTTCTCCAGATAAATGGCATCGACTTGAACTTTTCCAGTGAAATTCTTGATGGGTAATACAATTGGACTTGTAGTCGCTGTAGAGCTTGTCGAAGAAGCTGTTCCAACATTTTTTTGAGAGTCTTGAGAGGTCTGAGTAGACAGCGCTTGAACCCAGTGCAAAATGGGCGTCAGGTCCAATCCATCTGATAACACATTTAAGGAAGAGGGAGTGCCTTCAGGAGAGAGGTCAAACTTACCCTTTATGTTGATGTTATTCTTCGCTTGGAGGGTAGGTGTAAAGCGGATATCCATGTTTTTGATTTCCAATGCTGGGGCCAGAGAAGCTTGTATTTCATAATCAGTGCGGACCGTGAAATTCGTGATCCCTATATTGTCAATGGAGGCCTTGAGCTGGTTAACCTCCAGGTTGCCGGAGATTTGACTCGAGTTCTCTTCTAGCAGAAGGAGATTTTGCGAACGAATCTCCCCAGAGGCATGGTAACCCAATGTGGATATATCGGATAACGTCAAGCTGCTGGCACATTCGAGACGAGTGCCCTTTTCTTTGACTTCCATGTCAAAAGCAGTGATGAGTTGGCCAGAGGCACTCTCATCACCGATGAAACCTCTCCAATCGGCCAGATCTAAAGACAGCTTGCTATGGATAGAGGAGTCAACGGCTCCCTCAGGGGCGCTTTTGCCCCAACCCAGGAGGACCGGTTGGGAGATTTGCGTCGCGAGAAACTCTTTTTCCCCACGGAGTCCTTTTGCATAGAGCTTGGTGATATTGAGCGTTTGTTGCTCAAGATTTGCAGTCAAGTCCAAGTCTGATTCAAGGGAGACTACTTGAGTGGAGCTTTCTGCAGCCAGGACAAGATCAGTAATCTGGGTTTGGTTTTTGAGCTTATAAAGGTTTAAAGAGTCGGCAATCTCGAATGTTCCTTTGGAGTTGATTTTTGCGTTTTCGAACTTGACGCCAAATGGCTCTGAAAACTCGTTCAGGAAACGAGAATCGATTTTATCAACTTCGTAGTTCAGGAGTACGCCGAAATCTTCCAGATGGAGGGCTCCTTGGCTTGAGATGCTGGCGAGAGTATTGTTCTCCTGGTTGTAGCTAATAATCAACTTTTGGATTTCTTGCAGCGAGAGTGCCATATCAACTGTGATATTATGCTCCTTGGTTGGCTCGAACATACCCTGAGCGGAAGCTATATCCCAGCGGATAGGACCATTCAGAAGGCCCGGCATGAGCTCTTTGGTTAGTGGAAGATTGATTTCTGCGGAGAATGGGCCCGACATCTTTTCCTCAGGAGCTATCTTATAGTTAGACCCCATATAGAAGTCCATATCAGTGCTTAGAGCAACTTTGCCCGTAAGCTCGTTGCCTAAACCACCTCCGGTGACATTGACATTTCGCAGTTCAGCTCCCATCAAGGTGTCATCCTCGGCAATTTTTTTCCATTTAATTAGGTAGTCTTGCACAGAGAGCTTCTCCAGGAGCAGATTCAAAGGCGGTTTGTTGGGATCAGATTCGCCCATGAGAGCCAGTATTGCAGCCAGGTTGCCTCCTTCCGGAGTTTGGACAATGTTAAGAGTCCCTTTTTCCAGAAGCAGTTCTTTGATGTTGAAAGAGGCAAAAGAAATATCCAGCTTATTGAGCTCTAATTTCAGAGCCTCGGCATCCAGAATCGTTTCCTCCCCGTTTGGGGTAACTTTCAAGTTCTTAATGGCCACATTCGAGAGTCCGCTGAGCTTAACCTCATCGGCCTTGATTTCCATTTTCAGAAAACTTCCTGCAATGGGCAAGACGACCTTGCAAATGAAAAATGAGCTCGTGAAGACGAAGTAACCTACGACAGCCAGCAGAGCCAAAGCTCCGGCTGCGATAGACAACCATTTTTTCCATTTCAATTTCATAACAACACTCCTATAAAAACTAAGGGTGAATGTACTACATTTCTTCCAAAGTTTCCAGCCCCAATGTATGCAGTCCCATCTGAAGCACCTTTGCAGTGAGGTGGCAGAGGACTAATCTTGAGGTCTTTTCGGAATCAATAGCTTTCAATACAGGGCAATTTTCGTAAAAAGAAGCAAAAAGACCGGCCAGGTCGTAAAGATAATTACAAAGGATATTGGGGCGGGAATCCTCAGCCACCTGCTCTAAAGTGATCCCGAAAGAGAAGAGATGTTTTGCTAGAGAAAGTTCCTGGGGAGTTGAAAATATAAGGTCTTTATCTTCGATGGATTCCGGTTTAAAGGAAGAGGAAAACTCATCCTGATTCTTACGGAAAATGCTTCGTATTCTCGCGTAAGCGTACAAAAGATAGGGAGCCGTGTTCCCATTAAACGCAAGCATCTTGTCCCAGCTGAACTGGTAATCACTTTGGCGGCTGGGCAGGAGGTCGGCGTATTTCACGGCGCCAATGCCGACGACTCTTGCTATATTCCGGCGTGTTTCTTCAGGCAGGTCAGGGTTTTTCTCGGAGACGACAGACAAGGCGCGCTCCTCAGCTTCATTGAGAAGGTCTGCCAGTTTAATAACCTCCCCGGAGCGGGTTTTAAACGGTTTGCCATCGTTGCCTAAAATAGTACCGAACCAGACATGTACCAATTTAACATGGGTATTTCCCTTCCAGCGATTGAAGGTAGTAAAGATTTGCTTGAAATGTAGTTGCTGGCGACCATCCGTGATGTAGAGAATTTGGTCAGGCTTCCAGTTCTGCGTGCGATACTCGAGCGTGGCCAAGTCAGTTGATGCGTAATTAAAAGCGCCATCCCGTTTCTGGACAATGGCAGGGTGGGGGGCCAATTCCGGTTTATCATCGAAGAAAACGACATAAGCTCCCTCGCTCTCGCGAGCAATTCCTTTAGCGACCAAGTCATCAACTACGCCCTTAAGTCTGTCGTTATAAAAGCTCTCACCCAGAGTATAATCAAAAGCAACCCCTAAACGGGAATAAAGGGTATCGAATTGCGACTGAGAAAGCCTGACCATCTGCTGCCAGATTCCAAAATTTTCCGGGTCTCCGCTTTGAAGCTTTACCAGTTCTGCTCTAGCTTCTTCCAAAACAGTTTCATCTGCTTCCGTTGCGGCATTAACCAGTTTATAAAGCCTCTCCATCTCTCCAATGGGATCCTTTTCCAATGCAACTTTATCCAGGTGATTTTTCCAGCCCAGAAGGAGTTTTCCAAACTGGGTTCCCCAGTCTCCGATATGGTTGTCGCTGATGACGTTGTTGCCGATCAAACGGTGAAGTCGAGCGAGACATGAGCCCAGAACAGTCGAGCGAATATGCCCGACATGCATCGGTTTGGCTATGTTGGGGGAGCTGAAATCCAGGACGACCGACTGTGATACTTTTGCCCTACGAACAAAAGGAGTTTCAGATTGACATGCGGCAGCGATGTTTTCTGTAATCGCCTGAGGCAGAATGTGAAAGTTAATAAACCCGGGGCCGGCCAGTTCCGCTTTAATATGGAGGCGTTCCAATGAAAGCTTTTCCAGGACGCTGGAAGCAAGCTGTCGGGGATTTAATTTTCTTTGCTTTGCAAGTGCTATAAGGGAGGACGTCTGGTAGTCACCAAATCGCGTGTCGCGGCAGGGAAGTAAAATAACCTGAGAGAGGTCAGCATCCGGCAGCAAATCCTGAACGCATTCTCTGAGGCAAGATTCAAGCTGAGAATGAAGCACGTTCGTTAAGCGTCAAGAGGTTACTTGTGTAGGAGAGGAATAATTCTTGATCACTTCGAATATATCTTCCGCAGAGCGGGCCTCTTCGATAGCCTGGCGCATGTCTTTTCGGTGAAGCAGCCTGGCTATGTTCCCCAAAGTCTGGAGATGCTTTTGAAATTGCCCTTGCGGAACCAGGAAAAGGACGACAAATTTTACAGGTTGGTTATCTAATGCGTCGAAATTGATTCCTTTCGAGGATCGCCCGAACACACCAACAACTTCGTCAATCAACTGAGTAGAGGCATGAGGAAGGCCTACACCAAAACCAACGCCCGTACTCATGGAATTTTCACGCTTCTTGACCGCCTCAATAATCAGGGGTGCTTTTTCAGCAGAAATTTTACCACACTCAACAAGCTTGTGAATCAGTTCGTCGATAGCTTCCCAACGATTAGAGGAGCCCATCTGGGTAATAATCTGCTCGACAGATAAAATACTTGACAGCGTCATAACGGCTTCTTTTTCTTCTATTTTTTAGAAATCTACTGGGTCAAGACCCTTGTGGGGGCGAGCGCAAAGCCACTCTGAACGTGAAACATTCCAGAGCATTGACGCGCACCTAGAGCCACCACGGCTTCCTGCTATTATTACCCTTGGAGCCGATTTGGCAAGAGGATTTACAAAAAACACCCTTTTGATTCATTCTAGGAGGATTGACAGCAGACCAATGTCCCCAGATCGGTATCTCCCAGAATAATTCGTTTCAGGTTTCCGGCCACAAAGGCATTGAAAACAATAATGGGGATTTTATTTTCCCAACAGAGAGAGAAGGCCGCCGCATCCATGACGCCTAAGCGCAGGTTAATAGCTTGCTCGTAAGATATTGTTGAGAATCGCTTGGCATTGGTGTTTTTACGAGGGTCTGAATCATAGATGCCGTCCACCTTCGTTGCCTTTAAAATAGCGTGAGCACCGATTTCATTAGCCCGGAGCGCTGCAGCAGTATCGGTTGAGAAGAAAGGATTACCTGTTCCACCTCCAAAAATGACCACGCGTCCTTTTTCCAGATGGCGAATGGCACGGCGGCGAATGAATGGTTCAGCCACCTGAGCCATAGGAATTGCCGTTTGTACTCGGGTTGGAATTCCGAATTTTTCGAGGGAATCTTGAAGAGCCAACGCATTAATCACAGTAGCGAGCATCCCCATTTGGTCTCCTGTGACGCGTTCAATTCCTTTCTGGCTTCCGGCAAAGCCTCGGAAAATATTTCCACCTCCCACTACCACAGAGACTTCAACGCCAAGATTCCGAACTTGTTTGATTTCTGTAGCTACTTTCTGGATTGCTTCGGGGCTGATGCCAGAGCCGGTTTCGTTTCCTAAAGCTTCGCCGCTGAGTTTGACAAGAATCCGTTTATAAGTTGCTTGTGTGCTGTTCATAATTGATGGTGTGGAATAATTCTCATGTAAGGAGGCTGCCTTATAAGCCTCAACCAGTATCTTACAGGCGGTACTCTTTTTGCAAGTAGAATCAATAACAAGAAAGGTTTGTAGGGACAGACCCGGTTCACAAAAATAAAACAATCTGATAGAGAGTGTGTTAGATCGCTTAACAAGAATTATATGTTGTTTTTTTGCTTGTTATGCATTAAAATAGGCCACGTCTAGTAATGAGGTGTTTTTTGAAACACCCGTGGACTGAAAGAGTCTTCGTGAGTTGCGGAGGCTTTTTAGGAATACTATTACGATAAACTACTACACAATTATGAATAATTCTCGAATAACTGCACTGGGAGTCTTGGCTGCACTGGCGACAGTGGGTCTGAGTAGCTCTTGGGCGGTGGATTATCCGGCAGTGGTGGAATCCTTTGATCCCAGTTGCTATTGGCGATTGGGCGAAGCCGAGGGGCCGACCGCAGCCGAGGAAATTAACGGCATAAACGCGACCTACGCTGGTACATTGGTATTCGGTGTGGATGGCGCCATTGTTGGCGATGCGAATAAAGCTGTCCAAATGTCCGGTGTTGCTTATGGTACAGAAGGGTACGGAGCAATTTATGTACCCGACAGCATTGAAATTGGGCAAACGGAAGCAGCAACCTTCCTTTGCTGGGTGAAGCGAAGTGGGACGCAGGTGGCGCATTCTCAGCTAGTCATGAACCGCTCCGGTGGTGCTTTCTCCGGAACCGGGTCTACATCAGGTCTTACGGTTGTGGCTGATAATTGCCTGGGATATCACTGGAATGACCAATCTTTCAGTTATAACTTTACCAGCGGCCTTGCATTGGAAGAAAACGTGTGGAATTTCGCCGCTTTGTCGGTGACTCCCACAGGGGCGATTTTCTATCTGGGAGATCGGAATGGAAATTTAACAACGGCTACCAATGCAGTTGCACATGCTCCTACCACGTTGACATCCACTCTTGCTATTGCCTGTACTCCTGACACAGGAGGTAATGGAGCACGCGCGTTCAAAGGAGATATGGATGAACCGGCTGTTTTTGCTTATGCCTTGAGCCCTGAACAGATTAATACTGTCTACCAGGCGGGCCTGAATAAATCTACGGTTCCGACGGTAAATATTGTGGCATCTACAACGCCATTCTATGCCGGAGAAGGTGCTTTGACAGCTGTTTCGGCTGGAACACCCCCTCTGACCTATGTTTGGTCAAAAGATGGAACTGTAATTCCGGGTGAAACGGAGTCTGTCCTGGATGGTCTCCTGGCGGCTGGCAATTATACTGTCAAAGTATCTAATGCGGCTGGAAGTGCGACCAGTGATCCTGTGACAGTGGTGCCTGCTTCTGGTCCTATTCTAAATACCCAGCCCAAGGGTGCCGGCGATCGTTACCTGGGCGGCAGAGTCACATTGAGTGTGGACGTAGAAGGAACCTTACCCTTGTCCTATCAGTGGAAACTCAACGGAACAGACATTGCAGGAGCTACCGAAAGCAGCTATGTCCAAATACTGGGAGCTGATAATTTTGGTACCTATACGGTTACTGTTACCAACTCTGAAGGGAGTGTGACCAGCGATGCAGTGGCTGTGACGCAGATCGTCTACACGAAAGACTCCTTCACGCAATCCATTATGGAACGCAACCCGATAGCCTATTATCGCTTCGATGATGAAATCGATCCGTATGCAGAATGGGTTGATGATAATGACGAACCTATCATTGGCATTGCGAAAGATTTTGCGGGAGGTAATGATGGCTATTACTATGCCACGGCAGGTTACACCGAAATCGTTGATGGAGCTATTGCTCTGGATCCCAGTAAGGCTGTCTTCTTCGTCAACTCCTATATGGGAACCCGTCTTAAACTGAATCCTCTGATTCAAGGTGGAGCTTTTACCGTAATGGGTTGGGTGAAACGCGATATAGACATCGGTTATACCACTCGCGGCGGTTATTTTGGCCAAAACGATCTCCTTGAATTTGGTGATAGGAATGACACAAACACCATGGAAGCGTGGTCACCCGGAACGGGTAATCTTACTCCGGCACACAACTTCAAGGATAAACGCTGGAGTTTGGTGATGTTGACCTATGGAGAAACTGAGACAGGATCTCTCACTTCCCTTTATCTGGATGGTCTATTGGCAGCGGAAAAGAATAGCACTGCCCGGATTACCGCAAACGAAGGAAGTAACTATAACCTCAATGCAGCCGGTGGCGGTATCTTTAATGACCCGGCGACCAACATGGATTATTTTTGGGGCGCTATCGATGAGCTGGTTCTGTTTGATTCTTACATGAGTCCGGAAGATGCTTGGGAATTCTATACCAAGGGATTCTATGGTCCCGGTGCTCCTCCTGAAATTACAACTCAACCCGCATCTGTGGAGTCTTATGTGAACCCGGATGCTGCTTGGACAATGTCAGTGGTTTCCGGTGGTACGACCCCTCTGGTTTACCAGTGGTATAAAGACGGTCAAGCCATTGAAGGCGCGACTAACAGAACTATTACCGGATATTTTACAGAAGCGGACGCAGGCGGCTACTATGTGACGATCAGTAACGATTACGGTAATGCAACGAGCGACACGGCCCAAGTCACGCTGAGGATTCCGGATCCGAAGAGTTATGAAGGAGTACTTGCCGCCATGAATCCTTATGCCTATTGGCGCTTGGGAGAAAGTACCGGTTTGATTGCTAAGGAGTTCATTAGTGGACTAAATGGCGTATACGACGCAAATCAGACGCTTGGAAAACCGGGTGCTTTAAAGGGTGATCCTGATACAGCGGTTGGTTTCAACGGAACGAGTTTCGTACAAGTTCCGGGCATGAGCTATAGCGGTGTGGATGTGTCCATGGCTGCCTGGATTAAGCCCAGCGGAACAGTTACAGACTATTCTACCATCATGTTTGATCGTGGAAGCAGTGCTGCGGGTATTCACATTGCTGGTAATCAGTTGGGATATCACTGGAATGATACCCGGTGGGATTATCGATCCGGTTTATACATCAAGAGCGGCGAATGGAACTTCGTTGTCATGGTGGTGAGTGCAAGTAAAACGACCTTCTACTTGGGTGATAGCGCAGGTAAACTCCTGAATGCAGTGGATGCAACCGCTCAAAATGCGGCTACATTTACATCTTCATTCACTATCGGTGGAGATTCCGTCAATACGGATCGTCGTTTTAATGGAGACATTGATGAGGCGGTTATGTTCACGCGCACGCTGACGGCAGAAGAGGTCGAAAATCTCTATCTAACGGGGCTTTCAGGTCTGAACATGGCTCCCGAAATTACGGTTCAGCCGAACGACATCAACGGTTTTGTCAGGGACGAAATCACTCTTTCTGTTTCTGCCTTAGGTACGGCTCCTCTTTCCTACCAATGGTATAAAGATGGAGAAGTTCTTGAGAGTGCAACGACCGCTTCCATCACGAAAATAGCGGCCGCCGAAGATAATGGCAGCTATACCGTAAAGGTAACCAATGCCTTTGGTTCTGCTACCAGCGAGCCCGCTATTCTCAATATAGTTTATCCTCCGACTTCGGTTGATTTGAGCGGAGAAGATTATAAACTCTGGACTCATCTCAAGTTCGATGGGACCTATGCGGATGCTTCCGCCTCGGGTAACGATGCATATGACGCTGGAACAGTGGGTGAGTTTGGCGAAGGCAAGATCGGTACTGGATCGTTGAGGGTTCAGACTGACTATGATGCTGGTATCTATAGCTATGCCGGTTTCCTGTATGAGCTCGTTTTGGGCACGGAACCCATCACGGTTTCCATGTGGGCCAAGATTAACTCTGGAAACTTGATGGACCTGCCTTTCCTGAGCAACAATGATACTTCGCTAGGTGGCTATGGATTGACGTTATCTCCGGGATGGGAAGAGACAGGCAACTGGGGATTCTCAATTAAATCCATGACGGATGACACGACCGTACGCTATGAAAGTGCAGGGGGGACCTTCCCATGGACAACCTGGAACAACATTGTTTATGTGATGATTCCTGGCGAGACCGTGAAGGTTTTTGTCAATGGACAGTTAGTAACTACGCTTGATATCAGTGCCGTAACCATTGTGGAAGAGTATGGCAAAGGATCGCTGGACACCATCTATCCATTCTATATTGGACAGGCTGGTGGTGCCTATCCGGGTTCTGGCGGTGATGGCTACTCTCTGGATATGCTGATTGACGATATGGGTATCTGGAAAACTGCCCTGAACGACATTGATGCACGCAGTATCTACTACGTAGCTGAGTATGGAAACAGTTTTGACGAAAAGAAGCCGGACATTCCTGCTCAGATCACAGTGGATCCGAAGGGTGCTACGGTCTATCAGAATGATCAGACAATGTTGACTCTCTCGGTAGGGGTACAAGGCACGCAGCCAGTTACAGTCACTTGGACAAAAGATGGTACTGAGATCGCCAGCGGATTGGAAACGACCCTGGATGTCTTCTGCACGGCTGATGCTGCGGGTTCTTATGTAGCAACTGTCACAAACAGCACTGGTCAGGATGTCTCGACTCCTGCCGTGATTGCTTATCGTACGCCAACGACTGGGTACGAAGAGCTCGTAGCCGGGTTTGCTCCTGTTGCCTTCTGGCGTTTTGATGACGATGTCGCTGGCGGCACCGTCGCGGATTACGCCGGAGCTAATGATGGAACTTACGTCAGTATAACTCCTGAACAGCAGGTCGATGGTGCGATCTTTGAAGATCCGAGTAAGGCGATTCAGTTCAATGGAACTGATTCCTATATCAAGACTCCTCTGCAGCTCAATAGCCTGGTCGCCAATGGTGAATTTACTTTCACCGGTTGGGTGAATATTCAAGGCACTTGGGCCGCTTCGACTGGTTTCTACGGCCAGAATGACCTTATTGAGTTCGGACAAAATTCTGCTACTACGATCAGTGCTTGGGCTGCTGGCGGCGGAAGTGTGTCTGGTACTGTGCCTCCTGCAGATGAATGGGCGATGGTTACCATTACCTATGTTTTTGACGGGACTGACATGGTAGAGACTCTCTACGTAAATAATCATGTCGCGGGGCAGAATATCGGCACGAAGTCCATTAATGCAACCGCCGGCACCGATTATTACTTCACAATTGGCGGTTGCGTATGGAATTCCGAGGGCGGCTTCTTCAACGGATTGATTGACGATGTGGCGGTCTTCCCCACAGCGTTGACTTCTGATGACGTTTCCCTGCTCTACAACGTGGGCAAGTTTGGGCCGGGAGCTGCTCCTGAGATCGAACTTCAGCCGGTTGGTGCAGAGATATATCCCAACAGTGGAACTTATCGTCTTTCTGTGACGGCGGTGGGTACTCCTCCATTCCAGGTGAACTGGTATAAGGATGGAGAGCTTACTGCCTACAGCGGAGATATCATCGAAATTGCTCGTACTGCAGAAAATGCCGGAAGCTGGACAGCCAAGGTTATAAACGCATACGGTGAAGCTGACTCTGATCCTGCGGTGATCGCTTACAAGGCACCAGCCTCGAATTACGAAGCGCTGATTGCGAGCCTTGATCCGTGGGTCTATTGGAGATTGGGTGAAGCTCCGGGGGCTGCTTCCGCAGCTGACTACGGACATGGAATTCCTGCTCCTTATACCGTGAACAACGGTCTGGGTTTGGATGGCGCCATTGTGAATGATCCTAATACAGCGATCAGCTTCACGGGTGCTCTGCCTGGTTCAGCTGAATTCAGCACCATTGTTGTACCCGATATTGGTATGGGGACAGTGAGTGAAGCAACACTGCTCTGCTGGGTGAAGTGCGATGGTACTCAGGTTGCGTATACTCCGCTGGTCTTCGGCCGAGGCAGTGCGGTCTCTGGTTTGAATATCAGAGAGAACAATCAGTTGGGATACCATTGGAACGATCAGTCTTTCAGTTGGAGTTATGCCAGTGGACTGGCTTTGGAAGATGGAGAATGGAATCTTGCGGCCCTGGTGGTGACGCCTACAACAGTCACGTTCTATTTGGGTGACAGCGCAGGGACATTGTCCACAGTGAGTAATGAACAGGTACATGCTACTACTATCTTTACCACGAACTTCAGCCTGGGTGGACAGAACGTTTCTGGTAGCAACAGGCAGTTCAAGGGCTTGTTTGATGAACCGGCAGTATTCAACTACGCGTTAACAGCTGAACAGATTCAATCAATCTATGATGCTGGTAGAGGCGGAGATATCCCGGTACAACCGGTTCTGAACTTCGAGAATACTTCTCTGGGCCTGATCTTGACCTGGGAAGAGGGTAAACTTCAGGTTAGCCCGACGGCAACAGGTCCGTGGACAACCATTGAAGATGCCTCTCCTGAAGGATATATCGTCCCGACCGACGAAGGTTCTGCTTACTACAGAATTGCAAAGGACTAAGTTCTGATGCATTTCATATCGGCCTTGAATAAGGCTGATAATTAACAACAAACTGCCGCTTTTCGAAAGAGAGGCGGCAGTTTGTTGTATTGAGGGACCGAGATGAAGCAGCAGAATAATAAGAGGAGAAGGACTTCGCTGTATTCCAGTCGATCTGCAGCCCTTTTACGAGAGTGTTTGCAAGAACGATTATCTTGATTTTTGATTATTGTCAGTTAGATTTGCTCCAGTGAAAGGTTCTACAAATGAATAAGATTGTGTTCGGTGTTTTGAGAATATGTGCTTCTCTATCTCTGCTTTGGATGGGTGCATTGTGGACAGTTATTTCATTAGAGGCAGCCGAAAAAATGGATATGGCGCTGCACTTCAAAAACCCTCCTCCTACCTCGCGCCCGGGTGTTTACTGGTATTTTATGGATGGGAATATCTCTAAAGAAGGGATGACTAAAGATTTGGAAGCGATGGTAAAAGCGGGGATTGGTTACCTGGTCTATTTGGAAGTTAACGTGGGCGTTCCTCGAGGAGAGGTGGATTTTTTAAGCCCCGCTTGGCGAGAAATGTTCAAACACGCTGTCAGTGAGTGCGAGCGATTAGGAATTCAAATTACTTTAGGAGTCGGCCCCGGATGGACTGGCAGCGGAGGCCCTTGGGTAAAGCCAGAGCAATCTATGCAGCATCTGGTGAGCAGCACTGTTGAAGTGCTCGGCGGAAGCCATCAGCGAATCGTATTACCCAAACCGGCACCTAAGCGCCCTTTTTTTGGCGAGGAGAGTTTTACTTCCGAAATGAAAGAACAGAGGAAAGAGTATTATCAAGATGTTGCTGTTTTAGCATTCCCAACTCCGGCAAAGGGTGATTTGATTAGCGACATAGAAGAAAAAGCTTTGTACTACCGGGCTCCCTATAGTTCCCAGCCTGGAGTAAAACAATATATCCCGCCTTTCGTCGAGGGAGGAAGTGATGATTCTTCAGAGCAGATCAAGCGAAGTCAATTTTTAGATTTAACTTCTAAAATGGATGCGGATGGAGTTTTGGATTGGGATGTTCCTGCAGGGAATTGGACCCTGATGCGTTTAGGAAGCCGCAATAACGGCGCAGCTACGCGGCCGGCTCCATTACCCGGGGTAGGAATGGAATGCGATAAGTTTGATGCATCTGCATTACATGCCCATTTTTCAGAATTTATGGGAAAACTTTTTGAAACAATTGGACCACGTGATACTAATGTTTTTGGCGGTTTAAAAATGCTTCACATGGATAGCTGGGAAATGGGCGCGCAGAATTGGAGTGCTCGTTTTCGAGAAGATTTCAAAAAACGCAGAAAATATGATCCATTACCGTTTTACCCGGTTTATGCAGGCTTTATCGTGGAAAACAGAGAAGTGAGTGAGCGCTTTTTATGGGATTTGCGCCTGACTTCTCAAGAGCTGATTTTGGAAAACCATGCACGTGCCATAAAAACCTACGCTCATCAGCGAGGCCTTGGACTTTCTATAGAGCCTTACGATATGAACCCCACTGCAGATTTGGAATTGGCTTCAATTGCAGATATGCCCATGTGCGAATTCTGGAGCCAGGGCTATGGGTTCAATACGGCTTTCAGTCTGGTGGAGGGCAGCTCAGCTGCTCATTTATTAGGTCAGGCGGTAGTTCCGGCGGAATCTTTTACGGCGCATAATGATGGCTGGCGCCAGCACCCGGGGGCAATGAAGAATCAAACAGACTGGGCATTGGCATCTGGGGTTAACCGGCTTGTTTTTCATACGTTTCAGCATCAGTGTTTGGATGATGCACTGCGTCCGGGGATGACTATGGGGCCTTATGGTGTTCACTGGGATCGCAATCAAACCTGGTGGCCAATGGCTGACTCCTACCATCAATATGTAGCGCGCTGCCAATTCATGCTGCAGCAGGGCAGGACGGTAGCCGACATTCTTTATCTTACGCCAGAGGGAGCTCCGCATGTTTTTCTGGCGCCGGAGTCAGCAATTGATAGTACTGATTCTTTTTTACCCGACCGAAAGGGATATAACTTCGACGCATGCCCTCCCGGATTGCTCTATCAAGCTGAGGTTAAAAACCGGAAAATTGTCTTCCCCGGTGGTGCTGAGTACCAGGTTTTAGTCATTCCGGATTACCCGACAATGACACCGGAACTCTTGGCAAAAATAAAAAAACTGATTTACTCTGGCGCTACAGTAGTAGGTAACCCTCCCGATAAGTCGCCAAGCCTGGTAGGCTATCCAAGGTGTGATAGGCAGGTGCAGAATCTTACCCTCGAAATCTGGGGTGAGCAAAATACAAACCGTTGTGCTTTAGGGAAAGGGGAGATTATAAAAAATCAGTATTCGGCAGATAACTTCTACCAGCCTTATTCAGCGACTGCTGAGCTTCTGGATTCACTGAATGTGCGGCCGGACTTCCAGACACCCTCCGGGAAAATTCGCTACACGCATCGCACAATGGAAGACTGTGAAATCTATTTTGTAGCGAATCGGTCTGAAGAAAAAGTGGCTGATATTTGTTCATTTCGTGTAACTGGTATGCAGCCTGAATTATGGAATCCAATGACCGGAGATATCAGAACCTTGCCGCAGTTTTCTGAAAAGGGTGGCCTGACTCAAATACCATTAGTCTGGGAAAGGTTTGAATCCTATTTCATTATATTCAAAGGAGAAACTCTGAGCAGAAAAATTGAGGGATTAAACTTTCAAGACTTGGAGCGAGTCATTGCTATTGAAGGCCCTTGGAATGTTTCGTTTGATCCTGATTGGGGCGGTCCGGATTCAGTTGTCTTTGAAGAGCTCACTGACTGGACACAGTATTCGAATCTGGGAATCAAGTACTACTCGGGAACGGCTGTATATAAACAGACTTTTGATTTACCCGAGGGTGTGCTCTCTGAAACTTTTCTTGATAATTTGCAAAAGCGTGCAGAGCAAACAAGCGAGCATCAACCAGAATTATCTGGTGAAAATCGTTACTACCTGGATTTAGGGTCATTGAAGAATATGGCTCGAGTACATCTCAATGGGAAAAATATCGGCACACTCTGGACGACTCCCTGGCATTTGGATATTACCGATGCACTGAAGTCCAAAGGGAATATACTGGAGATCGAAGTGGTGAACCTCTGGCCTAATCGCTTAATCGGCGATGAACAACTGCCTGAGGATGGAATTCAAGATGGTCGCTGGCCGGAGTGGATTCTTGAAAACCAAAAACGGACCTCTGGCCGTTACACATTCACAACGCACCGGCACTATGATAAGAACTCACCACTCCTGGAATCAGGTCTCCTTGGGCCTGTCGTAATTTACAAACAGAAATAGTCTTTGAAATAGTTTTTTGTAGAAACAGAAAATGCTCCTCCCGTTAAAACAGGAGGAGCATTTGCATTAAGAGGTTTTATCTCTTTCGCCTATTTTTTAACTTCGGCGGACATTGTTTGACTGGCCAGATACTGATATTTCTGATAACGCTCAGCCGCGTCGGCCGCAGCTTCTTCAGCCAACTTCTGGGCTACCTCAGGATCACTCTTCATGAGCATTCTGAAGCGGTTTTCAGAGTTATAGAAGTCCAGGATACTGGCAGCATTCGGATTCGGTTTTGAATCCAGCTGTAACGGGTTAAGCCCGGAAGCCGCTCGTGTCGGGTCGAATCTATAGAGCAGGAGTAAGCCGGAGTCTACCAGAGCTTTTTGCTGCTTTCCACCCTTTGTCATATTAATACCGTGGTTAATGCAGTGGCTGTAAGCAATGATAAGTGAGACTCCGTCATAGGCTTCAGCTTCGGCCATTGCTTTCAGCGTTTGATTGTCATTAGCTCCCATAGAGACCGAGGCTACATAAACGTTACCATAGGTCATAGCGATGAGACCCATATCCTTTTTGGCTAATTTTTTGCCTGAAGCAGAGAATTTGGCGACTGCTCCTTTAGGTGTAGATTTAGAGCTCTGACCACCGGTGTTGGAATAAACTTCAGTGTCCAGGACGAGAATATTGACGTTTTTGCCGGATGCGAGGACATGATCTAAACCACCGTAGCCAATATCATAAGCCCATCCGTCGCCACCCAATATCCAAACCGAACGTTTGACAAGCGAGTCGGCCAAGGAGAGCAACATTTTTGCTTCGGGTGTGTTCAAGGTGAGCAGTTTTTTCTTTAACGCTGAAACTCGTTCACGCTGAGCAGCAATTTCAGCCTCATCATTTTGAGAAGCCTGGGTAATGCTGGTAACCAGATCATCGCCAATCACAGATGCGAGCTTAACCAAAAGCTCTTTGGCAAATTCATTTTGTTTGTCTACAGCTAAACGGAAACCTAAGCCAAACTCTGCATTGTCTTCGAAGAGAGAGTTTGCCCATGCAGGGCCGCGACCCTGTGGGTTTTTCGCGTAGGGTGTTGTTGGCAGATTGCCTCCATAAATGGAACTGCAGCCCGTTGCGTTAGCTACCAAAAGACGGTCGCCGAAAAGCTGAGTGAGCATTTTGACGTAGGGAGTCTCTCCACAGCCGGGGCACGCGCCGGAAAACTCAAAGAGAGGACGCATAACCTGCATTTGGCGGAGCATTGTCGTTTTGATCTTAGTGCGGTCCGTGTCAGGCAACGAAAGGAAGAAATCCCAGTTGAGTCCTTCGCTTTCGCGCAATGGAACTTGCGGCGCCATGTTGATAGCCTTGCCTCCTTCGACGGTTTTGCTCTTGGCCGGGCAGGTCTCTACACAGAGACCGCATCCGGTACAATCGTGGGCTGAAACTTGCAGAGTGAATTTTTGTCCTTTGAAGTCGGGTACTTTAGAGTCAGTACTCTTAAAAGTTGACGGAGCCTTTGCCAACTCAGCTTCATCGTAAAATTTTCCTCGGATAACTGCGTGCGGACAAATCGCAACGCACTTGAGACACTGAATGCAAGACGCAGGATCCCATGTCGGGATTTTTAGAGCCAGATCCCGTTTTTCATAGCGAGCCGTGTCAGTCGGGAATGCACCATCCAGCACGGGGGTGAAAGCGCTTACAGGCATATCATCTCCGAAACCGGCGATGATTGGGCCAAGAACCACTTTAACAAACTCGGTGGCGTCTGAAGCCACAGGCGGAAGAAGTTGTTTATTACCGACGGTCGCAGGAATACTCACTTCAAACAAGCATTCCAGAGTTTTATCAACAGCTGCGATATTTTTAGCGACAACCTCATCTCCTTTTTTGCCGTAGGTCTTTTTAATTGAAGCTTTAATTTTTTCAATAGCGACATCCTTCGGCAGAACCCCGGATAGCGCAAAGAAACAAACTTGCATGATGGTGTTGATGCGACTTCCCATGCCGGTTTCTTGAGCAACCTTATTGGCATCAATAACGAAAAGCCTGGCTTTTTTCTCAATCAAGGACTTTTGCGTTACAGCAGGAAGTGTTTCCCAAACCTTGTCTGCCCCGAACGGAGTGTTGATCAACAGGGTACCCCCTTCAATCAGATTTGCCGACATATCATACCGATCAGGGAACGTCGGTTGATGGCATGCTACGAAGTTGGCCTTGCTGATTAAGTAAGAGGAGCGAATGGGATTAGGACCAAAGCGGACGTGAGAAACGGTAATAGATCCAGATTTCTTGGAGTCGTATACGAAATAGCCTTGAGCGTATTGTTCTTCACCAATGATCTTAATGGTGTTCTTGTTTGCGCCCACGGTACCATCAGAGCCCAATCCATAAAACATGGCGCGGATGACGTTATCCGGCTCGGTAGAGAAATGTTTATCCACCGGGAGACTGGTATGGGTGACATCGTCCACAATACCCACCGTGAAGTGGTTTTTGGGTGTAGCCTGCGCCAAATTATCATAAACCGCTTTGACCATAGCAGGAGTGAAATCCTTGGAGGCCAAACCGTAGCGTCCACCCACAATCACGGGCATCCCGTGAGTCAGATGTTTGCATCCGTTTGCTAAAGCTTCGGCAATACCGCAGAGCACATCCTGGTAAAGAGGCTCACCCGTTGCGCCGGGTTCTTTAGTCCGATCCAAAACTGCAATCTTCTTGGTTGTTGAAGGCAGCGCACCCACGAAGTCCCGTACACTGAAAGGACGGTACAGTCGAACCTTGAGCAGTCCCAGCTTTGCACCTTTGGCATTGAGTGCGTCCAAGGTTTCATGAGCAACATCACAGCCCGATCCCATGAGGATAAGAACGTTTTCAGCATCCTTGGCTCCAACGTATTCAAAAAGCTTGTACTGGCGTCCGGTCAATTGGGCAAACTTGTCCATCTGCTTTTGAACGATCGCAGGGCAGGCATCGTAGAACGGATTGCATCTTTCTCTGCATTGGAAGTAAACGTCCGGGTTTTGAGCTGTGCCGTGAATTGAAGGGTTGTCAGGGTTGAGGGAGCGTTGACGATGAGCGATAACTAAATCGTCCTGAATCATCTCTCTCATGATGTCTTCGGAGATTACCTCAACTTTGGAAACTTCATGAGAAGTGCGGAAACCATCAAAGAAGTGCATGAAAGGAACACGGGCTTCCAACGTGGCCGCATGGGAGATCAGCGCCATATCCATTGCTTCCTGAACTGAGGCAGAACAGAGCATTGCAAAACCGGTGCTGCGGGCGCTCATGACATCACTATGATCTCCAAAGATTGAAAGAGCGTGAGTAGCCAAAGCACGAGCGGATATATGAAAGACAGTCGGAATTAATTCGCCAGCAATCTTGAACATGTTTGGTATCTTGAGGAGTAGCCCCTGAGATGCAGTAAAAGTTGTTGTGAGGGAGCCGGTGAGGAGAGAACCATGCACCGTGCCAGCTGCTCCACCCTCGCTTTGCATCTCCATTACGGAGGGGACTGTACCCCAAAGGTTTTTCACACCCTTAGCTGCCCAAGCATCACACCACTCTGCCATATTGGAAGATGGGGTGATTGGATAAATTCCACATACTTCATTACACCTATAGGCAACGTAGGCGACCGCCTCGTTCCCGTCCATTGCTACATATTTCTTAGCCATATATACTGTCAGTTATTGTTAAATTAAACGGCTGTTCCTGCTGACTTGTGCGAACGAATTCAGCCCCAAAGTCATAGCTGGCACGCTCTTGACGCCTGAGGAGCTATTCTAGCATCTTAAAAGACAGCTAGCCAGAGATTTTTAATCAGAATTTTGTAATTGATTAAAGATAAAAAGGTTAAGGGGTTCAAGGGGGGGCTGAGAATATTCAGTTTCTCAAACTCCCATCAACAATGTGGAGAGTTTGATTTGCTTGAGCGGCGATGTCCAAATCGTGAGTCGCAATAACGAGTGTGCAGGAACGTTCACTGCGTAGCGCCAGAAGTAAATCCAAAATCTCTCTCCCAGTTTGAGAATCCAGGTTTCCGGTGGGTTCATCTGCGATCAGGAGGGATGGATCATTGATAAGAGAGCGGGCAATTGCGACTCTTTGTTGTTCTCCGCCCGATAGCTCGGAGGGGCGATGTGCTATTCGGTTAGCGAGGCCCACCTGACTGAGCAATTCAATACCGCGATTTTTGACCTCAGCGTAGGGGCGTCGTGCAATTCGGGCCGGGATAATCACGTTTTCCAGGGCATCGAATTCAGGCAGTAAGTGATAGGATTGAAAAACGAAACCAATTTTGTGGTTACGAATTTTGGCCAAATCATAGTCGCTCATCCGTTCGGTTTCTTTGTCTTCCAGGACGATACTTCCGGCATCAGGCCGGTCTAACATTCCTATCAAGTTTAAGAGCGTAGATTTGCCGGCACCCGAAGCACCCTGTAAAGCGACGAATTCTCCCGGTTTCACGGAAAAGGAGATGTCTTTGAGGATATCAAGCTTCCGGGGCCCAATCATAAAAGACTTATAGAGCCCCGAAACTTGAAGCAAGGAAGGCGAAAAGGGAGTGTTATTCATGGCGCAGGGAGGTGACGGGGTGCTGACGACTGGCGTAAGCAGCCGGGAGAATGCCTGAAAGCAGGCAAATTAAAAGTGAACCTCCGCAGATCATGATAATATCTGAAGGGATAATCAGTGCCGGTAGTTCAGAAAAGAAATAAAGTTCCGCCGGAAAAAGTTCAAAGCCGGTCATCCGGTTCATAAACTGTAAAAACTCATTTCGGAAGGCGATGGCAGTCATTCCCAGAGAAAAGCCACAAATGACACCTATAACGCCGACCATCAGACTCTGGCTTAGGAAAATGAACAGAATCTGAAGACGAGTGGCTCCGACAGCTTTTAGAAGGCCTATTTCCCGGGTTTTCTGAAAAACAAAAGTAATCAAAGCGTTTGCGATCCCAAAACCGGCTACAATCATGATCAGGAAAAGGATATAGAACATTACATTTTTTTCCACAGCCAGAGCCCCTACAATTTGGGAGTTCTCCTGCATCCAGGTAGAGGTCTGGTAGGCAGATCCGAGAACAGTTTTTATTTCCTCAGCCACTGGTGTGACAAGCTGCGGATCATCAAGCATCACCAGTAACCCTTGAGCGGATTCATCCATATCAAACAGCTCTTGAAAGTTCAGCATTGAGGTGATCAGAAAGGCAGAATTATATTCGTAAAAACCAACGTCATAGATTCCCTTAATCTCATAATTATCGGCCAGTATGGCTTCGGGTTGCCCCTCTTCCTGGCTGAGTTTCATCTTTTGCATTTGAGACGGGCTGTAAAGAGCTACGACATCGCCCACCCGAAGATGAAAATTACGCGCCATGACAGTTCCTATGAGAATGCCGCGCCCGGAAACGTCAAATTGCCCCTCTATGATGCTGCTGGGCAAAACGCTGACTTGCCTTTCCAGATCGGCTTCAACGCCTCTCAAATAAGGTGCCATTCCTTGAGCCGCCCCAATGTTGGGCTGAGTTTCCATCCAGACTTGTCCCAGAGTGAAGGGAGCCACAGCTCGGATGTGCTCGACATTGCGTATTTTTTCGGCCGTTTTTTCGTAGTCTCTCATCTCACCCGAGCGCGAATAAACCTTAATGTGAGGATTGAACCCTAATATTTTGTCATGAAGGTCTTGGTCAAATCCGCTCATCACGCTCATCACGATAATGAGGACCGCAACGCCCAAGGTGACACCGATGGTGGAGATAACCGTGATCACCGAGACGAAGGTGCGTTTCGGTTTTAAGTATCGAAGACTTAGCAGCAGTTCAAAAGGGAGCCGCATCGGGAAAGAGATTACTGTTTTTACCGGGAATACTCAATCACTAGATGAACTCTTTCTCCCAAGTCCGGTTTTCAACGCTTAATTTAGAGTAGGTCGGGATGATAAATTTGAAAGTGCGCAGAGTGGGGGGCCTCAGCATTTAATCTTCCGATGTTCGAGTGCTATCTGGGATGATCGGATGAAGCGTTCTCATTTTATCCCTTTTTTAATGAAATATTTACTAGTCCAGAGAGGGCTTTCCTTTTAGAAAGTCCGATTGAGGTCCCCCTTTGTTGCCGGATAAAATAAATACTGTCAACAACCTTTGACTTTTATATGCTGTTTTGAGTAGAATGAGCCGGCTTGTGGGGCAGAGACCCCTTGGAATAAAATATGGCAAAACTTACGCTGAAAGATTTGGAGGCACACGGCAAGCAGGTGTTTGTGCGTGTGGATTATAACGTACCTTTGGAAGAGAAGGGTGGAGTGATGGTTATTACCGACGACACTCGGATACGTGCGACTCTGCCCACGCTGGAACATCTTATTAAGGATGGCGCAAAGGTTATTCTTGCCGCTCACTTGGGTCGCCCCAAGGGCAAGCGTGAGCCCTCGATGTCGCTGGCCCCTGTGTCCGTCCGATTGGGCGAACTTCTTGGCAAGAAGGTGGGTTTTGTAGAAGATTGTGTTGGTGAAAAGGTCGAAAAGGCCGTAGCGGCTATGAAACAGGGAGATGTGATTCTTCTGGAAAATGTTCGCTATTATGCTGAGGAAGAAGCCAATGACCCCGTTTTCGCAGAAAAGTTGGCCAAGGTGGCCGAGCTCTATGTAAATGATGCGTTTGGTGCCGCACACCGTGCCCATGCTTCTACCGAGGGTATTGCGAAGATTGTATCGTCCAAGGGAGGACAGTGCGCTGCTGGTTTTTTGATGGAGCGCGAGCTTAAGTTCCTGGGTGAAGAGTTGGATAATGCAGCTCGTCCTTTCGTGGTGATTTTGGGTGGAGCCAAGGTTTCCGATAAGATTACCGTGATTGACAGATTGCTTGAGAAGGCTGATACGATTTTGATTGGTGGGGCTATGGCCTATACTTTTCGCCTGGCTCAGGGATATAAAGTCGGTAAGTCCTTGGTAGAGCCTGATAAGGTAGATATCGCCAAGGAAGCGTTGAATAAGGCTGCTGCCAAGGGTGTTAAATTCCTCTTGCCGGTGGACGACATTGTGGCGACGCCTGTCAAGAGCGAAAAGCTGGATAAGAAGGGCAAGCCTGTAATTGAATGGCAGAACCCGGCTGAAAATCCCAGCATGGATTGTGCGGATAATGTGGCTGGTTTGGACGTGGGTCCCAAAACGATAGAACTCTTCTCAGCAGAAGTTGCCAAGGCTAAGACAATTCTTTGGAATGGCCCTATGGGGCTGTTCGAAGACAAGCGTTTTGCTCAAGGCACCTTTGGTGTGGCAAAGGCTGTTGCCGAAGTCACAGAAAAGAGTGGTGCAAAGAGCATCATAGGAGGTGGCGATAGCGTCAAGGCGATTAATCAGTCTGGTCTGGGTTCTAAAGTGACTTTCATGAGCACTGGTGGCGGGGCTAGCTTGGAATTTTTGGAAGGGAAAGTTCTCCCCGGCGTAGCAGCTTTGAGCGAAAAAACCTGCCGTGGTTGCTGTAAATAACGTTCCTTTTAAGATAGAAAACTATAATTTTTAAAACAGATGGATAAAGAAAGAAAATTGCTCATTGCCGGAAACTGGAAAATGAACAAGACCGTGGCGGAAGCCATTGACCTTGTTGACGGCCTTGTTCGCGAACTTGCCAATGTGAAAGAAGTGGATATCGTTGTGTGTCCCCCATTCACCGCATTGCATGCTGTTTCCAAAAAGGTTTTGGATACCCAGGTTCGTTTGGGAGCGCAAACCATGAATGAGAATGGCTACGGCGCTTTCACGGGCGAAGTGAACGCAGGAATGCTCAAGGAGTTTTCTGTGCGTTACGTGATTTTGGGTCACTCCGAGCGTCGCCAGTATTATGCCGAGACAAACGCTTTGATCGCAAAGAAGGCATTAGCTGCTCATGCAGCAGCGCTGAAGCCGATTGTTTGCGTGGGTGAAACCCTTGCCGAGCGTGAGGCCGGAAAGGCCGAAGCGGTAATCGGAACTCAAGTCAAAGGTAGCCTGGCTGGACTAAGTGCTGCTCAGATGGAAGAAACAGTGATTGCTTACGAGCCTGTCTGGGCCATCGGAACTGGTAAAACTGCTACCTCTGCGCAGGCACAAGAGATTCACCTTTTCATTCGCGAAACACTGGTACAGATGTTTGGCGAATCAGTGGCTAAGAAGGTTCGGATTCTTTACGGAGGCAGCGTGAAGCCGGGTAATGCGCGTGAAATAATGAGTCAGCCTGATGTGGATGGCGCATTAGTGGGCGGTGCGGCTCTGGAAGTACGCAGCTTCTCTGACATAGTTAAAAACAGTATTTAATCGTTATGGAATTTATTGTTGGTTTATTCAGGTTTATCCTGTTTGTAGACTGCGCTCTTTTGATCCTCTTGGTGCTAATTCAGCTTCCTAAAAAAGAGGCGGGATTGGGAGTCGCTTTTGGTGGAGCCGCTACGGATGCTCTTTTTGGAGCAGGAGCCGGTAATGCCATTACTAAACTCACCAAGTGGTGCGCTGTATTTTTCTTCGTACTTTCCTTGGGCATAGCTGTTGCGGACTCTCATTATGCAAAAGCTCAGAGAGAAGCTATAAGCCGTCAAATGTTAAAGGTGGAGTCTGAAACGCCGTCTACCGTTGCTGATAATGCTAAGGCGACAACGCTGAATGCACCTGTTGCGACGCCAGACGCTGCTTCCAAGGAGGTAGCTCCCTCTCAAAACACTTCACCAACTGAAGAATCAACAAATGCTGCGGCTCCCGCAGAGCCGATAAAAACCGAATAATCAGTTTTTAAAAAGACAGTGTCCTAACGCCGCAAAACCTTTATTGGATTGCGGCGTTTGTCTTGTAAGACGGTGAGAGTGTCAAAAATTAAAAGCCTATCTGAATATTTTCTTCTCACTCTTCTGGGAATGATCATCTTATCCGGGTGCTCATTTCAGGAGTCTGCAGAGCTCGTGATTATTAATGGAGCGGAGCCGGAGTCTCTGGACCCGGCTATTGTTACTGGTCAACCTGATATCCGTGCTGCCAGCGCCTTATTTGTGGGATTAACCAGCCCGAATCCTTTAACGGGCCTTCCTGAAGCTTGTCTGGCTGAAAGCTGGGAAATTTCTCCCGATGCCAAAGCCTATACTTTTCACCTTCGTCCGGAAATTCTCTGGAGCACAGGCGAGCCCATAACGGCACAAGACTTTTTTTATTCATGGGTTAGAGTTCTTGACCCGGCAACGGCCTCGCCCTATGCCAGTGTCCTTTTCCCTGTATTGAATGCCGAAGAGTTTAATGCAGGGAAAATTAAGGATGTATCGCTTCTTGGTTTGAAGGTTTTAGACAGCACTACTTTTCAGATTCAACTGAGGCTACCCACGGCTTATTTTTTGGATTTATGTGCGATGCCGATTTTGGCTGTTGTTCCATCGTTTGCGATTCAACTTAATCCAGATCAGTGGATACGATCTCAATCTTTGCCCGTTAGTGGTCCTTACATGCTGGGGAAATGGCTTTTGAATGACCGGATCAGACTTTATAAAAATCCTCTTTATTGGGATGCTGCTCACACCCGTTGCTCTATAGTCGACCTGCTGCCTATTGGTTCCAGCGTCACAGCAATGAATCTTTATCACCAGGGTAAAGTGGACCTTTTATGGGATAAGGAGCTGATTCCGGCCGACCTTCTGGATCTAATGCTGGAGCGCCCTGATGTCCATCCTTTTGACTATCTTGGGAATTATTTTGTTCGGATTAATGTAACACGTTCACCCTTTAACGATCCAAAGGTTAGAAAGGCATTTTCTCTGGCGATTGATAGAAACGCATTGGTGACCCGTGTGACCCGTGCTGGAGAGACTCCGTCATCTCATTTTACACCTGACTTTTGCGCAAATTACGTTCCCCCAGATGGCTTGGGCTATAACCCTGAACTGGCCAGGCAGCTATTAGCCGAGGCTGGGTATTCGAATGGTGAGGGATTTCCTCCTGTAACCTATCTTTTTAATGCGGCAGCAGGCGGAAGCGCTAAAATTCATCAAAAAGTGGCAGTAGAACTTCAGCGGATGTGGAAAAACCAACTGAATGTAACTGTTAATTTGAGACAGGCTGAATGGAAAGCGTTCCTATCTATGGTAAATAATTTGGATTATGATCTGTGCCGAGCCAGTTGGGTGGGCGATTATAATGACGCAACGACTTTTCTGAATCTATTTACTTCTCATAGTGGTAATAACCGCACAGGATGGCACAGTCAGGAATATGACACACTTTTGAGTAGATCAGACCAGGAACTTAATATTGAAAAAAGGGCGCTTATCTTGAAAGAAGCTGAATTTTTGCTGATAAACGAGGAACTGCCGATAATCCCCCTTTATTTTTACAAAGGAATCCTTTGCTTTGATACTAACAAAATTGAAGGTATATACCCGAACCCGATAGACCGACATCCGATTAACTACATCGGCAAGAAAAGATAGTATTTAATTTTCAATCCGTAGCTCTGAGTTGGTTATGCGCCTATCGGGAGCGGAAAGAAGGCCGCGTAAAACATCTCATAGACTGGTGTTTTTTATTTAAAATGTCCTCACGTTTCTGACATACTGGAGTCTGCGGAGGGAATGCAGGTTGTTCCTTGAAACGACACCGCCAGAAGAGATGCAAGTCACTATATTAAAATCAAAGATTCACCGTGCTGCCGTGACCGGAGCGAGTTTGAACTACGAGGGGAGTTTGACCATTGATATTGAGTTTATGCAGCGGGTTGGGCTTTTGCCTTATGAAAAGATACTCTGCAGTAATATGGCAAATGGGGCACGATTCGAAACCTATGCTATCCCCGGGG
The DNA here is from genome assembly GCA_023230105.1 of Verrucomicrobiota bacterium. Taxonomy (GTDB): domain Bacteria; phylum Verrucomicrobiota; class Verrucomicrobiia; order Limisphaerales; family UBA1412; genus UBA1412. Next base: position 65,367 of record JALNXY010000008.1, read on the forward strand.
AACCCGGCTCCGGATCTATCATTTTGAATGGAGCCACAGCGCACTTAGGCAAAAAAGGAGACCGTCTCACAATCATGAATTTTGCACTCGTAAGCCTCGCTGATGCTGAAAACTGGGTGCCCAGGGTAATCGTTATGGATGAGCATAATCAGATTGTAGACGAGCGAGGTATTTAGATTGAAAGTTGAGATGAATATGAAGTTTACTGCGGCGGAGATTGCAAAACGATTGGCTGGAACGGTAGAAGGTGATGAGAGCCTGGTATTATCTGGATTTGCTTCTGCAGCAGATGCCACGCAGGGCGTTTTGACCTTTGCTGAAAGCGAGCTTTACCTTGAGAAAGCTGATAGAAGCCAAGCTTCAGCGATTTTGCTTGATGGCGAGCTCAAGTCCAATAGCGGCAAAACTATTATTCGTGTAAAAAATGCCCGCATCGCTTTTGCGCATGTGATGCAGTTGTTTTTTCCGGAGCCTGTTTTCGAACCCGGGATTCATCCCAGTGCGATCGTGGAGTTCGGAGCATACGTGGACCCCACCGCTCATATAGGCGCCTTTTGTAAAATCGGAAAGTCGGCCGTCATTGGGAAAGGTGTCGTTATTGGAGAAAGCTGCCAGGTTGGTGATGGAACGCAGATCGGCGATAATTCCCGAATTTTTCCGCGTGTTACCTTTTATCCTTCAGTGAAGATAGGGAAGCGGGTGAGGATACATTCAGGTTCGGTGATTGGTTCTGACGGTTTTGGATATGTTTTGGATCAAGGTTGTCATGTCAAAGTTCCTCAGATAGGTACCGTGATCATTCACGATGACGTTGAAATTGGTGCTAACGTCACGATTGATCGTGGAGCTATGGAAGCGACTGAGATTGGACGGGGAACTAAAATTGATAATCTGGTTATGATTGCCCACAACGTTAAGGTGGGAGAAAACTGCATTATCGTTTCCCAGGTTGGGGTTGCTGGCAGCACTAGACTGGGAAACTATGTCGTCCTAGCGGGGCAGGTTGGTATAGCCGGTCATTTAAACTTAGGTAATCAGGTGACGGTTGGTGCAAAAGCGGGTGTAATGAATAACATTCCTGATGGTCAAATGTGGCTGGGGACCCCTGCTATGCCGCATAAAGATGCGAAGAGAGTCATGATCGCCTGGCAATCAATGCCTGATGCGTTGAAGCGTTTGCGTGCTTTGGAGCGAGAAGTGCAAAGCCTCAAAGATGCGACCAAGGAGTGCGATGGGGTATGAGGCAAATGGTTCTTTCGCCTTCAGCTCAAAGCTTATGGACCTGCCGGCGTAATGGTATACGTTACAGCCCTCGTTTTTTTTGTGTGAATGTCCAACGGCAGAAAATGCAGCTTTATCACTGGAGTCTGGAAGAAAGAGCGTATTTGTTTCAAAAGGAGTATCTGGTTTCGACCAGCTCTTATGGTGTTGGTTGCCAGATGAACAGTTTTAAGACACCTTTGGGGCTACACCGAATTGCTTCAAAAAAAGGAGGAGGAACTCCTCAGGGTACAGTTTTTAAAGCGCGCGTTCCTATCGGCTATACGTGGAAAGGAATGTCCGAAGCAAAGATTGCTCACAGAATTTTCTGGTTGGAAGGGCTTGAATTCGGAAAAAACAAAGGGCCCGGATTGGATTCCTTTGAACGGTATATTTACATTCACGGAGTAGGGGATGAGACGACCTTGGGGAGGCCCTCTTCTTGTGGCTGTATCCATCTGGCAGCTTCAGATTTGATGCCTTTGTTTGACCGTTGCAGGGTGGGTGATTTGGTTTGGATTGAAGAAAGATAAACACAGGTGGAAGCAGCAGCAATCATTGTGGCCGCAGGCAAGGGAACCCGAATGGGTGGGCAAATTGACAAGATATTTCTGGAGGTCGATGGCGCCCCGATTATCGTGCATACCTGGCGTCGATTTCTGTCGCTGCCTTCTGTTTCAAAGATTGTGCTGGTTGTTCGTTCTGGAATGGAGGAAGAATTCAAAAGATTGGCTTCGGTGCACAAACTAGACCAAAAATCTTTTTCATTAGTTGTTGGCGGCGCCGAAAGACAGGATTCCGTTTGGAATGGTTTGTCGTCTGTTAAAGAAGAATTTGACCTGGTGGCTATTCAAGATGGAGCCAGACCTTGCACCCCCGTTGCCGTGATAGAGAAAGCATTCCAGATTGCAGCACAACATGGAGCCGCTGTTTTAGCTCGCAGGGTAACCGATACCGTCAAAGAATCTCAGGATGGACTGGTGGTGGATCGCACGCTGGATCGTTCTCTGCTTTGGGCCGTACAAACACCGCAAGTATTCCAAACTTACGTGATCCTCAGGGCAATTGCTGAGGCGATTAAGAAGGGGTATAAATTGACGGATGACACTGCTGCATGCGAGATGATTGGCCAAAAGGTCTGTCTGGTGGAGTGTCCTGCACCCAACCCTAAGGCTACCAGCCCCGATGATTTGCCCTATATCGAAATGCTCCTTCGGAACGAGAGAGCATTGTCATTATAATGAATTTTATCAGGGAGTTTTTAAAAGAGCTTGAGGATCCAATGCCGTTGCCTATGCACCTGGCATGGCTGGGGCGGCCCTTGATTCAATCTTTTGTTCTATCTTTAATTCTCCACTGTGTTGTGATTGTTAGCTGGGAGATAGCTTTTCAGGTAGGCATTGTTGCCTCCCGGCCATCTCGTGTATTGAAGGAAATGGTGCTTCAAACCGAAAATAAAGGCATTATTGAACAATTCTCTCAAGAGCAGGAAGTTCCTTTAATGTTCATTGAAGTGGCCCCGCAAAGTGAAGAAGTCGAACCTGCGCCGAATGCCAAGTATTATTCCAGCGCGAGTACCCGGGCATCCAATCCTGATCCCGTCCTGGTAAGCAAGGAAGATCCCCGAATACATGGTGTTGAGCAGGAAATGATTCGCACGATGGAAAAAACTCGCATGCAGCCTGAAGAAATGAACCCCATCCAGGAGGATTCAGGAGCCAGAGTACACCAAGAGGTAGAACCAGAGCCCAGCAGAAAACCACTTTTTGCCGCCAAGCCAAGTGATTTGGGTGTGGGCAACGCAGAAGAGAAACCACGTCCGAGAACTTTAAAAGAGGCGCAAAAAAACATTTCTCTTATAGGCACCCCCACTGAACAAAAAGGAGGTGTTCATAGACATTCACTGGTGTCTCAAATGGATGTCATGGGGACTCCTTTTGGGAATTATGATGCAGCTTTTATCGCTGCTGTTCAAAAAAGGTGGTATGATCTTATAGATGCTTCTGCTCTCGTAACAGCTTCGGGAAAAGTTGTGGTAGTCTTCAAATTGTACGAGGACGGGCGTATTGATAGTGTGCAAGAAGTTTCCAGTACGGTAAATACTCTGCAAGGGCTGCTTTGTCAAAAAGCAATAACAGATCCGGCTCCCTACAGCCCTTGGCCCAGCGAGTTGCGTCGTGCTGTGCAAGGTGATGTTAGAGAAGTCAAATTTACTTTTTACTATAGATAATTAAGCAAAGAATAAAACAAATACTATGATAGATTTTTTTGTAAAAGGCGGATTCATGATGATTCCCATGCTCTTTGTCTCTGTGGCAACTGTGGCTTTTATGATTGAGCGGGGATTAGCTCTTCGAAGGGAAAAAATATTGCCTCCGTCGGTTTTGGAGGGATTGAGCGATTATCAAAAAACAGGGAACAAAGAAAAATTGAGAAGAAGTTGCGACATGGTTCCCAGCCCGCTAAGCCGACTCTTAATTTGTTCGTTGGATCATTCATCGCAGACGAGAAAAGAAAACCAGGATGCCGTTGAGACTCAGGCTCGCAAAGAGGTGATCCTTTTGGAGAAGTGGCTAATCTTTATCGAAATTACGGTGGGAATCGCCCCTCTGATGGGGCTTCTCGGTACTCTTCATGGAATGATTACGCTCTTTGGTGGCTTGGGTGCTAACTTTGGGGCGGCTGATCCTGCACTTATTGCTGCGGGTATTTCCGTGACCCTGAACGTTACCTTTATGGGTTTAGCAATTGCGATCCCTTCTCTGATTGGATGGAGTTTTTATAGTAAAAAAGTAGAGATTATGACGGCTGAACTGGAAACATCTCTGGGTGAATTCATTCAGGTTTTATACCAAGGGAGGAAGAAAGCAGAGTAGCCCTCGGAAGTGGCACTTTCTGATTTTATACCTTGAGAAATAAAATTGTTTTACCATGCGCTTCAAAATAACTAAACAGCGGCAGACACCTCCTATAATTATCGTGGCGCTGGTCGATGTGCTTATCGTTGTGTTGATATTCCTTGTGGTGACGACTACCTTTAAAACACACCCAGCTTTCAAAATGACTCTGCCTGAATCCGAAACAGCTCAGCAAGGGAGTACGACGGTCACAAACATTATTATTAATGTTCCAAAGGGAACGAATGTTTTCTTTGTGGGGCCGAGTGCCTATAGCGATATTCAGTTAGTGGAGTATTTATCGGCGCAGACACGTAAAACTCCGGATGTGGCCGTTTCAATCCGTGCTGATACAGAGTCTTCTTTTGGAAGAATTGTTGCTTTAATGGATATCATTAAAAAGGCAAAAATTCTTCATGTTAGTGCTTTTGCAAAACCTGTTCCCTCAGGTGAACAGTGATAACACCATCTCCTGCTACTTGGAGATATAGACGCATTGCGGGGCGATGAGAGTGGATCAGAAATAAATATTACTTACTATTTCTTAATCCCTCTTCTCTCACGGAAAAAGGATTGAATAAGGTTACGGCACTCCTCTTCACGCACGCCGGAGGTGATTTCACAGCGGTGGTTTAAACTGGGAAATTGGAGGATATTCATGGCTGAACCAGCCGCTCCGGCCTTGGGGTCTGAAGCGCCAAAAACAACCCGCTTGATCCGGGTGTGGTAGCATGCCCCGGCGCACATGGGACATGGCTCCTTGGTCACATAGAGCGTGCAATCGGTAAGTCTCCAGTCTCCTATAACCGATTGCGCTGCTGTTAGTGCCAGCATTTCTGCGTGAGCTGTCGCATCCTTGAGGAGTTCAACTTGGTTGAAGGCCCGAGCGATAATTTTGGAATCATGGACAACCACGGCACCAACAGGGGTTTCTTCAAGTCGATAAGCCTTTAAAGCCAGCTTAACGGCTTCGCCCATGTAATACTCGTCGCTTTGTATATCTATGATTTTTTCTTCCACGGTAGGGGTGATCGGTAACTTATTATTGGATATCTCGCTTGATTATAGGGCGTTCATGTCTGCAGCCACTCCTGCGAGATTAGGGAGTAGCCTTTCTGCGCACAGAATGAGACAGCTAGAGTGTATTCTACTTATTGTCTTGATTTGTAATGAACAGGTGAAACTTCCCGTAATCTCTGAGCCGCCTGTTCCGGTGTAAGATCACGCTGTGGCTCGGCGAGCATCTCATATCCGACCATGAATTTTTTAATAGTGGCCGAACGCAATAAAGGAGGATAATAGTGGGCGTGAAGTTGCCAGTGATCATTGGCTTTCCCCGTGGAAGGTGCGCCATGCCATCCCATTGAATAAGGGAAACTGGTTTCAAAAAGGTTGTCGTAACGGATCAATCCCTCTTTCATTATTTCAGCCAAAGTGCTTTTTTGATCATCAGTCAGCTCCATGAGGCTCTTAACGGGAAAGAGAGGTAAGAGTAGATATTCGTATGGCCAAACGGCCCAAAAGGGAACGAGTAACACCCAATTTTCGTTGGAAGAAATAACACGTGCACCGTCCTTTAGCTCTGCGTGGGCATAGTCCAGTAATAGAGGTGTGCCACGGCTCTGGAGATAGGCGTACTGGAATTCATCTTCTTTCGCAATTTCAACGGGCAAAAAACTGTTGGCCCATATTTGTCCGTGTGGATGCGGGTTTGAGCACCCCATTATGGCCCCTTTGTTTTCAAAAACCTGAACCCACGGATACTTTTCAGAAAGTTCCCGGGTTTGTTCGCTCCAGACATTGATAATTGATTTAACTTCTTCCAGGGGTAATTCTGGAAGCGTTAAGTCATGTCGTGGAGAAAAGCAGATAACTCTGCATTCACCATGAGCAGCCTCCATTTTGAAAAAAGGACTTTCGTTTTGTTCGGTCGTGTCAATCGGCTTTCCGGGCAAAAGCGCAGCATAGTCGTTATTAAAAACAAATGTGCTTTTATATTGGGGATTTAGTGCGCCATTAGCTCTGGTATTCCCCGGGCAAAGATAGCATTTGGGCTCATAAGCAGGGCGCGCCGCCATCGTGCTCTCTTTTTGTCCCAGCCAAGGCCGTTGAGTCCGATGTGGTGACACCAAAACCCATTGTCCTGTGAGGGGATTATATCTTCTGTGGGTGCTTTGATTAAACTGTAATTCCATGGAGATTAAAACGAATTATTGTTCTATCACACGAGCGCCGTCCGCAGGTCGAGATGCAAAAATTGAACACTTCAGACCGGTTTTTTCTTTGTATTCCCGCTCTATGGTTTCACTGATATGTGGAATCATCTTTGTTTCCACCAATGAGATTGCGCAGCCCCCGAAGCCTCCGCCCGTCATCCTGCAACCATAAACCCCACCGGAGAGGCCTATTTTTTTCGAAATTTCCACAATGTAATCCAGTTCAACACAGCTCACTTCAAAGTCGGACATTAAAGATTGGTGGCTTTCATACATTAAAGTACCTGTTTCTTCTAAGAGAGAGTTGGAAAGTGCCGAGGCTGCTTTCGAGGTCCTTATATTTTCAGTGATGACGTGTTTTGCCCTGCGGTAAGGAATCACAGGCATTTCATCTTCAAACGATTCCAAAAGTTCCATATCCGCATCCCTCAACCATTTAACGCCCATTATCCGAGATGCAGTTTCACATTCGGAGCGTCGTTTTCCATATTCTCCGGAGGCCAGCTGGTGTTTGACGTTGGAGTTAATAACTAAAAAGGAAACGTCAGGATTCTTTATCTCTGTCCATTGGGTTTCATGGTTGCTGCAATCCAGAAGCATAATGTGGTTTTTACGAGCCATGACGGAAATGAATTGATCCATTATGCCGCAGGGGACTCCCGCAAACTCGTGTTCTGCTTTTTGGCCGATGAGAGCTTTTTCTTCTTGGGTAACATTCTTTCCAGTGACAGCTTCAATGAGTGTCCCCGTTGCAATCTCCAATGCAGCGCTGCTGGAGAGCCCACCGCCTAAGGGGACTGTGGAGTCCATGACAACATCCAAAGCTGGAGTCTGTATGTTCTTCTCCTGAAAGCCTCGAATAACACCTCGTATATAGTTAGCCCAACGTGGCTCAGCCCGTGTAATCTGGGAGAGTTTAATGTGAGCGGTTTCGTTAAATCTCAAACACTTCACCACAACGGTGTCATGAACAGTTTTTTTCGGTAAATCTGCTGCTAAAACGGTATATCTTTCTATCCCCATAGGGAAGACAAAGCCCCCGTTGTAGTCAGTGTGTTCTCCAATGATATTGACTCTTCCGGGCGCAACAACAATCCAGCGTGCTGGGCGTCCATAATGTTCCTCGAACTTTATTTTTGTTTTCTGAACTAGTTCCTCTAATGTTAAGGCTATCTCTATCATGTTGATTTTATAAAAGAAAAAATTGGAGCAGCTTCTCCAATCCCCTCCAGGGAATTCAACACAATTATATTGCTCAATGCAATTGAAATTTCTAACTTCTCTTCTCTCAAGTATTTTCCCTATAATTCACTTGGGAGACAGGCGATGTCTACGAGTGAGCTCATACGAACTAAATTGGGGAAGCTGCCCCACAAACCGGGAATTTATCTGATGAAAGATCGCTTTGGAACAGTGATTTATGTCGGGAAAGCCCGGGATTTGCGTCGTCGTGTCAGCCAGTATTTTCATCCCTCACGTCGACATGCCTGGGATTTGAAGCTGCAGGCCTTAGTGGAAGCCATTAGCGACTTCGATATTCATCAGGTAAATAGCGAACCGGAAGCTTTACTACTGGAGGGAAAACTTATCAAAGAGTTCAAACCCAGGTATAACGTCAGCTTTAAGGATGATAAGCGATTTTTGCTGATAAAAGTCAATCTGAACGATCCTATTCCCAATTTCGTCATCACTCGCCTTAAAAAGGAGGATCAAGCAAGGTATTTTGGTCCTTTCGTGGATTCTGTTGCTGCACGAAGGACATTAGATATTGCAAAAAAGCAGTTTTCCCTCAGAAGTTGTAGGGCTTTTACTCCCAACAAAAATGATTATAAGCACTGCATGTACAGGCATTTGAAATTTTGTACAGCACCCTGTATAGGCAATGTGACAACGGAAGAGTATAAACTCCAGGTGAAGGCAGCCTGTGAGTTCATGGATGGGCAAATTGAAAGCATTCGGGAGCAGCTCAAACATGAAATGGAGTTGGCTTCCAATGGGCTGAATTTTGAAAAGGCTGCCCAGCTTCGTGACGCCATAGCAAGCTTGGAAGTCAGTACACAAAAACAACGTAATTTTGATCGAGTTCCCTATAGTTTACCTTTGGCGATCCATCCGGAGGAAGATATGGAGCAATTGGGCAGGATATTGGGGCTTCCGGCCCCTCCACTTCGGATTGAAGGGTATGATATATCTAATATCAGCGGTTCTTTTTCCGTGGGCAGCTTGGTAAGTTTTTACAGGGGTAAACCTGATCCATCCGGTTATAGAAGGTTTCGAATTAAGGGGGTAACACAGCAAGACGATTTCGCTTGTATGGCCGAAGTCATAGAACGCAGATACACAAGGTTAAAGAGGGAATCAAGTTCTGAAAAACAAGAATCTTCTTTTCCTCAACTCATTGTGATCGACGGGGGGCTGGGGCAGGTGAATGCAGCATACGGTGTGCTTAAACAATTAGGCTTGGGGGAGATTCCCATTATAGGCTTGGCCAAGAAACTGGAGGAGATATATCGCCCGGGAGAATCCTCTCCTTTAGTTTTAGACCATTCCCTGGGGGCGCTGAAGCTTTTACAGCGCATCCGGGATGAGTCGCATCGATTTGCCAACAATTACAATGCCCAGCTTCGCCTGCGTAAAATTCAGGAGAGCATTTTGGATGAATTTCCGGGCATTGGTGAACACCGAAAGGCTGACCTTCTGAAGCGGTTCGGTTCTGTCCATCGTCTGAGAAGAGCTACTGTGGGGGAAATTGCTGAAGTTCCTCGCTTTGGCACTCAGTTGGCAATTAAGCTGGTCGATTTTCTGAAAGCACGCTCAGAAGCCGACACTCCAAAGACCGAAGAAAACAACGATCCGCCAGTTGGAAATTGATGTCTGGTACGTGACTTTGGATCTTCTGTTTTCCTGTATTCTATAGGCCTTCCGGCATCACGCAATAATACTGGCTTCTAGAGCTCGTCACTTCTACTGTATAAGTACCGTCTGCTGTATTTTCTACAGGAGTCCAATTCTCCATGTCCGAGCTCACGTAAAGCTTTCCGGAAAAAGTCAGGACTAACACATTTCCCTCATGAGCCCAGGATATTTCAGGTAATACATTGGCTAACGGCTGATTAGGCGAGGGGGCTTTACTGCTCCAGTTTGCGGGGTCATCAGCATAGCCGTGAATATCTCTTCTGCGAAGGGCTTCCCCCTTTCCATCTGCTTTTCCTGGCCATGGAGATGAGTCCAAATAAGTTATGGTGTCCACAGTTATTCCCACGGGTTCCGCCTGACCGGCTAAAAGAGCAGGACGAACGAGGCGGAGTGTTTCACCGGAGTTGCTGAGTTTTCCAGTATAGGGTCCGACAATTGAAACACGCTCATCCCATTGGTTGATGCCGTAATAAGTCATGAAACCTGTTAATGCATTCAGATCAGTTTTGGGATTAAAGCTGACGACCAGAATTGCGCCGCGCGGTGGAATGATGTGGTCCTCTTGAAATTGGAAAGTAATGCCCTCAGAGAAATACCAGCCTGTACCTGTTTCCGTGTTAAACAAAGGCATTGCCTTGGGGCTTATATTTACCAACTTCACATATTCATCACGTGTGTCGGTATCTGTCTCCGTAGGCGGATGGTACATAATTTCCTCAAATACCACCGAATGAATAAGAGGTCCGGAATTAAGATATCCTAAGGTATTTTGACTTTGTGCGACAAAGTGTTCTTCACCAGTGGACGTCGTCAACCTCCCAAAAGTGATGTTTGGTTCCTGTGCTCCAAAAAGAAATCCGTGGATGTAGCCTGTGAGGTCTCCTTTATTATCTGCACTAAAGAGCCAGACTTCTCCTCCCTTCGAATCAAATCCACTAATACCATCAACGAGGAAATATCCCTGAGGGTCAATGATTGTATTAGGAGGAAGTTGGTGTTTTTTAGGATTCCCATATTCGTTAGTGAGATACCATCCGGAAATATCAGAAGGAGATTCCTCTGAGTTAAAAAGTTCAATGACACCGCCATCCTCGCTATCCCAGCGGGGAAATACTTCGTTTACCTTTACCCGAGGAGAATTAGCAGGCTGGGTATCCTCACGCCCCGGAGCTCCATAAATTGCATAAGAACAGCGCCATTGTGAGGGGCTGTTCCAAGTGGTCCAGTCGGCCTGATCATTCACGCAAATGAGAGAATAGCCTTCTCCATCGGTTGCCGGCTGCCAGGAATCTTTGTATTCAAACTCAAGAATGACTTCGTTGTTAGTATCGACCAGGCGAATTATTTCTCCAGAATTACTTAGAGAGCCTTCATAGGGCCCTAGCACATTGGGGATATCGCCATATCTGGCTTTGAATGCAACTGGGTTCTTAGCCACAATGACTCGACTCTGAGGCATTAGCCTTAGATCTTCAGTGACCGTGTAATAGATTCCATCCGTAAAAGTCGCACCCTTGATATTAAAGATAGAGTTTTGACTGACATTTTTGAGCTCTAAATATTCCAAGTCTTCGGCAAGAGGGTAATCAGGCAACAGGGGAAGCGGGTTGTACATTATTTCCGTAACGCGAAGGTGGTTTAGCATCGGAGAGGGATTCCCTTGGTATTCTTCGCTGAAGACAATATTTTCAGCAGAGTCCTGGAGTAAAACAGTTCCGCCTCGCGCTGTCAGTTCTCCCTTCCAGGGGCCGGTAATGAAAAGATTTGATCCAGATGTGGGGGCCTGAGTGCGAGAACGAAAACCTGATTGAGAGGCTGTCACATAGATGCTTTTCCCTGACGGAATAACAGTCCCCCCTTGGAAAGTAAAGGTAACCGGGCTTTTTATTTCCCAGCCGGAAATATCCAAGGCATAAGGATTTTCATTGGTAATACAGATGTATTTATGAGCCGGATTTTTCGAATACGCCATAAAATCCAAGCTGTGGAGCTTAACTCCGGCGTTTGACGGTGTCGCTTCGGGGACTTTTGTCCCATTAAGCTGAGCTGCAATTGAGGTCATCCAGTTGGCTCGTCCGCTGATATAAGTATCAATGGTTCTTTGGCATTCTTGGCGCATTGTGCGATAAGGCCCCCATGAAGACCATGCAGAGTTATCCAGAGCAGCATCGGTGTATTGACCCGCCCCGGGATCCATGATTTCAAGGTACCTGTTGATTGAATCTGCCACGGGACTTTGTTCCGCCGACATTTGATCATTCTGCAGGTAAGTATCCACCAGGGTCCTTAGACGAGCGAGATACATAATGCGAAAATCCGGATGGTTGAAAAAGAGATTATAGAGTCGATTAGCACTTTTCGATTGTTGTGAAGAGTTATAAAAATTGAGAACGTTGTTGGTAAAAAGAGTGTCTACAAAATAGCCGCCATTGTCTATCCAATTACGCCCCCAACTTAGATCGATATCCCAAGGTAAGATAGACCATTCGCCCGTGTCGTTGCAGTCCTGGTAGAGATAAAAGTTTTTGTGCCCGTGATCTTGACTGCTGATCAGGGCCAGTGTTGCAAAGTAGCTGACCGTTTGTGGTATATTTATATTGTCATAGGCATAGGTGACCCGGTTGGCAAGCGTGTTGGATTCATTCAGTGCGTCGATAAAGTTTTGATAGGCTTGGCGGTCTAGCGATTCAGTTGTGCTTGAACGTGTCTTTTTCTCAGCAGAGTAGGCCGATGATATGTTGTCGTAAACTTTAAGCAAGAGGCCTTCCGGATCCCAGCCTACTCGTTCGAGCCAACCTTCATTTCCATTTTCCAGCATTTCGGCCACGGAAAAAAAGGCCCCATTTCTTTGAATCCTGATGGGGAAACACCAGTGTCCCAGAGAACCTCCTTTGGCAATATATTCATACGCCAGAGAATTGTGAATTTTGGTTTTATCAGCGTAGTTGGACATCAGGTTGACTTTTCCCACTCGAGCCGTATTTGTTCCGTACATGAATCGGTGGTCGTTGTTAAATTCCAACTTATAAGGTTTTTTAGGGAAGCCCGATGTGGTTTGGCCGCGCCGCCTGATCAAGATATTGTCGTAAAATTCTCCATTGTAAAAAGCAGAGATTCGAGTGTTAGAGCCACTGTTCATGGCTGAAGTGTTTTGCACAAAGAGGTGCAGCACCGGCAGTAGACTGGAGTCAACGGATGTATCACGTACCATTGTCCCAAAATATTCTTCAGAATCAAAAGCGTTGTTGTAAAGAGGCCAACGGGACTCCCGTTCCTGGCTATCGGTTGCCGTAACGTACCAACGTATCATTTGCCCCGGCTGTGCTGAGAAGGGTGGAATTGTTGCCCCGTAGACCCCATCATTAATAGCACCATCTTCATGCTCTCCATCATCAAACATATCTACGGTTTTCGCAGAGCCAAACATGGTTCTCCATGTGAGTTTGACAGAATTGATATCTGTTTGAGTTTTCAGGATGTTAGCTCTGATTACAATAGGATCTCCTGCCTCCGGCTGGGTTGGAAGAGCCGGAGCGCTGATGAGATTGCTGATAATCGGGCCCATATCTTTCGCCCCTTGACCATTGGGTTTTCCAGGTGTAGGAGTTAGAAAATAGCGCCACTCACTGGTGGATTCTCCTATATGTAAAGTTTCCATCTCGACGTAACAGAGAAAATCAGGAGCGTCGACTTCAGAGTTAAGAGCTTGAATTGCCAGTATGTTTGTAGTCTGGGCATAAAGAAAATCCTTATAAGGGGTTAAGTCGTACTCAATGGCTGTAGCACCCAGTTTAGAAGGCCGTTCAGAGAGTGCTTGAGAATTCCACGCAAGTGAATCGGACGCATTTTCCCGCAAGATTTCATAGCCGTTCAGCCAAGCGGCAAATCCATCCACATATTTTATTTTGAGGGTGATTCTTTCCATATCATTCCCGTTGGGAGACTGGAAAGGGTACCGGATGTAAACAGTGGGATTTACGTTACGTACTTCTTCACGAACATCGGTAGCAATGGAATTATCAAAATAATATGTTGTATCTCCGGTTTCTGGCTGCCCCAGAGCTAATTGATAGAGCTCTCTGGATTCATTTTCCGTCATGGCACGATCCAAATAAAAAACTTCGTCAATTTTGCCGCTAAAATAATCACCACCGTTTGGAGCCCCATACCCAATTCGTTGCCTTTGTCCCGGATTAGGAACAAAACTACTCATGGTTCGTGAGGCAATTTCAACTCCATTGACGTAAAGCCGCGCGGTGGTACCATCAAAAGTGCCCATTATCAGGGACCATTTGTCATATTCAACCAAGCTGCCGGTGACGTATACTTGTGAAGATGCTGTTTCAGTCAAAACAAAGCACCAGCGTCCCTCTTCATCTATCATTAAGATGTAGCCATTATACGGGCTATAATTGCGGCTTGAAAATATAGGAGAACATCCGTTTTTCGCAGTGGGATTAACCCAGGCGCAAATAGTGAATTCGTTCCCATTAATAGCGGGATTATGGGATAATTGTATACGGTTGTTGAATCCATTGAAAGAGGCAGCCTGATTATCTGATGAAAAGCCGGGAAAAGAATCTGAAGGCCTGGGCCCTTCAACTTGGGTTACTCCGTTCAGCTCAACGGACAAGGCGTTTCCAAGGCTGCCTGAATTCTCCGAAAGTGAATCCATTTTCCACCAAATAAGTGGATTAAGTGAGGATACGTAACTATTAACATCTCGTTCATTTACCGCAGCGTTGTATAGACTTTGGACATCCGAAGAGCTTAGCGCTTTGGTATAGAATAGCACTTCATCGATATCTCCATCAAATTCCCCACCGCTGGGATCAAATGTCCGGGCTCCGATGGTGAAGGGATAGTCTGAATATCCATAATTGGATACTCCGGTCCAGGAAAAATTAACTGGTTCTCCATTAACGTATATGCAGGCGAATTCACTATCTCCCGTGACTGCAATATGGCACCACTCCCCAACCTCGAAGTTTACTTCTGCATTGATGCTAACACCGCCGGAGGACCAAAAATGTAGAGTGCCCCAGCTTACAATCCCAAATTCAATGGCGTCATTTTGTCCAAAAAGTCCAGCTCTGTTAGCCCAAGTGGAATGAGGCCGTATCCATCCTGCCAACGTGAAAGCGCTTAAATCATTGAGGAGAGGCCCCACGCTAGATGCGTGAGCCTCCAAGGAACCAAATTGTGCGGCTAGATTATCTTCTTCAAATCCCGGGAATATTTCGCCTCGGACTCCTTCGCTACCAAGCGATACTTCCCCTTCAACGGTAAGGTTAAAACTGGAGCCGGCTGTTCCGCTGTTGGTGAAGTGATAACCTTCTGTTTCGTTAAAACGCCAGTATCCCTCTGGGCTTGTGAGTAAGGCTGCTTCCACAGCAGGCGAGCTGGATTGTACTGTGCCTGTTTCATAGCCGATTCCATTTAATCCGTCTTTAAATTTTGAAGACTGTTCCGGAAAACGTTCTGCAAATTCCGAAGAAGTCCAATGGCTGTCCATTTCTTCTTCGGGCTGGATGGGAACATAATATTGAAGTGGTGATTTGCTTTTAATTGGAGTATCGCCAGACGTTACAGAGGATTCACCGTAGGAAACGTCAGAATACTGTGGGGGATAACTTGGATAGAATTCGCTTCGTTTTATTCCATCAACGCCCGTAAGAGCCAGATATTCGCCTTCGGCTGCGAGCTTGAAATTGGTATGAAGCTCCGTAGCGGGATTACTTCGATTTTTCCCTGAGGCAAAGACAATGATGCGGGCTCCTGCGCTTATCTGGATGTCCGGGAAAGTCCATTCGAAAAGATTGTTTTCTGAATCCGAAAGTCCCCATCCTTTGAGAGGGACACTTTCCTGGCCGCTGTTATAAATCTCGATCCAGTCACTGTATTCTCTGTCTTCGTCAATCAGAGTACGCGAGTTGGAAGCCATAAACTCAGAGATATAAACCTCCCCGTGGGCATCAAAGCTTCCCAAGCACCCCAACACAAATAAAGTTGCTACAAGGAACGTGCACTTTTTATAGAGAAAAATACGCATCGCAAAGAATTGTAGCACTTTGCATACCAAAACGCAAGATTAGCCAGAGGGCAAAAAAGAAAATAAAAAATCCCAAATATTACCGGTCGCACTCGCCCATAACTATATCCAACGAACCGATCACGGCCGGAACATCAGCTAGCATCGCACCTTTGAGCATGAGAGGCATAACGCTGATACTGACAAAGGAAGGAGGGCGGATCTTAAGACGGTAGGGCGAGCCTCCACCTTTGCTGTAGATATAGAATCCGAGTTCACCCTTGGGATTTTCAGCGCCGAAATAAACTTCCCCTGCCGGAGCGTTAATACCTTCGGTAGCGAGCATGAAATGATGGATCAGGTCTTCCATCTGTGTTAAAACGCGTTTTTTAGTCGGAAGCATGATCTTTGGGTCATCAATATTGATGGGCCCCGAAGGAATCATTTTTACACACTGGCGTAAGATATTTACGCTTTCGCGCATTTCCAGAATTCTCAGTATATAGCGATCGTAGCAGTCTCCTTTGACGCCCACGGGAACGTCAAAGTTCAGCCGATCATAAACTAAATAGGGATGATCCCGACGCAAATCAAAATCCATGCCGCTGCCGCGCAGATTCACTCCGGTCAGCCCCCAGGAAATAGCCTGATTTTTTGTTATGACTCCAATTCCTTC
Source organism: Verrucomicrobiota bacterium (assembly GCA_023230105.1). GTDB lineage: Bacteria > Verrucomicrobiota > Verrucomicrobiia > Limisphaerales > UBA1412 > UBA1412. The sequence continues at coordinate 81,363 of JALNXY010000008.1, forward strand.
TGTTCTATCCAGGAAAATACGGTTACGGGTTAAGAAGGATTCCAAATCATCAATAGCCTTCAGTACCTCATCACAGAATTTGTTTACTTCTCCTAGCCAACCATCCGGCAAATCCCGGCTCAGACCTCCAATGCGTGTATAAGATGTGGTAAACCTGGCACCTGAAAGTGATTCACAAAGATTGAATACCTTTTCCCTTTCATTGTAGGCAAGCAGAAAAACCGTCAATGCCCCCAAATCCATTCCAAAACATCCGATTCCGACCAAATGTGAAGAGATACGAGCTAATTCGCAGCATATCACGCGGATAAATTGACAGCGTTCGGGAATCTGGTCCGCAATTCCCAAGAGTTTTTCTACGGCCATCACGTAGGCTACGTTATTGCATAAGGGCGCCAGGTAATCTAATCGGTCCGTATAGGGAATAAATTGATGCCAGGTTTTGTTTTCAGCAATTTTTTCATCACCCCTGTGCAAATAGCCAATATCAGGCGTAATGCGGTGGAAGATTTCGCCGTCCACCTCAGCCTTGAATCTCAGTACCCCATGCATGGAGGGGTGTGAAGGCCCCATGCTGAGCGTCATAACATCCCCGAGGCTCTCATTGATCGCATTGGAGGGCTGTACGCTTTTGGATCCCATCTCCTCAAATTCAAAATCTTTGATCTCTGCCATAACGTTAGTTTTCTCTCTGTAAGAATTAAAATTTGTTTTCGGGTGTTCTAGACCTGGGCTCTCTATCTTCATCATCCAGTAGACCTGGCTGGGTTACAAAAGGACCACCCTCCATTGGGGCCGGTCGAGTAAAAAGAACTCCGCATTCAGATGCCTTTCCTTCCAGCGGAAAATCCTTTCGAAGGGGGTGAAAGGGATATCCATCCCACATCAGAATTCTGCGAAGGTCTGGATGATTCTCAAACTGAATTCCCATGAGGTCATAGATTTCCCTCTCTTGCCAGTTGGCGGAAGCCCAAAGATCACTCAGTGAAGATATCTTGCCGTTTCCCTCTGCTATAGAAGTTTTGAGTCGTAACTGAACGCGGTGGTAATAGCTGTAAAGCTCATAAACCAGTGTAAAGCGTAACGGCTTATCAGGCTCATCAATACTGGTTGCCTCTTTGAGGAAATCAAAATCAAGCTGATCTTTCAAATACTCAGCCACCTCATGAAGACGATTAGAATCTAAGAGGGTACACGTACATTCACCACGGAATTCCACAGGTTCCGCAATGATATCCGGAAAATGTGCTTTCAGGCGCAGGGCCAAATCTTTAACGGTTTTTTTCACAACTTCTCGTTTTTTAGATTATTAGGCTTTGAACTGTTTCCTCAATACAGGTTCTTGCATCACGTCGTGCTGCAGTTTCATGAGTGCATCCAACAACGCTTCGGGCCGAGGTGGGCAACCGGCTAAATAAAGATTTACAGGAATAATATGATCTACGCCCTGAAGGACAGAATAGCTGCGAAACATGCCACCGGACGAAGCACAGGCCCCCATGGCGATAACCCACTTTGGTTCTGCCATTTGATCATAAATCCGCTTGACGACTTGCGCCTGCTTGTATGTTACAGTCCCGGCGACAATCATCACGTCTGATTGCCTGGGGGAAAAACGCATCACCTCGGCTCCAAAGCGCGCTATATCATACCGGCTTGCCCCCGTACCCATCAGCTCAATAGCGCAACAGGCTAAACCCATGGGCATAGGCCATATCGAATACTTCCTAAACCAGTTAATTAAGGCTTCCAGCGTGGTGATCACCACGTTGCCTTCAGTTTTGCCATCGTATCCTAAAAACTTTGTAACGTTCATTGCTCCTTCCGCTTCCAGAACCAGTATTCTAAAGGTCCGAGAATTTTCTGGCAAGCACGGTTTCAAAAAAAGAATCTTTCACTGCACTTGCCATACAAATTCCAATGGGTTTAAATGAGTATCCTTCTTCTTCACTATGGGTTAGCTGAGTTCAAGTTCGATATTAAGGGATAACCTTGAAGTATTCTCCTTTTTTAAGACTGCAAGCGAAAGCAGCAAAAAGCCTTGGAATGGCTTCCAAATCTGCCATATGAACCATTTCCACCGGTGAGTGCATGTAGCGATTGGGAATGCTCACTAAGGCACTGGGGATTCCTCCTCGAGCTGTAAAAATGGCGTCAGTATCTGTTCCGGTGCTTCGCGAAGAGGCTTCATACTGGACCGGTATTTTTTCGTCTTTGGCAACTTGATCCAGCCGCTCAAAAATTAAAGGATGATTACATGTGCCGCGAGTCAGAGTTGGGCCTTTACCCAGCCTGATTTCACCATGGGTTGTTTGTTTTACTTCAGGATAGTCAGTTGCATGAGTCACATCCACGACCAGGGCAATATCAGGTTTTACAGAGTAAGCGATCTGCATTGCTCCTCTGCTACCAATCTCCTCCATCACAGTCGAAGTGGCAATTACCTCAGGATTACACTTCTTTTCGGATTTACTCAGCAGACGTAAAGTTTCTGCGGCAATCCAGGAACCTGCGCGGTTATCAAATGCTCTTGCGATCATTATTTCGTCTGTCAGTTGTGCGAAAGAGCCTTCCAGGGTAATTGGGTCCCCAATGCGGACTCGACTTTGGGCCTCCTTTTTGCTGGAAGCTCCGATATCGATAAAGATATCCTGAAGTTTTGGCGGTTTTGCTTCAGCGCTTTTATCTGCCAGATGAGGAGGAAGAGAACCAATTACGCCTGTGATGGGGCCTTTAGCAGTATGAATGTTAACTCGCTGCGCCTTCAGAATTCCGGGAGATACTCCGCCAATACTACGGAAGTACAAGTACCCCTCAGCTGAAATGTAATTGACGATCAGGCCAATCTCGTCACCATGCCCGGCAATCATAAGCCGAGGGCTTCCACCTTTGTTGAAAGTAGCTGTTGCATTACCATAAGCATCCGTTTCAACTATGTCTGCGAATTGCTTTACATAATCCAACCAAAGCCGCTGTCCCTTAGCCTCAAAGCCGGCGGGGGTGGGAGTGTTAACCAGTGTTTCTAAAAACTTCAGAGACTCTTTTCTCATTGGCCTGTATCTTAAGGATTTGTTCCGGCTTTGAAAAGAAAAAACATAGTCTCCTTGGAGTAAATATCATTTTATTATATTTCAAGGATGCTTAATGCGTTTTGGGGAATTTGATAACGACTCAATTTTATCACAACGTACTCCCTAATTGAAACCTTGACCTATAGTGCATCAGCAATTAAAGTGGATGCCGTTGGTATTTTTTGGCTTATGGCAATCATCATACAAGCTTCTTTTAGTGTCGCGCGCTCGGAGTCCTGTGTTGTAATCAAAATTTCTGGAAGAGCCAATTCTAATTCTTCTCAGAATTTCAAGCGTTTGTTGACAGACGAATGGAAAAAAGGTGTGAGACAGTTTATTCTCGATCTGTCCGAATGTACCATTATGGATAGCACTTTCCTCGGGATAATGGTGCATTTCGTCGAATCTGCTCAGAGTGCATCGAAGACGGAAAGTGTTTCTGTTGCTTTGTTTGAGCCCATACCGTGTATTTTAGATTTGATCGAAGATTTAGGCGCTTCATCGCTGTTCAATGTTCTGGACGCACACGACAAATCCAATCTCAAGTTTTCCGATATTCCGACAGAGTCTGTTGCTGATAAACGCACTCTTTTGCAAAACTCTATTTTGGCCCATCAGACTTTACTGAAATTGATTACCAATCCCGGAAAAAGAGACTCTATTCAGGGTCTGATAGAGTTGATGGAAACAGAGCTCCAGGAGCTTAAACCCAATTCTTAATTACTCACAACATCCTGTTTTTAATTACCAATGTCTCGCCTTCATATTTGGACTTCTGATCGAGGTATTCTCGATTTGGGGTATCTCAATTACTCTTGTAACTGGGGTACCCATATTGCACTGCTCTACGATCAAGATAGCGACCTCCTTGATTTTTTGTTGGGGGTATTACATGCGGGAGTAATTACAAAAGATCGTATTTGCTGCTTGCTCCCTGCATCTATTGAACAGCCGTTTCTGGATGCTTACGCAGAAAAGTATCCGGATGAGTTGGCTTTTTTGAAAGAGCCCGATTTCTTCCAGCTTTCTCAAGACGAGCATACCTCTTCTTTCTTTAAATCTAACGATCTATTAGCTATGAGCGACCTCATTGACTCCCTGTACTACGAGAGCCAAATCGACACGCCCAGGGCTGTCCGGTTTGTTTTAGATATTCAGCAGGTGCTCAAGGAGGCTGTTACTCCACGAGACCTGGCAGAAATTATTTTTCGTATCAACTTGGCTGTTTGCTCTAAAGATTGGTTGCAGATATCTCTCTATGATTTAAGGTTGATTCCGGCTACCCATTTGATGAGCGCTCTTGAACAGAACCGATTCGTTTTTCGAAAGAATAAACTGGTGCAAAATAGCCTCTATTGTTTATAGAAGGAGCCAAGATTCCTAAATGAAAACGAATGTATTAAGAGCGAAAGCAGGAGCTTTAACCCATCCTCAAATACTTAATTGGTTATCAGAGCAAACAAAAGGCTGGGACATAGCTAACCGAAAAATTTTGTTAATTGTTCCAGATCAGACGCGAACAGCTCCTTTGGGTTTAATTTTTAAGGCGTTTTGTGAACTATGGCTGAATTCAGCAGCTCAGCTTGATGTAATGATAGCACTGGGTACCCATCCGGCCATGTCAGAAAAAGCTATTCTTCAAAGGCTGGAAATAAGCAGGCAAAAGCGCATCACGACCTACGGGAAGGTTTCTTTTCTTAACCATGTTTGGGATAATCCAGCAGATTTAAAGACAATAGGGCTCCTGACCCGCGACATGGTTTCGGCGATGACTGACGGGCTTTTTTCCTTGGACGTTGAGGTTACTATCAATCGCAAAATTTTTGATTACGATCAGGTGGTCATTATGGGGCCGGTTTATCCACATGAAGTAGTCGGATTTTCCGGAGGTAATAAGTATTTATTTCCCGGAATATCTGGTCCGGAAATCATCAATTTTTTTCATTGGTTGGGTGCCATTGTTACCAGTCCGGCTATTATCGGAAAAGCGTATACTCCGGTTCGGGCGGTTGTGGATCGTGCTGCACGTTTTGTCCAGATGCAAAAACGGTGTCTGTGTATGGTGACCGATCATGAAGGGGGATTGGCTGCATTATCGGCGGGGACGCCTGAAGAAGCATGGGAAGCGGCTTGGCCTATTGTTGAAAGTTTGCATGTTTGTTTTAAGCCAAAACCTTTCCATACGATTCTTTCGTGTGCTCCTGAGATGTATGATGATCTTTGGGTTGCTGGTAAGTGCATGTACAAGTTGGAACCGGTTTTGGCCGACGGAGGAGAGCTCATTATTTACGCTCCGCATTTATCCAAAATTTCCGATGTCCATGGAGAGAAAATACGCAAAATAGGCTACCACTGCCGTGACTTTTTTCTGAAACAATGGGAAAGCTATAAAAATATCCCGTGGGGGGTTCTGGCGCATTGCACACACGTTTTTGGAGGTGGAACGTACGATCAGGAAACTGGTCTAGAGACACCCAGGGCGCATGTTACCCTTGCGACGCAACTACCTGAATCGGTCTGTAAAGAGTTGAATTTAGGTTGTAGAAATCCAGCCTCTCTTTGTTTAAAAGAATATGCGAACCGGGAGTCTGAAGGAGTGCTATTTGTTCCCCGTGCTGGAGAGATGCTTTTCCGGCTTAAGTAAGCCAAGTTATATCCATCCATCCTTTCTACAAAACCTGGGGCTGGTTACTCTTCATTTTGTGAAAAAACAAAAAAGAGGTTGCGGCCCATGAAAATACAATTATCCTAGGTCAAGCGCGTATGAGTGTAGGAAAACGCATAGAATCTTTTCGGCAAAGAAAAGAAATGTCTGTTGATGAATTGGCCAAGGTTGCCGGAGTCAAAACTCAGGTTCTCGAAGCTATTGAGCGGGAGGATGTATTTCCAGCTATTGGGGTGTTAATCAAATTAGCCAGGGCTTTAGGCCAAAGGTTGGGGTCTTTCATGGATGATCAGTTTAAAGAAGATCCCTTGGTTGTCCTGAAAGCAGAGAGGGACCGTAGGCGTCAGAGTATTGGCTCTAATGCTAATCCCTATGATTATTACTCTTTGGGACAAGGAAAACCAGATCGCCATATGGAGCCCTTTTATGTAATTATCGGGCCCAATGAGATGCCGCTTTCTTCCCATGAGGGTGAAGAGTTTATTTATGTGATTAAGGGCAGGCTTGAATTACGTTGTGGCAATAAGGTTCAGGTGCTGGAGGAAGGAGACTCAGTTTATTATAATTCTCTTTTGCCACACGTACTAAAGTCAATTGGCCCTGATTCAGCGGAGATCGTAGCTACCGTTTTTACTCCATTTTAGAAATCAGCAAGATGTCATTAAAAGAGAATGAAATGTATGATGGCGTTCCGATAACGCGCCCTTGGACGCTAGGGAGGATTTTACGTAACAATTTAGAGCGCTGCCCCAATAATCCAGCAGTGATGTATCCTGACCGGCAAATGAGCTGGACCTGGGTTGAATTTTCAGAGCGTGTTGATCGTTTGGCTAAAGGGTTGCTGGCACTTGGTGTTAAAAAGAATGAGAAGGTAGCTGTCTGGGCAACAAACGTGCCGGACTGGGTTTCCTTGATGTTTGCGACGTCCAGAATAGGGGCGATTTTGCTCACAGTCAATACGAACTATAGGGACAGTGAGTTGGACTATTTACTGAAGCAGTCTGATTGCGAAAATCTTTTTCTGATCAATGGTTTTCGGGATGTGGATTATGTGGAGATGGTTTACAGATTAGTTCCGGAGCTCAAAGAATGCCCTCGTGGAAGTCTAAAATCTTCCAGATATCCCTTCCTTAAACGAGTTTTCTTCCTGGGCGCCGAGAAGCATCGCGGCATGTATTCTATCAATGAACTGCAGTCTATCGGGGTGCTGGTTTCTGATGAAGAATATCAAGAGAGGGAAAATCAGGTTTCATGCCATGATGTTGTCAATATGCAATACACCTCTGGGACTACCGGTTTCCCTAAAGGAGTACAACTGACACATTTTAATATTGCTAACAATGGCTTTTGGATTGGCCGTAATCAAAACCTGGGCCCGGCTGACCGAGTTTGTCTCCCTGTGCCTCTTTTCCATTGTTTTGGGTGTGTTTTGGGGGTGATGGCATGTGTGAACCATGGTGCGACAATGGTATTCGTTGAAAAGTTCGACCCGGTTACGGTCATGATGTCCATTGAGATGGCAAAGTGCACTGCTGTGTATGGCGTTCCTACGATGTTTATAGCCATGCTGGATCATCCACTTTTTCACAAATTTGATTTTTCAAGTCTTCGCACTGGAATCATGGCGGGCTCTCCGTGCCCGATAAAAACCATGCATGAAGTTGTGGAAAGGATGAATATGCGTGAAGTGACTATTTGCTATGGTTTGACGGAGGCTTCGCCTGTAACAATCCAAACTCGTTATGATGAGCCGGACTTAAAGAGGAAATGCTCAACAGTAGGTAAGGGTATGCCGGGAATGGATGTTGTTGTTATTGATCCTGAAACAGGAAAAATTTGTCCACCCAATCAACCAGGAGAAATATGTTCCCGCGGGTATAATACGATGAAGGGTTATTACAAAATGCCTGAAGAGACAGCTAAAGTAATTGATCCTGAGGGTTGGCTGCACTCTGGGGATATCGGAATTGTGGATGATGTCGGATACTTTTCCATTACAGGGCGCCTTAAAGATATGATTATCCGCGGCGGGGAGAATATCTACCCTAAGGAGTTGGAGGACTTTATTCATCACATTGAGGGAATACAGGATGTTCAAGTCGTAGGAGTCCCCAGCAGAAAATACGGTGAGCAGCCTGGGGCTTTCATTATATTAAAGCCCGGAGTTAATCTAAGGGAAGAGGACGTTGTTGATTATTGTCGCGGGAAAATCGCCTGGTGCAAAATTCCAAAATACATTGCATTTGTGAACGAATACCCGTTAACCGCCAGTGGTAAGGTCATGAAGTACAAACTTCGAGAAGAAGCGGGGAGACTTTGGCCTGATGCTTGACTTAGTGTTAAGAAAGAGTGAGCTTTTTAACTAGGAGTGATTCTGCAAAACTGAGCCGTTCATGCAGGTGTCGATAAACCTGATCACGTTTTTCCCGATAGGGTAGTGGATTGGAAATGAGTCGGTCCGTCTCTGTTTGGATGTGATTAAAGTTGCAGTTGTATACATCGCCTGCACTTTTAAAACCGAATTGTCCTAGGAAATTATCTATTTTGCTGCCTCTTGAAATGCCGATGATTGGGGTTTTGACGTTGGCAGAAAGGATTAAAAGGTGCAGCCTGCTTGAGATCACGACCGAACAAAGAGACGCTAGAGTCAGTACTTGCTCCGGTTCCTCACATCCAGCTAATAGGAAACATTTTTTTTGGTTTTTCATTTGTCCGCGAAGTTTACCCATAAGCTCATAGTCTGTCTTGGGGTTCATCGGGATGAAGAACATACGTCGTGAAGGTGACGAGACAATTGAATCCAGTGCTTCTACTAAAGAATCTGTATTTTGAATACTTCTCTGGGATGAAATGCAAACGCCAATTTTTTCATAACTTCCCGACAACGCATTCAAAATCTCTCCGGAAAGGTGGCTAATGGAAGCCAGATTAGGCTGGTCGAAGATAATAGCTGAATCTGCACCCACCGTTACGTGAAGTGCCGATGAGCAATCCAACAGCGATTTGCGAGATTCCGGGTCTCGACACACAAGCAGATTACACTTAGATAAAACCCTGGCAATTCGTTTTTGTATGTTTCTAATAAAATACTCCTCCACTCGAGTCGGAGCATCAATGGTGTTTGCAGAGACCTTTTTGAGCAATTTGCAGATAAATAGTTTTTTGCCTGCAAGTTTAAAAAGGGCTGGGTTGAAGGCGGAATCCATGCCGACACCCCAAACAACTGTTTTCAGACCCTGTTGTTGAGCTATACTTAGTATCTGGGTCGCTAGTGCAGGATAGTCCGACAAACCAGTAGCTCCGGCCCATACAAAGGTGTCGTGGTTTTTTAAAGAATTTGAAAGGTCTGATAAAGGATGTTCTGGTTTAAATCCATACAAAGGGACCCCTTTTACTCCAAGCAAAGAAGCCGTTTTATCAGGTTCTCCGGTGCTAACAGTGATTTCAGTATTCTTAAAATTTCGGCGAAGAATACGGACCACCCCGGCCAGTATAGCCTCGTCACCAATATTGTCACAACCAAACGGAACACCGCCCAGAAAAAAACGCATAATCTTAACTTCCAAATATTGCAGTTAGAGAAAATAGAGAGTCCCAATCAAACAACCAGATCACTAGCATAAAGCCTTATTTGTAGCAAGAGAAATGTTGACTCATGAATTCCTTCATCTATATTAGTCCTTTGGGAGCCTCCTTAATTAATCGAGTGATCAGAGTAGTGGGTGTGGTGTGAAAAAGAAAACAATATTAAATATCTCTTTGGCAGTTCTCGGTCTGCTGGCCATAGCCCTGATTTTTTTTGAGCCACAGGTGGCAAGATTGGAGAATAAAGTTGTTCGTGCTAAAAATTTTATCGAAAAACATGGGATTTCTCCTCGTGGTGGAGTCCGAGATGCTGTGAGTGCTGCAATTACGGCTGTAAAGTATGAAAGTGGCTCTTTTAAGCCTGATCCAAACATTACGGTGCCAATCAGAGGCTTCTTGAAGGTTGAAATAATTGACAATCAAACTATTTGTTTAATTGGTGACTACACAGATTTTTTAACAGAACGTTTTATTGAAGAGTGTGGCGGTTTTATGAAAGGCATAGTGAGCCAAACAGCCAATATTCCTGCATGGTCCGTCAACATGTTCTACAATACTCAGCTAGCAGAGATTATCCTCAAATATCGCCCTGTAATTGCCGCTGCATATAATAATTCGGAAGACTTCAAACTTTCCCCCGAATCTGAGATATTTAATTCAGGGTACTGGGTTAATCCCATAGGGCAATTCGGGGTTCCCAATTTTAAAACGGGAGAAGAGCAGCTGACTCGAAATGCTCAGGTTGCCCATTATGCTTTCTTGAGATTGCAGTCTCCTCTTAAAAGCGGAACTGAATACCAGCTTGTGAATCCTCTGGGAGAGAGTATTAATTTTAAGTATAAAGAGGATGAAAATATTAGTGGAGCAATCAAAGTTAACCAGTTGGGGTATTCGACCGACGCAGGGAGGAAGTATGCCTATTTGGGCGCATGGCTTGGCACCTTAGGTGCTTTGGATTTTTCTCACTTGGATAAAAAACTTTTTTCCATCTGCGAAAAAGAAACCGGAAAGACTGTGCGTAGAGGAATTCTTTCTCGGAGAATGGATGACCCGGTATATAAGACTGGAACGCCGTTCACTGGGGAAGACGTTTATGAGATTAATTTTTCAAACTTTAATAAGGAGGGGGAATATTACATTCATATTCCTTCCGTTGGCAGATCCCATACATTTACCATAGGGGAGGACGCAATTGGTGAAGCTTTTTATATCCACGCAAAAGGCTTATATCACAAACGTTGCGGTATTGCCAAAGAACCTCCTTATACTGAATGGCATTCCGGAAAGTGTCACTTGCTCACATACAGATCCAATTTTCCCCCGAATAACAGGCATTACACTGCTGATGCCAAAAGAGACTGTGGTTTCTTCGATGAAGAGGGGAATTCTGTGGCTGTTTCTCATTTCAAATTGATTGATACACTTCAAACGGATGAGGTGCTTGAAGGTGTCTGCGGCGGCTGGCATGACGCGGCAGATTACGACCGACGCCCTTACCATTACGAGGTAGTCAATGCCCTTTTGGCGGTTTACTTGATGAAGCCGGAGAATTTTATTGATGGACAATTGAATATCCCGGAATCGGGAGACGGGATTCCGGATATTATCAATGAGGCTATATGGGGCATGGATGTTTGGAGAAAGGCCCAGCTTGAGACAGGCGCAGTCGGAGGCTGGATAGAAGCCACTAGTCATCCTGCAAACTGGAATCCCGGCACAGATTTGCAGCGGTATTATCTGTCCGCCGCAACGATGGAAAGTTCGATGCAATATGCCGCGCACGCATCCATGCTTTCTCTTGTTTTAAAAAAAGCTGGCGAGAATCAACTAAGTGATTTGTATTTGAAGTCTTCTCTTAAAGCTTATGAGTACGGGATTAACCCTCAAAATCGTTTTGAAGCTAACTACATGTATCCCGTAGAAGAGCAGGTTGGTGGAAAAAAGGTAACTAAAAAAGTTCCTTATCACTATAAAGAAAGTTCGGTTGTTCCGTCCGATTTTTTGTTTAAAGCAGCCTTTAATCTCTACTTACTGACTTCGGAACAGGGATATCTGGAGGACATTAGGAAGAGGGAAAAAGAGATACATAAAAATATAGTGGATGTCGCCTGGAGGAATAGTGCACTGTTCTATAGTGAATTTTTGTTGTATGGCTCAACCATAGATGATTGGCTAAAAAAATTGCATCAGACCTATAGAGAAAGAGTTTTAAAAGCGGCAGTGGAGAGGCTGGAATGGTTGGAAAAAAATTATCCCTATCGAATTCCCTGGTATCCGTCTGACCATGGCTATGTTTCATATATGTCCTGGGGGAATTTTCACCCGCTGCGGAATGCGTCCTTTTTTGTTGCGGCGTATGAGCTGACGGGCGAAAAAACATATCGAGATGCTGTATATCTTTGTAATGATTGGCATAATGGTGCAAACCCATTTGGACAAACTATGACATCGGGTCTCGGTGTTAGTTATCCTGTAAAGTACTTGGATTTACCGTCTCATTCAGATGGTATTGCTGAGTATGTTTTGGGGATTACTCCGTATCGGAACACATTCGGGATAGCTCGTGATGATATAAAACTTGCCCACGCTTTATTTTACGGTTCTAGAGCAGATAGAAAATTTTTTCCGGAGCCTAAAATGCTATTTTCAGAGTCCACATTGGGAACCACCAATCTAACTGTGGATGAGTTTTCATCTTTGTTGAGTAAGCTTTGGCCCATCTGGAGACGATTTTCGAACGTGGAGTCATACAGTGTGGCTGCGAGTGAGTACACTGTTAGCGAAACAATAGCTCCCGCTCTAGCGGCAACTGGTTGGCTACTGAATTCACCTTGGCTGCCCTCAGATAATATTAAGAATCGTAAACCTGTTGACGATATAAAAAAATTGAAAGGGTATGCTCCACTACCTTAATTTTTGACTTTTCGCAATAGAAAGCGAGATTTCGCAACGCGGTACAGGAACAGAGGGTTACCGAAGAGGTATCTTTTGGCGAGTCTTTTGGGTTCGTTATACAAGCGTCGAACCCACTCCAACCCTAGTTTGCGCAATAAGGGGTGGCCTCTTGGTGCGTCGCCTGAATACACATCCAAGATGCCTCCCATGGCCGCTACAATGCGACAATTAAGCTTATCGAAGTTTTCATCGACCCATTTTTCCTGCAATTTCACACCAAACCCAACAACAAGCAAATCGGGAGAGAGCTGGTTAATTTTTAATATAATATCTTCTTCTTCCTGTTTTTTGAAATAACCACTTCTGAACCCGATAATCTTAAGTTTAGGGTATTGTTTTAAGAAATTCTGAGCGGCGCGTTCAGCAACAGTTTCGGCAGAGCCAAAAAAATACATAGTATAGCCACGTTGCTCAAATAGTCTGCACAGCAACGGGAGCAAGTCAGTACCATTTAGGTTTTCTCGATATCGGTATCCAAGTAATTTGCATGCCAAAGAAACACCGCTGCCGTCTGGCAGGACATAATCAAAACGGTTGAGCCTTTCAATTTGCTCTGTGTCTTCATAGGCTGTATTGAGGTAATGAGTATTAATGAAAGCTATTTTCTTCTTTCTTTTTTTGCAAATATTTTCATCGATAATTCTAATGACCTCATGCATTCTTCCGTTCAAAAATTCTATCCCAAATACATCTAAATATGAATTCCTTTCATATATATTTTCACAAATCGATAATAGTTTCAGCGAGTGATGGTTCCAATTGAACTGTTTAGAGCGAGCAATTCCCCTTTGGGTAAGATCAGCGGAAAGCTCCTCATCAGATAAAATTCTAAGAATGCAATTAGAGATTTGATCAGTATTTTCCGGATCAAATAATAAAGCCGCGTCTCCTGCAATTTCCCCTAGTGAAGTATTATTCGCGCAAGCGCAAGGCACGGAAGAGCTCATCGCCTCAAGTAACGGCAAGCCAAATCCTTCTGAAAACGAGGGGAATACGAATATAGAGGCTTGTTTATAAAGGCTGGATAGCTCTGCATTGGACACAAAACCGGTAAAGATTATTTTATCAGAATCTGAAGATTGGCTAACATAGTCTCTGACTGTCTTTGCGCCCTTCCAATCAGAACCTGCGAAGACAAGTTTATACTCATCTCGGATTGAGGTTGGCAGTGACCTATAGGCCTTAATGAGGCCCAAATGATTTTTTCCCGGATGTTCGATACGAGAAACATAAAGAATGTATTTTTTAAGATCAAGCCGCTTCTGTATGCGCTCATCTGGTTGCTGTAGTTTTGTCAGTCCATTATAATTTAGTGTAACTTTATCAGGGGTAATTCTCCAGTATCGAATAATATCATCTTTTGTTGATTGGCTGATGGCTACAATTTCGTCTAGCCTTTTGCCGAGCCAGGGTTGCAGTTTTCTGAGATAAAACATGCGTATCGGATCATATTTTTTGTCAATTCGATAAGCTGACAGATCATGGATTACACCGATTTGGGGAATTTTACTAAAAGCTAGATATCTTCTACTGGCGGCTAGAATTAAAATGCAGTCATATTTTTTTCTAAAGGTGTAGAAAGGTAGAATAAAAAAGTGCCAAAGCATTCCCATGAGTGATTTTGAAAAGACTCTTGGTATAGCTATTTTCTTATAATCCTTAAAGGTATAAACGCTATCGTATTCCAGAATAAGTGTTATGGAATGAGATGAATCTTTAAAATTCTCAATTACATTTCTCATGTAGGTAGAGATACCGGACTTGCCACCATCATAACCCATGCAACTAACCAGAATATTCATATAATATTTATAAAGTTATTTAAAAATTTTTGTTTACAATAGTCTTTTTCAACGCCTTGGCGAGCATTGTTTCCGAGAGTTTTTCGGAGTTTGTTGTCAACAAGTAGCTTGTCAATCGCAGCGGCCATAGCGGTTGTGTCTCGTTCCGAAACAAGAATCCCATTATATTCATTTTTTAGCCACTCTGAAACGCCTCCGACATCAAAGCCAACAACAGGAATCCCACAGCTCATGGCCTCAATGCCAGAAAGACCGAAAGGTTCCTGCCAGAGGGACGGGAATACGGCGATATCCGAATTTATAAAAACTTCCAGAGGATTTTGAACCCAACCATCAAAACCAACATGATTCTTCAGCTCCATTTGTTTAGCTATTCTTTTAAAATCCATTAAGCGAGAACCACTTCCTAAGATGCGTACGGAAGCTTTCGCTCTCAGTTTGGAGATGGCTTCTAAAAATAAAGGGGTCCCCTTAGATACAACTTGTTGTCCCGCAAAGACAATTTGTGGAATATCGCTATTAATACGCTTTTTATTCGGGAGAACTGGTAGTCTTAAAAAAGGGTGAATGATTTTTATTTTTTCTTCAGTTACACCATTTTTCAACAAATTACACTTCATGAAATCAGAGAGGACGACGAAGAACTTACAGGACATTGCCTGCTTAAACAATTTCGCTGATTCAATAAAATTCTTTTTTAGTGCTGTGTTTATCCCTTTGACCATATGTCTGGGTGGAACCAGAGAAGAACAGACAGCACAGAATAGGCGCGAGTAATGACGGTGACAATTTATTCTTTTATAAGGATAATATTTAAAGCCCTTAGGACAGTAATAGTCATGATCGTGAACAAAAAGAGCAGGGGAGAAGCGCTGTAAAATTTTTTCAAATGTTTTCGGATGAGATATTTTGTGAACGGTAGTCAAATCAAAATCTTTTTCAGAAATCTGATTAATATCCTCTATATTCCAGTAATCATCAAAAATAGAAAGAAATCTTTCTTTTTCTTGAGCAGCCTCAATGAAGAGGGAATAAACCTTAAAACCATTTTCTTTCAGTAGCGCAGCTACCGAGTGAATATATCGCTCCAGCCCCCCAATAAAACCGGCATATTGTGAAATAAATAATACTCTATTTCTTTTTAAAATCATAAATAACTTCTTTGTAAAAAACAAGTTGCTGATTTGTTATTGCTTCCCATGAATAATAATCGATAACTTCTCTGAATGCGTTTTTGACAAGAAGTTCTTTTTTATCAAGTGCGTCAAAATATGCTCTCGTCATGGAAGCCAAATTGGAAGGATCAAATAGAAATCCATTTTCTCCATTCTTGATAAGTGTTTTTAGTCCACCTACTGCTGAGGCAATTGCTGGTAGTTTAGCACTCCAAGCTTCAAGCACGACTATCCCGAATGGTTCATGTATGCTGGGTAATACAAAAAGGTTGGCATCTTTATATGCACCTATAAGTAGCTCAGATTGTGGAGGCAAACCCTCTACCAGAGTGAAGCGATCTGTTAACTCAGCCCGAGAAATATCTTCCTTTAGTTCATTGAAATAGGAAGGTGAAGTAATAAAACCGATTATTGCACAATGTACATTTTCACCTTTAGAAATCAGCTCCTTTAGCAATTTAACCAATGCGCGTTGATTTTTCTGATAATCGACTCGAGAAACACAAAGAAGCAACTTTCTGTTTTCTGGGATGTTATACTTGGACTTGAAACTGGTTTGAATAGTTTTAGAAAACAAGGAGAAATCCACACCATTTGCAATATGAGCGACTTTCTTACGCGGAAATCTTTCTTGAACTAGTTCAAATTCATTTTTTCCAACGCATATAATTCCATCAGATTGGGCAACGATGTCTCCATCAAGGCGAAAGATCCGTTCAATTAATTTTCCATAACCTATACTTCCTTTGAGCGGTTTTTGCATCTCTTTCAACTCTGAAGGGGGAACATCATAATTTCCTCCATGAAAAGAAATTACAAATGGAATATTTTTTTTCTGAGCAGCTCTTTGTGCAATTTTAGCGATACGCCCCATGGCATGGGAATGGATCAAATCATATTCTCCTTTTTTTAAGTGTCCGTATAGAGAGAAGGAAAAAGGATTTCCACCCTTTTTATCCAGTAAAAATGAATTGTTTTTTGAAAGAAAAATTTGCGGATAAAAATATTTAAATCTATAAATATTTAAATTTTCTACTACTTCTTTTTTAGTTTTACATAAAGCCGTAGTAGATAAAATCTCAATTTCATTTCCAAGATTTTTAAGTTTCTTCGACGAATTCCAGACGGCAGTTTCTGTCCCGCCCCACTCAGAAAAAGATAAGCGCCTTATAATATTTGCGATTCTCATTTTTAAATATTTTTAAAATAATCTTTTAATCCATTTCTATATGAGAACTTCTGTTTGAAACGATATTTTAGACAAGGAGCCAGATGGGCGATTTGATTCGTTTTCAATAGCCAAAAAAAGTCTCTGAAAATTCCTCCTAAGAGCCCTTTTGTGAAAGGGTAAAAATGTTGTGTCTTTTTCCAAATTTGGCCGTCTGCATAACCCTCGCCATAAAACCTTTTTTGGACTTGTTCAATGCTATAGTTATGTGAATGTTCGACGATTGATTTTGGCGTATAGGCAATTTTTAGCCCATTATCCCTTAAAGTCTTTGCCCAATAGATATCTTCTGAATAGGTAATTTTTGGATTAAAGGGGAATTGCTCAAGGGTGGTTCGTGTTGTTGCAGAGCTGACCATCGAAAAAAAAGTGTTGGAAAGAGGTGCGTCTGGAAAGGCTCTTGAGTAGTCCAGTTTAACCCAAGGGAAGGCATCAGGTCGGGAAACTTGGCGAGCGTATGAGGCTTGTGCTTGTTGGTTTAATAGCGGTTTTATTAATTCTTCCAACCAAAACTCATCAAGAGGAATAGAGTCACTATTATTGTAGACGATAACCTCACCTAAACTCTCCTCAAAAGCAAAATTTAAAACTTTTCCTGGGATATACCCCCCCT
>JALNXY010000026.1 GCA_023230105.1 Verrucomicrobiota bacterium
TTCAACAAGTACTGGATATCGTCATTCATTCTCTTTACACCGATAAAGAAGTCTTTGTCCGGGAATTGATTTCAAATGCTGCTGATGCTTGTGAGAAGGTGCGCTTCCTTCAATCCTCAGGGCAAGAAATTTATCAGTCTGATATCTCTCCCACGATCTCGATCAAACTCGATGAAAAGGAAAAGAAGATTATCATCACCGATACGGGCTGCGGAATGACTCAGAATGAATTGGTGGAAAACCTGGGCACCGTTGCCCATTCAGGCACCAAAGCTTTCCTCAAATCGGTCCAGGAAAAACAGGCGGCTGAAAAGGAAGCAGCTAAAAACGGAACCTCTTTAATCGGTCAGTTCGGTGTCGGCTTCTATTCCGCCTTCATGGCATCCCATAAAGTAACGGTCTTCACCCGCTCCTGGCAAACCGATGCTGAAGGTTGGAAATGGACCTGCAGCGGAATGGACGGTTACGAAATCGAAAACGCTCAGGGTTTGAACCGCGGCACCAGAATCGAACTCGACCTCAAGGAGGACGCTCTGAATTTCGCTCAGCAATATGAAATGGAGCGTATTCTCAAGCACTACTCCTCCTTTATCCAGTTCCCGATCTCCCTCGAGGATAAACAGCTCAATACAGTCCAGGCGATCTGGGCTCGCAGCAAAGTAGATATCAAGCCCGAGGAATACACAGAGTTTTACAAATATATCTCTCACGACTCCAAGGAGCCTCTGCTCAAACTCCACTTCACGGCCGATGCCCCGCTCCTCATCCAATCGCTCCTTTTCGTACCGGATAACAACATCGAAAAAATGGGATTCATGCGCTTGGAAAACGGTGTCAGCCTGTATTGCCGGCGTGTGCTCATCGCCGAAGGCGTCAAAGCCAAGGGGCTTCTGCCCGAGTGGCTCCGTTT
The DNA here is from genome assembly GCA_023230105.1 of Verrucomicrobiota bacterium. GTDB lineage: Bacteria > Verrucomicrobiota > Verrucomicrobiia > Limisphaerales > UBA1412 > UBA1412. The sequence goes on from JALNXY010000026.1 coordinate 911, forward strand.
TGTCAAAGGCGTAGTCGACAGCGAAGACTTGCCGCTCAATATCTCCCGCGAAAGCATGCAGGACTCCCTGCTCATGAAGAAACTGAGCAGCATCATTACCAACCGCTTCCTGAAGTTCTTGATCGAAACGGCCAAGAATGACGCTGAGAAATACAATAAATTCTACGAGGAATTCAACAGGATGATTAAAGAAGGCATCCTTTCCGACTTTGAGCACAGGGAGAACCTCTCCAAACTCCTCCGTTTTGAATCCTCAGCCACCGAGCCCAGCAAAACCACTTCTCTGGAAGATTACGTCATCAGGATGGGAGCCGAGCAAAAGGAGATTTACTATATCGTCGCTCCTCACCGCAAGGCAGCCGAGGCCAGTCCTTACTATGAGGCTTTGAAGGCCAAAAAACTGGAAGTTCTCTTTTGCTACGATGCCGCCGATAACTTCGTCATGGAAAACCTCATGAAGTTTGAGGATAAAGAGATCAAGCCTGCCGAACAGGCCGAAGTTTCCGTCGAAACAACGGGAGAAAAACTCACTCCGGAGCAATGCGAACACTTGGTCAAGTGGTTCAAAGAGACCCTCGGCGATAAGGTCAAAGAGGTCAAAATTTCGCAGCGCCTCGTGGAAAGCCCTGCGGCCGTCGTCCCCGATGATAAATTCATGACCACCTCAATGCGCCGCCTTCTCAAAGCGATGCAGAAAGAGCAAAACCACGATAAATCTCTGAGCGATGGCTACAATTTGGAAATCAACCCTTCCAGTCCGGTTATTTGCCATCTGTACCGTGCATGGGACGCCAATAAGGAAATAGCCCCCGAAATTGCTCAGCAAATTTATGACAACGCCTGTATCAGTGCGGGCATTGTGGATGATTTCGCCCCATTGCTCAAACGCATGAATAAGCTGATGGAAGAAACCTTGAAGAAATCCCTCTAGGCCAACAAGCCTTCCGGGAACAGAAACGCCAGAAGAACTTTAAACTTCTTCTGGCGTTTTCTTTGAGCTCAACAGAGACTCTTCTAATCTATGAAGATGAAGTCTGTGTCTCTTGCAGGCATTGCTTTTCTCGAGCGACTGCGGCGCGATGCTTTTCAAGCTCTCGCAGCTCAACTCTTCTCACCTTGCCCGTTGTCGTCTTGGGCAACTCTGCGACAAATTCAATTTCCCGCGGCAGTTTGTAAGATGCGGTCAGCGCCCGGCAATGTTTCTGAATATCCTGTGCCAGCTCACTGCTATTGGCATAACCGTCATGCAAAACGACAAACGCCTTCACAAGCTGACACCGGGTAGCGTCGGGCTTGCCCACAACGGCAGCCTCTAAAACCGCCGGATGTTTCAGGAGAGTGCTCTCCACCTCAGCCGGCCCAATCCGGTAATCCGAACTCTTAATGATATCATCGGCCCGTCCGGTAAACCAAAAATAACCATCCGGGTCACAAATGGCCCGATCGCCGGTCAAATACCATCCGTTCTTGAATGCATTTCGGGTCATCTCGGGCTGGCCCCAATACTCGGTAAAGAGACCGACCGGACGCTCCTGATCAACACGAATTGCTATCTCACCTTCTTCTCCATCCTTCACCGGCTGTTGATTGTCATCTACAATGTGAATATCGTAACCCGGCATGACCTTGCCCATCGAGCCCACTCGCAGCTCGTGATAACGGGAGCGAACATTGGCAATCTGAATTACCGTCTCGGTCTGCCCATAGCCTTCATAAATATCCAAGCCCGTCCCGTTTTTCCAATTGGATACGACCTCATGGGTGAGAGGCTCGCCCGCACTGACACAGTGCCGTAAGCAGGGGAATTTATACTTCCGGACATCCTCTTTCATCAACAACCTCAAGGCGGTCGGAGGTGCGCAGAAGGTACTGACTTTGTACTGCGAAAAAGTCTCTAAAATACGGACAGGCTGGAACTTCTTGAAGTTCATCGCAAAAACAGTCGCCCCCATCTGCCAGGGCCCATACAGACTGGACCACGCAGCTTTTCCCCAACCCAGATCGGAAATATTCCAATGAAGATCTTCGGGGCGCAAATCCAGCCAAAGCCCTCCGGTTAACCGATGCGACCACGCATAACTGCTGTGGGAATGAACAACCATCTTGGGTTGCCCGTTCGTTGCACTGGTAAAATAGAGAATAGAGGGATCATCCGCCAATGTCGGAACGTAGGAATACTGATCCCGAGCCTTTTCCACTTCTTCCTTGAAGCAAATCCACCCCGGCAGGGCTTCTTCAACCTGAATCTTGACGCCGTCAAAGAAAGAAGCTTTCTCGCAACCCTCTTTGTCAGTAATCAGCGCTTTGGGTTTGCAGGATTTGACTCGGAATTCCAAGTCTCCCTGGGTCAGAAGCTGCGTTGCCGGAACGGGAACCGCTCCCACCAGCTCCAGCGCCAACATAAATGTCCACCACTCGCTGATGCGGGGCAACATGATAACGACGCGGTCACCCTTGACAACTTGGCAGGCATTCAGGAAATTTGCCGTCTGGCATGCCTTACGAAACAACTCTCGGAACGTCAGCCTCGTTTCCAACGCGCCTTGCTCTGCTCCAACACAAAGCAATGCATCAGCTCCGGGGCGGACAGCGGCCCAATGACCTACGGTATCCCAAGTAAAATTATAATACTTTTCTGGTCTATTCACTCACTTATTACGCGGCCTCACGACTTTTATCATGAGACCTCAACCGGACCTTTCTGCCGGCTAAACTTTCATTATTTCTTTTTCTTTCTCTGCTACACGCTCGCCCACTTTGGCGATAAAATCATCAGTCAGTTTTTGGGCTTTCTTTTCGGCATTAGCCAGATCATCCTCAGTGATCTTAGAATCTTTCTTGAGAGCTTTAAGGGCCTCAATCGCTTCACGACGAATCTGCCGAATAGCAACGCGCCCTTCTTCTGCATATTTACTGACCATCTTCACCAGCTCTTGCCGGCGCTCCTGGCTCAGCTCTGGCATCACCAGGCGGATGGTCTTGCCGCTGACTGCTGGCGTGATACCCAGATTACTCTTAAGTATCCCTTTCTCAAGCGCTTTTAGAGTACCCACATCCCAAGGCTGCAGCAGAAGCACTCGAGGCTCAGGCGTGGTGATTGTAGCCACTTCTTTGACTTTCATCATATTCCCATAGGCCTCCACCTCCACATTTTCAACAAGGGCCGGGGACGCTTTCGTTGTGCGGACACCCATAAACTGATACTCCACGGCAGCAATGCTCTTGGTCATCTTATCCGATGCTGTCGCCAAAACTTGGTCTATTGTCATAACAATTTAGTTTTTTGTTTGCTCAACACCTGCATAGCCAGACGTCTGCCAGCAAGGTCTTCTCTAGCTTGCAAAAAAGGATTCTCAGTGACAAGCCTTTTGTGAACGGCTCGGTTTAATAATCGCAGCATCCGGACTACTTGCAAAGTGTGGACAGCTGAGTCAGCACTCGCAGCATATTTTTAAGCCGAGGCATCTCCACCCCAGCTCGGGTGCCCGCTTCCAGGGGATATTTGAAAATGCTATCCAGCTCAATCGGTTTGCGGTGAACAAAATCCAGAAGCGTCGAAGCCCAGTAACTCCCCATCGACTGAGTCCGATCCACGTTATAACGGATTTTATCCTCAGATACTCCCAGGTTAAGCGCATTAGCTGCCGCCACAACCTCCCTCATCATTTCGATCAGGAGCTTTTCCCAACGGGGATCGGCATGTATTTTATCTGTTGGTAAACATTCACCAAGCTGGAAAAAATCCACATCGCCTCCGGTCAATACCGTTTCATATCCCGCGCATGCCGCTACCCCCAAACCGTTATAGGGGATGTTCCAGATCAGCTTTTCCCATTGAGTCTTCAGGAGATCGTCAGCCACCTGACAGAATACCCCGACCGATTGAAACATGTTTGAAATCTGATGCGTGCGCTCCAAAGGCTTTCTGCCATACTCGCCCAGGACGATATTGCCATGCCTAATATGGTGGATATAGCCGGGCTTGATTCGATTCAAACAAACAAAGCAGAGTCCCCCAAGAATATTATCTGGGCCAAAGAGCTCAGCCAGAGTCTCCACATTACCCAACCCGTTCTGCAAAGTAACAATCACAGTCTGAGGCCCTACCAGCGGAGCGAGCAATTCCTTATACCTCTGATTGGCAGTCGACTTCAGTCCGATAAGAACCAAGTCGCAGACACCGATCTCTTCAGGACGCCGGGCAACATGGGGGCGAACATGAAAGTTTCCATCCACGCTCTCAATAAACACCCCGTCCGCGGCGACTTTTTCGTAATCCGACCGCAAAAGAAACCAGGTTTCACTGCCGGTTTGCAGCAGTTTAGCCCCGTAATAGCTGCCAATCGCTCCGCAACCTACAACACCGATCTTCATCTTTAGAACTATTGCTCCGTCTGGCAGTCCACTTTCCCCGAGAGTTTCTTCTCCAAAGCCTTCATATCAGCATCCACCATGATCTGGACCAGATCCTTGAATTTCACCTTAGGCTCCCAACCCAAAGCACGTTTGGCTTTGCTCGGGTCACCAATGAGAAGATCCACCTCCGCAGGACGATGATAACGAGGATCATCCACAACATACTTCTTCCAATCCAAACCGGCATACGAAAACGCCTCTTCCAGAAACTCGCGGACCGAATGCGTTTCTCCCGTCGCCACCACGTAATCATCGGGCTTATCTTGTTGAAGCATCAGCCACATGGCCTCCACATACTCCTTGGCGTAGCCCCAGTCACGCTTCGCATCCAGGTTCCCCATAAAGAGCTTATCCTGCAAACCATGCTTAATATAGGCCAGGGCCCGTGTGATCTTGCGAGTCACGAAAGTTTCTCCTCTTCGGGGCGATTCATGATTGAAAAGGATACCGCTGCAATTGAACATCCCATAGGACTCCCGATAGTTGATTGTAATCCAATGGCTGTAGAGCTTGGCGCATGCATACGGACTGCGAGGATAAAAAGGCGTGGTCTCGGTCTGAGGAACCGCCTGCACCTTGCCAAACATCTCACTCGAAGAAGCTTGATAAAAGCGCGCATTCAATTTCAGCCGATGCATGCACTCCAGAAGACGAACCGTGCCCACCGCCGTCACATCCGAAGTGTATTCCGGCGCGTCAAAACTCACACGCACATGGCTTTGCGCCGCAAGATTGTAGACCTCGTCAGGATGAATATCGTCTAATAAGCTGGCAAGCCCGCTCGCATCTGAAAGGTCCCCATAGTGAAGTTTCAGCCGAGTCGAAGGAAAGTGAGGGTCCGAGTAAATATCCTCGAGTCTCCCTGTGTTGAAACTGCTGGCTCTGCGAATGATCCCGTGGACGGTATAGCCCTTGGATAATAAGAATTCCGCCAGATAAGAGCCGTCTTGACCAGTGATGCCTGTAATTAAAGCTGTCTTACTCATTTTATCGCTGCGTGTTTATGAAAAAATCGATTATTAAAAAGTCCTGCCCGTTTCAAAGCAGAGAGCCCTCATAGAATGATTCAAAAGAGCCCGTCTTAAAAGAAGAAAATTACCTTCCACTAGCACCTTCGAAATAAGCGTTATTCTAAAAATGGTATAAAACCTGCTATCCCCCCTTTTTGCATAGTATCTTTCTCTGTAGGAAGAATTGGACAAAACCAAAGAGATACTCTATCGTACCTTGCGTTTGTTGTTATGAATATTAAACGATTTATTTGCGGTTTGTTTGTCGCATCCATTCTCTGTGCCGGAGCGCAGTCTCTAAAGGCACAAGTTGTTATTAACGAAGCGCTGGCGAGCAACTCGTCTTACACATCTACCCTTTATGGCAATGAGCCTGATTGGATCGAGCTCTACAATAACGGGACATCTCCTGTCGACTTGGGTGGAATGAGCCTTTCGATCTCTGCCGCCAACCCCAGGCAATTCACTTTCCCGGCAGGAGTCACCATCCCGGCAAAGGGATACTATCAGGTTTTCTGCACCTCTAAATTACCAAAGTCAGATCGTAATACCGGCTTTAATCTCTCCGCGCAAGGCGAAACCATTTCTCTTTTCTCGGCTTCCAGCACCACAACCCCGCTGGATACCCTGGACTTTGGTTTGCAGCTGAACGATTTCTCCGTTGGACGCGTTCCTGATGGAACCGGTAAATTCATGCTCTGTGTCCCTACACAGGAATCTTCCAACCAGGCCCAAACGATGGGCACCATTGCTTCGGTAAGGATTAACGAAGCTTGTGCAGGCCCCGATGATTGGTTTGAGGTTTATAACGGCGGAGCCAACCCGGTGGCTTTGGGTGGTTATTACTTCACCACCAAGCCCAGCAAAGACCCCCTCATGTTCAAAATTCCGGATTTGTCTTTTATCGGAACTGCAGACTCCGCGTTTCTGGTATATTACGCCGATGAAGACACTGCCGCTGGTAAAGACCACGTCAACTTTAAGCTCGGCAAAACATCCGATGATATTGCCTTGATGACGCCAGCAGGAGTCATCGTCAATGTCCTTACTTACCCGGATATGGTAGATAACGAGGCTTATGGCCGCATCCCCGACGGAGCCTCATCGATCCGCAAGCAGCCCAACAGCGGCACTCCCGATGCCAGCAACTACCTGGAGCTGGAGACGGTCGTCATTAGTGAAATCCTCTCCCATACCGATTACCCGGATACCCCTCCCGATTATATCGAGCTTCAGAATATCTCCGCTTCTCCGGTCGACATCTCGAGCTGGGGGTTGAGCGACAGTTCAGGTAATTTCCTGAAATATGTCTTCCCTACAGGCACTATTATCCAGCCGGGAGCCTTCCTCGTCGTAACCGAGTTCGAGTTTGACGATGAAACCAATCCCAACTGCAAGGTTCCTTTCAGACTTAATTCCTATGAAGGCGAGTCTGCTTTTCTGACCCAAATAGTTAGTGGAAACCCCACGGGATACCGCAGCCAGGTTTTCTTTGGCGCGGCCCCCAATAACTTCTCCTTCATTCGCTACGTCAATGGAGACGGAATAGTTCATTTCCCCTTTGGCCAGTATCCCACCATGGAAAAAACCAATGCACCCATCAAAATCGGTCCCGTCGTGATTAACGAAATCCATTATAAACCGGGAGACCCCGAACTTCTGGAAGATGAATATATAGAATTATTCAATACGACCGATCAGGAAGTTCCTTTGTACTACCCCACATATCCGGAAAACCCGGCCATGATTGACAATGGGATCGAATATATTTTCCCTGAAGGAACAACTCTTCCTCCGGGTGGCTATGCACTGGTAGTGCCCTTCAATCCCAATGGCGGCACGGCGCTGAACTTCCGTCAGAAGTTCAACGTTCCCGCGGAAGTTCCTCTCTACGGACCTTTCTCGGGCAAGCTCTCCAATGACGGAGAATCTATCGATTTACTCTTCCCCGACACTCCTCAAAAAACGGATGGCTTGGTCCCCTATTACCTGGTGGATAGAGTCTCCTACACGGCTTCATATCCTTGGCCGGTTGGCGCAAAAGGAACAGGTAAGAGTCTTCAGAGTGTCAATGCCTTTACCTACGGCAATCAATCCGGAAACTGGGCCGTCTATGCGGGAACAGATGTAAATTTATTTGTCTCCCCGGGAAGGCGTTCCACAGTGGGTACAACCGATCAGGATTTTGACGGAATGCCCGACGATTGGGAATTAAAGTATCAGTTCGACCCGTTCAATCCTGCTGATGCTTCCGAAGATGCCAATGGTGACGGAATTACGAATCTCCAGCATTACCTGAATGGCACCGACCCGAGAGCGCCGATCCACAAGGATCCCGTCACTCTGGAAATTACCTCGACAGCGGAGAGCGTAAACATCAGTTTCATTGCCCTGACCGGAGCCTCTTATGAAGTGCAGGTTTCAGATGATTCCCAGACCGGATGGGTTTCCTGGAAGCAGATCGAAGCCGGTCAGGAACGCCTCATTGAGCTCAATGATCTTCTGGGGCCTGCTGCCCGCTATTACCGGGTAATCACCCAATAAGCATGATCAAGAGAGCGCTTCCTGCGCTCTCCCATTGGATAATAAAACAGCCGCATATGATGTGCGGCTGTTTTATTTTATCCCTGAATAGAGGAATAAAAAAACCCGGATGAAATAACCACCCGGGCTTCCTGATAAAATTCTTGGCGAGCTGTTTAGTTCGCTGCGGTACCGGCAACAACCGGATTCGAGCTCTTGACGTTAACCTTCAGCGTCACAACCACTTTGGTGTGGAGCTTCACGGTCACTTCATGTTCACCCAAGTTGCGGATCGGTTTTTCGATCTCAATTTTGTGCTTGTCCAGCGCAATTTCATATCTTGCTTTGAGCTCGTCCACGATCGTGGTTGAAGTGACTGAACCATACATCTTGGTGTGGTCTTCGTTGGTCTTCACGGCCACGTCCAACACCAATTTTGAGAGCATCGCACCCAGCTCGGTCATCGACTCGACCTCACGGGCCTCACGAGCAAGACGGCGCTCTTTGAGAGCTTCCAGATGGCGCTTATTGGCCATCGTTACCGGAATGGCATAACCCTGGGGCACCAGATAATTGCGCGCATAACCTGCGGCAACCTTTACCTGATCGCCTTCAGCGCCCAGATCGGATACGCTCCGAACTAATATCACATCTACTTTCGACATATATTCTCTTAAATAACTACTTTGATAAATTAATTTTTTTTAGAACGGAACGTCATCATCCTGAGATGCATCGTCCATAGCAGGCGGATTGTTTGAAGAACTTCTGGGAGCCGCCCCCGACTGACGCGGAGCCCCTCCCTGGTAAGGAGCAGAGCTGCCGCCGCGGCCCTCTCCATAAGACTGTTGTTGCTGTGCGTGTGGCGTATAGGAGCCCTGTCCATAGGAACCGCCCCCTGAATAACCACCACCTGAGCCCTGATCTGAAGAATTATCCTGGCGCGAACCAACGAATTGGAATGCCTCCAAAACAACCGTAATACGGTTGCGTCTCTGACCTGTTTGTTTATCTTCCCAGGTATCGAGCTTAAGGCGTCCTTCCAAAAAGAGCGGATTCCCCTTGCGAAGATATTGGTTGATCACTTCAGCTTGAGAGCCGAAAGCATCCACATCCACAAAGAGGACATCGCTTACAGATTGCCCGCTTTCGTCCCGCCAAGTCCGATTCACCGCCAACCCAAAACGAACTACCGGTGTCCCCTTGGGGGTGTAGCGCAACTCCGGGTCCCGTGTCAGGTTCCCCATGAGTATCACTTTGTTATAATTGGCGGCCATAGTCCCGTTTCTCCTGGCAAAGCTCCGTTAGAGCTATGCCTTCGCTTCAGTGCTGGCTTCGGCAGATACGGGCGCTTCCTCTTGAGGAACCACCGCTTGCACGCCTGTATTGAACATGACGCGATAGACAACCGGATTCAAGGCAAAGCGGCTGCGCAATACCTCAATAGCAGAGGGCGGAACCTCAAGGACTATATTAACATAGAAACCAGAGGTAACCTTCTTATCAGGAGTTCTCGCAAAGGGACGCTTGTCCATCTTTGTGATATTCTCGATCTTACCGCCCTGGGCGGTAATTTCCGCATTCACTTTTTCCAGCGCGTCTTTGACTGCGTCTTCGCTTCCGTCAACATTTAATATGAACAGACCTTCGTACTTTTTCACTCGTTTTCCCTTTTTTCTGGAGCCACTGCTCCATTAAATTCATTCATCGCTTTCTGTATCCCATGCGCAACCCAGCACTGCGCCTGATCCGCTGCACGAGACAAAACTTTTTCCATAACAGGCAACTCTTCTTCCCCAAACCGTCCCAAGACATGCCGGGTAATACGCCTTTGTCCGGCGTCTCCTATCCCGACCTTGAGGCGGGGAATATCCTCTGTTCCCAAATGGAGAATCACCGATTCCATACCTCGATGTCCGCCGCTGCTGCCGCCCGGACGCATACGAACCCTGCCCAGAGGCAAATCCGCATCATCCAGAACCACAAGGACATTTTCCGCTTTTATCTTATAGTAGCGTGTCAACGCTCCTACGGCCTTCCCACTCAGGTTCATCCAAGTCAGGGGCTGGCAAAGACAAACTCTGCTCTCCCCATAATTGGCAAAGGCCAAGCGGGCTTGAAAGCTGCTCTCCTGGCTAAACATTGCTTTCCACCGCTCTGCCAGTAAACCGGTAACCCCAAAGCCGACATTATGCCGAGTTAGAGCATAATCTGCCCCAGGGTTCCCCAATCCAGCGATGAGATAAGTCTCCATCACAGTCTGGAGTCGGAAGGATTCTGCAAATTTATCCGGAAAAAGGCAAGCTTTCTATTCTTCTGCCTGTTTCTTCTCGCGGATAACTTCGGGCTCGGCCGACGTTGCACCCTCTTCGCCCTCAGCTCCGGGTGTTGTTTCTTCCTCTGCCGTCGGAGTCGCCACCGAGAAGACGGTCAATGAACCCTCAGCCAGTGCTTTTACTCCCTCGGGCAAAACCAGATCCTTGATATGTATAGAATCTCCATCTTTAAGAGCCGATACATCCACCGTAATTATTTCAGGCAGTGCCGTCACGACACCGCTGAGGCGCACTTTCTGCAAAGATTGATCCAGTACCCCACCGGTTTTAACGCCTTCTGCCTCACCCTCAGGTTCAATGACAACAGTGATTTCCACTTCCTCATCCGGTGCAACTTCGCGCAGATCCACGTGCAGGATTTCTCCGGAAAGCGGATGATGTTGAAGCTCCTGGAGGATCGCCAAACGCTTGGCCTCTCCACCACCTTCTCCGACCGTCAGCTCGACTAACAAAATATCGGAGGCCGAACGGCTGTAGAGACCCATAATTTCCTTCTTCTCTACTTCCAGATTCTGAGGTTCGGTCTTGCTGCCGTAAATTACTGCCGGCACACGCGCTTGATCACGCAACTTTTTGACCCCAATCCGCTTTTTCAATGTGCGCGGAAACACCACTAATGACTCAGCTTTCATTCTCGTTTAAAGTACTATTCTATGTACTAAATCCTTCTCTATTTTTATTTCTCTTTACTGATTAAAGAGCGAAGTCACAGAGAGATTCTTGTGAATTCGCACGATCGCCTCTCCCAACAGTCCCGCCACGGAAATCACCTTGAGATTCACACCTTCCCGAGGGGGATTGGGCACGCTGTCAGTCGTAATCAACTCATCTATTACAGAGTTTTTCAAACGCTCAAATCCGATTTCGTTCAGAAGCGAGTGTGAAACACAGGCATATATCTTCCTGGCACCCTCGCGCTTGAGCAAATTCGCCGCTGCCACCAGGGTTCCTGCCGTCTCGGTCATATCATCCACCAGAAGAATATCACTGCCCTTGACCTCTCCGATCAAGGCCGTCGCCTCCACCTCATGAGCACTCTTGCGGCGCTTGGCCACTATAGCCAGAGGTTTATCCAGCGTTTCAGCGATGTTATGTGCTTTCTTGATCCCGCCCACGTCCGGACACACAACGGTTAAATTCTCCGTGTCCAAGGTCTTAATGTAATCCAATAAAACCGGATTCGCATACAGATGATCCACCGGAATATCAAAAAAGCCTTGAATCTGCTGGGCGTGCAAATCCATCGTTAAAATTCGGTTCGCACCCGCTGCCACCAACAAGTTGGCCACCAGTTTGGCCGTAATCGGTACGCGCGGCTGATCCTTACGATCCTGCCGGGCATATCCGTAAAACGGAATCACCGCCGTAATTCGCGCCGCACTGGCACGCTTCAGCGCATCCATCATGATGAATAGCTCCATCAGATTGTGATTGGTCGGCGGACAAGTGGACTGTATCACGAAAACATCGCTTCCGCGGACGTTTTCTTCTATCTTAGCAAAGGTTTCACCATCAGGGAATTGGGAGACTTCGCAGCGCCCCAGATTAACCCCGACGTACTTGCAGATCGCCTTGGCAAGTGGCTGATTTGAATTACCGCTATAAATTTTCACCGTTTAGAAAACAAAGCAACTCCGAGCGGCATGCGCCACACGAAAGGCCCCCAAGCATCTCCAAATATCTCTCCAAACGCAAGATGTTTTTTTGAAGATTTGCTTTTCAGGCTTTCCGGATGAGTTCTCAACGGTTGCCTGAACTCGTACCTCCGGAAAATCGAGCCACCCACCCTCACCCCTATACCGAAAACCTTTTTGTCTGTTTTCTTGGTGTCTCTGTTGCAGAAATCTCCCTCATCATGTAAAGTGAGTGCGCGTTATGACGTTAACGGAAAAAGTTTTGGCCAGGTCTGCCGGACGCACTCTCCTGCAAGCCGGTGATAATGTGTGGACTTCTGTCGATATCCTCCTCACGCACGACGTGTGCGGACCGGGGACCATTGGCGTTTTCAAACGTGAGTTTGGAGAAAATGCTCGCGTCTGGGATCGCAAAAAGATTGTGATCACCCCCGATCATTACATCTTCACTTGCGACTCAAAATGCAATCGCAACGTCGATATTCTCCGTGATTTTGCTAAAGAACAGGATCTGCCCTACTTTTACGATGTAATCGACGCAAAACCTGGTGAACGTTGGGTCTTTGATCCGGCTAAAGGCAACAAGATTAGCCAATACGGCTCCAGATATGCCGGCGTCTGTCATTCTGCCGTTGCCGAAAAGGGCCACACTCGCCCGGGCGAGGTCATGATCGGGACCGACTCGCATACCTGCTCTGCCGGAGCTTTCAATATGTTCTCCACCGGCGTCGGCAATACGGATGCAGGCTTTGTGATGGGCACCGGAAAAATTCTCCTGAAAGTTCCGCAAACCATCTATTGGAACCTTGAAGGCATGCTCCGCCCCGGGGTCATGGCCAAAGATATCATTTTGCACATCATCGGCGAGTTGAGCGTAGACGGGGCTACCTACATGGCTCTGCAGTTTGGAGGCGATGGAGCCTCGGCTCTCACTATGGAAGACCGTATGACCATCGCCAATATGGCAATCGAAGCCGGCGGCAAAAACGGTATCTTTGAATTTGATGACACCACACGCCGGTTCGTAGACGAGCGCTGCAAGCTCAACGGAACGAAATCGGACTATACACCGGTTGAACGCGATAAAGACGAGAAGTTTTTCAGCAGCTATTCCGTCGATGTCAATAAACTGGAGCCCACCGTCGCCTGCCACCCCAATCCGGGAATGCGCAAGCTGGCACGCGAATTGCGCACCGAAAAGCTCGATCGCGCCTATCTGGGAAGCTGCACCGGTGGTAAAACAAGCGATTTCTATGCTGCCGCGGAGATTCTGAGAGGTCGCGAGGTGAAGATTCCAACCTTCGCCGTGCCTGCCACACCCGAGGTAGAGGGGGATATGAAAACTCTCACGATCGGAGGCAAAACGCTCTGGCAGATTTTTGAGGATGCAGGCGTGCTTATGAGCGCCAATCCGGGCTGCGCAGCCTGCTTGGGCGGCCCCATTGACACCTTTGGGCGTATGAACCAGGCCGGCACCTGTATCAGCACCACCAACCGAAATTTCCCCGGACGTATGGGAGCCAAAGAAGCCCGGATTTTCCTCGCTTCTCCGGCAACCGTTGCCGCCAGCGCAGTTGCGGGCTCGGTAGCAGACCCCAGAGATTACCTCCAATAAAATAGAGAGCATTCTTTTCAGCCCCCTATGCCGTTTTTCTCACTGCAAAAGGCACAGGGGGCTGCTCTTTTCCGAGGCGGATCGAAAATATTTTAGTTGCCAAAGTTCAAAAAAAAGCTCCTCTCCGGCAAGCTTCCAACCTATTCTTTATCAAGAAGATTCTTAATTTTGACGCAAAAATAAGGAAACGCTTTTTCACCCCACCCTCCGCAGGATCGAATTTTACAAGTTGACTTTCTAAATTTTTCTTCTTTCCCCCTCTTGACGTTCGCACCGAAAAGGTGTACCATCTTTGCTTAGCGAACTGATGGCTATTTTTATGAATAATAAACTCAAGCAAACAATCAAAAAGAACAATGCCTTTACTCTCATAGAGTTGTTGGTGGTTATTGCGATCATCGCAATTTTGGCGGGTATGATTTTGCCCGCTCTGAGTAAAGCCAAAGAAAAAGCTCAACGTACCACTTGTGTGGGTAATTTTAAGCAATTACTCCTCACAATGAACATGTACGCGAGCGACAATGAAGATAGAATGGCTCCTGCAAACTGGGGTGCTCCGGCAGAGAATCGCCCCGATGGTTGGCTTTTCCCCTATACGGGAGTAGCAAATCCGGCCACCATCGCTAAACAGAACAGTGCCCGCGTCCCTAATGGAAGGGATCCAGTCTTGGTGACAAACTATCACAAAGGCCTATACTGGCAGTATCTTAAGTCCCCCAAATCCTATATCTGTCCTAAGGATAAGCCCACGGCTACCCCGACTTGGAAGGATCGTCAGAATCAGCTCAGCACCTATGTGATGAACGGCTCGATCGCAGGTTTCCCTGCCGCAGGAGATAATCCTATCTATAAGTTATCCTCTTTCAAACCAACGGCTTATGCCATTTGGGAGCCCGATGCGAGCGGTCCTGACGGTTATCTCGGTTTTAACGACGGATCCAGCTTCCCCTATGATCCTGCGAATGTTGCATATGAAGGAATCAACGAGTGGCATGGTAATGGTGGAATCATCGGCAACTTTTCGGGTTCTTCTCTCTTCATCACTAAAAAGAAATTCGTCGAAGAGTCCAATTATGGTCCCAGCCTTCTGTGGTGCAAACCCTCGGATCCGTACGGCGGACGTGGCTCTGCTGGTGTGAGAGACTAATTTATTGACACCAAATCTTTTTAAATCACTATGAAAAACACCCCGTCATCGGGGTGTTTTTCATTTCACCGTGATTAGTGATAAGCAAAAATGCCGCCAGCAAAAACTGACGGCATTTTTGATATTTACTTATTCAGAGGCTCTTTTCGCTTAGAACTGAATGGCCGGCTTGGAGAGTTTCTCAGCCGGCGTATTGAGGTCATGCAGAATCACACGTGCATCCAAAGCGATAATCTGCTCCTCGGATGCCAGCAACGGATTGATATCCACTTCCTTGATCCAGGGTTGATCAGCTACAATGAGCGAGAATTGGACCATCAGGTTCTCCAGCTCTTTAATATCCACGGATTTGCGGCCGCGAACACCCTTCAGGGCCGTGAAAATCTTGGTCTCTTCCAGCATCATTCGGGCATGGACGCTATTGAGCGGCGGCAGACCCAAGGCTTTATCCTTGAACACTTCCACCAGTTGTCCACCCATACCAAAAAGAAGTACTGGCCCAAACTGTCCATCCAGGCTCGATCCCAGGATAATCTCATAGCCATCCTGCTTGATCATCTGCTGAATCGTTACTCCCTGGAAGTGCTCTGCACCCCACTTGGGATTGTTGGATACGGACGTTTTGATTTCTACGAAAGCCTTGCGAACATCTTCCGGACACTGAAGGTTCAACTTAACTCCACCCACATCGGTCTTATGAGTGATCGTTTCAGAGAGCAGCTTGGCCACCACCGGGAATTTCATCCCTTCAGCCAGTTTCACCGCATCCTCTTCGGTCTTGGCAATCTCTGTTTGAACCGTGTTGACTCCGTAAATCGCCAGCAGCTTCTTGGATTCATATTCAGTCAGAATCGTGCGGCCGGATGCGCGTACCTCGTCAATCAGTGCCAATGCCTTGGCGCGGACCTTTTGCCTGTCTTCATTTTTCGCCAGAGGTGCGGCCGGAGCTGAGATCGCTTCCAGGTTCTTCTTATACTTGTAGAGGGTTGTGAAAGTTTCTGCTGCTGCATCAGGTTCAGGGAACACGGGGATACCGGCTTCCATCAAAGCTTTTTGTCCTGCAGCCACGAGTCCGCCGCCAAGCCAGCTGGCATAGACGGGCTTACCCTTGATCTTTCCAAAGGCCTTCACCTTTTCCGCAGTCTCCGTGGGACGGCTCATTGCCTGAGGCGTGAGAATCACGAGATAACCATCTCCGCCGGCATCTTGACCGACAACTTCCAGAGTGTGCGCATACGCTTCCGGGCTTGCATCTCCCAAAATATCCACAGGATTGCTTCGGCTCCAGGCTGCAGGAAGGAAGGTATTCAACTCCTCAATCGTTTTCGGAGCAACTTCAGCCAGCACGCCACCCGACAGCAAAAGCGCATCGGTGCAAAGCACACCGGGACCGCCCGCATTGGTAATCACAGTCAGGCGGTTACCCTGCGGCAACGGCTGACGGGACAGAGCGTTGAACATATGGAAAACTTCGGATATCTCAGTCAGCCTCACAACGCCCACGCGCTTGAAGGCCGCATCCAGGACATCGTCAGACCCGGTCATGGAGCCGGTGTGAGAAGCCGCCGCTTTGGCTGCACCCTCGGTGCGTCCGGGCTTGATGACGAAAATCGGTTTCTTGGGAGTAACCTTGGAAGCCGCCTCCAGAAAAGAGGGTGCGTCGCCAATGGACTCCATGTAAATAACGATGCTATGGGTATTCTCGTCGTCTCCCAGGTAGCGGATCAGGTCGCCCCAATTCACATCCATCATGGAACCGATTGAGGAAAAGTTCGAGAGCCCTACTCCGTTGTGAGCGCACCAGTCAAGAACGGCACATCCCAACGCACCGCTTTGGCTGATAAAACCAATGCTGCCCGCGGCTGCAACTGCAGGGGCGAAGGAGGCATTGAGCCCGGTAATGGGATTCATGATACCCAGGCAGTTCGGGCCGATAATGCGCATTCCCGTCTTGCCGGCTTCTTCAGCCAACTGGCGTTCAAGCTCCGCTCCTTTGGGGCCAATTTCCTTAAACCCGGCAGAAATCACGACAGCGCCCTTGACGCCCTTTTGTGCAGCTTCAGCGATAATTCCCTGAACCGTCTTTGCCGGGGTGCACACAACGATCAAATCCACCTCTCCGGGACAGGCCGCCAGGCTGGGATATGCTTTTATTCCCAACACGCTGGGGCGCTTCGGGTTAATTGGATAAACCGTTCCGCCGAAAGGACTGCTGATTAAATTCCAAAGAACAGTCCGCCCTACTGAATTGGGCTTTTCTGTGGCGCCGACTACGGCGACCGATTTGGGGTTGAATAAAGGGACTACGGACGCAACCTTGCCGCAGCAAACGCCGCACCCATCCTTAGAGCTTTGCTTTTCAGACATATGCTTATTTCATTAAAACTATAGGACTAAACGCCTTTTTAATATGTCGGGAGTCTAAAGCCCTCTCCTCCTGTTGGCAAGCCTTTTTGAACACTTTTATCAAAAACAACTTCTCGAGTTTTCTCATACGATGAAACGTCTTACAGCCCGGTTTTTTCCTGTTTTTTACTCCCGATCTGCCGCTAAAACTTTGCATTCTGCTGCAACCCTGCTATATTAACCCCTAGCCATAGGGCATTTATTATGAGGAATACATACAACGTCAATCGCAGAGACTTTTTGAAAACCTCTGCCGTTGCAGCTGGGGCAGTCTTGGTGGCACCAAGTTTCGTCTCCGCTGAAGATCAAGCACCCCAAAAGAAAATCCGCACGGCTGCCGATCAGGTAGAGCTGGGCAATACGGGCGTAAAGCTGAGTCGTTTGGGCTTTGGCACCGGCACCTCTAGCGGCAACGTCCAGCGCGCATTAGGCCATGAAGGCTTTAATAGCTTGATTCGTCATGCTTACGACAAGGGTATCACCTACTTTGACACCGCGGAATCCTATCAGACTCACTCCTGGCTCAAGGAGGCTCTGAAAGGTTTGCCCCGCGAAAAGCTTTTCATTCAAACCAAAATGCCCGGTTGGGGTGTCAAAACCGCTGATGAAGCTTTCGAGAAAATTGAAAAATACCTCACTGAACTCGGTACTGATTACATCGATTCACTCCTGATTCACTGCCAGACCGCTAAGGATTGGGATACGAAAATGACTCATGTCATGGAAGCGATGAGTAAGGCCAAGGAAAAGAAACTGATTCGCGTTCACGGCATTTCAACTCACAGCATTCCTGCGATTCGCACGGGTGTTGCTTCAGACTGGGTTCAAACGCTGCTGGTGCGGCTCAACCCCCAAGGCCATATCACGGATACCGAAGACGAGACCTGGAATTCCCCGAGCTCGGTCAAATTCATCCCCGAAGTCGTAAAGCAGATCAAAAACGCTACCGCTAAAGGCAAGGGCGTGATTGCCATGAAGCTGATCGGTGAGGGCAACTTCAAGAAAGCCGAAGACCGCCAGAAAGCGATGAATTTTGTGATGGCCACCGAAGGCGTTAATTCCGCAGTCGTGGGCTTCAAGAGCACAGCCGAGGTAGATGAATCCATTGAGCGCATGAATAGCGCACTCAAGGAAAGCTAGACAACAGCTCCTCTCTCAGGCACTATGGAAGACGGTGAGGAGCAGAGACTCTCTCTGCCCTCTCTTTGGTTGTTTTTTCGACGTTCGAAATGAAAGAGGTTCAGTCTACTTATAAAAGAAGGAAATCCAGACAGGATTACGCCCGGCGGGAAGTGCTCCGCATGTGGCGCCATTTTGATGAAGACGCCCTCAAAGCAGATATTCCGCAGTTCTGTTTGCCTTCAGACTGCCTGCCCGCGCTTTTTAAACGCTATAAACTCGACAGCCGAAGAGAGCAAAAACAACTTCATTACGCTTGGGAACATACCATGGACCCCGTAATTGCCGCCCATGCTTTCCCGGAAAATATTGTAAGAGGGACCCTTTTTATCCGTGTGGAAAACAGCGCATGGCTCTCAGAAATCGTCCGCTTCCACAGCAAAGATATTCTTAAAAAACTTCAAGCGTGTCTGGGAAAGGATGTAATCAAAAAGCTCTCTTTTAAAGCATTCTAGTTCCTTTTCCATCTGATGAATCAACGTTACCAGAAAAACACACAAACCCCTTCTGCATTCTCTGAATCACTTTCCCATCTGGAGTTTCCCGGATGGAGCCAGGTGCTTGTCCCGGACCTGTGGCAGCAGCAAGCCATCACCGCCCTCAAAGAAGGCAAAGATGTCGTAGTGCAGGCTCCCACCGGCTCAGGGAAGACTTTTATTTTTGAACATTGGTCCAAACTGGGAAAAAACAGCGCTCAGGCCATTTATACGGTACCCACTCGCGCTCTGGCTAATGACAAGCTGGCGGAGTGGCGCGCCCGCGGCTGGAATGTCGGCATCGCGACGGGAGACCTTTCTGAAAATCTGGATGCCCCCATTATTGTCGCCACACTGGAAACGCAAAAGCTGCGACTCATCCGCGGTGAAGGCCCGACCTTGATGGTAGTGGATGAATACCAGATGATTCGCGACCCGGACCGCGGCCTTAACTACGAGCTTGCCCTGGCCTTGGCGCCTCCGCACACCCAGTTGCTCCTTCTGAGCGGCAGTGTCGCCAACCCTCAGGATATCGTCAAATGGTTCAACCAGCTCGGACGCCAGGCCGAACTGGTCAAAACCACTCACCGGCCTGTCCCCCTTGAGGAGGTAATGATTGAGAATCTCCAATATAACGTCCCTCCGAAAATCAAAGGCTTTTGGCCTCGATTGGTCGCCAAAGCACTGGCAGAAGATTTGGGGCCCATTCTCATTTTCGCCCCCAGACGGGCAGACTCCGAAAAACTGGCAGCGGATCTAGCGCGTCACCTTCCCAATCCCAACCCGCTTTACCTCACGACTGAGCAGCGCCGCTGCGTCGGCAACAACCTCGCCCAGATGCTCAAGACGCGCATTGTCTATCATCACAGTGGCTTGAGCTATGCCGCCCGCGCCGGTGTCATTGAGCCTCTCACAAAGGCAGGTCAGCTGCGCGTTGTAATCGCCACTATGGGACTGGCGGCCGGAATCAATTTCTCTCTCCGCACCGTGGCACTGGCTGCGGATTCCTATCGCCGGGGAGGCATGGAATACGCCATTCAGCCGGACGAAATTCTGCAAATGTTCGGCAGAGCCGGCCGACGCGGCATTGATCAGACCGGCTACGTTCTCACTTCTGAAAACGGCGTCCGCCTCCATGAAGGTTACTCCTGCCATTTAAGCCGGAGCAAATCGATCGATTGGAGCGCCCTGCTCAGCGTCATGCATGCCGCAGTGGATACCGGTAAAGAGCCTTTTCGGGAAGCCATGCGCGTGCAGAGCCGACTCTTTACGGCAAACCGCGTCCCGCTGGGAATCGAAGAATCGCACCAGTATCCGGACGCTCCCTGCCAATTGCAGACCGATACGGAACGCGCCCGTCTCGCTCGAAAACAGGTAAAACAGATTTTGAACAGCCGTGGAATCTGGCAGCACTCAAACCCGCCGCAAGAGCGCCCTGTGAAAGAAGTTTTTGCCACTCTGGCCAGCCCAAGTAACAACGGCAATGGCGATTGGAGCCCCGCTTTGAACGAAGAAGGCAAACCCATTCTGATTCCGGCTCTCAGGCATCGCTCTGCCCTGGAAAAAATCGGCATCGGAATTTTAACGGAATATACGCCTTCCCGGAACCACACCGCCGAAACACTTCAGGATGCCAAAGAGGCCGCAAATAACAATCACGCAAACGGTAAGCCCATTTTTGCCAGAACCCTGACCCTCGCCGATGTCTACAATGGCGAAAAAATCTACCTCTCCAAATACGTGCGGCGCTTGATCAATTGGCATGGACGCCAGGTTCAGGCCGATGAATGGGAGTCCAAAGCACTTCCACGCATTCTGACTGTTTTTGAACAGCAAAAAATGAAGTGCATCAAAGTAGAGAGGCTCTCTGAAAAAATCACGGCCCTGCTGGACCTGAGCGAGCTCACTCTCAGCGCCGTGGTCGATCAAGAGGGTGTCGCCCTTTTCAAACCGGCAACCAGAATGACCCATCCCTCAAGCTGCCAGCAGTGTACTCATCTGAAAACCTGCCGATCGCTTTCCACTTCTCCGGGCGCAGTCCTCCTCTGGCGCCGACTGGGCTTGATCAGCCCGAACGGCACCCCCACGATGAGGGGCCGAATTGCCAGCTTCTTCTCCGGCGGACCGGGTCTGGCGATTGCAGCAGCCATTGAAGATAAAAAGTATCCTTTGGAAGAGCTTCTCTACGACCTGGCCAACTTGGATGCCGGGTTCCGCTTTGCCGGAGATGAAAACCGTTGGGGCGGAAGGCTCGCATGGGTCAGCAAAAAAACCTACAAAATGCAGACAGCCGAGGGATATCTGGAGCACGGAGTCCCGCCGGAATACGGTTATGGAGCCAGCGATGTCGTTGCCGCTCTTCAACAAAACCCGGAAATAAAATATCGTTTTGTCTCTCCCACTCTGGGGGTCGGCGACATTGACCGCATCATCATTGAGTGGCGCAGCCGCATGCGCCAGGTAGCCCACTCTCCCACTCTGGATAATGAGCGTTGGACAGCCTTTCAAAAACTTTGCAAGGAGACCCTCCAGGAGACCGAGTCCCCCACTTTGCAGGATTTACCTCCTTTGGAATTTGCCCAGACTCGCAGGATGGAGCATACGCTGAAGATACCCAGGCATTAAACTTCACGCTTATCACCTCTTTTTTCAATGAATCAGAGGGATATGTTTTTCCGCGCTACGACAATGACTTTTCCGAGCTCCGGAAAAACCATATTTATCTTGAGCTCACCGCTCTCAAAATGGAGAATAGACACACGATTATGGGCAATGTAAAAATGTGGCCTGCTACAGGAGAAAACCTCCTGAAATACTGCGGAGATTGGATTCAGTTTCGGTTTGCCTTCGATGATGGGCGCCCTATTCCTCCGGGCTGGACTGTTTTTTTGCGGACAAACCTGGGCCGGGCTCGAAGACTTGAAGAAGAGATCATTCATGCGCATTCCCATAAGTGGCCGCTCATTGGAGGATCCTGGCGCGACCTGCCGATGCCTGTTTCAGGCAGCGAAGCCTCCATCGAGATACCCATCCACGAAGTGGGCTATTTCGAGGCCAAGGCCTACGCCAGAGACGAAGAGGGCCGCCAGATTTGGCCCGAAGGCCCCAATGTGGGCATCAGCACTCACCCCGATTTTTGCAGAACCGGCAACATTATTTACTGCTCCTTTATCCGCCTTTTTGGTGAAAGCATCGCCGAGCGCAAATCTCTGCCCGAAAAATCGACTCCCGCTCTGGACGTCCTCGACTCTTCCGGCTTTACCTGCATTCCTCCCTCGGGCAAATTCCGCGACCTGATTAAATATCTCCCCCATATCGTGGACAATCTGGGATGCAAAATAATTCACCTCCTGCCCGTAAACCCTACGCCGACCACCTTTGCCAGAATGGGACGATTCGGCAGCCCTTACGCTGCCCTGGACCTGACGGGAATTGATCCGGCTCTGGTAGAATTCGAACATCAAACCAGCCCGGCAGATCAATTCTGCGAACTCTCCGACGCCATTCATCGGCACGGCGCACGCCTCATCATCGACTTGGCTGTCAACCATACCGGCTGGGGATCCTGGCTGCACTCCGCGCACCCCGAGTGGTACGTCCGCGACGAACAGGGAAACTTTGTCTCTCCGGGGGCCTGGGGTGTCACCTGGGGTGACCTTTCAGAGCTCAATACCCATCTTCCCGATCTTTGGGATTATCTGGCCGATGTCTTTCTGACCTGGTGCCATAGAGGCGTGGATGGCTTCCGCTGCGATGCCGGCTATAAAATACCCATGGAAGCCTGGCGCTACATTATCAGCAGAGTGCGTCAGGAGTATTCAGAAACGATCTTCCTCCTGGAAGGCTTGGGCGGCTCCTGGGAAGCCACTGAAACCCTGTTGACTCAAGGGCGGATGCAGTTCGCCTACTCGGAGCTGTTCCAGAACTATTCCGCAAAAGATATCTCCTGGTATCTGGATTACAGCCTCAAGCAGAGCAGCCACAAGGGTGTCTGGGTTCACTACAGTGAAACGCATGACAATAGCCGCCTGGCTGCACAAGGTAAGCAGTGGTCGCTTTTCCGCAATCAGCTTTGTGCCCTGACCAGCGTTTCGGGCGGATTCGCTTTTACTTGCGGCGTCGAATGGCTGGCCGATGAGAAAATTAACGTGCACCAACGCACCGGTCTCTCCTGGAATAATTCCGATAACATCGTCCCAGAGCTTTCCAGGCTCAATGAGCTCTTGAGCGAGCATCCCTGCTTCTTTGATGGCGCACAATTGACCCGCCTCTCTGATGGTGGACCTGTCTTCGTTCTGCGCCGCGATTGCGCCGATCGTCTCAATACCCTCTGGTTTTTTGCAAACACCGACATGGAGCATCCCGCTCAGGTCCGCCTTTTCGACAACGATCTTACCCCGGAAATGATTGATTTGCTCACCCGGGAGCGGGTCAGCGTCTCGCGGCTGGATGAAAGCAGCCGTCAGTGGATATTTGATGTACCGCCGGGAACCTGTTGGTGCCTGAGCAAACAAACCGACGTTCTGGGCTTGAAAGGCGATGCGTACCGCAAAAAGCGCGCCATGGCTTCCTGGGCCTTGAAAGCATCCTGCCGCATCCTGCATGCTCAACCGCGCTCCGCAACCAACTGGCAGGCGCTTTCTGAGCTGGCCTCCTCCAACCCGGTTACTTACCTGGGCGCTTTGAGCAGACTCAAAGACCAAAAAGTGGATCCTAAAGAATGGATGGAGCAAATTCGCCGGGAAATGCAATCTCCTGTCTATTGTCCGGTTGTCTCCTGGCAGCTGAGCGATCTCAGGAGGACGACGCTCCTGCCCAAAGATCACTGGCTCTATTTCAGAAACACCCAATGGCCTTTCCAGGTCCAGTTGCGCTCCAAGGATAAACACTCGCAGGTTCTTCATTCAGTGGAAACGGATAAGGGCCATATTGCCGCTTTTTCTCCCGATGAAGTCAGGGATGTGCTGGCTGAGGATACCGGTGAACTTTCCGTTGTAGGCACCATCTGGGGAGAACGGGAATACAAGGTCACGGGTAAACTCCTCTATGTCGCGGAAGATTTCCAAAACACCTCGGATTTCATGCAAACCATCCTTCATGCCCCGGGTGGCAAGGAGCGATGGATTTTGCAAAGGGGCTCTCAGTACAGCATCTGCGCCGATAAGGATGCGCTTGTGCTTCTCACCAATGGACGCGGCGCCATGTCACGCATTCGAGCCGATCTGGGTTCCATCCGCTCCAAGTACGATTGCCTCCTGGGCGCCAACCTGCATCCGGATTTCCCCGTGGATCGGCACGTCTTCGTCAAGCGTGCTCGTATTTGGGTCAATGCCGATGGCTTTTACAGCCAGCTCAGTGCAGCCAACCTGGCAGCCTTGAACCCGGAGCCGCCTGCTAAATGGAATTTTATTGTCTCTGCCGGCGATGGACGGGTTGCCCATCTCCAACTGACTATTGACCTCATCGAAGAACGAAATACGCTCGTGCTCAAACTGGAACGCTTAAGCGAAGTCTCAATTCCCAAGCGTTGGAAAAATCGCATCCTCTCCCCTGATGCCAATGTCCGCGTCACCGTGCGGCTCGATATTGAAGACCGGAGCTTCCACAGCGAAACGCATTTGAACGATGAAAGCCGTCGGCATTTTGAAGTCAATACTCACGCCCTGCAGGATGAACCGGGCTTTGCCTTCACTCCGGCCGCAGATCGCAGTTTCAGAGCCTATACGACCGCCGGCAGATATCACCCTCAACCCGAGTGGTGCAACCAGATACTTCACCCTGTCGAAGCCACTCGCGGGCAGGCTGACCGCGGAGATGCATTCAGCCCCGGATGGTTTGAGCTCACCCTGTTGGAGAATCAACCGGTTTACATGGTCGTCGATGCGGAAAAAGAGCCCATCAGTAACGATGAAATGTCCTGGTTTGAAGAGCGTCGCCAGGTACAGAGTAGTGATCTTCTGAAAAAATATACGCGGCCTCTCACGGATATCTGGGAGCGAGAACTGCTCCTGGGAGCCAAAGCCTTTCTCGTACGCCGGGGCGCTGATCGCGGACGCACTGTCATCGCAGGTTATCCCTGGTTTATGGATTGGGGCCGCGACACTCTCATCTGCGCTCGAGGCTACCTGGCTGCCGGCTATTGGCCCGAAGTTTTGGAGCTCCTCCAGGTCTTTGGGCGAATGGAGAAAAACGGCACCCTTCCCAATGTCATCTATGGCGATAATGACTCCAACCGCAATACATCCGATGCACCTCTCTGGTTCGGAGTCGTATTGGAAGAAGCCGCAGCCCTGGCCGAGAATTACCGCTTCACAAGCGAGCAGGTCTATGAAACGCCGCTCGAAAACCAGGTGCGAACCCTCCTGGACGTCCTCAGGAGCATTGCCACCAATTACATCCAGGGCACTCCCAATGGTATCTTTGTAGACCGGGATTCCGGTTTGGTCTGGAGCCCCTCGCATTACACCTGGATGGATACGAACTACCCGGCTGGCACTCCCCGCTGCGGTTACCCGATCGAAATTCAAGCCCTTTGGATACGGCTTCTGCGCCAGCTCTCACGTTTGGCTCCGGCCGAGCCGGAATGGGAAAAATGGGCGTTGAAAGCTGAGCAATCCCTGCAGCGCTATTTCTGGCTGCCGGACAATAAATGGTTTGCCGATGGCCTCTGGGCTGAGGATAAAAAGCCCGCCGCACAGGCCCGAGTCGATGACGCTCTCAGACCCAACCAGTTCCTACCCATTTCCTTCGGACTTTTCGACGCTGAAAAGTCCCAGCGCGCACTCCGGGCTGCACTCCGACATCTGGTTATTCCCGGTGCCATGCGCTCACTGGCTCCCCTGCCGGTATCCTGCCTGGCTCCCGTTTTCGGTCCCGAAGGCCGTCTCCTGAACGACCCGGGCAACCCCTATTGGCCGCAATATGAAGGCGATGAAGATACGCGCCGCAAACCCGCTTATCACAACGGCACCGCCTGGGGGTATATGTTGCCAATCTTTTGTGAAGCTCTGGCCAAAGCCTGGCCCGGGGATGAGGCCGCCCGTAAAGCCGCTCTGGCTTACCTG
This sequence comes from Verrucomicrobiota bacterium, assembly GCA_023230105.1. Lineage (GTDB taxonomy): Bacteria > Verrucomicrobiota > Verrucomicrobiia > Limisphaerales > UBA1412 > UBA1412. The sequence continues at coordinate 26,717 of JALNXY010000026.1, forward strand.
AAAAGCGCAGAATACTGGACCTCGAGAAACTGCCTGGGGCACATCCCGGAAATCATGGATGGAGACGCTCCTCACACACCCCGCGGCTGTGATGCCCAGGCCTGGTCGATTTGCGAAACCCTGCGCGTCTGGAAACTCCTGAAAAAGGAAGATGAATAATCGGTAGCGAACTCTATACGCTCAATTCAATATTCATCCTTCTCTCCTTTCCAATATGGAAATTGAGAACCTCTGCTTCGACGCGGATCGGTCCCCCCAGTGTTTCTACCGCGAAAGTAGAGCTCCCGTGCGGTATCTGGAGTTTTTCGGGCAGTTTGATTCCCGAAGTATTGAGCGTCTTGAGCTCCAGGGTGAAGGGAAGATCATTCTCGAATATCACTTCGTTAGGCCCTACACCGGTCTGCTTGGGCGTGTAGTTAAAACATCTGTTGAAAATCGGAAGAAGCCACTTTTCGTCCCCGATCAGGAGGTCACGCTCTCCCGGCAGATAGTAGTAAATAGCCGTCCTCCCGGCAAAAAGTGCCTCCCGGACCGCCTCAACTGAACGATCCCGGGCAAAGACGAGTGTCATTGGCCGATGCTCCCCGGCACTCCAATCCGTCAGATACGCCGTCGCTTTGTGTGCATCGGAGTTCCCCAACATCGTTACCCGATGCTTCTGGCACCAATCCATGACGTCAGGTTGATAATCCCGCGCATCCCCTTCAAAGCCATTCACGACCTCAAAACCGTGCAGCATTCCCTCTTTCAGAAATTCATCCATCTGCGGATACCAGGTTGCCTTGGGCTCTTTTTGCCCCCAGGCGGGATGATTCCAGAAAATAAAGGCTTCCTGTTTGGCAGCCGCGCGTACCGCGTCCTCGAACTTCTCAGTGATCAGCGCGTTGAAATCTTTCAGAAACAGCGCGTTGAGGTGTTTTGCATAGGGCTCGGACCGAGTAATTTCCAAACCGGGTATCAACAAAATATCCGATGCGGTTGCTTTAGGCAAAGCCAGCTCATAGGCTCTGCCCAGATCCATGTTGGCAATATCGGCTTTGAACGGCCTGACTTCAACATGGTCAGAGAGACAGATCACGTCCAGCCCCTCACGCTTAGCCTCTTCCACACGAGCTCCCGGCCGAAGGTCGCCATCCGAGAAAACCGTATGCTGATGCAAATCTGCCAAAAGCGTGACATATCCGCCGATGTTCGGAAATTTGGGATTAACCGGCTGGTTTCCCCGTCCCTGCCGGCGTGGAATACGCAGCATCTGCTCCCGCCCTTCAGGCAGTTGCTGAGCCGATGCACAACCATCCCCCGCAAAAAAACTGGCAGCACCCGCCAAACCTGCAAGCGAACCTTTTTTCAAAAAATCACGGCGTGTTAAGCTTTCCATTCTCTTCTCCTTATTCATTACTTTTCAATAAATAAGTAGTTATCTCTCTATTTTGTGAGCAGTCCCTCCGAGGCTTTGGCCTCTTCCACCCATTTAACGGCAACTTCTTTCATGAACCGCTCCTTATCCTTGTGAAGCTGCTCCATATCCAGCCCGATATATTTCTGGGCCTTTTCCTTGGTGGAAATATCCGGCATGGGTACCGGCTCTGAATATCCATTCTGTGCAAGCACTCGGGCAAGCTCCAACCTGGCCTCCATCGCTCGGGCAATACCGTTACTCATAATGCGAACCACCTCTTGCGGTGCGTGGAAAGAAGCACCATGTGAGGCGACCGAGTAATCCCAGCGCCACTGAGCCTGACGGATCAGTTTCAGAATCGGCTGCATTTGGGCCTCTGCGGCACCCTTTTCCCAGGCAAATGCCGCCTCTATATGAGCGCGGGTAAGGACCTCTTCCAATTGATCACGCACCTCTTCGCATTTGCGTTGACGCTCAAAGACGTTCTTGCGAAGTGTCTCTTCGCTCTGTCGATGGCAAATCTGGCAGGTGCGGTTCATCTCGGCCAGAGGACTGCGTATATGGTGGTCAGAGAATTTCACGCCACCCTCGCTGATATAAGGCATGTGGCAATCCGCACAGGCGACTCCCCGTTGCGCGTGAATTCCCATCTGGCTCAGCTCGAAATCAGGATGCTGTGCCTTCAAAATCGGAGTACGGCTTAATGCGTGAATATAGTCCGTGTATTCATAAGAATCGTAGTATTCTTCTGCCGCTTCAATCGTCATTCCCTTATCCCACGGGAAGGTCAGGTACTTCCCCTCGCCCTTGAAATAATACTCCACGTGACACTGAGCGCAAACCAGAGACCGCATCTCCTGCAACGTGGATTGACTGATATCTTTACCCTGGCGCTCAAAGGCCTCGATCAGTGCCGGCCGGCTGATATGAAGGTCCATCGTCTGGGGATCATGGCAATCAGCGCAGCCAATCGGATTAACGATTTCCGGGCCCATTTCCGACCAGGCACTTTTATAGAATGCGCTCACTCCGAGCTTATTCATCATCCTGGGGACATCCGGGCTTTTGCAACTCCAGCAGGTCGCCGGCTGCACATCCCCCGCCTGATTTACTCCCGGGGAGCCTGTCCGCAGCGTCTGCCTCACATCCCCAACTGCGTGCATATGGCCTCTGGGGGTAGAATAATCTTTCGCAAAAGAGTACCCGGCCCAGAGAATCACCATGTTCGGCCGCTCTTCAAGCACATCCACGGCTTGGCTTCCGTTAAATTCACTCTTGAAGGAAGTATCGGCCGTTTGCCGCCAGGTCTCGTATTCTCGCGGATAGTTTGCGTTATAAATTTCATTGCGGGATTCCATATCCGCAATATCCACTTTCTTATTCGCGTAAATAGAAACGACCTCAGCCCGTCTCTCCGTAATGGAGGCGGCGAGTATCCCCATGACGAAAACAGCCGCCATAGCCCCGAAGAAAAGCAGCCATCCCTGCCAGCTTTTCAGTTTCATCTTTTCAATATCCATAATTTTACTTGGGTTAATTTAAATTGATTTCTATTTCTTGTTCCCTGTACCCAGTTCTTTCTCCAACCATTCAGGAACGATGGATTCGGGAAAAGGCATCCTGGAATTCGGAGTGGATGAGAGACTCGTTTTCCCTCCGTGCGGCACCCCTCGATGGCAAGCCCAGCAAGTCGTTCCCTCACCCGACTCAATCTCTTTGGCTCCCACGCACCCGGTCTTTACAAACTCCGTATTGAGCTGGGTGTGGCAGCGGACGCAGTTTTCCTGGATTACAACCTGGCTTTCAGGAATTGCCCTAATCACCTGATGTTCTCCGCGCATCGTGAAAATCGCGGCATGACGGGAACCGTCCTTCCCTTTGAAATACCATTTCCTCAAGATGTTATCCTGCGGCACATGGCAATCGTTGCAGACCGTATCCCGTCCGTGCGAACTGTGCTTCCATGTCGCATAAAAAGGCCCCATGATATGGCAGTTGATGCAAACATCCGGGTCGTCCAACAAATAGGAATAAGCCCGTGAGGCATAACTCATATAAACAACCAAACCGACAAAAACCCCACAAAACAGGATGGCGATTGCCTTGGCTCGGATAGTCGGCAGAAAAACATTTAGCCCCTTAAAAAGGTATTTCTTCCCGATCTTTATATAAGCGTTTATCCGCATCACTAGCCGTTGGATTCTAAGATGTTGCTTTCTCTAATAGCAATACTTTTATCCGGAAAATTGACCACCTCTGTCCTAACCGCCTTTTTTCGCCTCTTTAAGAATATTGTATCCCCTACCCCCAGTATGGAATAAGGGCTTTTTTAGGCTCGGTTTTTCAACATTCTTTTTGCCCACCGCTCACAGTTTTTTACTTTTTCAAGCGCAAAAATGTGCTATACTGTTCCCTGCGTTACTATGGCAATAGTAAAACCATTTGCTGCAATCAGACCCAGGCCTGAAGTAGCGGGCCAAATCTGCGAACTACCCTATGATGTTGTATCCACCGCTGAAGCACGCGAGCGCGCCAACGGCAAAGAACACAGCTTCTATAGGATCAGCCGCGCTGAAATTAATTTCGATAACGGTATAAACCCTTATTCAGGTGAAGTCTATGCGAAAGCTCGTGACCTCTTCCAGGAATGGGTAGCCGAAGGTTTACTTCGAAAAGATGCTGAGCCCTGCTATTATCTTTATCGCCAGATTATGGGCAATCATACCCAGACCGGATTGGTTGCAACCGTCAGCGCTGAGGAATATCTGAGCGGAGTCATCAAGAAACATGAGTACACCCGCCCGGATAAGGAAAACGACCGCATTAACCACATTGAAGCGCTCAATGCCCAAACAGGTCCCGTTTTCTTGACCTACCACTCCAACTCGACTTTAAACAACCTCTTTGCGGCTAAAACTCGTGAAACTCCCGTTGTGGATTTTACGGGTATTGACGGAGTCAGACACGAGGCTTGGGTCATCTCCGATAAAAGCATCCTGAAATCGATCGAAAAAGAGTTCGAACGGATGCCGCATCTCTACATCGCCGATGGGCATCACCGGAGTGCTGCGGCAGCAAAAATCTATCAGACCAGAGACGGCAAGAACGGCAGCGGATACTTTTTGGCCGTTATCTTCCCTCATGATCAGATGCAGATTCTCCCCTACAACCGGGTAATTAAAGACCTGAACGGTTTGAGTCAAAGCGAGTTTTTAAAGAAACTCGAGACTGTCTTCACCGTGCTGGAGAAACCATTTGATAAACCCGCCAGGAATAAGGAGGTCGGACTCTTCATCGGCGGCCGCTGGTATGGTCTCAGGTTCAAGACGGGCTTCTCTAACGGAGGCAATCCGCGTGACCAATTAGACGTCCAGATACTCCAGGATAAAGTCTTGGCTCCCATTCTGGACATAAAAAATCCTCGCACTAGCGAGCGTATCTCCTTTGTCGGAGGGATTCGAGGCACCGTCGAGCTCGAACAGATGGTTTCCTCGGGGCAATACGCGTGTGCTTTTTCTATGTTCCCGACTCAAATCGAAGAAGTCATGGATATTGCTGATCAAAACGAAGTCATGCCCCCCAAAAGCACCTGGTTTGAACCCAAACTTCGGGACGGTATGTTTATCTATCGATACGAGAAAAACTAATAGCCAGAATGAATCAAAAAATGAATCCTGACTCAACGGCGCCTGAGGAAAAGATCTCCTTTGAAGAGGGTATCGCAAAACTCAGAACGCTGGTTTCCGAGATGGAGTCAGGCAACCTGGGACTTGAAGAAATGATCGCTTCCTATGGAGAGGGAGTGAAGCTCATTAAAAATTGCGAGAAAAGACTCGGCGAGGCCGAAGGCAAAATCCGCGAACTGGTGGAAAAAGGCGGACAAATTTCACTTAAAAACAGGGAGGGTAAATGAGCTGCTATCTGGACATGGTCAATTCCCCCGGGCACTTAAAAAAGCTTAAACCTGATCAGTTGGTTGAGCTGGCGGCCGAGATGCGCAATGAAATCGTGACGAAAGTCGCCAACTGCGGCGGGCATCTGGCCTCCAACCTGGGTATTGTCGATTTAACGATTGCTCTCCACTGGGTTTTTGAAACCCCGAAAGATAAATTTCTCTGGGATGTAAGCCATCAGGTTTACGCTCATAAACTTTTGACCGGCAGAAAAGACCGCTTTCATACAATCCGCCAGACAGGCGGCCTCAGTGGCTTCGCTCTCCGTTCAGAAAGCGAGCATGATTGCTTTGGTGCAGGTCATGCCGGTACTGCCCTTTCAGCGGCGCTGGGCATGGCTGTCGCGCGCGACAAACGGGGCTCCAATGAAAACGTCGTCGCTATTTTCGGCGATGCGGCTCTCACTAACGGCATCTCCTTTGAAGCGCTCAACAACATTGCCAGCAGCACCAAAAAGTTCATCGCTATCCTGAACGACAACAAGTGGAGCATTGATCGCAATGTAGGCGCTGTTTCCAACTTCCTGAACCGCCTGTTGATGCGGCCCACTTTCAACAAACTCCAACGCGAGTTTGAGCGCTGGCTCAATAAACTGCCCGATCAACATGCCTCACGGGCCAAACGCATCTCAAGTAAAGCCGGAGAAGCCTTTAAACTGGCCCTCACCTCTATTTCCATTCGTCCCAATGAGGGGCAGGCCCTTCCTCCCCCAGAGAGTCCGCAGGATTATAACGTGGATGGCAAAGGCGGCGGCGGCACCAGCAGCTCTTTCTTTGAAGACCTGGGTTTCAAATACCTGGGCCCCATGGATGGACATGACATCCCGACTTTGATCAGGGCTCTTCAGTTTGCCCGCGAGTCGGATTCTCCCATCGTCCTGCACGTCATTACCACCAAGGGTAAGGGCTATGAACCGGCCATGACTCAGCCCTCCCGTTTCCACGGTATTGGCCCCTACAACCCGGAAGACGGTTTGGCCATTAAGTCAAAAACGCCTACCCCTCCTTCCTGGCAGAAAGTCTTCGGAGATACGATGCTCAAGCTTTGCAAACGTGATGAAAAGATCGTCGGCATCACCGCTGCCATGCCCGGCGGCACCGGCCTGGATATACTGGCCAGAGAACGTCCCCAGCAGTACATTGATGTAGGAATCGCCGAGGAACATGCCGTTGTATTCGCCTCTGCCATGGCAACTATGGGATTTCATCCCGTTGTCGCGATTTACTCCTCTTTCATGCAGCGCTCCTTCGATTGCGTCATGCATGATGCGGCTCTTCAATCTCTGCCGGTCGTCTTTTGTATGGATCGGGCAGGCCTCTCTCCCAACGATGGCCCTACCCATCACGGCGTCTTTGATATCTCTTTCCTGCGCCCCCTGCCCAACCTCGTCCTGATGTCTCCGCGTAACGAAGACGAGCTTCAGGACATGCTCTATACGGCAACGCGCCTGAATCAGCCCGCAGCTATCCGCTATCCCCGTGGCCCTGCTGAAGGCGTCCCTGTTAAAGAAACACCTTCTGCCCTGGAAATCGGCAAAGGTGAAGTCGTCAAAAGCTGGGATAAAACCGAAGGTAGCAAGATCGCTATCTTTGCCCTGGGCTGCATGAACTCCATGGCCCTAAAGGCGGCCGAGGCGCTTTCCCGGGAAGGCTACGAAACTGCTGTCATTGACCCGCGCTTCATCAAGCCCTTGGATGAGCAGCTCACTCTTTTCTACGCACAAAATGCGGATCTGCTGATCACCGTCGAGGATCACATGCTCCAGGGCGGCTACGGCAGCGCGGTCCTTGAGCTCCTCAGCAACCACTCCGTTCAGGTCCCCGTGATTCGAATCGGCTGGCCTGATAAATTCGTGGAGCATGCCACCACCACTGAAGAGCTTAAGAATAAATATGGCTTGAATGTGGAAACCATTCTGGAAAAAGTAAAACGTCACTTTAATGACGCCGAAGGGCAATCACACAAACAATTTAAAATCTACGGGGCCTCACCCCTCTAAACTATTTTGCCGATATCGGCACAACAACCAATATTTTTAGAACAAACAACAGATGAAATACACGACAGTAACCCCTCCGGAAGGCGGAAAAATTCAGATCGTCAACGGCAAACTCAGCGTACCCGATCAGCCCGTAATCCCTTTCATTCGTGGTGATGGTACCGGTCCTGATATCTGGGCCGCAAGCCAGAGGGTATTTGATGCAGCGGTTTCACAAGCCTATAAAGGCAGCCGAAAGGTCTCCTGGTTCGAGGTGTATGCAGGCGGATTAGCCAAAGAAAAATTTGATACATGGCTTCCCGATGATACTGTCAATGTTTTCCGTGATTATCTGGTCGGCATCAAAGGACCTCTCACTACCCCTATTGGCGGAGGGTTCCGCTCTCTCAATGTCGCCCTGCGTCAGATGCTCGATCTCTATGTCTGTCTGCGTCCGGTTCAGTATTTCGCCGGTGTTCCCAGTCCCGTCAAGCATCCTGAAAAGGTGAATATGGTAATCTTCCGTGAAAACACGGAGGATATCTATGCCGGAATCGAATACGTAGCCGGATCACCCGAAGCCGCTAAGATTCTGGAGTTTATCAAAAAAGAATTCCCAAAAGATTTCAAAAAGATCCGCTTTGGAAATGAAGAGTCTCCCTCGGTCGGCATCGGCATTAAGCCCATTTCTCAGGAAGGCACTGTACGTTTGGTGAAATCCGCCATCCAATACGCCCTGCGTGAAAAGCGCAAAAGCGTCACCCTCGTCCACAAAGGCAACATCATGAAATACACTGAGGGTGCCTTCCGTGATTGGGGCTATGCCTGCGCTGAAGAGCTCTTCGGCAACCAGGTTTATACTTGGGCCCAATGGGGAAGAACCAGTAAAGCCCATGGGGAGGAAGCCGCCAATGAAGAACAGAAAAAGGCCCTGGCTGCTGGTGCGGTTCTGATTAAAGATGCAATTGCCGATATCACTCTCCAGCAGATATTGACCCGCCCCGCTGATTTCGATGTCATCGCCACACCGAACCTCAACGGCGATTACCTCTCCGATGCCCTGGCCGCACAGGTTGGCGGAATCGGCATTGCGCCCGGCGGCAATATCAACTACACCACCGGCCACGCCATTTTTGAGGCCACCCACGGGACGGCACCCAAGTACGCCAACCTGGATAAAGTCAATCCCGGCAGCGTCATCTTGAGCGGTGAAATGATGTTCCGCTATCTGGGCTGGACCGAAGCTGCCGATCTGATCATCACCGGATTGAATGGCGCGATCTCATCCAAACGGGTTACTTATGATTTTGCCCGCCTCATGGACAACTCCACCGAAATTAAATGCTCTGAATTCGGAGATAATATCATCGCCAACATGAAGTAGTATTTCTAATATCTTGAGATGTTTTTTTTCACTGAAACCAAAAAAACTGTGCATCAGTCCCCTTCCGCCTTATAATCCAGGCGAGGTTGATAAAGACGAACATGAAGAAAATCGAAGCAATCATCAGACCCTATAAACTCGAAGACGTAAAACAGTCTCTCTCCTCCCTCGGAATCGACGGAATGACTGTAAGTGAAGTCAAAGGATTCGGGCGCCAAAAAGGCCATACTGAAATATACCGCGGTAGCGAATATACTTTGGATTTTTTGCCCAAAATCCGCATCGAAATCGTCTTACCCGACAACCAGGTGTCGCAAGCCGTCAAAGTGATCGTCGAGTCTGCCAGAACTGGGAAAATCGGTGATGGGAAAATTTTTATCTATCCCGTGGAAGACGCTATTCGAATCCGAAGCGGTGAGATAGACGAAAACGCTCTTCACTGATTTTCAGATTGTTTTCAAAATTCTTGTATTTATCCTCCTTTTCTCTGGAAGAGGAGGTTTTTTTGCTTTAGGATGGGGCCCGGGATTGCCTGCGTAGCATCCATTACCCGGGCTTCCACACTCATAGATGAATACACCCAAAACTGTCATTGAAATGGCAAAGAAGTATGCCGCAAGAATGGTGGACTTGAAGTTTGTGGATACTTTTGGTACTTGGCAACATTTTACAGTTCCTGTTCGCGAACTGAGTGAAGATTCCTTTTCGGAAGGTTTTGGCATCGACGGCTCCTCCATTCGGGGGTGGAAGAGCATCGAAGCCAGCGACATGCTGGTCGTCCCTGATCCTAACACCGCCTTCATGGATCCCTTCTGTGCCGTCCCCACCCTGAGTCTGACTTGCACAGTTCAGGAGACCAGCACACGCGAGCTCTACAACCGTGACCCTCGGGTCATTGCCCAACGCGCTGAAAATTTCCTCGAAGGAAGCGGTTTCGCTGATACCGCCTATCTGGGCGCCGAGGCTGAGTTTTTCATCCTCGATAGTGTTCGCTATGAAAATAAGAACCACTCCGCCATGTTCGAAATTGATTCCGCTGAAGGAATCTGGAACAGCGCGCGCGAGGAAATGCCTAACTTGGGTTACAAAGTGCGGCATAAAGAAGGTTATTTCCCGGTCGCACCGACCGATTCTCTTCAGGATATTCGCACCGAAATGGTGCTCGTCTTGGAAGAACTCGGATTGCAGGTGGAGCGCCATCATCGCGAGGTCGCTACTGCAGGGCAGACAGAAATCGATTTTTGCTTCGACACTCTCCTGAAATCGGCCGACAAGATGATGGTGTTTAAATACGTGGTGAAAAATGTCGCTTTGCGCCATAGTAAAACCGCGACCTTCATGCCCAAGCCGATGTTCGCAGATAACGGTTCAGGCATGCACATCCATCAATCTCTCTGGAAAAAAGGCAAGCCGCTCTTTGCCGGCAGCGAGTACGCTGGCTTAAGCCAGATGGCCCTCCACTATATGGGCGGCATCTTGAAGCACGCACGGGCTCTTTGCGCCTTTTGCAGCCCCAGCACTAACTCCTACAGGCGCCTGGTCCCCGGCTACGAAGCCCCGATCAATTTGGCCTACAGTGCCAATAACCGTAGCGCTGCCATACGCATCCCGACTTTCAGCTCCAACCCCAAAGCCAAGCGTATTGAGTACCGCCCGCCTGATCCCTCCGCAAATCCTTATCTGGCCTACTCTGCCCTTTTGATGGCGGGACTGGACGGTGTGATGAATAAAATCGACCCCGGCGAGCCGATGGATAAAAACATCTATGAGCTCCCTCCTGAAGAGCTCAAGAACATCCCTCATGTTCCCTCGAGCCTGGGTGATGCCCTGAACTACCTGGAGCAGGATCATGAGTTTTTATTGAAGGGCGATGTGTTCAGCCGCGACTTCCTGGAAACCTATGTCCGAATCAAACGCAAAGAAGATTCGACTCTCCGCTTGCGCCCGCATCCCATCGAATACGAAATGTATTACGACGTTTAGAGCGTAATTATCCGCCCGCAAGAAGCCTTGCACCTAAAAAAGACGTACTCTCAAAGTACGTCTTTTTTCATGTATATGTGTTACCTCCAAACAAAACAGCGAGGATAGTTGTCTACCCTCGCTCGCTTTAAAATAGTTAAAAATCTTTTCTACAACCCCAAGCCTGAGCTTAGCTCTTCTTGCGGGAAAGATGTAAATCTTTTTCTTTAACCGCCAACGCGCTCTTTCCGATACGGCCGCGCAGATAAGTCAATTTCGCTCTGCGAACTTTACCCTGGCGCTCTACCACCACTTTTTCAATACGCGGTGAATGGATAGGAAAAACACGCTCCACTCCCTCTCCGTAGCTGATACGACGAACGGTGAAGGTTTCATTCAAACCGTGCCCGCGACGGCCAATCACAACACCGGTAAAAACCTGGATGCGCTCCTTCTGGCCTTCAACCACCTTGGTGTGCACATTCACCGTATCACCTACTGAGAAGGCCACTGGGTTCTTCCTGGTGTAGGCGGACTCGATCTTATCTAATAATGCCTGATTCATAAACTTATACCAATTTAACACGAGCCGGAAGCTTCCTGCTCCCCGCTCTTTTCTAACAAATCCGGCCGCACCGCAGCCGTCTTTGACACAGATTGCTCGCTCCGCCACTGAGCGATGCGAGCATGGTGCCCCGAAAGTAACACCTCCGGCACCTTCATACCACGAAATACCGCCGGCCTCGTATAGTGAGGATATTCCAGACAGTTTGCGCTGAAAGACTCTTCATGAGAGCTTTCATCTTTGCCCAGAGCACCCGGCAGCAGCCTGGTCACCACATCAATCACGACCATAGCCGGCAGCGCCCCATTGGTAAGCACATAGTCTCCAATGGAGAGCTCCTCATTTGCCCAGACCTGGAGGATTCGTTCATCAAAACCTTCGTAACTTCCGCATACCAGTACAATATGCTCGCGGCTCGAAATTCCCCGGGCAATCGCCTGGTTAAACTTCCTACCAGAAGGAGTCAGGAAAATCACATGACTCTCTTCATTCGTTAACGCTTCCAAGGCTTCAAAGAGCGGCTCGGGCTTAAGCAACATCCCGGCTCCTCCCCCAAAAGGTCTGTCATCCACCGTTTGGTGCAAATCGTGAGTATACGCCCGCAAGTTATGGATTTTCAGTTCAATCAACCCATTCTCACGAGCTCGCTGGACTATGCTTTCATCCAGCGGTCCGCTAAACATCTTCGGAAATAATGTGAGTACATCTATTTTCATGCACCCCATCCACTCCCAAATAATTTCACGTCACTTTCTACGAGAGCTGTTTTAGACCTCTCTCTCGGTCGTATCATCTTCAAACTCAGGGCCATTGACCTCTTCGATCAACTCCAGCACGCTTCGCTTACCCTGTTTTGCACTGCCTGCAACAAGCAATGCTCGGATCGCATTTATGGTGCTACCCTTGCGTCCTATCACCCTGGCCGTATCAACCGGGTTGACTCTCAATTGATAAACGGTAACCCCATTGCGCTCCACCGGTTTGATGTCGACATCCTCCGGCTCTTCAACAAGGTTCTTGAGAACATATTCAAGAAACTCTTGCATACAAAACTCTTAAACGGCCTGTGAAGAACGCTCTCTGGCTATCATGCTGGCTACGGTTACCGTAGGCTGAGCCCCACATTTGATCCAGTAATCCAAGCGGTCAAGCTTGAGCTTGGCATTATCACCCTTCTTCAGCGGCTCATAATATCCAACCTCTTCAATGAACTTTCCATCACGAGGACTGCGGCCATCCACCACCACTACACGATAGGCAGGCTGATTCTTCGCCCCCATGCGTTTCAAACGAATTCTTACCATATCTTATTACTTCTACTTGCAGAACAAGTTATCTCTTAA
>JALNXY010000027.1 GCA_023230105.1 Verrucomicrobiota bacterium
TATCTTCCAGGGTAATCATAAGAACCCTGCATTTCTGGCAGACGCGTCCTACAAAGGCGGCGCCAGAAGAGAGACTGAAAGCCAGATTAAGCAGGCAGGTGCTTTTCCCAGCCTTGCTCTTTCCTGCAAAAATCAAAAGGTCTTCACGGGCCAGAAGGCCTTCGACCAGATATTCAATAGGTTTTTCGGGTTTATCGCGGAAATTGCCAAGGGGAACGGATTTTACCAGCCTCTTGACTGGCAGCCATTTCAAACCCTCTGCAATCTTTTCCGCTACCGTTTTTTCGATTGTTTCGCTCATTCCGCGCCTCCTTCCGGCAATTGAATTTCAGGGAAGGGCTCTGCATCCTCAGCCAGTTGGGCAACCGCTCTGGCCTCCTCCATCCTCGCCAGAACCGCGGCTCTTGTTTCTCTTAGCGGCATTTCATGAATTGGGGTATAGGACGGATTCGGATTCAGGTAAAGGAGCTTTTGTTCTTTCCCTCCTTTCCCCCGAAGGCAACCCGGCAGCCGGCAGGTTTGCTGAATTTGAAACATAGCCGGGTCAGCTCCATAGGGAGATAGTTTTTCCTTAAGTACCTCAGCGCACTCTTTCCACTCTGCCAAAGTGGAAACCATCACTTTAACGAGAGTATGGACAGACTTCCCCCCCGTCTCAAAGATTGCGGCAATGGGTATAGGAAGCGTTACTATAAACTTCAGCCAGTCATCGGGCTTCACTATATCGGATTCAAAGGCTATGTATTTGAAGGAAGAAACCGCCTCTTTGCATCGGTATGAAAAGCCGCCGCTCTGACTTTTCGCCAGCTGGCCTGTAATGGGGTTAGGCAAGTACCAAACGCCTTCTGAATTCTCAATTGAGATTCTCTGAAGCGTCTCCAAAGCCTCGCGGCTCCCCGCTTCCAGAATATAGCCCTCTTTGCTCCTCAGCTTAGTGGTAACGAAAAGCTTTTCCCCCGGATCATACAAACGGGCCAGAAAGGAAGCCGCGGATTGAGAATCTGGCACAATGGGGGACCGCCACCATAGCCAGGCAGAAGTAATTTTTTGCATTACTTCTTTAGTCACTTCTGACACTGGCAGTAAATTATACCCGTTTTGGCTTGAATTATTAGCCAGCGGCTGGTATACTTTTTTTGTATTTTGAATGTATTTTGCGCCGCCCGTGAGGGGGGCGCTGTCTACTATTCTCAAGGCATCTCGGACTTTATGCTCCGTCTCAAAGGGAGTGAACGGCGGCTGGCAGCACGCTTCATTCACCATTTCAGCCCATTCCCTTATTCTTTCGGGGAACTGCTGGGCACATGCAAGCAGGGCATTAAAGAAGGTCTTCTCCCCTTCGCCATTCGTTCCTTCCTGGCAAGGGAGAATATAAGGAAGTTTCCAGCTTGCCCACTCTTCAAAAGTTTCATTCTTGAATTTGTTCATGCTCTCACCTCCCTTCTTTTTTTGCTTTTTTCTTGCACGGATTGCTATCTTGTCCGACAATGAAGCCGTGTTTGTGTGTTTTGTAATGTTCACACCTTTACAATAGGGAGAGGTGACTCCCTTAAAGTCACCTTTCCCAACTGATTCAAAAGTATCAACCGATTCTTCCGGATATTTTCTTCGAATTTTTAGTTCTTCTCTTTGCATATATTATTATGGGTCATGGTTGTTTGGTTTGATTGAGAATGCCCGACAACGCGGCTCCCTTCCATGTAGGCTTTCAGCTCAGAAAGCTTCACTTTGATATAGCCACCGTTAGGCTTGTAAAAGGGGAGTTTCCCGCTTTCGTTTGCCCGGGTCAGTGTTCTTTTGTGACACCGTGCAAATTCTGCGGCTTCTCCCAGTGTTAGAAACTTTTCTTCTGAATCCTGATTCAGTGGTTTCCCCGCCAGCATTTCAACCGCTTGAAAGCGGATTTCAGGTGAAGCAACATTCCAATACTTCACGGCTTCATCCAAGGTTGGGCTAGTCATTCGATTTTCCTCCTTTTTCCGCGTCAGTGATTGTTTGAGTTTCTCCATTCAGCCACGCAATAAGGTCCACTAACCGAATATATCTGGATTTTCCAGTAGGTCGGATTGCTTTTAGGAGACCCCTATTCATGGCTGTTTGCAGCGTTACGGTTGATAATCCTGCTAAGCGCGCAGCTTCTTTAACCCCCACAATCTGAGGGACTTCTATATTCTTTTCTGTGTTTACTTTTGCCATAGTTTTTTTCCTTTGAGAGCTTTGGTTTCGCTCGTTACTTAAATTTAATTGATCCCCCACTTTTTTACAAATGAAATTTATTCAGAAAAGATGTATTTTCACAACGGTGACACGGTGATATTGACGCAATGACGTCAATGTGTATATGTGTTTATGTGTTTATGTGAATATTTGTGAAAAAAAATGAAAAAATATTCACACACCCATTAGCCCTCTGGCAGAAGGACTTACAAAAGGGACTTAGAAAGAAGATTTTTTCCCCTCCCGGGGGTTGTGTGGTGTGGCGCGGCTCTATTGAGAGGGTGTGAAGAGATGACGGAAACGGAAATTAGAAAAACTTATTACACGGGAGCCCGGTGCGCCTCCACGGACCCTGCACCCCGAAAAATCGTCAAAAAGAGGTTCCCTAAGCCATAAAGCCATAAGGAAAACTTATCAGCATTCAATCAAAGACAAGACTTCTTCCACAATGCTCTTCCAATTCTCGCTTGTCGCCTTCCGGAGGCGGCTGGCTGCAATCCTCAGCCGTTCTTCAATCGGTGTGGCCATGAGCAAAGCGCGCTCCGGCTCTTTCGTTTCACTCTTCAAAGCGTAAAAAGGCACTTTTTGGGTGAAACCTTCCCGCATGAAGTCTTCATCCACTTTGATATAGTGATTGTAAAGGACTTTGACCATTCTGGCTCCAAGCACTTTCTGGATCAATTCCATGTTCACGCCGGTTCTAATCGCTGCCACTACAAAAGAACCGCGAAAGCTATGCCAGCCGCGTAAAGAAGCGCTTCTGGCTCTGGTGCCGGTTTCCTCTTTTGGCTTTGTAAAACTCCCCCGCTTGTCTTCAGCCAGAGAAGGAAGTAGCCGCCTGCGGATAATAGACACGCCTGCCAGCTCTTCAAGGGCTTTGATATATTCACACACTGTGCCTTTGGAGCATCCCAGGGCCGCGGCTATCTTGGGAAGGGTTTCCCCTGCCATATAGCGGCCAAAGTATTCTCTAGCCGCATCCTTCCGCCTTGGGCTCCAATCGCTACTTTCCAGAGCCGCCAGCACTCTTGAATTCACTTCCTGCGGATTCGAGAGAGGCAAACTCTTTATATAAGCCGCGTTGCCGTCTCCATATCCTAAAAGCTGTAAAACTCTTCTGAGTCTATCCAGAAGCACTCCCTGATTCCTGCCATTGTCTCCATACTTGGCCGCGGCTTCCGGTAAAACATAATCTTCCTCTGTTATCCGCCCGGCCTCTTTGTGAAGCGTCAGAAGCTCTTCCCGGAGCAAAGGCCACATGCCCAAAACAACATCCCCGCCAGTCTTCTGAGCTTTCAGACTGATCAGGTTCTTTGAAAAGTCCACGCTCTTCCACTTCATGAGGCAAATATCCTTCAACCTCAGTCCGGTACAGCTGGCCACAATCACCATGCTTTTAATGAGCGGGTCAACCTTGCCAGCCAGCTCGAGAATCTCCCGAATCTCTTCCGGCGAGAATATATCCCTGCTTACTTCTTCTGATTCCCTTGGCTTTGCTTTTTGTAGCCATTGGCTGCCTTCACTGTAGGCCGCCAGAAGACGAAACACGCGGCGCAACGTCTTTAAGTATTCATTCCATGTTTTGGCTGCCAGCTTCTTCTCATGCTCCACATAATCCATGAAAGCCGCCACCTCTTCGGCTTTAACGTCTCCTAGCTTCCTTTGGCCGCCACTCTTCCCCACGAATTCGACAAACTGAGAAAGGATTCGGCGCATCCAATTTTCTTGAATCTTTGTGCACTTGAAACCGCCATTCTCTTTTTCAAACCTCTTCCAAAGCTCAGCCAGTAAAACTTCACCTTGAGCTTCCCGGCCATATTGAACCCTCAGGGTATGCTGCGCCACTTTCTTCTCCAAGGCTTGCCTGGCTTCCAGAGAGCGGCCTTTGGCCAAGGTATCCAGAATATCATTCAGCTTGGCTTGGGCTCTGGCTCTGGATCGCTCGAAAGCCGCATCTCCATTGCTCGAGATTATTCCGTTTTCCGGAGGTATCCCTTCCCACGCGGAAAGCGTTACCACGTGGGTTTTGCCGTCAAAGGTGTATTTTCCAAACCAGTTTGGCCTCAGTGAACCGGCCTGGGGGCCGCTCGAATATCTCTTTAAAACTAATCCCATGCTTGCCTTCCTCAGCCTCTTTGAACGTGCCACGTTCATAAGAAGCTTCATGAGTCAAATTGTGTCACAAGTGGTTTAAGAAAAAAAGGCAAAAGTGACACATTTATGGGACACACGATTTTAGGACCTTTATAACACCCACATAATAAGCATATTACAAAGAAAGCCTTCGGCCTCATAACCTGAAGGTCAGAGGTTCAAGTCCTCTCCCCGCAACCAATCTTCTGAAAATCCCCAAAAAAAAATCCCTGCTGAGAGAGACTCTTTTTTATTTTTCTCGGAACTTGAAGGCAGCTCCCTAGCGCATTGCAAAGGTGAAGAGAGCCGAAAGGAAACGGACGCCGTTTTCGTGAATGAGGAAGATGATCGCCATAGCCGCCACGGGAGTGAAATCGATCTTGCTGATCTGAAGCGGCAAGAGGTAGAGCGGCGACAGAGCCTTGCGGGTAATGGTATGGAGGTAATTCCAGAGCGGTGAAGGCCCCATGTAAATGTAGCTATTGAGGAAGTAGATAAAAATCAAACCCGCCAAGAGATGGCACCAGGGCAAATAAGCGCAAAGCCCAACCACCAGACTCTCGTGAAAAACGATCTTCCAGCTCTCCTGCCCCGGGATAATTTGGGCCCACTCCAGGGCCGCGCAGAAAATAAACCAAAGCGGCGCAGCGACAACTCCGGGGAGAGAAGCGCGGAAAAGAGCCGGCCAGTTCTCCAGAAAACCGACCAGCAATTGAACCGTCCGGTGGACAAAATTATTCTCGCTTCCATGAATTCCCTTACCCAAAATCCCCAATAAAATCAGGCAGATATAGACGCTTAAGAGGGCTTGGATGAAACTGGCCCATGAGAAAAGATGAATCGCCACCAATTGATCAGGGCGAAAAGGAATGGAGACGGCTCCGAGCTTGAGCATCGCCGTCCATTGGGCGGTCGTCCCGACTTCCCAATAAAGAAAGGGACGGCCCAGGAGAATCAGCAGCAGAAGTAAAAGGGGCTTCCAGCCTTTCATGCGGGGGCGGTACACCGGGCGGGAAGCAACGCCCCACTCGGGAACGCGATGCTTCGAACCGGAAGCCACCACTCGCATCCGCCAGTTAATCCATAGGAAAACTCCGGTAATATTGAGAATTAGATCCAGGAACCCCATACCAGCCTAATCAGAAATACTCTTATTCACGCTTCAAGCTGCCCACACCCTAAACAAGCAGAAGGAAAATAGCAAGATATTCAGAGCCAAAAAACGGCTTGCCCCACACGCACAAAGAAAAGAAAAGAAGCCTGCGCGGCATTTTCAGCAGCAAAGCAGGCTCCCCTGGACTCATTTATTTCGAAAAATGAATTCTCAACCCGTCGGGCGATTGCATGAATTAATTTCCCGATCTGCCGTCGTCTTTATATTCAGGCTGACCGGTATCGGCAACCCATGTACCGGCACTGGGCTGATCCTGACGGTGAGGTCTGTTATCGGTCGTCCAGCGTGATCTGCGATAATCGTCATTCGGGTCCACGGCCACTCTGCGCAGTGTGGATTCGGCATGACCATCTACAAACATGAAATTGCCTCTAAGGTTGTGGCGAGCTGAAGGCCATTGATCCGGCTCCTTGGGGTCAATGCTCCCATCCCAGCTGAAATCTGAACGGCTGTCTGCGAGCATGATCATATTAGCCGGGTTCTTAACCTTGCTGACGGCCACTTCTCCCTCGCCCGTACTGGGCAAGATGTCTCCACCCAAACCGAAATACCTGTTATTGAAATCGGCGGTGAAGAGACCCCAGTCGTTATAACCGTAGCTCATGCCCGCTCCGTCGGGACCGGCCTTGAAAATATATTGCCGCTGAGCGTTCATTATGATTCGCTGCTCCCTGATATTGCGGTTGCTATTGGTGCGCGAACCGGTTTCCCACCAGAAATCACGGCGGACTGAGGGGCAGTTGAAAATGGCGGTATTGGTTCCTATGACTGTGGAAAGCCGGGTCGGCCAGATATACTCCAACCCCGTGGTGCCTTCCGCATTGATGGCCCCCGGGAAATGAGTGTAGTCGGTCGTATATATATTCGCTGCCAAGCCTAATTGCTTGAGGTTATTCATGCAGGTCGTTGACTGAGCCTTGCTTTTCGCTTTGCTCAAAGCCGGCAGAATCATCCCGGCAAGAATTGCTATAATGGCAATAACCACCAGAAGCTCAATCAAAGTGAAGCCCCGCAATTTATTAAAATAGGTCTTATCCATATTAAATTTTTCTCGTTTCAATTTTTTTACTGAGAGCGTGCCGTCCACACATTTGTCAAACATCGACCACAAAAACTGGGACCACTCTAACTTAAATGGAAGATTTTGCAAATTATTTTTTTCCAAGGTTCGATTTTCCCTCCCCGTCTACACTCCGCCGTCACTCTGAAAAACTGAGAGTATAATGCATATAACACACTGTATCACAGTGTATTATTTGTTATATAAAAGCCGATCCAAAAACAATGAATTATCCGTTTGAAAAACAAGTTCACATTTTTTCCAAGCTTTTTCTGAAACTATTTTCTGGCGCTCCCTTCTAAAAACAGCTATATTCTTGCTCGTCCTGTCAGACATAAAAAGAACCAGCGGAGGAAAGCCTCCGAGGTCTTTTCATGTGAAAGCAGGAAAACGAACTAACAGTACTACGAGTTCCGATATGAATAATAAACTAATACTAACCACTGCCCTTGCCCTGGGCGTAGGTATGAGCGCCTTCGCGGCGCAAGAATCCACGCTCAAGCATCGGTACAGTTTTGAGCCACCTTATGATGGCTCCACTGCCACTGACTCGGTGGGGGGTGCCCACGGCGCTCTTCACGGAGATGCTTATTTGGCGGAATATTATGATGAAGAAACTTGGGAGGTCATTGGAGGCATGGCCGTACTCTCCGGTGTGGGAGAATCCACTTCCCTGGATCAAGGCTCTTTCATTTCCCTGCCGCCTGATCTCATCAGCACTTTCACCTCTTACTCGATAGAAACATGGGTGCAAGCCACGGTCGATAAAGGCAACTGGATGCGCATCTATGACTTCGGCAGCTGCATTATCAAGGTGGATGAAGTCAGCGGTGCTGAGACCATTGACGGCGGTAATAACTACAGCATGATGACCTGGCGCTCCTATGACGGAACACTGCGCAGCGGTGTTCGCCTTGATGGAACGGAGCAGGTAGTCAATGCACCGGTTCTGCCTATTGCCGACAATGTCTTTCACCATATCGTTTATACCTATGACAGCGAAACCAAGACGGGTAAAATTTACTCTGACGGCGTTCTGAAAGGCAGCGGAACCCAGGATTTCAACCCAACCCAGTTCGGAGGATGTCCGAATATGTGGCTGGGCAAAGCACAGTGGGCCGATCCCTATTTTGCCGGTAATTACGCCGAATTTCGTATTTACGAAGGTGTGCTGAGTGCGGCACAAATCGCAGCGAATAATCAGGTGGGTCCCAATGACCTGCCTGAGCTCGGTGAACTGGTTGAAGTGGGAATTGTCGCCCCTCGCCAGGAAATCTATGTCAATGAGCGTCTGCCTATCACGGTGGAAGCCGTTTACTCCATTGCCGGCCCCCTGGATGTGACCGCCGAGACAACTCTGAACTCCAGCAACGCGGAGATACTGCTGCCTCAGACCGTTACTGGTAAGGTCGTGGCGCGCGGCGTGGCTCCCGGAGAGGCGACTCTCACGGTTGAATATTTGGGCGAAAGCGCTCAGCTGGCTGTGGTCGTCACCGACACTCTGCCGGAAGTCAGGCTCGATCACCGCTATTCCTTCAACGGAAACGTCAATGACTCTGTCGGCGATGCTCACGGTGAACTGGTGAACGGCGCAACGGTAGCAAGCGGAATGCTGGTTCTGGCACCCAAGAGTGGTTCGGTCGCAGATTCTCAATATGCAAAATTGCCCGGAGGCATGATGGTCGACTACATGTCGGCGACCATTGAAGTCTGGGCGCAAAGCGACAATGTGGACCAGGCCTACAATAACTCCCGTTATTGGGAATTCTCCAATTCCACTGGCGGAGAAGGCGTTTTTGACGGCGCAACTCAGGCTTTCTTCCTGACCCCGAGAGGTCCCACGCTTTTGAGCTCCAGGCTCTGGACTCCTTTCGCTGACACGACTGTTACCGGTACAGGCTCAGTAGCAGGTATCGAAGAGGGCAAGATGACCCATCTGGTCGTTGTGGCCGACGGCGTTGGCAAGACTCTCGCCATCTACAAGGATGGTAATTTGCTAATCCAAAACGACATTGATACGGCTCCGATGGATATGGGCTGGACGGTCAACAACTTGATCGGCCGCAGCTCCTGGGCTGACCCGGGACTCGTGGGCAAGATTGATGAAATGCGCATTTACAATGGCGCCATGTCTCTGGAGGAAATCCGCCTGAGCCTGGCGGCAGGACCGAATACCCTGCCTTCCGAAAAGGGAGACTTGCAAGCGCTTCACATTGTGCCCGAGGGCGGCAAAACGACTATCGTGGAAAGCGCAGCCCTCTCTTTCGATGTTTATGCGGATTACCAGAATGTGAAGAATGTTCTTCTGGATCTGGCCGATGTATCAGTCGAGAGCGCTGACGATACCATCGTCGGCATTGATATAGAAAAGGGCAAGCTGCTGGGCAACGGCCCCGGCTCTACCTCCGTGACTGCAACGATGGAAGAAATCAGCGGAACGATCACGATCACCGTGACCCCGCTGCCTCCTGCGGTTCTGACTCATCGTTACAGCTTTGGCGATGACACCATTACCGATTCAATCGCAGGCGCAAACGGAACACTGGTCGCCCCGGCCACCGTCGAGGGCGGTTATCTGGTGATCCCCGGAGCCGGATACAACTCCAAGACCGATGATACTCCGCACGTACGGCTTCCGGCGGACCTGATCTCTGACCATGAATCGATTACAATGGAAGCCTGGGTCAAGCTCGACACCCTGAACACCTGGGCCCGTATCTGGGACTTCGGTAATAAATCCGGAGATGCCGGAACCAAATACATGTTCCTGGCTCCTTATAATGGCACTGTGGGGGCAACCTCCGCCAACTTCGTCACCACCGGTCAAGGCGGTGCCGAGCAATGCGTCTACGGCCCCGGCTATACGATGCCCGTGGGTAAAGAAGTGCATATTGTCGTGACACTCCTGGCCGATGCTAACCTGGGCCGTATCTATGTAGACGGCGTCAAGGTGGCTGAAGTCGAAGATATCAGCAATAACCCGGTCCAGATCGGACCGATGGCTTACTGCTATCTCGGCCGCGCTATGTACAGTTCAGACCCGATCCTCAATGGTTCCATCAATGAATTCCGTACCTGGAGAGGTGCTCTCACTGCTAAGGAAGTCGCGATCAACAGTAGCGTGGGGCCGGATACGCTCTTTGACGGTGAACTGGGAGAATTCCTCGGTCTGCGCGTCGTATCTGATGCACCCTATGCAGCCCCCGGAGCGACGGTTCAATTCCATGTCTATGCGGACTATGAGAACATGCAATCGCTGCCTTTCAACAGCGCAGAAGGCGTTCAGATCAGCATTGATAATCCTGCATTCACCCTGCTGAGCAACAGTACTTACACCTGTAACGTTGCCGCGGGCGGAAACCTGGTTGTCGAGTTCGAAGGTGAAACCTACACGACTCAGATCGCCATGGGAGAAACTCCGGCTCAAGCAATCCATCGTTATTCCTTCAATGATGACGTCAACGACAGCATCGGTACGGCACACGGCGAAAACTGGGGCCTGACAGTTGAAGGCGGCCAGCTGATTATGGACGGTTCGACACTGGTTCAGTTGCCTGCCGGCCTCATGAGCGGAGTCGAAGGCAAAGCGTTCTCGATCGAAACCTGGATGGATATTGATCCGACAAACGACGGAAATTGGAGCAGCTTCAATATCACCTTCTTCGATCCTGAAGATGTGGGCCCGAATTTATACAACAACTTCGCGGTGGGGCTGCAGCCCAATAAGGGCGGTCAAAGCCGAAACAACACCACCTGGGCGTTGGTCGAAACATACCTCCCGGGCACAACGACAACCTACAAGACAGAAACCTTCGCCACGAAGGGATTCCCCGGTTCCGGACCTACACATCTGGTTTGGGTCGTTGACAGCGAATCTCAGAACATGAGGGTCTATATCAACGGCCGTTTTGAGAACCAGGTCGGCATGACGCTCACTCCTGAGCAGGTTGCAGCGATTCTGGAAAAGAATGTCTGCTGGCTCGGTTGCTCACGCAACAACGCAGGTCTCCCGGGAAAAATGGATGAATTCCGTCTCTGGAAGGGAGCCATGACAACGTCTCAGATCGCCGCCAGCTTTGTTGCGGGTCCTGACACTATGGTCGATGCGGGCGGCTATCCTCTGGGAATTTCCGTGGAAGCTCCTCTGCAGGTGATCGCCGGTACCGCCACAACGATCAACGTTTATCTGGATTATCAGGGTGTTACAGAAGTCCCGGCAACCGATTCGGCCTCTGTTTTCCTGAGCTCATCCGATGAGAGTATCCTCACCATTGACAACCGCAAGCGCCTGGTCGGCGTGGCTCCGGGGACAGTTGAGGTCACCGCTCTCTATGAAGGCGGCGTCAGCACGACGTTTGGAATCGAAGTCGTTCCCGAGCAGATCGGCCTCCTCCATCGCTATAGCTTCGATGAGGGTGTGACTGACACTGCAGGTGTCGCCCACGGATTCCTCTACGGTCCGGGAGCCTCTGTCCTGGATGGAGAACTCGTATTGGATGGCAGCGCACAACACTCCTTTGCTCAAGTGCCCGCCGGTATCGTCAGCGGTCTCAAGAGCATGAGCTGGGAAGTCTGGTTCACTCCGGGTACTTACATTGCCAACTGGAACCGCTTGCTTGATTTCGGTCAGGCAAATACTGGCGGAGATGGCGCCGGTTATCTCTTCGCGAGTATCTACACGGGTGCCGCCAACGTTCGTATCGCTACTCGTACCATTGGTGCAGGCGAAGAATACTTCAGCGTGTCCATCCCGGACAACATGCAGAACCTCACCGGCCAGAAGATGCACATGGTCTATACCTATGCAGAAAATGGCACCGTGACTGGTTATCTCAATGGTCAGCCCGTGAGCGTCTCCGGCAGCAATACCAGGAAGCTCTCTGATATTCCTGACTACCGCAACTACATTGGACGCTCCATGTATCTGGGTGACCCGACCATCAACTTCAATATGGATGAATTCCGTATCTGGAACGGCGTTTTGGGTGCCAAAGAAGTGGCTGCCAACTATGCTGCAGGTCCGAATGAAATCCCTGTCGGTGAAGATAAGGTCGATGAAGTCCTCGTCAACGTAGCCGTACCGGAACTCTTCAAGGGTGAAGGTCTTGATGCGACAGTGATCGCCCATTATGCCCAGGCGGGCAATGTGGACGTCACCAGCGAAGCCGAGCTCGTCTCCTCTGATGAGAATGTCGTGGCCATCAATGGCACACGCGTAGTCGCGGTAGGCACGGGCAGCGCCCTGGTCTCCTGCACGTACGAAGACATCACTGGCTCCGTGGAAATATTCGTGGGTGAAGATAGCTACCTCCTGCAACACAGATACAGCTTCCTTGAAGATATGAGCGACTCTGTGGGCGGAGCTGACGGCACGCTCTTCGGAACCGCTGCCGTGGCCGATGGTATTCTCACTCTGGATGGTACGGGCGACACCGGCTCTCTGACCGATGGTTCGTTCGCGGCACTTCCAGCCAACATCATCAGCGGATTCCCCTCTTTCTCAGTAGAAACCTGGGCAAGAGCCACCGCCGATAAAGGTAACTGGACTCGTCTCTACGACTTCGGCAGCTGCTTCATCAATAATGAAGGCAGAATCGACGGCGGCAATAACTACACCATGGTTTCCTGGAAATCGGGCAATTATGACGCGCTGCGTTCCGGCGATCGCTTCGACGGAGCCGAAGATGCGTTTAACGGCCCTGTGATGCCCATTGGGGACGGTGTATTCCAACATGTCGCTTACACCTATAACAGCGGTACTCAGACCGGTAAGCTCTATGTGAACGGTGTGGAAGTCGGTTCGGGCGATCAACGCTTCAACCCGACTCAGTTCGGTGAAATGCCCAACATGTGGCTGGGCAAAGCCAATTGGTCTGATCCGTACTTTGCCGGTGAATATGAAGAATTCCGTATCTATCGTGGTACGATTTCTCCTCTGCAGGTGCGTGCCAACTTCGAGGCAGGTCCTGAACAAATCGGCGAACTCGACGTCCTGGAGTCTGTCACTGTTTCAGCTCCTCAGACCGAGATCCTGAGAGAAGGGGGTCTGGCTGTTACGGTTACTGCCCATTACACAATCCTGGGTGATGTGGATGTCACTGACACGGCAACCTTGACTCCTGCGGATACGCAGATCGTTGAAGTAGTGGCCCCCGGAACCCTCAAGGGTGTGGGAGCCGGCACAACCGTTGTCACTGCCGCCTTTGAAGGCATGGATGCGAATCTGACGGTCACCGTTCTGCCGCAGACATTCGACCTGTCTCATCGCTACAGCTTCGACGATGGCGCCAAAGATTCCATCGGCGGTGCTGATGGTACTGTCTATGGTGCGGAGACTCGCGGAACAACCGTTGCAGATGGAATGCTCCACCTGAGCGGCCAGGGTGATACCGGCTCGATGCAGGATGGTTCCTTCGTGGCTCTGCCCGGAGGCATCATGAATACCTTCTCCAGCTACACCATCGAAACGTGGGCTCGCGCCAACAGCGGTAACGCTGGTTGGGGCCGCGTCTTTGACTTCGGCAGCTGCGCCTTGAACAACGAGGGTAGAATCGACTCCGGCACTGAATACACCATGCTCGCATGGGGCGGCGGAGTCCACTCTGTGAAATATCAGGGAACGGAAACCCAGGTCAGGGCGACCTTCCCGGAAGCGGGTACGGGTACGTTCCACCATATCGTTTACACCTACAGCAGCGCGACCGGTACGGGCAGCATCTATATTGATGGTGTCCTGGCCGCCAGCGGCAGCCAGAAGGGCAACCCGACCACCTTCACCGGTGGCATGCCCAATATGTGGATTGGTAAATCCAATTGGCCTGACCCGTACTTTACGGGTGATTTCGAAGAATTCCGTATCTACAACGGTATTCTCCTGGCCGATCAGGTAGAAGCCAACTTCACTGCGGGTCCGGATGCACCTCCTATCCCCGACCAGGGTCCTGTGTTGGAATTCAGCTATGCCGGCGGAGTACTCACTCTGAGCTGGGATAGCGGAACCCTCCAGGCTTGCGATAGCGCCACGGGCGTATGGACGGATGTGAACGCGGCCTCTCCTTATCCGGTTGAGACCTCGGGTGCAGCCCAGTTCTTCCGTATCAAAAAGTAAAGATAAACGCGATTTACAGAGCCGCCCGTCGGCTCTGTAAATAAACTCATCAAGCTGCCGCTTGTCCTCCCGGATAGGCGGCAGTTTTGTTTAAAAAAAAGCGACCCCTTCAAGATTTTCTTGCAAAAACCGCCCTCTTGTCGTAGCCTTCTCTCTCGATATGAACGGTTTTAAGTTATCTCGCAGATCCTTCCTCAAAACAATGGGGGCGGTCGCTTGTACAGCACCTTTTTTCACGCGAAACCTGATTTCTGCTCCTCCGAGCGGAAGGGTTCGCTATGCTGCCTTCGGCTCGGCCAATATGGCTCGCTCCGATATCAATAGCATTATCAGCCACCCGAATGTGGATTTCATCGCCACAGCCGATGTGGATTCCGGATATCTGGCCTCCATTAAAAAGGATTTGGCCGGTAAATGCCCCAATCTGAAAGTTTATGCCGATTATCGTGAACTTTTGGAAAAGGAAAAAGACCTGGATTGCGTCTCGGTCACCACTCCTGATCACTGCCACGCCGTGATGGCTATGAGCGCCATGCAAAAGGGGCTCCATGTCTATTGTCAGAAACCTCTGACTCACGATATCTATGAAGCCCGCACCCTGGCCAAATTTGCCGCCAAGAAGAATCTGGTCACCCAGATGGGTATCCAGATTCACTCTGAAGGCGTCTACCGCAGCACGGTCAAACTGATCCAGAGCGGCATTATCGGCAAGATCAAGGAAGCCTACTCCTGGTGCGGCAACCGCCATTGGGGTTCCAATGATCCCCGGCCTACGGGCAGCGACCCGATACCTTCTACCCTCAACTGGGATCTCTGGCTCAATACAGCCTCAGAGCGCCCCTTCGTGAACGAAATCTATCATCCGAGCAACTGGCGTAAGGTCCAGGATTTCGGAACAGGTATCTTTGGCGATATGGGCTGCCATATCTTTGACCCGGTCTTCAAGGCACTGGGCCTGACGGCTCCCATTTCCGTCCGCTCCGAAGGACCGCGCCCGAATGATTACTTCTGGGGTCTGAAGACTGAGATGCTCTATATCTTCCCCGGCACTCCTTATACGGCCGAAGACACCATCAAGGTGCATTGGTATGACGGTCCGGGCGAGCGTCCGCCTAAAGAAATCATGGAGATGGTGCCGAATATGCCCGCTTTGGGTTCCATCTTTATCGGTGAAAAGGGCGTCCTGGTCATCCCGCACATTGCCGCCCCGGTGGTTTATATGAAGGAAGGCGATAAATACGTGGAATTCGAGGATGACGACGAGCTCAAGCGCCTCTCTCTGCCTTCTCTGAACCACTGGCATCAGTTTGTGGATGGTGTCATGGGCAAGGGGAAGACCAGCGCCGGCTTCGATTACTCCGGACCTCTCACTGAAGCGGTTCTCCTGGGCAGTATCGCCTGCAAGTTCCCGAAGACGACCCTCAGCTGGGATGCTTCCCGCATGAAGTTCGACCTCAAGGAAGCAACCAAACTGGTGGAACGCAAATACCGCAAAGGTTGGGACGTTAAAGGTCTTTAATCGTTTAACGGAGAGGCTGCCGCATGCACTTTCTGATGCTCAGTCTCTCTTCTGAACTCCAAAGAGCCGTGAGTTAGCGATTCGTTAACAACGGCTCTTTCGATTGATAAAATGTTTAAAAATCTGGTAGGAATTGAAATTGGAGGCACCAAACTCCAGCTGGTGATCGCCGATGAGAAAGCCCATATCCTCAATCAGTATCGGCTGCATGTCCACAAAGAGCTGGGAGCTGAGGGGATTCGCGCGCAGATCGGACGCTTTCTCTGCGAGTGGAGGCGGCATCACCTCGCTATTTCGGGAATCGGTGTCGGCTTTGGTGGCCCGGTCGATGTGGCATCGGGCCGGATTATCTGTTCGCATCAGATTCAGGGCTGGGATCAGTTTAACCTCAAAGAGTGGATTCTATCGGTTTATGGCTCCACCTGTGTGCATGTGGAAAACGATGCGAATACGGCAGCACTCGGAGAATCTCTCTGCGGAGCCGGCAAGGGTTGCAACCCGGTCATGTACGTAACCCTGGGCAGCGGAGTCGGTGGCGGCGCTGTCGTGGAGGGTAAAATCTACCATGGAGCCCACCCGGGAGAGGTCGAGATTGGCCATGTACGCCTTGATAAAGAGGGGCGCACGGTGGAATCCTGCTGCTCAGGCTGGGCTGTCGACCGCAAAATACTCTCTTCCATTCAGGAAAAACCTGATACCTGTATAGCTCAACTCTGTACCGCCATGCACTCCAAACAAGCGGCAGCACTTCTGCCTGCTCTTAACCAGGGGGATGAAGAGGCCCGGAGAATTCTCGACGAAACAGCCGATGACCTGGCTTATGGGCTTTCTCATGCGGTTCACCTGCTTCATCCGCAGGCGATTATCCTGGGAGGAGGACTCTCTTTGCTGGGTGAACCTCTTCGCCTGGCAGTCGCTCAAAAAATTCAGCGCTACGTGATGCAGGCTTTCCAACCCGGCCCCGAAATCAGGCTTGCCCTGCTGGGAGAACAGGCCGTTCCGACAGGCGCCTTGGAACTGGTCAGAAACTCCTGTTAGAACGAACTCCCCAACATATTAAAAAAGGCACGATTTTATTTCGTGCCTTTTTTCGTTTGTTTTACTTTTTAGAGACTAAACCTCTTCGTTGGAGGAGTCTTCTCTGCTCGGAGATTGAGACTCTGGCCTTCTGACCTTGCGATGACGCTTTTTCTTTTTCTCACCGGCACCGCCGCCTTCTCCGCCGCCATAGTATTCATAGTAATCGTGGTAGTAATAGTAGCTGTCGCTGCCCGAAACATATCCACGGTTGAAGACCAAACCCATCAAAGGGGCTTTGCGACTGCGCAAGCGCTTCAGACACTCGCGGGCATACCGAACCGAAGTAAAGGCTCCGCGAACCACAAAGAGAACACCTTCTACCTTGCGGGCCAGGTTGCTGGTATCATCCGTCGCCAGAAGAGGTGCAGAGTCGAAGACGATGTAATCATAGCGAGTCTTCATCTCTTTCAGGAACACATCCAGAGAAGGCGAGAGATAAAGCTCGCCCGGGCTCTTCTGAAGCTTACCGCTGGAAACAAGGTCCAATCCTTCAATTTCCGTTGGGCGGATAATCGCATCGGCAGAGGCTTCCTGACGCAGAAGCTCCACAAAACCCGGAGTCGAGGGAAGCCCGAACTTCTCGCAAATACGCCCGCGGCGGATATCGCCATCGACCAGAAGGACTCGAGAGTTACCCGTCGCCAGCGAGACAGCCAGGTTGGCAGCGATTGTTGATTTACCCTCGGAGGGTACTGAGCTCGTGATACAAATCGTCTTAGGTGCCTGTCCATCCGGATAGGAGAAAATGATGGATGAGCGCAGATTGCGGAAGGATTCCACCAACGCATGGCTATCGGGGTTTTCCTCCGATAGCAGATGAATATCAGTATCCTTCTGGAAGGCTTTTATCTCGGGCACCTGACCCAACACAGTTTCGGGAAGCTGGTCGCGCATTTCTCCGATCGTCCCGAAACTATCATCAAAGAGATCAATCAGGTAGAGCGCCACAAAACCCAGCAAACCGCCCACCAGGAGACCCAGAAGCAGTTTGAGCTTCTTATTGGCCACCGATATGGCGGCTGAGGCATCATCCATAACGCTTAAGCTCTCATTACTCATCACCTTGCTCAGGTCCACCGTCCTGAGCATCTCGGAAAGCTTCTGGAACATGTCCTGTTTGCGGACCAAATCCTCCTGCATATTGGCAAACTCGACCAGCATTTTATCTGCGGCAGAAGCCTGCTCCTGCATTTTGTCAAAATCCAACTGTAGCTGTTTGACCCGGATTTCCAGAGCCTCCCGCTGAGATTTGATGATACCCATGGATAATTCTTTGAAACTATCCACCACACGCTGCAAAGCCGCTATCTGTTCATCCAGATCACGAATCTTCTGGTGAGAATCTCTCAGAAATTCTGAAAGGTCTTCCCGATTGGATTTCAATTTCTCAAGCTCCTGCAAACTCTTGTAATACTCAGCCTGGGGCTTGGCTAAGGCCGATGCCATCTCCGAGCCGACATCTCCACCCACAGCACTGTTACCGGCGCTGGTACCGCTCTCGCGCATGACCGCCGCCTGAATTTGCTCCGGCGTCATCTGGTTGAGAGCATCAAGCAACCGCGTGCTGCGGTTAAGCTCCATATTGATGACTCCCAACTCCTGGGCTCTACCCGAACCCACCTGCTCGAGCATCACCACGTTATTGGTCGCGCGAAAATTGGAAATCCCGTCACGAAGGAACTGAATATCTTTATCCAGGGTGGCAAGCTGATTAGTCAGGGATTCAAAGGTCGTTTCGGATGTCTGCTGGCGCAGTTCGCGTTTGTACTCCAGATAGGATGACATCACCGCATTGAGGTATTTTTGAACCAGAAGAGGGTCCTCGCCCGTGGCCGTCAAGGTCAGCGTCTGATTACGGAGGCTATCCCGCGAGCTGAATCCGAACATCTTCGCATTGGGGTTCAGCGCCAGACGAGCTTCCCAAGCCTCCTTGATTTCAGGATGGTCTGTCAGAATTTTTTCCATGGCGCGATCCTGAACCCGTTGACTCTTGAGCATCTCGCTCTGGGTTCCCATGAAGTTTTGTATCTCATCGGAAACCAGTTTTTCTGAAATGGCCATTCTCTGGGCCATCACCATCTTACCCTCCGATTGGAAGGAGGGCGGCGACATGGTCACGTAGGTCAAGGCTCCGCCAATACCCAGAATGACGCCCAGAAACATGATCCACCAATACTTTTTCAGCAATATTCTGTAGCGATGCACACGGGTCATCAGCACGCTGGCGACGGAAAAACGATCCTCTTGCATTTGCGGTTGCAAGCCCTTCACGTCCTTCGGGCCCTCGGGTCTTACTTCTCTGGAGTCCATTAGTCTAGTATCTCTATTTGATAAAATTGGTTATGTTTACAAGTGCTCTTATCTGAAGAAGCTCTGAGGCACATAAATCTGGTCTGCCGCCTGAATATCCATATCTTCTTCCAATTTGCCTTCTTCCACCACTCTTTTAACGTTGATAGTGAAGGAGCGGCGCTCGCCGTCTTCCATCACACGGGTGAGCATGACTTTTCTCAAGTTGGCAAAATCGGTTCCGCCACCCGCTTTGGCGATCGCCATGGCGACGGTGTAAGTCTCCCCGGGCAGAAGCTGGTAAAGGCCCGGGGTTTTCACATAACCCTGAACACTGAAAGTCCCGATATTGGTGTAAGCGATTGATGAAATACTGACGCGTACGGTGGCGCGCTTATAGTGGGTATTTTCGAGCTCTTTTTTAACATCGAAAGCGACCTGGCGGCAGGTCTTACCCGCGGCCCTGATCAACCCCTCAAAATAGGGAATCACCAAATCACCGGAGTCGGTCACTGTGAGCTTGATCGGCTGGTCTCTATCTTCAAAAACCTGATAATCAAGAACGTATCCCTTTTGAAGTTTCTGGATGTCATCCAGAGTATTCATATCCAGCAGGGGCGGAGTTCTGAATTGATTAGTCCCTTCACCCTGCGCTTTAGCTCCGGCAACAAAGCAGAACATACAGGTAAGCACCAAAAACACGGCTGCAAACCCTGTTATTTTCTTTATATTTTTCATTTTTTATATAAATCTTAATTCACTCCTAGAAGGTATATTGGATACCCAGCGTCACCTGATGCACGTCGTAATTGCTATAGGCAGCGTTATCCCTTTCATACGAATAGTAGGTATAGCGCAGAGAGGGCTCCCACTTTTCCAGGAAAGTGTAAGCAATTCTAATACCACCTGCATAATAGGAAGCGTTTTCTGTATTCCGGTTGCGGTATTGAATACCGGTTTCCTTATAAAAATTAACGGAACCGTAAATATCAATTGCAAAATCCCGAATAAGGGAAAGGCGGATGCTGTCACGAATGGAAATGAGTTCCTGGTTATCAGAATTCCAGCTCAAACGGTTATCACGCCTGACGCTCAGAGTGTTATCAAGCCAGGGAGTAAAGAGGTAACTCGCCTGACCATAGGCATACCAATCATTGATATCTTCGGTAACGGGATCATTATCATTCGCAAAGAAAGTGGCATAGTTATACCCTCCCCCGACTCTGAATTTCAGCCGGGGCCCCATCTTCATGGCAAAGAAAGGCCCGACATCAAGCCTGAACTGGTCGTTGATGCTGTTGCTCTTGCCGTGCTTGGAAAAGAAGTGGACCGGATCGTTGAATTCTAAACCTGTCTGGATATTGGGGGTAATGAAATAGGTCGCAGACTGTGTGAAAAGACCCGAATTACGGTCCATGTATTCGTAACGACTGCTATTGGAGTGAAACCACTGCCAGTCAAATGAACCCGTAAAAAGAAAAGCGCCTGTATCCCAATCAATCTCTCCGCCCAGTTTATTATCGTAGCGGCCGAAACGCACCGCTTCAATATCAGCAAACTCGCCGCCCGATTGAACCTCATAAATACTGTTAATATCTTCCTGATAAGAAAATGCCTCCCGGAGCTTGATGTGAGTTTCCCCCACAAACATGTGATAAGCAAACTCTGAATCCGGGGAGATAATCGGCGCGTAGGTATTGATATCCGTATTTTTGGTATAGAGATCAGTCCCTATTCCCAAGGTAAAATCAATACTGTTAAAATCGGAAATCGCGCGATAGACATCAAATTTCACCTCCGGACGTAGGATAATATCGTCTTTGCTGCCGCTGCCAGTACGTGAAGAACGGCGAACATTGCTGTTATACTCCACGTCCATCCTGGGGCGAATACCAAAATTCCATTTTTCCCAGGTGAGAAAATGACCTTCCTTCGTTTCTGTCTGGCCGCGGAGGATCGACTCAGCCTTGGCTTCACCGGAAGTGGAGCGTTGGCGAGAAACCTGGGCCTGAAGCTGAGCTGTCGCCGCCGGGCCGAAAACGAAAGTCCCCGCGACACAAGACAACCCCACCCCTTTGAAGAAACGGATTCTATTTAAATTATTTTTATTCACCGCTCAACCGCAAATAAACCGGCGCGGAAAGCATTTTCGCAGTAACAAGGGCCAATTTCAATAAGATTTTTGGCCTTCTTTCCCGGCTTTCTAAAATCTTCCCGCCATAAAGAAGTGACAAAGTTGCCATCGGAGCTTATACTCCCATATGAAGAGGGCAGATTTTGTCCTGTAACCAAAAGAAACTATGCGATCAGATACCATTAAAAAAGGATTCGAGCGTGCGCCTCATCGCTCACTGCTTCGGGCGACGGGCGCGATCATGTCCGAAGATGACTTTAACAAACCCTTTATCGCCATCGCCAACAGCCATATTGATATCATACCGGGCCACACTCATCTTAATGAGATCGGCCAGATGGTTAAAAGGGCTGTACGCAAAGCCGGTGCTGTTCCCTTTGTTTTCAACACCATCGGTGTGGATGACGGAATCGCCATGGGCCACAGCGGGATGAAATACTCTCTGCCCAGTCGTGAATTGATCGCCGACTGTATGGAAACGATGCTCCGGGCTCATTGTTTTGACGGCATGATCTGCATTCCCAACTGCGATAAGATCGTCCCGGGCATGTTGATGGCTTCGATGCGCGTGAACCTCCCGACCCTTTTCGTGAGCGGCGGCCCCATGGCAGCGGGTATCCTCAATCGGGATTCAGCCCAGGCCACACCGTTTTCACTGGCACAAAAAGCCGGCGACCTGATTTCGGTCACCAAGGGCGTAGGCGCCAAACAGGCCGGGCAAATCACTGAAGCTGAGCTGGAAGAATTAGAACGGCTCTCCTGCCCCGGATGCGGTTCCTGCTCAGGCATGTTCACCGCCAACAGCATGAACTGCCTTTGTGAAGCTCTGGGTATGGCTCTGCCGGGCAACGGCACCATCCTGGCAACCTCCAAAGAACGTGAGGCGCTTTACCGGGCCGTGGCCAAACAGATTATCCGACTGATCGAAATGGATTTGAAACCGCGTGATATCGCGACTTTGGAGGCTTTTGACAACGCTCTGGCTCTGGATGTCGCCATGGGCGGCTCCACTAATACCATTCTGCATACGCTGGCAGTAGCCCGTGAAGCCGGTATCGAATACAACATTGAGCGGATTGACGCGATTTCCCGCCGAGTCCCCTGTCTCTGCAAGGTCTCCCCGTCCTGCGACTATCATATCCAGGATGTGCATCGGGCCGGAGGCATCCATACCATATTGGGTGAGCTGCGCCGTATCGATGAGGCCGCCGGATACGTCAACGGCCAATATGTCAAAGCCGAAAAGCCCTCGCGTCCGCCCATCCTCAATGTGAAGGCAAAAACCGTCACGGGAAAAACGCTTGGAGAAAATATCGATGACTGGGATATGCGCTCGGGCCGCCGCCTGCGTGAAGCCGAAACCGTTCGCTGTTCCGGTGCCTGCGCTCAGGCTGATTCGGATGGAACCTTGAGCAATCGTCCCTCTGACTTCCTCCAGGGTGATCCCATGGGGCTCCTGCTCTGGCGGGTTGCCGCTGCCTGGAACCTGGCGGATGCGGCCGCTTTCACAGCGATTCTGGAAGAAAAGGGTCAGGTGAAGCTTGCAGCAGATAATGTTTTCAAGGGTGAGGCTAATATCCTCACGGGTATGGCTGAATATCTTAAAGAAAATCAACCTCGTATCCGTGCGGAGCTGGCTATGGGCGCCAATCAGTCCGCCGGGGTCCTGCTCTGGAAGTACGAAGGAACCGCAAAGACCCGTTTCGGCGTCCTGCGCGGCACTCTGGGCCAGCAGAATTGCTTCCGCTCCATTACGCTGGAAACGAATGAGAAAAAGATCGCCCGCTTTGAACCTGCCGGCATCGTCCCCTACGATTCCACGTTCCTCTTCAATCCGAAAGATTGCATCCGCGATTTGGCCCATGCCTATACAGTCGACGGCGGACTCTCCATCCTCTACGGTCAGCTGGCTCCGGAGGGCTCTGTCGTGAAAACGGCCGGTATTTCTCAAGGTTTTAAAGACTATTGCGGACCGGATTTCGTTTTTGAGGGACCTTGCATTATCTTCGAGAGCCAGGATGAAGCCTGCGAAGGCATTCTGGGAGGCAAGGTCAAGCCCGGTGATATTGTCGTAATCCGCAATGAAGGTCCTCGCGGTGGCCCGGGTATGCAGGAAATGCTCTCTCCGACCAGTTACATTGTGGGAATGGGTTTGGGCGACAAAGTTGCGCTCATTACCGATGGCCGTTTCAGCGGAGGCACCTCGGGCGCCTGTATCGGCCACGTTTCTCCCGAAGCTGCCGAAGGCGGTCCTATCGGTCTTTTGAAACAGGGTGATCGGCTGCGGATTGATTTCCCGAATCGGAAAATCGATATTAAGGTGGATCAAAGCGAACTCGATACCCGCAAGGCAGAGTTCAAGCCAATGCGCACCGCGGTCACCGGATGGCTGGCCCGCTACCAGAAGCTGGTCACCAACGCCAGCAAAGGCGGCATCCTGATGAGCTGATAGCCGGCTCCACTCACAATACGAAAGTATTGCCTAAAAAATTACACCTTGTGAACCCAAAAGCTCACAAGGTGTAGCTGTCTTATAGCGAAATGCTAATAGATTACATGGAATAGACGTAGAAGTGGCGAATACCCTTGCCCTTTACAGGGTTGGGCTCAGACCTTTTAACTTCCATGTCCATAATCGCAGAGGAAACCTGCTGAGGACGGCATCCAATTTCTTTTGCAATATGAGAAACTGAATAACCTTCTCCCTGGTTTTTCTGAAGAAAGCTCTTAATCAGGCTTTTTACTTCCTTCTTGCTGCGACGCGGATTCCTATGGGAAGAAAAGTGACTTACTTTAATACCCTTTAAGGTAGGAATCGCTCTAATCTTGAAATACGTAGCTTCCGTATCTTTCAAGACTTCGTCCAGCTGCGCTCTCTTTTTAGTGAATGTATCTAACAATTCAATAATCTGAGACCTAATATCCTCCAGGTCTTTGATTAAATCGACGGCTGTAAAATCCTTCATATTAATTCTCCTATAAAAAAGAAGCACCATACTTCTTCACAGGATTAGTAGCATGGTATGCCGCAACTTTCAAACTTTTTTTATAATTTTTTTATCTTCCGCATTTTGGGGGGATAAAAAGTCTACTTGTTCTGCAGAATCCGCCCTTCGTTCAGCTCCAAAGAATGATTGATACAACGGGGGATTTCCTTTGCATAATGAGTGACAAAAATGAGTGTGGCTTTAGTCAAAACGATTGCTTCATCAATAGATTCCAGTATTCTGGACCGATAAAAAATATCCAGTCCCTGACAAACCTCATCCAGTATCAGAAGACGGGGACTATTCACAACAGCTCTTGCCAAAAGAATCATTCGTTGATCACCCAAAGAGACATCTCCGAAGTCATCATCGGCTATGGAAGAGAGTTTCCAGCGCACAATCCACTCCTCCACCCTCTCCATCTGGGTGGGATTGGGGGCCGTATGCAGGCCTACTGAATGGAAAAACCCGGAAGCTATCACCTGACGACAGGTCCATCCGCCCGGGTAGTGCAAATGCAGTTCGGGTGAGAGCCAGCCCATTTTCTGGCGGATTTGCCAGAGTGAGCGGGTGGAGTTGTAAAGTTCGCCCATGACACGAATAGAAAGTGAATAAGCCAGCGGGTGATCTCCCTGAATCAGGCTCAAGAGGCTGGTCTTGCCGGCACCGTTGGGCCCCAGAAGAAGCCAATTCTCACCGGGATAAATTTTCCAGTCTATTTGATCTAAAATAATTTTTTCGCCGATATGGAAAGAAACTTTCTCCAATTCCACCAGGGGCTCCTCCTTGTTGGCCGTCGGTTCCGGTTTCGCTGAAGGTAGGGGCATCGGCGATTTCAAGGCAGATGGCGATACCCATTCCCGGAAAAGCTGTCTCGCAAGCGGATGGTCCAGCATCTCCTCCTTAGTTCCCTCGGCCACGACACGGCCCTCATCCAGAAGAAGCAGATGGGTCACCGGCTCCAGTAATTCATCCGGACGGCCCAGAAGCGTAAAAACGGGCATCCCAAGCTTCATCAATTGACTCAACAGATTATGCAACACCTGACGAGTCTGAACATCCAGTCCGCCAAAGGGTTCATCCAGAACCAACAACCGGGGCGAATGCAGAAGCGCGTTGACCAGAATCAATTTCCGCTGCTCCCCATTGGAGAGATGGAGGAGCTTTCGGCTCAGGAGCTCGGGTTCCAGCCGCATCCAGTTGAGGAACTGCCGGCGCTTCTCCTCAAACACCTCAGGTCTCACTCCCCGGTGGCCGATTTCAAAAGGGTTAATCTCTTCCACCCATTGGCGGGAAATAAACGCATCGGCCGTGAGTGAACCCTCCTCCAATCCGCTGTGCCAGCGAGATTGATAGAAAGAGCTCTCGGAAGTCAAAATACGTCGATGCACTTCCGGGGAAATAAGCATCACCGGGCGGCGGTTGGCCAAAGTGGGAACCTCCATGCATTCTGGTCCCGAGGGTAAATTCAGGTGGATTTGCCCGTGTAAAGGAGGAACTCTCCGGGTGAGCGCCTCGGCAAAATAACGCTTGCCCGAGGCATTTCCACCCAGGGCAGCCCACTGTTCACCCGGCCGCCAGAGCCACTCTACTCCGGGGAAAACAGGAGACTCCCTATGGTCCCGCAAGGTGACATTTTCCCATTTTATCCAAAAATCAGAATTGTTATTCATCGGCTCAATCTGCCAAAAGTGAAGGCCAATCTTCGGCTTATTCAACCGCTGATTGGCCCTGTAAATTCATTTCAGATCTAAATATTAACTATTTTGAAGCGGTTCCGGAGACGGTGTCTCTTTTTTCACGTTCAAAGTCAAATGCAGGTCGCGAAGCTGCGACTCCTCCACCTTGCCCGGGGATTGAGTCATCAGGCAGGCGCCTTTCATGGTCTTGGGGAAAGCAATGACGTCGCGGATACTGGCTGAGCCGCAAAGCATCGCCACCAGACGGTCAAAACCCAAAGCGATTCCGCCATGCGGAGGGGCCCCGTAGCGGAAAGCCTCCAGCATATAACCGAAACGGCTCTGAACCAGATCGGCCGGAATCTTCAGCACCTCTTCAAAGATCGTCTTCTGCACAGAGGGCTGATGAATACGGATGGAACCTCCACCCAGCTCAACTCCGTTGACCACAATATCATAGTGCTGACCGCGCACTTTCAAGGGAGCATCCTTCAAGAGAGGAATATCCTCGGCAACCGGCGAAGTAAAAGGATGATGAGAGGAATACCAGCGTTCCATCTCAGGGTCATAGCTCATGAGGGGGAAATCGACCACCCAGAGGAAATTAAATTGATCGGCCGGTATTTGGAGTTTGCCCTGCGCTTTGAGGAGCTCGGCACAATAGAGGCGTATCCGGCCCAGAATTTCGCAGGCACGCAACCATTCCTTATCAGCCGCAAAGAGGATCAGGTCCCCTTCTTCAATCTGAAGTTTCCGGGTGAGCGCCTCTTTCTCGGATTCGCTGAAAAACTTGGCGATAGGCGACTTCCAGTTTCCGTTTTCCACCTTGATGGAGGCCAGACCTTTGGCGCCCAGACCGGTGGCGATTTCGGTCATCGCCTCCAGTTGCCCCTGAGTCGCACCAGCCAGACCCTTGGCGTTGATGGCCTTGACCACACCGCCGGCGGCAACGGTGCCGCTAAAGACTTTGAAAGCGCTTGTTTTGAATTCCTCGGAGAAATCGTTCAGTTCCATCCCGAAACGGGTATCGGGCTTATCAATTCCCCAGCGGTTCATGACTTCATGGAAGCTGATCCGCGCGAAAGGCGTAGGAATATCGATATTGCGCGCCAGTTTCCAGATGCGTTTCAGGAGACCCTCGATCAAGCAATAAATATCCTCCCGTTCGATAAAGGACATCTCGATATCGAGCTGGGTGAACTCGGGCTGGCGGTCGGCACGCAGGTCTTCATCGCGGTAGCAGCGCGCCAACTGGAAATACTTTTCCACACCGCTTACCATCAGTATCTGCTTAAACTGCTGGGGCGATTGCGGCAGCGCATAGAAGTAACCGGGCATATTCCGGAAAGGAACGATGAACTCCCGGGCCCCCTCGGGGGTGGATTTGAAGAGAGTCGGCGTCTCCACTTCCAGAAAGCCTTGTTCATCCATGTAAGTCCTCAGCTCCATGGCGATTTTGCTGCGCAGGCGCAAATTATTGATCATCTCCGGGCGGCGCAGGTCCAGATAACGATACTGAAGGCGGAGCTCTTCATTAACCTTGAGCGTCGTCTCCGAATCATTTATCGGGAATGGAAGAACGGCGGCCTGGTTTAAAATTTCCAGCGCTTCAACGACGACTTCGATTTCTCCGGTCGGGATGCGATCGGTCGGGTTGTTGCCGGGACGGCGGCGCACCTTGCCGGTAAGAGCGATGACGCTTTCACTGCGGAGGCTCGAAGCGGTGTTAAAAAGCTCAGCCGATAAATCCGAGGGGTCAAAAACGGCTTGGGTAATCCCTTCGCGGTCGCGAATATCAATGAAAATCAGACCTCCCAGGTCGCGGCGCAAGTGCACCCAACCCATCAGGGTAACCTTTTCTCCGATATGTTGAGCTCTGAGCTCATTGCAATGATGTGTGCGTCTCATACGTTTACGTTGCTGCAGTAGGGTTTTAATCCCATTGCCGGCGGCGCGAATTCTCCCACACCGCCCCGGCAAAGTCAATCCGCTGGCGGGCTTCAGGATTTGCAGGCTCTATGAATACGACCAGAGCACGATCAAAGAAAAAACCGCGCTTACACACCCTTTATCTTTTTGCGGAAAAACGCCTTATATTCACCGAAAACCGGAGCTAAAGAGCCGCTTCTTCCCGGGCTAGAGTTTATCGTTGATTTTTGGTTTGGAATCCTTTATAAGGGGTGCGTGTGCGTCCCATCACCGGACGCATTTTATAAAGAATACGAAATATGCCAGTTAAAGTTGCTATCAATGGGTTCGGGCGCATCGGCCGTTTGGTTTTCCGTGCGATCTCCGAACAGGGTCTTATCGAAAAAGGGATCGTCGACGTCGTTGCTGTGGGCGATATCGTCCCTGCAGACAATCTTGCTTATCTCCTCAAATACGATTCCATTCAAGGTCGTTTTGCTGG
The DNA here is from genome assembly GCA_023230105.1 of Verrucomicrobiota bacterium. GTDB lineage: Bacteria > Verrucomicrobiota > Verrucomicrobiia > Limisphaerales > UBA1412 > UBA1412. The sequence goes on from JALNXY010000027.1 coordinate 27,791, forward strand.
TACGGTGGATTTCAAACAATCCACTCCTGATAAAGATCCCGATGTCCTGGTGGTCAATGGGAAAGAAATCAAAGTCGTCAGCGCCAAGGATCCCTCGGGTCTTCCCTGGAAAGATCTGGGCGTAGACGTGGTCATTGAATCCACGGGTCTTTTCACCGACGCCACCAAGGCCAAAGGTCACATCACCGCGGGTGCCAAGCGCGTCATCATCTCCGCTCCTGCAAAGAACGAAGACATCACCGTTGTCATGGGCGTCAATAACACGCTCTATGATCCTGCAAAGCATTTCATCGTTTCCAATGCCTCCTGCACCACCAACTGTCTGGCTCCGCTGGTCCATGTCCTCCTCAAAGAAGGCATCGGCCTGGAAGAAGGTCTCATGACCACTATTCACAGCTATACAGCCACCCAGAAGACGGTGGACGGTCCCAGCCGCAAGGATTGGAAAGGCGGACGTTCCGCAGCCATCAACATCATTCCTTCCACCACCGGAGCCGCCAAGGCAGTGGGTCTGGTTTGCCCTGAAGTCAAAGGCAAGCTGACCGGTATGTCCCTGCGCGTACCCACCCCGACCGTCTCCGTGGTAGACCTGACCGTCAAGACTGTCAAGGAAACCTCTTATGAAGAGATTTGCAATCTGATGAAGAAAGCCAGCGAAACCTATCTCAAGGGCATTCTCGATGTCACTTCTGACCAGGTCGTTTCCTCTGATTTCATTCATTGCACCAGGTCCTCGATCTTCGATGCAGGTTCAGGTATCGGTTTGAACAGCAAGTTCTTCAAACTGATCAGCTGGTACGATAACGAATGGGGTTACAGCCAACGCGTGGGCGATCTGCTCTCCTACATGATCGAGAAGGGTATCTAATTGGTTCTCTTTAAATAATCACTTGCTCTTGCTTTAGAGCAAGATAAGAAAAGAGAGTATCTGCGAAGATACTCTCTTTTTTCTTTGTTTTTTTGCCCCGTGAGAGGGGGCTGGTTCAGCTAAAGCTTGAACGCTTTTCTCAGCATGGCGATGCTCTTGGGCACTGCCGTAGCCGCGTCTTCCTTACCTTCAAACTCCAGGCCGATATAGCCCGAGTAGCCCGCACCGGTCACGATCCGGGCGATCCTCTCGTAGTCCAAATCCAGGGTATACCACTCTCCTCCGCCGTAATAGGTCTTGGCATGCATGTAACCGATCCGCGGAGCCAGCTTGGCGATTTTATCATACGGCTCTTCGAGGAAGTTGCCCGTATCGCACATCATCCCCAGCCACGGTGAATTGACGGCATCGACAATCCGGATAACGCCCTCGGGATTTGAGGTCAGGCCCCAGTGATTTTCCAGGTTGAGCACAACACCGCACTCCTGCGCTTTGGGAATACATTCACCGATGCAATCGATACACATCTTGAAGGCATCATCCAGAGTGTAACCCTCAATGGGCGGCTCGATGCCGCGGGCTTCCATCAAATCGTCAAAAGATTTTATGGTGTTCCAGCGCCCGCTGTTGAGCCGGATGGAAGGAATCCCCATCTGGTAGGCCAGCTCGATGCAGTGCTTCGTATGCTCGATATTCTTTTTGAGCACCTCTTTATCGGTATAGACGAAGCCCTGGTGAATCGACAGAGCGCATAAATCCACACCCGCAAGGAAAGCATGGCGCTTAATGCGGTTGAGGTACGCCTTCTCCTCACTCTCCATCTGGCGATGGAGCACTTCGACCGCGATTCCCATCTCTCCGGCATGGGTGATCACATCTTCCATGGGATACTTCTCCGGCTTGAAATGCCAGTAGCTGTAACTGGATACCGCCAGCTTCACGGGAGCCTTGGGCGCGGCTGCATTTGAAGAAAGAAGTTTTTGAGATCCTTTGGTCTGAGCCCCCGCAAAGGAAGGGAGAACCAGCCCGGCAGCACCTGCCAAAGTACCCGCCAGGAAATTTCTGCGTGATTGTTTCATCATATTTGTTTGTATCTGTATATTTTGAAAATTATGAACCTAACGCACCGACTCTAGCCGATTTATCACCAGAAGACAAACCGGAAAAATGTCGTTTTTTTCAGAAACGCCGAAGCGGCAGCGCACGGGAGAACGGAGGAGAAAAAAAAGGAGCTGGTTTGCCGGAAACTGCACCCGCAGCCTCCCATGATTAAAACAACGAAATCAAGATAAAACAAACCAGCCAGCCTCTTTATATCGTCCCAAGCGGGTTTGTCCAATCTTTTTTTCCTGAATTTATACACCTACCTCCTATCCTGCTGAGAGGAAGGCAAATAGAGGATGCTCCTTTTTATTTGAATGGGATGAAAAAATCAGGAATCCTCAGGGTTCCTTCACCTTCCAAGTCTCCTGCCCTTCTTCGTCAGCAGGCTCCAGTTCCCGGTAATTCCCGAAGGAGATATCCACTTTGGAAATCAGATGGCCTCCGGTTTTATCCGCCAGGACTTTTACCAGATTGCTCAGTTCCAGGGCGGCATTTTTCCGGGCCAAGGCGAGGTTTTCGGGAGTGTTCGCCTCAGCAATTACCAGCTCGCGCAATTTTCCGCGCATCCGTGCATGGATTTTCTGGGTGCTGCCGCTGAACCAATCAGTCAAGCGGTCGTAAAATCCCTTTTCGGTCATGATCCAGATTTTGGCCGGGTCGCTCTGAACCTGAATCAGCTCCTCGTCCAGCCGAAGCTCCGGCAGAAAGAGACTGAGCTTGCCCGTCGCGCCGTCATAGAGGATATCGCCCGAGGAAAGGTTGCTCAGCGAGACGCAGTACTGCACACGGTTATCGCGGGCGACCATCCGGAGCATCGTCTCATCGCGCATCTTGCCCAGTTTACTCAGAAAAGGAATCTCCGCCAGAATGGGAGGCAGCGGCAATCCGCGCTGAATCCGCCACTCCTCCACCACGCAGATGCTCATCCGGGCCACGATGACCTGCACCCCGGTCCGCAGGTTTTCCACAAAGGCGCCGCTGCGGAAGAATTCCTCCCGGACCGCTCGAGGCGAGAAAGCTCCCTTGAGCGAGCGCAAAAGCCACCGGCCCAGGAAGACGCCGCCGGCCAGAGTCAGAAGCAGCAAAGGCAGCAGGAAGCCCTCCACCTCTTTGCGATGGAGGAAGCTTCCTACGATGATCATGGACGGATACCAGCCCAGATTAAGAATCCAGAGCAACTTCAATCTCCGGGGATGGCTTGTCCTGTTCTTAAGATAATTCACAAATATGAGGCCCGAAAAGCGGCCTATTTCGAAGCGCTTTCAGCCTTGCCCCAGGATTCCGGAAGGGGAAGCCCTTCCACCTTGGGTGCGGACTGGAAAAGAAGCTGCGAGAGCCAGTAGAGGTCATTTTTCCAGACCCTGAAATCATGCCCGCCCTTTTCGATGTAGAAGAGATGGGGGACCTTTTCAGCTTCCAGGTAATCACTCACCCTCTTGCTGAAGGAGATCAGCCTATCTTGATCTCCGCAGGACATCCAGAGCAGTTTGAGATTTTTGCGCGCCTTTTCAGGATCGGGAACCAACTTCTGCGGCTCTTTCGTATTGGGAGCCGATGAAAAACCGCCCACCCAGGCGAATGTATCCAGGTTGCCCAAGCCGAAATTGAGCGATTGCCCGCCGCCCATGGATAAGCCCGCAATGGCTCGGCTTTCACGATCCGCCTTCACCGGGTATTTCTTTTCGACGAACGGGATCAGGTCTTTCAACAGATCTCCCTCGAAGGTTTCGAAGGCCTTCACCTTATCGGGCGCCATGACGTTGCCCGCAGCACTATCATCCTTCATGGCCCGCCCATTGGGCATGATCACAATCATCGGCGCGAGCTTTTTAGCGGCATAGAGATTATCGAGAATGATCTGCGGCTTTGCACCGTTGTTCCACTCATTTTCATCTCCTCCTATCCCATGCAACAGATAGAGAACCGGATATTTCTCATCCGCGCTGAATCCCGGAGGCGTATAAACGAGCGCCTTGCGCGCATTGCCTACCGTGGTGGAATCGTAGCTGACGGTTTCGATCTTACCCCGTGCGATTCCCTCTTTTTCCTTGTCAAATCCCTCCGGCGCACCGGGGAGAGTGAGCTGTGCCTGGGCGAAGCAGGAACAGGCGAATAAACACAACAAACTGATGATGTTCTTCTTCATAAATTCAGGTTCTTTTTTTGAAACGCTTTCTAAAAATTTCTCCAACGATTCAAAGCTCTCATTCTCTCACGATACGCCGGAGAGAACAAGTCTTTTCGCCCGCACTGATTCGTGTCTCTTCGTGTTCATTCGTGGTGAGAAAAAGAAAAAGGGGCATGCGAAATGCCCCGTATTGAAGTCACACCTCTTCTTTGCTCAGATGCGCTCTTCTACGCTTGCAAAGGGTGCTGGTTTTAAAGTAGACTACTTCCGACTAGAAAGTAGCCTGTTTCATTGTTAGCCTTTTGTAAAAGAAATGCAAATTAAAAATATAGATTTCAGCCGCGCCGCCATCATCAATTCCTGGAAGAATGATCCCTTTTACGGTGAAGAAGCCGTTGTGCTTGGCCTTGATATCGGAATCGAGGGCATTGGGATCGCCGTTAGAAAAGGGAAAGAATTGGTTTATTGCAAGTCATTGATGGTTAGCCTTCCCGGCCCAAAACCTCTTGCCGGCAGGCGGACTAATCGGGGGGCCCGTCGTGCTCGCAAAAACAGGAGGCTTCGTATGCGCAGGCTCAAGATTCTTTTTGAGGAGCATGGCCTGCCTTGGGTGAACGATGACGTCATGAGCCGCAGCGACCCGTTTCCTATGCGATATCGCGCAGCCTATAAGGGCGGGTTGGCTTCCAAAGAAGCTCTCTCGATTTGCATTCGGTCTCTAGTGGCGCATCGAGGCTACGATTTTTATGCACTTTCCTCCGGCGAAGGCGGCTACCCTTGGGGCGAAGAGCCTACTCTCAAAGATGCATGTAAATGGCTCTCTTCCTCTTTCGTGGATGATGAGGCAGCAGAAGAGCTTTATTCATATACGGAAGAGCTGATGGGTAGTAAGGGACCTCTGAACGACGATGAGAGAAAAGTATGGGAAAAAGCGATTGATGACCAAAAAATTTGGTCCGAAAAAAACAGCATGGAGAAGATGCTCAAAGAATACGCATCAAATAAATCCGATCATCGTCGGGGCCGAGGTATCAACTTTCCCCGGAGTCAGGTGGAAGCCCATTTGAGAGATATTATCCAACGGCATGCTTCTCTGGTCTCAAGCACAGATGAATTTATGGCGAAGCTCTTCCTTCCCTGCACAACACCGGATCAAAAGGCTGCCAGCATTTTCCACTACAACCGGAAAACACCTGACGAGTGTAGGGAGCATTTCGAGAAAAAGATTGGCAAGTGCCCCTTTGCACTCCACTGGGGCTTGGAAGAAAACCAATGTGCTCTCCGGAGTACCCCGGACGTACGCAAATGGAATTTGCTCGATTTCCTCTCCAATCGCCGTTTCATCCTTTTGGAGGGCAAACAGCAAGTTAGCCGGACTCTCCCGGAAAACTGCGTCAAAACCCTTATCGATTATCTGGTTGCTCACACGACCTCGAAGACAAAACCTTCCTGGGATAAGGCAAAGAAAGCGCTCGAAACCGTCCTCAAGGCTGAGAATCTCAAAATCGCCCCGCAGGAGAAAGTGAAAAAAATCAGCCCCTGGGATAAGCTTAAGGAGCGGATCGCACCCGGTCGCTCTTCGAAGCAGAGCAGCCCGGAGGATCTGCGCGACTTCCTCTCCCATCAAAATTTTCCCCTTGAAGAAAACGGACAGATAACGGAGAAAAATCTCTCGGAAAACTGCGTCAAAACCCTTATCGAATATCTGGCCGCTCACCCGATCCCGGATGCAACACCTTCCTGGAAAGAGGCGAAGGAAGCACTCAAAAAAGTTCTCAAGGCAGAGAAGCTCAAAATCGCCTCGAAGGGTAAGACGCAAAAAAACAATGTTTGGGATCAACTCAAGGACCTGATCGCACCCAGCCGATCTTTGAAGAATAGAGCCAAACTCTCAAGCGAAGCGGCCAGGCAGCTTTTTAACGACGCGACCCGTGACGGAACCTCTTTTGACCCGAAAAAAATTTCTGCCCGGAAGAAAGAGATAGGCTATTACGAAGTCATGGCCAATACCTTGATGGATTACGGCGTATACACTCAGGTACAGACTCTTCTGGGCGTGCTTCGAAAACCCAAGGAAGGGAAAGCCATTTCTTCACCGTTTGGAGTCAAAGGCTTCCTCCATCAGCTTTTTGAAAAGGAGCTGAAGGATAAGCTGGGCGGAAAATCAGTCCCGGATTATTGCATTATTGAGTGCATCAAAGACCCACCCCGGAATGAAGAGGAAAAGAAGAAGCGGGCAGACGCCAGCAGTGATTCCCGTGCATTTGTGGAAAGTCTGGCCAAAATGTATGGTTTTCCAGAAGTACCGGGGCGCAGCGTGTTGACTCGCCTCAAGCTCTATCGCCAGCAGGGAGGAATGGCAAAGGATGGCATAGTCACACAGGAAGCCATTTGTCCATTTACAGGAAGATCGCTGGGGCCGAAGCCACTGGCCGCGGACTTACAGTTGGCACACCTCTTCCCCGATAGCAGGGGCGGTTTGGCAATAGAAGACAACCTGGTACTCACTCGCAGTAAGACCAATAGTGATATGGACAATCTGACGCCCCGGGAAGCTGCCGACCGTAATAGCTCGCTCGGCTGGCTTTCGTGGGAGAAAATGCTCGCTCAGAGCAAGGCGTTTAAGTGGAGCGATAAAAAACGGGAACTCTTCTCCTTTGTCCCCACCAAGGAGCTGCCTGTTCCGGATTTCGAAAACCTGACCCGCACGGCTCAGTTAGCCAGGCAACTCCGCCGAATGGTCTGCGTCTGGATGGGTTTGACAGAGGATTCCGGAGAAATTCGCAAACGAATTGGGAACCCGAGCGGTCTCCACACCTCTGCCGCACGCAAAGGGTGGAAAGTGGGAAAGAAGGACCGCAACGATGTGACCCATCACCGAGTGGATGCGGCCATCCTCTCCTTTATCCCCCCGGGTGCGGGCGTGAATGATATCCATTGCGGAGGAATTTTTGAGAATAAAAAAGAAGTCAGGCAGATAGGCGGAAAGTGTATCGATGTGTATGTTATCCGGGCTGTTGAAGGGCTCAAGCCTGACCTATCCTCTTTGGATGGAGAGGTTCAGAGGGAGTGCCCCGTCGTCAGCCTCCGCTCCCGCAGTAAAAGCAAACCTCTGGGAGACGGCACATTTTGGAGTGTAGATCCGGAAGGAAATGTCTGGCAAAGAGTTTCTCTGCTACCCTCGAAACAAGATGATCTCAAGAAATTTACAGTAGAGAATTTGAAAGAGAAACTCTTTGCGGGAGGAATTTCAGAAAATCGGATTCCCAGTGATAATACATTAGAAGCGTGGCTGGAAAATCCTCAAAAAGCGCTTCATCTCAAAAACGGAAAACCGGTTCGTTTTTTTAAGAAAAAAAGCGGTAAAGGCACCTTTAAATCTCCTCTTGGATGGTCCGGGATCATCCACCCTGATGGGAGAGTGGCTCAACTCCGAAAACTTAAAGAAGCCAATGACCGCCTGGAGCTCTGGCTGGGGTGGAATTCCAAAGGGAAACGCTGGGATTATTATAAACGAATTATTCCCACCAATGATGCCATGAGGGGCTTGAGGCGCCTGGGCATTCCCTGGCGCAGCCGGAAAAATCTTCCCAAATACATGGTCGATTTGCTGAACGCTGAAAATGCAGTGAATTTGAGGCAATCTCACTGCGGGAAGCTGCCGCCCTTCGCTCACAAAGTGGGTGAGTTCAAAAAAGGAGATGTTTTTTTGATTCCTCCCAAAAAAGGAGAAAAAGCGAAAGAGGGGGTAGACACCACACACTTTACTTCCGAAGAATCGATCCTGCCGCAAAGCAAGTGGTGCAAGGTAAGTGCGATAAAAACAGAAGGATGTATCGAACTAAAACCGCTTTTGAGCAAAGAAGAACCTAAACCAAGAAAAAACAGATTTGAATTGGCTGCCTTTCTTGGTTTGGGTTTACCCGAAGAGCTTGCCCGGAAATTAAAGTTGCGCTCTCCATCGGTGGAAAAGCCATGATTCATCATCTGATCCTGGTGAGTGAAGAGCCTGATATTCATATTGAATCGGGGATGCTGTGTCACTCAAAGCAGCGGATTGCCTTAAGGGTGCTCGGCTCTGTGCAGTGCTTTGCCTCGCGGGGGCGCTGGAGTCAGCAAAGCCTGCAGGCCTTGAGCGAGCAGTGCCCCGTTGTCATGGCATGCTGGGATCGAAAACGGGGCAAGTGGAGTACCTGCTCCATTTTACCACGCTGCCGCTATGTAAACCCTGAGGCGACCTGGCGCATATGCAATCTGCATCCGAAGCATTCCACTCAGCTGGCTTCCGATTTGCTGATGAGCAAGGTGGCCAATCAGCATACGCTGCTTCGCTCGCTGGACCCGTCCCTGGAGCCGCTGCCCAGGTTGGCACCCAACTCCTTTAACCGAATTCTACGCCTGGAGGCCAACTGGGCCAAGTTTTTCTGGGCCCGTTACTTTGAGGCGGCTGCACTCGATATTTTCGCTCGGGAAAAGCGCAATGCCCAGGCTCCGCTCAATGTGGCCCTCAACTACGGCTACGGGTTCCTCTATCACGCCTTGGAGTGGCAATGCGTAGCCTCCGGAGTGGAACCGGGAATCGGGATCATTCATCGCTTGCGCCGTTCGCGGCCCAGCCTTGTTTGTGACCTGATTGAGCCCTTCCGCTGTTGCGTAGAGCTCACCGTAATCCGCTACATGGATGAAATGCATGATAAAAAGGCGATGGCGGCTCGATTCGCGGAGATGATGGAATCCTTCTGGCACTATCGCGAACGGCGATTCCGGCTGAGAAGCATCCTGCGCCTGGTTGTGGAATCCTTCGTGAACAACCTGGCAGCCCCCAAACGTTATCCCTTTATCCCTTTCCGGCTCCATGCTCGTGATGCTTGCCTATGACTTGCCCGATGTGAAGCATCAGACCCTGCTTCGCAAAGAATTCGAGGCGCTGGGAGGCTACCGGGTTCAGTACAGCCTTTATCTCTTCGATGGGGAGCCTCATGAGTGTGAGCGGGTGATCCGCTACATGCGCAGAGTAGTGGAAATATACGTGCCCGAAGGGGATGTGCGGCTCATTCCGATGGAGAATCGAATCTGGGAGCAACAAATTATTCTGCTGGGCCTTGACGCAGAGTCGAAGGAACGCCCCTTTGCAGCCTTTGTTCTGATCTGGTAAAAATGCCCTCAAAAAGGCGATTCGTGAAAATCGGAAGCCGCTTAACCGGTCCTTTCAGAGAGAGTTAAGCGGCTCCATATAGCATAATGCCCTGGTGGGGGCAACTTTAAAACTGCAATATCCTCTGGCACATCATTCCCGAAAGTATAGCATAATGCCCTGGTGGGGGCAACTTTAAAACCTAACTCACCACGGGAAGATTCATACACTCTATATAGCATAATGCCCTGGTGGGGGCAACTTTAAAACTCATACGATGGATCATACAAGGTTTTAAAGGCTATAGCATAATGCCCTGGTGGGGGCAACTTTAAAACTATATCATCGATTCCGTAGCTTGGATAAATATTATAGCATAATGCCCTGGTGGGGGCAACTTTAAAACTCAATTCTGTTTAAAGTTGAAACTCCGACAGATATAGCATAATGCCCTGGTGGGGGCAACTTTAAAACCGAAAAATCAAAGGTCTTTTGCTGGAGTTCCGTATAGCATAATGCCCTGGTGGGGGCAACTTTAAAACGGAAAACCCACTGAGAATCTCTGTTTCACCGGTATAGCATAATGCCCTGGTGGGGGCAACTTTAAAACGCGATCCGGTTGATATTACTGAAGGTGTAATTATAGCATAATGCCCTGGTGGGGGCAACTTTAAAACGATGGCGATGTATCTTCAACATCTGGCAGTCCTATAGCATAATGCCCTGGTGGGGGCAACTTTAAAACCGGAGGAAAGCGTTGTTCGCAAACATCAAATCTATAGCATAATGCCCTGGTGGGGGCAACTTTAAAACCAAAAGCATGCGGGCATCTTCGCAAAATTTCATATAGCATAATGCCCTGGTGGGGGCAACTTTAAAACAAGGTACACCTGTTGATATTAGCAATGCAATGTATAGCATAATGCCCTGGTGGGGGCAACTTTAAAACTTACCTCACGATGTTTGAAGACTGCCATTTTTATATAGCATAATGCCCTGGTGGGGGCAACTTTAAAACTCAAAATGCAGAAGAGGCCAGAGCAAAGCATGTATAGCATAATGCCCTGGTGGGGGCAACTTTAAAACTCTTCCCGACCATTGCAGCAGCCTTTTGCACATATAGCATAATGCCCTGGTGGGGGCAACTTTAAAACCGTCAACGCGACTGGTCCAAGCTGATGGTTGATATAGCATAATGCCCTGGTGGGGGCAACTTTAAAACTAATCTCGAGCAAGAGCTTGTTTCCATACTGATATAGCATAATGCCCTGGTGGGGGCAACTTTAAAACGCAGTTTGTCAGCCCGGTCAATATGCAAGGTATATAGCATAATGCCCTGGTGGGGGCAACGTTAAAGCACTACTATATCCTCATTCGCCTCATCTCAGAAACAGATGCGTTCTATTTTTGAGGAAAAATGTTGCCGGATTAGCTGGCCAGCTTGAGCATGACGACTCCGCCGACGATGAATATGACTCCCAGAATGCGCCAGAAGGTGAGCGGGTCATTCCAGAACAGAATCCCGACGGCCATGGCTCCGGCGGCGCCGATTCCGGTCCAGACGGCGTAAGCGGTCCCGATGGGGATTGTTTTCTGGGCCAGGTAGAGGAAAAAGCCGCTGATGATCATCGTGATCACGGCCAGGACAGTGCCGCCGATTTTATGAGTGTGGGCGATCTTGAGGCCTACGGGCCAGGCAATTTCGAAGGCGCCCGCTATGATGAGATAAATCCATGCCATATCGATTCACGTATTCTCCGGGACCGCTTCCGGCGGACCCAAATGGCCTCAGAGGCTATCAGGAATTGAGGCTATGATAAAGACTTGTCGGAAGCCAATCCCCATCCAGCAGAGCTTACTCGCTTGACTCCGGGGGGCTGCAGGGAGTCTAATTCGGGCAACTAGATTGCGCCAGTCGCTTTCAGCGAGCGTGAAAAACGAAAGTGGAATGAAAATGACTATGAATAAAATATATCGAAAAACTGCGGCGGCTTTGTGCCTGGCCGCTTTGCTGATCTGGGCCTGCGGCGGTTCCGTATTGGGTGCACCGGCAAAAATCATCTTTGATACGGATATGGCTGAGGATGTGGATGATGTGGGCGCTCTGGCTCTGCTCCATGCCCTGGCCGATGCGGGTGAAGCGGAAATCCTGGCTTGCATGATCTCC